>JAFRPG010000096.1 GCA_017429265.1 Clostridia bacterium | reverse complement strand
CCTTCTCGATCTCGTCGAACAGCACCACGCTGTAGGGATGGCGGCGGACCGCCTCGGTCAGCTGGCCTCCCTCGTCATAGCCCACGTATCCGGGAGGCGCTCCGATCAGGCGCGACACGCTGAACTTCTCCATGTACTCCGACATGTCGATCCGGATCAGGTTCTTCTCGTCGTCAAACAGGGTCTGGGCCAGGGCCTTGGCCAGCTCGGTCTTGCCGACGCCGGTCGGGCCGAGGAAGAGGAAGCTGCCCAGCGGGCGGTTCGGATCCTGGATGCCGGCGCGGCTGCGCAGGATGGCCTCCGCCACGCGCTTCACGGCCTCGTCCTGGCCGATCACGCGCTCATGGAGGGTGTCCTCCAGGCGAAGGAGCTTCTCGCGTTCGCTCTCCATCAGCTTGGTCACCGGGATGCCGGTCCAGCGCGCCACGATGCGGGCGATCTCATCGTCGGTCACCTTGTCGTGCAGCAGACTCTCCTCACCCTTCGACTGCTCTGCCAGACGCTCGGTCTCCCGGAGTTCCTTCTCCAGCTTCGGAAGTTCGCCGTACTTGAGTTCGGCGGCCTTGTTCAGGTCATACACGCGCTCGGCCTTCTCGATTTCGGCGCGGGTCTTTTCGATCTGTTCGCGCAAGCGGCCCACCTTGCCGATGGCGTCCTTCTCCGCCTCCCAGCGGGCCTGCATGGCGCCGAAGGACTCGCGCTGCTCGGCCAGTTCCTTCTGCACCTGATCCAGGCGCTCCCGGGAGAGGGTGTCCTCATCCCGCTTCAGCGCGGCCTCCTCGATCTCCAGCTGCATGATGTGCCTGCGGACGTCGTCCAGCTCAGCCGGCATGGAGTCGATCTCCGTGCGGATCATGGCGCAGGCCTCGTCGACCAGGTCAATCGCCTTGTCCGGCAGGAAACGGTCGGTGATGTAGCGGTTCGAGAGCGTCGCCGCGGCGATCAGGGCGCTGTCCATGATCTTCACGCCGTGGAAGACCTCGTAGCGTTCCTTGAGGCCGCGCAGGATTGCGATGGTATCCTCCACCGTCGGCTCACCCACCATAACGGGCTGGAAACGGCGCTCCAGGGCTGCGTCCTTCTCGATGTACTTGCGGTACTCGTTCAGGGTGGTGGCGCCGATGCAGTGCAGTTCGCCGCGGGCCAGCATCGGCTTGAGCAGGTTGCCGGCGTCCATGGCGCCGTCCGCCTTGCCCGCGCCGACGATCGTGTGCAGCTCATCGATGAAGAGGAGGATCCGGCCCTCGCTCTTTTTGATCTCCGCCAGCACGGCCTTCAGGCGCTCCTCGAACTCGCCGCGGAACTTCGCGCCGGCAATCAGGCTGCCCATGTCAAGGGAGAAGATGGTCTTGTCGCGCAGGCTCTCCGGGACGTCACCGCGGACGATTCGCTGCGCCAGGCCCTCCACCACGGCCGTATTGCCGACGCCGGGCTCACCGATGAGGACAGGGTTGTTCTTCGTCTTCCGGGACAGGATGCGGATCACATTGCGGATCTCGCTGTCGCGGCCGATCACCGGGTCGAGCTTCTGCTTCCGGGCCATGTCGACCAGGTCGGTGCCGTACTTGGTCAGCGCGTCGTAGGTCTCCTCCGGGTTCTCGCTGGTCACGCGGGTCGCGCCGCGCACTTCGCTCAGGGCCTTGAGGAAGCGGTCCGCGTCATAGCCCGCGCGCCCGAGGATGGTCTTCATGCGTGCGTTCGGTTTCGCGGCGACAGCCATCCACAGATGCTCAACGGAAACATATTCGTCCTTCATCTGCTTGGCGAGGGCGTCCGCCTCGTTCAGCGCCTTGTCGAGTTCGTTGGAGATGTAGATCTTGTCTGCCTCACGCCCGCTTCCGGTGACGCGGGGCGTCCGCTCGAGGGCGTCCTTCAGGGCGTCCTGAAGGCTCTCCGCGCTGACGCCGATCCGCTTGAGGATCTGCGGGATCAGATCCTGCGGCTCCTCGGTCAGCGCCATCGCGAGGTGTTCCTCGTCCACCGCCATATGCTGGTACTCGAGGGCGATCTGTTGAGCGCGTTGGATCGCTTCCTTCGACTTCTGTGTATAGTTGTTCATGGCTGCCATATCGATCAGCCTCCTTTGTCTGTGCATCCGCAAAGTCTGACTTTCTTTGACCTTGCAAGATCAATATACTCCGATTCTCTGTTTTGTCAAGAGTTTTTGACGCAAAAACAGACTTCTTTTTCGTGCCGGCGCCGACCCGTTCCGCCGCACGCAAAAACCCGGGAAGCGGTCCGCCCGTCCGGCGGCTTCCCGGGCTTCGGCGGAATGGGCCGTCACCCGTCCGTCTCCCCGTTTTCGGGATCTTCGAGTCGGATGCCGTCGATGAGGATGCTCCGGAACTCGCCTTCCCCGCGCTCACAGGCCATGCAGTTGTCGCAAACCTTCTCCGGATCGAATTCGCAGCGGCAGTCTCCGCAGCCGATACACTCCTCCCGGTCCTCATACAAGATGCACCTGGCCATCCCAATCGCCTCCCTCCGTGTCGGTGGTATTGTACCACCATTGGCCCGGGAATGCAATCCGCCCTTGTCTCCCCCGCCGTTTTGCGGTATACTTGGAAGCGAAAAACAGGAAAGCGGGTGACGGGCATGACCGTCGAAATCCTCTGCGTCGGGACCGAGCTGCTGATGGGCCAGGTGCTGAACACCAACGCGCAGTTTCTCGCGCGCCAGCTGGCCTCCCTCGGGATCACGGCCCACCATCAGACCGTCGTCGGCGACAATCCCGACCGTCTGGCCGAAGCTTACCGCCTGGCCCTCTCGCGGGCCGACGTGGTGATCACCAGCGGAGGGCTCGGGCCGACGGTGGACGATATCACCAAGGCGCAGGCCGCGCGGGTGCTGGGCAAGGAACTGGTGCAGCTGCCCGAGGCGGAGGAGATGGTCCGCGAAGCCTTCCGCGCGATGAACCGCCCCATGAGCGCCAACAACCTGCGCCAGGCCCGCTTCGTACCCGGAACGCGGGTGATCCCCAATCACCATGGCACAGCGCCCGGCGCGATCGTGCCCGCCGGGGAAGGCAGGTTCATCGTCCATCTGCCCGGCCCGCCCCGCGAGCTGGAGCCGATGTTCACCGAAAGCATCCGTCCCTGGCTGGCCTCCATGGCGGACCGCGTGCTGGTCAGCCGCTACATCCGCATCTTCGGCATGGGTGAATCCGCCGTGGACGAGCGCCTGCGGGACCTGGAGCTCGGAGGGAATCCGACCCTCAGCCCCTACTGTTCCACGGGCGAGGTCATGCTGCGGCTGACCGCGTCCGCGGAGAGCGAAGCCGCGGCCCGTCCGCTGCTGGAGCCCGTGGAGCGCGAGATCCGCCGCCGCCTCGGCGATGTGATCTACGACATCCGCGACGACGACGGCGGTTCCCTGGCTGCCTCCGCGATCGCCGCGCTCAAGGCCCGCGGCGCCACGGTCTGCACGGCGGAGAGCCTCACCGGCGGACTGATCGCGGCCACCCTGGTCAACGTCCCCGGCGCCTCCGACGCGGTGCGCGGCGGCTTCGTCACCTATCAGACGGAAACCAAAACCATCCTGCTCGGCGTGCCCGCAGACCTGATCGAGCGCTGCGACGTGGTCAGCGCCGAGGTCGCGTACGCCATGGCCGCCGGCGCCCGCGAGCGTCTGGGGGCCGACTACGCGCTCAGCGCCACCGGCCTGGCCGGCCCGGGAGGCGGCACGCCGGAGCGCCCCGTCGGCACGGTCTTCGTCGGCATCGCCGGGCCGAAGGGCGTCCGCACCGTGGAACTGCACCTGACCGGCGACCGTGAGCGGATCCGCACCCTCACCGTCAAGCACGCCATCGCTCAGCTGCTCAGAGAAACGCGGGAGACAGAGGAGTGACCCCATGAAGAAAGCACTGGCAGCCCTGACCGCGCTGACCCTGCTGATCGGGTCGGCCGGAGCCGCCGCCGACACCCTCCTCCTCCCTCCGGAGCTGACCGTCCTGGAGGAGGAAGCTTTTCTCGGCGACACGTACGTGACGGACGTCTCCCTCCCCTCCGGCCTGACCGCCGTCGGGGACAGGGCTTTTTCGGGCTGTACGCAGCTGCGCACCGTGGAGATCCCTGCTTCGGTCACGGACTTCGGGGAGGACGCCTTCCTCGGCACGACGCCCGCTCTGCTCATCCGCACCGTGCCCGGCAGTCCCGCCGTCTCCTATGCCCGCCTGCGGGGCTATGACTATCAGGCCGCCACGCATTACCGCGCCCTCGGCGTCTACTGTGAATACAGCACGATCAAGCCGCTGGCGGGCACGGCCGTCGACGTCGCCCACCTCGTCAGCGGTCTGGCGACCATGGACACCACCGCCTGGACCGTGACGAGCGCCGCAAACCTCTCCGGTGCGTCGGCCCTGCAGAGCGCCATCGGCGGTGCCTTCTCCGGGACCACGGAGAACGACGTCTCCCTCTTCTACTTCAGCGGCCACGGGATCGTCGATGACGACGGACGGAGCTGCCTCATGCTCAACGACGCATCCCTCGTAACGGCCTCCGCCCTGCGCGGGATGCTGGACACGGTCCCGGGCCGCAAGGTCGTCCTGCTCGACTGCTGCTTCTCCGGCGGCATGCTGGACGACGTCGAGACATACGACGCCGCGGAGCCCGGCAGCACCTGGGAAGAGGAAAGGGAGCCGGCACCCTCCCCCGCGGACTTCCTCAGCGGCCTGATCGCCCCCTTTGCGCTCCGCAGCCGCGCCGCCCTGAACGCCGACGGTTACTTTGTGCTCACCGCCTGTTCGTCCACGGAGGAATCCTGGGGCGATGACTCCGGCGGCTGCTTCACCACCGCCCTGCTGCAGGGCATCGGCTACAGCACCCGGACCGGCAGGACGGCCGACGTCCCCGCGGACGTCAACGCCGACGGAGCCGTCTCGCTGGACGAGGCCTTCAGCTACGCAAGCGTCGAGGCCAACCGCCTCATCGACGAGAAGACGCCTGCCTCCCGCATTCCCGTCCACCAAACTGCCCAGTGCTATCCGGCGGGCTGCACCCGGTTCGCCCCCTTCCGGCGCTGATCGGAGGTCCCCATGATCCAGACCGACAAGACCGCCATCGTGGTCCGCTACGCCAACTATCGCGAGAACGACCGGATGCTGACGCTGTTCAGCCCCACCCACGGCCTTGTGGAGGCCGTCGCGCGCGGATGCCGCCGCCCGAAGAGCAAGCTGCTCTCCGCCTCGGAGCTCTTTGCCCTGGGCGAGTATGAACTGTTCGAGAAGAACGGCCGCCACACCGTCACCGGCTTCACCCTGACCGAGAACTTCTACGCCCTGCGGAGCGACTGGGAGCGGCTCAGCGTCGGCGTCTATCTCCTCTCCCTGTGCGAAGCCGCCGTCCAGCCCGGGCAGCCGGCGCAGGAGCTGTTCATGCTCCTTCTTCATACGCTGAGCCGTCTGACCTTCACGGAACAGCCCTGGCGTCCCCTGCTGACCGGTTTCCTGGTCCATTACGCCGCCATCGAGGGCATCCGGCCCCGGCTCCGGCACTGCATGACCTGCGGCCGAGCGATCGGCCCCGAAGATCCCGCATGGTTCGACCCACGGGAGGGCGGCATCCAGTGCGGACTGCACCGCACTCCGTCCATGCCGCCCATCGCCCCGGCGGAGCGGCGTTTCCTGGAGCACTGCCTGTCCCACGGCAGCGCCGACTGGGCCGAGCGGCCCGGCCTCAGCGCGCCCCTCCCCGCCATACGCGCCTATGTGGAGCAGCGCCTCGAGCAGCCCGTCCGCGTCAAGCTTCCGACGGATTCTGCCGATTGACATCAACAGCCGTCCGCGGTAAAATAGAGCCGATTCATGATCGGCTTTTTTGCTGTGCATAAGGGGGAATCGACGGATGCTGGTCGTTCTGTTCGCGTTCTGGCTTTTGCTGAACGGAAAGTGGACTGTCGAGATCGGCCTTGTGGGCTTTGCGCTTGCTCTCCTGATCGATCTGTTTGCATGGAAATATATGGGGTATTCACCGAAGCGCAGCGCCGCCTTCATCCGGCGCCTGCCCCGGGCCGTCGCTTACGCGGTCTGGCTGGTCGGCGCGGTGATCCGGGCGGCTTTCGCCACGATCCGCCTGATCTGGTCTCCCCGCCTGATCGCCGAGCCGCGGCTGACCTCCTTCCGCACCCGGCTGAAAAGCCGCACGGCCAGGGTCATGCTCGGCAATTCCATCACCCTGACCCCGGGGACGATCACCGTGGACATCCGGGAGGACGCCTTCCTGGTGCACTGCCTCGACACCGATTTCGCGCAGGGTCTGGAGGACAGCGAGATGGAGCGCCGCCTCCTCGCCGTGGAAGACCCCGGAAAGGAGGGAGAGCCTCATGACGCCTGAGTCCGCCTGGACCTTCCTGCTGGACGCCGCGCTGGTGGCCATCGGGATCCTCCTCCTGTTCTGCCTGTGGCGCGCCTTCCGCGGCCCCCAGGTCACCGACCGGATCATCGCCATCAATGTGATCGGCACCATGGTGGTCATCGTGATCTGCATCCTCACCCTGCGTCTGGGCGAGGACTACCTGACCGATGTGGCCATGATCTACACCCTGCTGTCCTTCCTCGCGGTGCTGGCGCTGTGCAAGATGTACATCGGCACCTGGCGGAAGCGTCAGGGGGCGCGGCGGAAGGAGGATTCGACCGATGCTTGACTGGATTCGCTTTTCCCTGGGCGCGCTGATGATGGCCGGCGGGCTTTTCGTGCTGTTCACCGCGGTGCTGGGCCTGTTCCGCTTCCGCTATGCCCTCAACCGGATCCATGCTGCCGCCCTGGTGGATACCCTGGGCATCCTGCTGATGGTGGGCGGCCTGATCCTCTGCTCCGGCTTCACCCTGGTATCGCTCAAGCTGGCCATCGTCATCGTCTTCCTCTGGTGCACGAGCCCCGTCGCCTCGCACATGCTGGCGAAGCTCGAACTCACCATCACCGAGCAGCCGGCGAAGCGGATGACCGTGGACGACCCGGAGCTGACCGCGCAGACAAGGGAGGGTGACTGAATGCAGATTCTGATGATCCTCCTGCTGGCGGCCGTGCTGATCTGCGCCCTCTGCGTCGCCTTCACGAAAAACCTGCTCGCGGCTGCCGTGGTCTTCATGACCCAGAGCCTCGCGCTGAGCGTGGTCTGGCTGCTGCTGGAATCCCCGGACCTGGGGATCACCGAGGCTGCGGTCGGAGCCGGCGTCGACAGCCTGCTGCTGTTTGCGACGCTCAAGCGGATCCGGGCCATCGATTCGGACGCCCGGGAGAACCGGAAGAGGGAGGAGGAGCAGGATGGCACGCGTTCGTGACGACATGGGCGACACCCGCTGGGGCCGCCTGCAGCGCTGGCTCCGGGAGGGCGACGATAGCCTGGACCGGGCGATGATCGCCGTCTGGGACGAGAGCGCGGAGCCGGAGCCCGAGCCCGTCTTCACAGTCCCGCCGGCCCGGCCGGAACAGAAGAAAAAGAATCAGAAGCACACCGCTAAGCTCGAAAAGCTCCTGCGCGTCTTTTCCGTGATCGCGGCCGTGCTGCTGTGCGTGGGCATCATCGGGATCCTCCTGCACACCACGGCCCTGCTGCCCTCCTTCGGGCGGGAGGACAACCCCGTGCACAACGAGGTTCCGCGGCGCTATATCGAGAAGGGCATGAACGAGGACACCGGCGCGGTGAACATCGTGGCCGGCATGATCCTCGACTACCGCGCTTTCGATACCCTCGGCGAGAGCAACGTCCTCTTCGTGGCCGTCTGCACGGTGATGATCCTGCTGCGGCTCCAGGCCGGCGACCCTGACGAGCGCCTCGGCTCGGACACCCGCGACCGCCTGATCGAGCCGCACTCGGATCCGATCCTGCAGGTGATCGCCAGGGTGCTGATCCCGCTGATCCTGATTTTCGGCGCCTACGTGATCCTCAACGGTCACATCTCCCCCGGCGGCGGCTTCTCCGGCGGGGCCATCATGGGCGCCGCGCTGATCCTGCACATGCTGGCCTTCGGCGAGAAACAGACCGCCCGTTTCTTCAGCTACCGGACCTACCGCGCGGTGTCTGTATGCGCCCTGGGCTTTTACGCTCTCGCCAAGGCATACTCCTTCTTCACCGGGGCCAACCATCTGCCCAGCATCATCACCATCGGCACACCCGGCAGGATCTTCTCCGCAGGCCTGATCCCGTACCTGAACATCGCCGTCGGCCTCGTGGTCTGCTGCACGATGTATGCGCTGTTCAGCCTGTTCCGGAAGGGGGAGTTGTGATGGGTCTGACGAATTACGCGGAACTCGCGGCCATCATCCTCTTCGGCATCGGCTTCACGATCCTGCTGATCGACCGGAACCTCATCAAGAAGAACATCGGCTTTGCGATGACGGACTCCGGCATGTATCTGTATCTGGCGGCCAAGGGCTATATCTCCGGGAGGAAGGCGCCCATCGTCGTCAACGGCGTCACAGAGATGTCCGCCTACATCAACCCGATCCCGGCCGGCCTGGTGCTGACCGGCATCGTGGTGTCCGTGGCAACCTCGGCCGTGATGCTGGCCCTGACCGTGCGCCTGTACCGGAAGTATCACACCCTGAATATCGACGAGATCGCCGACAAAGCGCGGAAGGAGCGTGAATGACGGTGGCCCTGTGGCAATCGATCCCCTTCGCGTGCATCCTGCTCCCGCTCTTCGGCGCGGCGGTCTGTCTGGCGCTTCCCCGGCGGCTCGCGCGTCTCTGGGCCACCTTCCTGATGGCCGCGGTCACCTGCATGTCCCTGGTCTTCCTCGTGTACATGATCCCCTTCGGAAAGAGCTACAATTATCCCATGGGCCACTTCCCCGCCCCGTTCGGCAACGAGCTGCGGGCCGGGACACTCGAGGCCGTGCTGGGCCTGCTGTTCGCCGGCCTGACGCTGATCTGCACCCTCGGCGGGAGCCGTGACGCGGAGCACGACATCTCGGAGGGGCGACAGGGGCTCTATCATGTGCTCCTCCTGCTGATGGAGGCCGCCATGATGGCCCAGGTCTACACCAACGACCTGTTCACCGCCTACGTCTTCGTCGAGATCATGACCATCGCGGGCTGCGGCCTGATCGCCGTGCGCTCCGAGCCGGGGCGTGCCATCGTCTCCGCCATGCGCTACATGATCATGAACTCCATCGGCTCGGCCATGTTCCTGCTCGGCATCATCCTGATCTACGACCTGACCGGCCACCTGCTGATGGAGAACCTCCACGACTCCGTCGTACAGCTGCAGGCGGGCGGACAGTACAGTCAGCCGCTGACCATGGTCGTCGCCCTGCTCTGCTCCGGCCTCGCCGTCAAGAGTGCTCTCTTCCCCTTCCACTCCTGGGTCCCCGATGCCTACTCCACCGCGACGCCCGCCAGCGCCTCCCTGCTGGCCAGCCTCGTCAGCAAGAGCTACATCATCGTCATGCTGAAGGTCGTCTTCCGCATCCTCGGCACCGACGTGATCAACGCGGCGCGGATGGACGACGTGTTCTTCGTCTTCGGTGCGGCCGGCATGCTGATCGGTTCGGCGGTCGCGATCACCGTGCCCGACGTACGGCGCCTCGTGGCCTGGTCCAGTGTGGCACAGATCGGCTACATTTTCCTCGGCCTGGGCCTCCACGCCGGCGACGCGGCCGTGTGGCACATCCTCACGCACGCGGCGGCCAAGAGCATCCTCTTCCTGTCGCTGCCTTCCCTGATCCCGGCGGGGAGCGACGGATCCCTGAGAGATCTGCGCGGAGCCGGATACCGCGCTCCGCTCGCGGGAGTGGCCTTCACCACGGGCGCTCTGTCCCTGATCGGCATCCCGCTGATGGGCGGTTTCATCACCAAGCTGACCCTGGCCCAGGCGGCCCTCGGCGCGGGCGGCGCGCACATGTGGATCAGCCTGGCCGCCCTGGTGCTGTCCACGGTCCTTAACGTGGGGTATATGCTCCGCTGTGTGCTCGTCTTCTACTCGCATCCGGAGGAAGATGCCGTGCCCGCGGCGGCTCCGGTCCGGCGCGGCTTTGCCCTGGCATCGGTGCTTGTGGTGCTGATCGCCGCCAACATCGCTCTTCTCGTCTTCGCCCAGCCGATCCTGACGGCGATCCGCTCCGGCTTTGCCATGTTTGACTGATATACGATCCGTTTCACGATGGGAGGTCTTTCCATGATTGGCTCCTGGTATCTCCTCGTCCCCGTCCTGCTGCCCGTGCTGCTCGGCCTCGCGGTCGGCCTGAATAAGCGTCTCGGCGACGGCAGGGCGCGTACCCCTGTCACGGCTGCCACGCTGATCCTCGGCATCGCCGCTCTCCTGCCGATCCTCCTCGGGGAGGACATGCGCCTGGATCTGTTCCGCTTCTCCGAGCGGCTGCCGGTTTTCCTGCGCGTGGACGGGACCGGCCGCGTCATGGCATCTGTCATGACCTTCCTCTGGGCGGCGGCCGGCATCTACTCCTTTGAGTACATGGAGCACGAGGAGCACAAGCGGCGCTACTACAGCTTCTACCTGATCTCCCTCGGCGTGCTGATGGGCCTGTGCTTCGCGGGCTCTATCATCACTTACTATATGTTCTACGAGCTGATGACGCTCCTGACCGTCCCGCTGGTGATGCAGGAGATGACGAAGGAAGCCGTGGCGGCGGGCATTAAGTATCTGATCTACTCCGTCCTCGGCGCTTCGCTGGTGCTGTTGGGCGTCTTCCTGCTCTCCCCGTACCTGGCTTCCTTCGACTTTGCCTCCGGAGGCAGCCTCGACATGTCCGCGCTGGCCGGTCATGAGGGCATCGCCGTGACGGCGGCCTTCCTGATGCTGGTCGGCTTCGGCACCAAGGCCGGCATGTTTCCCCTCCACGGCTGGCTGCCCACGGCTCACCCGGTCGCCCCGGCGCCGGCCTCTGCCGTCCTCTCCGGCATCATCACCAAGGCCGGCGTCCTCGGCGCGCTGCGTGTGGCCTATCAGCTGGTGGGCCCGGAATTCCTGCGCGGCACATGGGCGCACATCGCCTGGATGAGCCTGACCCTCTTCACCGTGTTCATGGGCTCGATGCTGGCCTATCGCGAGGATCTGCTGAAGAAGCGGCTGGCCTGGTCCTCGGTCTCTCAGGTCAGCTATGTGCTCTTCGGTCTGTCGACCCTGCATCCTCTCGGCGTGGTCGGCGCGCTGCTGCACGTCGTGGCGCACGCCCTGATCAAGAACACGCTCTTCCTCTCCGCCGGTGCGATCATCCACAAGACCGGCAAAACCCATGTTTCCGAACTGACCGGCATCGGAAAGCAGATGCCCGTGGTCATGTGGTGCTTCACGATCGCCTCTGTCGGCCTGGTGGGCATCCCACCCTGCCTTGGCTTTGTCTCCAAGTGGTATCTCGCCCAGGGCGCACTGAACATGGCCGGCCTGCCGGGTTTCTTCAGCTGGCTGGCACCCGCCGTGCTGCTGATCTCCGCCCTGCTCACCGCGGGCTACCTGCTGACCGTCTCCATCAAAGCCTTCTTCCCCGGCGAAGGCTTCCATGCGGAGAAGTGCGAGCCCACCGCCGTCATGCTCGTGCCGCTCGTGACGCTGGCCGCCCTGAGCCTGCTGCTCGGCATGTTCCCCAACGCGCTGATCGGCCTGTTCGACAGCATTGCGCACGCGCTGACGCTTTTGTGACAGGAGGGATCCCATGCTGCTTCCTCTCTGCGCGATCCTTCTCCCGCTCGCCGGAGGCTGTCTGGTTCCGGTCCTGCGGTTCCGCAGCGGGCGCGCGCGCTCGGTGTGGGTCTTCTGCGTGACCCTGTGCACCTCGGTGCTCACCTTCGCCGCGATCCTGACCCGCTCCGCCGAGCCTACCGTCCTCTTCGAGATCCTGCCCGGCATGACAGTCGCCCTGCACATCGACGGACCCGGACTGCTCTTCGCCGGTTTGGCCGCCGCGCTATGGCCTCTGGCCGTCCTCTATGCCTTCTCCTACATGGAGCATGAGGAACGCCCCGACCGCTTCTTCGCCTGGTATACGATCAGCTACGCCGCGACCCTCGCCATCGCCTTTTCCGCCACACTGCTGACCCTCTACATCTTCTACGAGTGCCTGACCCTGGCCACCCTGCCCCTGGTCAACCATAAGGATGACAGGGCCTCCCGGAAGGCGGGCCTTGCCTACGCCCTGTGGACGATCGGCGGCGCGGCCGTCGGCTTTGCCGCCCTGATGTTCACCCTGCGCTACGGGCGGGGCGAGAGCTTCTTCGCCCTCGGCGGCGTGCTGAAGACCGAGGGCGCGGAGGACCTCCTGCGCTGGGTCTTCCTGCTGGCTTTCGTTGGCTTCGGCGCCAAGGCCGCCGTCTTCCCGTTCCACATCTGGCTGCCGAAGGCCTCCGTGGCCCCGACGCCGGTCACGGCTCTGCTGCACGCGGTCGCCGTGGTCAACGCGGGTGCCTTTGCCGTGATCCGCATCATCTACTATGTCTTCGGCCCCTCCCTGCTGCAGGGGACCTTCGCGCAGACCGCCGCCCTGGCCCTGTCCTGCTTTACGATCCTCCTGGGCGCCTCCATGGCCGTGCGCGAACAGCACCTCAAGCGCCGTCTGGCCTGGTCCACGGTCTCCAACCTGTCCTACATGCTGATGGGCGCGAGCCTCATGACGCCCGAGGGGCAGGTCGGTGCGATGACTCATCTGGTCTGCCACGGCCTGATGAAGATCACCCTGTTCTACTGCGCCGGTGCGATCCTGGTGCGGACGGGCAAGGAGTATGTGCAGGATATCCGCGGCTTCGCAAAGCCCATGCCCTTCATCTGCGCCTGCTTCACCATCGCCGCCGCCGCGCTGGTCGGCGTGCCGCCCCTGTGCGGCTTCGTCTCCAAGTGGCAGCTGCTGACCGCCGCGACCGCCACCGGCCTGCCGATGGGGATCGCCGCCACCGTGACCATCATCGTCGCGGCCGTTCTGACTGCCGTCTACCTGTTCGAGCCCGTGATGAGCATGTACTTCCGCCCGCTGAATGAGGAAAACCGCGCGCTCGCCGGCGAAGACCGCGATCCGGACTTCCGGATGCTGGTGCCGATCGGCCTGATCTGCGTGATGATCGTTCTGGCCGGTCTGTGTGCCGAGCCGCTGCTGACGCTCCTGCGCGGCATCGCGGCCGGCACGGTATGAGGGAGGTGACCGTATGCTGCTTCCTGTGCTTGTCTTTGCGCCGATGGGGATGGCGCTCATCGCCTACCTGCTGGGGCGCAGATCGCGCACGCTTCGCCTGATCGCCTTCTGCCTCACCTGCGCGGCCGCCTTCGCGGGGACCTTCTTCCTCTGGGGCAAAAACCTGTCCTTTGACTGGGATGGCTTCTGCGGGATGGGGATCCGTCTCCGCGCGGACGGCTTCCGGTCCATGTATGCAAGCGTGGCCTGCTTCATGTGGCTGGGAACGGCCCTCTTCTCCCCGCAGTACTTTGCCCACTATCACAACCGGGGCCGCTACTGTTTCTTCAACCTGATGACCCTCGGTGCCACCCTCGGCGTGCTCTTCTCCGACGACCTCTACACGACGCTGATCTTCTTCGAGGTCATGTCCCTGACCAGCTACACCTGGGTCGCCCACGAGGAAAACGCGGGTGCGATGCGGGCCGCCGGCACCTATCTGGCTGTTGCCGTGATCGGCGGTCTGACCACGCTGATGGGCCTCTTCCTGCTCTGGCACGAGTTGGGCACCCTCTCCTTCGACGCGATGCGGGAGAAGATCGCGGGCATGGGCGGTGCGAACGCGACCGTCACCGTCGCCGCCTGGCTGACCCTGTTCGGCTTCGCCGCGAAGGCCGGTCTCTTCCCGATCCACATCTGGCTTCCGAAAGCCCACCCGGTGGCTCCGGCTCCGGCTTCCGCCCTGCTCTCCGGCATTCTCACCAAGACAGGCGTCTTCGGCATGATCGTGGTGACGACCCGGCTGATGGGCGGCACCGACAGCTTCAGCATCCCGCTGGTGCTCCTCGGCGGCGTCACCATGAGCCTCGGCGCGCTGATGGCCCTCTTCTCCGTGGACCTGAAGCGGACCCTCGCCTGCTCGTCCGTCAGCCAGATCGGCTTCATCACCGTCGGCATCGGCATGATGAACCTGCTCGGCGAGGAGGGCGGCCTGGCCGCCTACGGCGCGGTGCAGCACATGCTGAACCACTCCCTGATCAAACTGTGCCTCTTCCTGTGTGCCGGCGCGGTCTACATGAACCTGCATGAGCTGAACCTCAATGAAATCCGGGGGTTCGGCCGCGGAAAGCCGGTCCTGCACATCGCCTTCCTCCTGGGTGCGATCGCCATCGGCTGCATCCCGCCCTTCGGCAGCGGCTTCAACTCCAAGAGCCTGATCCACGAGGGGATCCTTGAGTACGTCCACCATCTGCAGTACCATGGCCTCCCCTGGGGCTGGTGGAAAGCCTTCGAGCTCCTGTTCATCTTCTCCGGCGGCCTGACCATCGCCTACATGACGAAGCTCTACGTCTGCCTTTTCTGGGAGAAGAACCCGACGCGGCAGGCCTCCTACGACCGGATGAACAGGACCTACTGCACGCCGCTCTCCTCCGCCGTGCTGCTGGCAACTGCCGCCGTCCTTCCGGTACTGGGTCTCTTCGGCGCACAGTTGCTCTCCCCCTTCGCGGCCGCCTGTATGCCGTTCTTCGGTCAGGAACCGCTGGAGCACGCCGTTCACTATTTCTCCGCGGAGAACCTGAAGGGCGCCGCGGAGTCCATCGCGGTCGGTGCGGGTGCCTATCTCCTCGTCGTACGCCCGCTCCTCATGAAAAAGCAGCCCGACGGCTCCCGTGTGTACGTCAACCGCTGGCCCGCCTGGCTGGACATGGAAAACGGCCTCTACCGTCCCCTGCTGAACCTGCTGACGAAGGTCTTCGGCACGCTCTTTGCCTTTCTGGCCTCGATCCCTGATCATCTCGGCGGTCTCGGCCGCCTGATCGCTTCCTTTGTCCACTGGATCGCCTCGATCCCGGACAGCGCAGGCGTCCTGCGGTTCATCCCTCAGTGCGTCACCGCCCTCACGCGGATCCTGGCCGAATTCCCGGAGCGCATCACCCTCTTCCTGCGCAGGCACGTTTTCAACCGTACACGCGCACGGCAGGCCGTGCCGGTCGGAACGCGCTTCACCTGGAGCCTCGGCAAGAGGCTTGACCGTCTCGGTCTCCTGCTCAACGGTTCCGTTCTCAAGCGCCATCCCCTGCATGATGACTACGAGATCCGCCTGGCGGAACAGCGCGAAGAGCTGCAGGACGAAACCGACCGCGTGGCCAAGTCCTTCACTTTCGGCCTGATCCTGATCGCCCTGGGTGTGTTTGTCACCTTCCTCGTGCTGCTCTTCGCCTGAAGAAAGAGGCTCCTCACGGAAAGTTCGGGAAAACCATAAGGAAAGGGATCCGCGCTCTGCGGAGCGCGCCAGGGGCTTTCCGATCGTCCCTGGACCCTTCGGGATCGCTTCTTCCTTGTTAGTTGTCGGGAAAGGCTGAGCGCATAGCCTGGCATTCCATCAAAAACCTGACAATTGCCAAGAATTAATTAACGGGTCGGCCCCGAAGGAGTCCAGAGGATTCGGAGCGCCCGGAAAACTGTCCGGGGGACAGTTTTCAGCGGAGAATGGGCGGCAGCCCCGGACCGATCGGAAAGCCCTCTGGTGCGCCCGCAGGCGCATACCCTTATCAATGAAGTTTCCCTAACAAAACGTGAAGAGCCAAGAAAGACCTGCGCTGTCAGCAGCGTCATCAAAAACTCCCCCGAAGCCAGACCGCCATTCCGGTTTGGCTTCGGGGGAGTCTTCTTTCGTCTGTCAGATTGTCACGGATCGATTACTTATGGCCGTTCGGCGCGTTCTCCCAGGCGAACTGGATCGCCGCCGCGTGGTAGCTATCCACCTTCTTGGAGCTGTGCGTCTTCGAGTTCGTGAAGTGCAGGCAGACCTGGCCGTTGAAGTTGTTGTTCGTGATGTCACCGGCGCCGTAGTTGTGCGGGACACCGTAGAGCGAGCAGGCGAAGGTCCGGTTCCCCACCGTGATCAGGCAGGGACGGCGCTGCCACATGTTCTTGCTGACGATCTCGGAAGGCTTGCTGACGCCGTAGATCGCGCACAGGCGTGCGGTATCGGCGGAGGTCAGCGGCTCGATATCGGCGTGGTTGCCGCCGGCCCAGCGGTGCGCCCACCAGACGTAGCCGGTACGGACGTCATAGATCTTGAAGTTGGTTCCGCGCGGGATCATCTCCTGGATGCCGCCCTTGAACCAGTCGATCTTCTCGGCCGGATAGATCACCATGCTCATGTCGCTGCCGTCCACGGTGCCCACGGGCACGGTCCCGAACAGGGCATGCTGCGTGCTGGCGCCCGCGATGCCGTCCACGTTGAGGCCCTTGGCCGCCTGGAAGGCCCGCACGGCGGCTTCCACCTCGGTGGTGTAGCTGCTGGTCACCTTGCCGGTGAAGTAACCCTGACGGATCAGCTCCTGTACAAGTCGCGTGACATTGCTGCCGGAGGAGCCGAGCTTGAGGATCTTGTAGCTTGCCTCAGTGCCCGTGCTCGGGATGATGACACTGCCGCCCGAGCCTCCGGGCCCCGCGGTCGGCGAGGGGGTGATGACGGGCTTCGGCAGATCCTGGCCGTCGGACTGGCATTCGGTGACGCAGTCGCCGCGGATCCAGCCCGTGCCGTAGTTCGTCGTAACCTTGTACCATTCATATTTGTTGGCATTGGCCGTCGCGGTGTAGGCGAAGACCTGGTTGCGGGCCACCTGGCCCAGGACAACGCTGCCGCCCGCGGTCTTGCGGACATTGACGCCGCCCTTGGTCGTGCGCACATAGCCGCCCACGGACGCGGCAGGCTCAATGGTCACGCCGGGATGGGTCGCGGCATAGATCTCGTACTCGGCCTGCGTCATCACCTTGACGCAGCTGCCCAGCACCCAGAGCTTCTCTCCCTTGTAGACGATGTTGTACCACTTGCTGCCGCCCACGGTGGAGACGTTGGTGAAGGCCATCACGGTGCCGGTGCGGACCTTGGTCACGGACTGGCTGTCCTTGCTCGCGGCCTTGCGGAGGTTGACATAGTCGACCGTCGTCTGCACGTAGTTGACCGTGACGGTCTCCGGCGCGGGGGTCGGGGTCGGCGAGGCGGTGACGGTCGGGATGCCCTCCCCGGCCAGGTAGGCGATCACCTGCTCATCGGTCAGCTGCGTGACGCAGTCGCCGCGGAGGTAGCCCTTCTGGCCGTTGACTGTCACCGGATACCAGGTGTAGCCGCTCTGCGTGACAGCGGTGGAGAACATCGGCCACACAGTGCCCTTCTTGACCGTACCGATCGAATCGCCGGCGGGGGTCTTGCGGACGTTCACGCTGGTCTTGGTGGTCCGGACATAGCCGAAGACCACGGTCGGGCCGGGGGTCGGGGTCGCGTCGGCGGGCGCCGCGGTGACCGGCACAGGGGTCGGCGTCGCGGGGATCGTCGTACCGTCCGCGTTGCACAGCTCCATACAGTCGCTGCGCAGGTAGCCGGTCCGTCCGGACTTGGAGAGGACCGGATACCAGGTGTACATGCCGCTGGTGACCGGTTTGCCGTTCAGGCGGAGCACCACATGGTTCTTGATCTGCTCGATCGTCTTGCCCGCGGGCAGATCGCGCAGGTTGACGTTGTTCATCGTGGTGCGCACATAGTTGAATGCGGAAGACGGGACCTCGGTCGCACCCGCCGAGGGAACCGCGGTCACGACAGGCTGTACGGTCAGCGGCGTTCCATCCGCCGTGCACAGGGTCACGCAGTCGCCGCGCAGATAGCCGCGGACATTGCCGACCTGCACATAGTACCAGTCATAGCCGTCCTGGTTCACCGGCGCGCTCAGGTAAGGAAGCACCACATTGCGCGCGACGCTCTGGACGACCTCGCCCGACGGCTGGAGCCGCAGGTTGACATCGCCCTTGATCGTCTTGATATAGCCGACCGCCGGCAGAGCGGGCGCGGGGGGCAGCGAAGCGCCGGGGGCGGGTGTCGCGGTGGACGCCGCCGCCTGTCCCTGCGTGGTTGTCTGCTGGATATAGTCGCCGCGGACGTAGTAGATCGCGCCCATGTAGCTGACCGGATACCAGCTGAAGCCGGCCATCATCACCGGCATACCCGCCAGCGGCAGGGTCGAGCCGGTGCCGGTCCAGGTCGTGCGCTGATCCCCGTTGGGCGAGGCGTACAGCGGCGCGGAGCTGAGCAGCAGGCGGACATAGGTGTCGCCCGTGGGAGCGGCCGGAGCCGGCGTCGGCGTCACGTTCGCAACGGGCGGCTGCGGGGTCACCACGCCCGGCACGGGAGTCGCGGAGCCGCCGGAGGTCAGGCGCAGGAACTCGCCCTTCACATAGCCGTTCACGCCGAGATACTCCACCTGATACCAGGGATCGGGATCGCTCGCCGCCGGTACCGTCAGCACGTCCACGACGGTCCCGCGCTCAAGCACAAGAAGGACAGCGCCCTTCATGCTCGGCTCGGCGCGCAGATTCACGCCGCCGTTGGTGATCGTGCCCACCGCACCGCCGGGCTTGACGCTGCTCGTCTCCGGCACCGCGTTGACCGGGTTGGCCTCCCAGGCGATGGCCTCCTGCTCCGTCAGGAGCGCGAAGTAATCGCTGTGCACATACCCGATGTAGGTATTGCCGCTGTTGGAGCCCGGCTTTTGGAGGATGATCTTGTACCAGATCTTCCCGTTGTTCACCGGCACCTGGTCCAGCACGGTCGCGATCACGCCGTTGGTGAGCCGGAACCAGATATCATAGTCCGTGCTCGGGCCCTTGCGGAAAGCCACGCTCTTGCCTGTGATCCTTCCGTATATGCCCACGGCAAATGCTGTGCCCCACTCGGTCAGAGGGAGCAATGAAAGCAGCATGACCGCCGCAAGCGCGCTCGCGAGCCACCGTTTCCATGCCTGCTTCATGCAAACATCACCTCATCAGGTTCTCCCCCGCGGTATCCCCGCGGAGGGCATAACGAATCAAGATTATTTTATTGCGAAACTATTACATTGTCAAGTCAAAAGTGGAACAATTTATCTTCTGTCACGGATATCGCTTGTATTTCCGCACTGCGCGGCGTATAATACGCCCTGAATGAATCCACGGGAGTGTCGGCTCCCTTTTCGAGGATTTGAAGGAGGAAGAACGGTCATGCTGGACATCAACCTGCTGCGCACGGACCCTGAGCGTGTGCGCGAGAATATCCGGAAGAAATTCCAGGACGCCAAGCTGCCCCTGGTGGACGAAGTGGTCGCCATGGACAGGGAGAACCGCGAGACCATGCAGAAGGCGGACAGCCTCCGCAACCAGCGCAAGGTCCTCTCCAAGCAGATCGGCGGGCTGATGGCCAAGGGACAGAAGGACGAAGCCGAGGCCGTCAAAGCGCAGGTGAACGCCCTGGCCGACGAGCTGGCCGGACTGGAGAAGCGCGAGGAAGAGCTGCAGGCCGAGATCCGCAAGCGCATGCTGGTCATCCCCAACATCATCGACGATTCCGTGCCGATCGGCAGGGACGACTCCGAGAACGTGGAGATTCAGCGCTACGGCGAGCCGGTCGTGCCGGATTTCGAGATCCCGTACCATGTGGACATCATGGAGCGCCTCTCCGGCATCGATCTGGACGCTGCCCGCAAGACCAGCGGCAACGGCTTCTATTATCTGATGGGTGACATCGCGCGCCTGCACTCCGCCATCCTCTCCTACGGCCGCGACTTCATGATCGACCGGGGCTTCACCTACTGCATCCCGCCCTACATGATCCACGGCAACGTGGTCAGCGGCGTCATGTCCTTCGCCGAGATGGAGAACATGATGTACAAGATCGAGGGCGAGGATCTCTACCTGATCGGCACCTCCGAGCACTCGATGATCGGCAAGTTCATCGACACGATCCTCGATGAGAGCCAGCTGCCCCAGACCCTGACCAGCTACTCCCCCTGCTTCCGCAAGGAAGTCGGCGCGCACGGCATCGAGGAGCGCGGCGTGTACCGCATCCACCAGTTCGAGAAGCAGGAGATGATCGTGGTCTGCAAGCCGGAGGACAGCCCCATGTGGTTTGACCGGCTCTGGCAGAACACGGTGGACTTCTTCCGCTCCATGGATATCCCGGTGCGGACGCTGGAGTGCTGCTCGGGCGACCTGGCCGACCTGAAGGTCAAGTCCCTCGACGTGGAAGCCTGGAGTCCCCGCCAGCAGAAGTATTTCGAAGTCGGCTCCTGCTCCAACCTCGGTGACGCCCAGGCCCGCCGCCTGCAGATCCGCGTGAAGGGCGCCGACGGCAAAAAGTACCTGGCCCACACCCTCAACAACACCTGCGTGGC
This sequence comes from Clostridia bacterium, assembly GCA_017429265.1. Classification (GTDB taxonomy): domain Bacteria; phylum Bacillota; class Clostridia; order Christensenellales; family Aristaeellaceae; genus RUG11272. The sequence continues at coordinate 15,101 of JAFRPG010000096.1, read as the reverse complement.
TCCGCCCCGGATGCTCATCGCCTTCCTGGAGAACAACCTCCAGGCCGACGGCCGCGTGCGCATCCCGGAGGTCCTCCGTCCCTACATGGGCGGCAAGGAGTTCATCGGCTGATCAACTCTTCGAAAAAAACGGACATTCCCGTCACAGGGAGCGCCCGTTTTTTGTCGGCTATGGACCGGTCAGACTTCCTCGTCCTCGTCGAGGCGGGTGGAGGCGATCTCCATCAGCTTGGCCTCAAGCTTCTCGTCCTCGATCGGGACGAATTCCTCCATCTCCTCGCCGTCCTCGGTGAAGGTGTTGACTTTGACCACGTAGCAGTCCACCTGATCGGGAACCTCGGCGGTGTTGGCGTCGTCGGGAGCGTCCGCGAGGATCGCGTACTCCTGACCATTATAGAAGAAGTAGTCCAGCACCTGCACAAGGATGGTGTTGCCGTCCTCGTCGGTCATCTCCAACAGATCGGGCTGCAGGTTTTCGTTTTCGCTCATGTTCATGTTCCTTCCGTTTTGTTATTGAATGGGTCCTTTGGGTTTCTTGCTCAGCGGCTCCAGGGTACCGTCGGGCCGCTTGAGGACCACGCCCTCCAGCATGGCCTCCATGCCCTTGCGGAACTCCTGCAGGTACTCGCGCCGCAGGGCCGCCTGTTCCTCGACCTCCGCAGGGGTAAGCCCCTCGGTCTTTTTCTTGCGGGCCAGTTCGTTGATCCGCTCGATCTTCTTATGCTCCATATGCCTGATTTCCTTTCCCGAAGGCAAAGTGGCGGATCGCCAGGGACACCGCGCCGATCACGGCCAGTGAGACGGCGATCAGCACGTACGCGAGGTTTCGCGCGACCCAGTCCTTCTCCATGCCGAAGATGCAGAAGACCGCGAGGCCGACCATCGCAAGGATGACCGCCCAGCCGCCGAGCAGCAGCGTCAGCTTCCTGCTCCGGGGCATCGAGCCGCGTCTGAACCGGATGCTCCAGCGGACCGCGGGCATCAGCCCCATCAGCGCTGCGGCCACCTGGGTCACGTTGACGAAGTGGATGACCATGTGTCCGGTCAGTGCGCGGAAGGACTCGATCCAGGCGAAGGGCAGGCAGAAGATCACGAGGAAGATCCGCAGCAGATCACCTTCCGTGTCCCGTTCCCGCGCTCTGACGTGCAGGACGATCATGACACACAGCACGGCGATGGCCAGCAGGGCCTCATAGCGGTACAGGGCCTCCCCTTCCGCCAGGCGCTCGACCGCGAGGAAGACCGGCAGGGCCAGACTGAGCCGGTCCCGGAAGAAGCCGCGCGGCACACCGGTCCATTTCTCCGCGATCTTCGCGCCGAGGATCGCGCCTGGGATCATGCCGGCCAGGGCATAGCCGCCCTCCCAGAAGAAGAGAGCCGGTACGGCGCTGCCGATGTGGTCGATGTAGACGCTGTTGTGCTCCATGAGGATGTCGTGTTTGCTCAGGATGCCCATGATCAGGTCCGGCACGACGTACGCCAGCCGCGCGCAGACCCAGCCGCAGAGCACCGTGCAGAATGCGAACCGCACCCAGGTGTCCCGGCCGCGGCCGCGCCGGAGCGTCCCCGGCAGCGTGATCGCGAGGCCTGCCAGGACACCCGCCATGCAGAGCAGTCCGTATGTCGTAAAGCTCATACTCACTCTCCGTCCAGGCCGGAATCGACCAGGGTCGCGAAATAGATGATGTCGGAGACCGAGCGCTCGGCGCTGACGGACTTGTCGGAGTAGTTCTCCCCGTGGAAGAACATCAGGGCACTGTTGCCGCCGTCCAGGTTATAGGCCTGGACGCAACCCTGCTCCGCCATGAAGGCCGCCAGTTCCTCGCCGGTCGCACCGCTTTTTCCGTCCCGCGCCGCGTCGACGACCACCAGCACGTACTCCAGCGGTCCGGCCTGGCCGATGGCGCAGCGCGGCTCGCGGCGGCCGAGGTTGAAGGAGTAGCTCGCGGGCATCTCCTGCACCTCGCCGTCGATGACCAGCGCCGGGCCGAAGTCGAAAACGTTAACCAGGATCTGCGCCTCATACAGTTCCTTCAGCTGATCCGCGAAATCCGGGTTGATGGACTTCGACTTGCCGTTGACCTTGGCGTCGCGCGTGCGGCGGAGGATGTGGAAGTCGCCGTTCCCGTCAATGGCCAGCAGGTCCCGAGTCTCGTAGGGTGTCTTGCGGCTCTGCTGAATCTTCCCCATGCGGACGATGTAGCCGCCCTCATCGCTGGCGAAGTACTCGCCGCCGATGGCGATGACCGCGTTGACCTTTTTAGCCATGGTGGAGATCTTGTTGGTCTTGCCCTTCTTGGTCACGACCGTGCGCAGCTGGCTCGGATCGGCGATCTTCACGCGCGCCACGTTCCAGGTGCCGGTCTCCGTCACAATCTTCTCCACCCTGACGGTGAGGCTCGCGTCCTCATAGCCCGACTCGGTATAGTGCTCCTCCGCCGCCACATGGCCGAAGGTGAAGTCGATGGGCAGGGGTTCAAAGCCCGTGGCTTCGGCAGCCTCGGTCAGACCCGGCAAGGGCAGCAGCATCACGGCGCACAGCAGCGCGGCCGCGTGCAGGAAACGCGTCTTCATCATTAATTCTCTTCCTTTCAGAAATGCCCTTCACTCGTCAAAGTCGATGCCGTCGTCCTCTTCCTCATCGAAGTCGAGGCCGTCGTCGGCGCTCTCTTCCTCCGTGCCGTCGTCCCGGCCCTGAATGCGCTGTTCGTCAATGAAGCTGAACTGCGTGGGCTGATAGCGGGCCTTGTGGCGGTCGGCAGCGTCCTTGAGCACGTCGGGCGAAGGCACGGCCGCCGCGATGCCGACAAGCATCAGGACGAGCAGCACGGCCAGCAGAATCGTGATCGGCTTACGCATGACGCTCCTCCTGTTTCTTCGCCGCGAACACCCAGCGCTTCTGCACCTGATAGTTCACGAGATAGAGCACGGTATCCACCAGCAGCTTGGCCAGCCAGGCCGGGACGCCCCAGTCGTTGAGCAGCTTGATCCCCATGGTGCTCAGCCTGATGCAGGCCACCCAGGTCACGGCGTATTTGAGGCCGGCGAGTCTGCCGCCCTTGCCGTCGAAGACCACTTTCCGGTTGAGGAGGAAATTGACCACACCGGAGATGATGCGGGCCGTATAGTTGGAGACGGAACGGTTGTCCATGACGCCCAGGTTCCAGGGCAGGACAAGGCGCACCGACGGCGGCACGATCAGGTAGAACAGCAGGTTGAAGCACAGGAAGTCCACCAGCCAGCTGATCAGGGACGCGCCCGCGTACTTGACGGCGCTGCCCAGGATGACCTTGTAGATGCGCCAGGAATCGCGGATCGGGTGGAAGTGGGTCCCCTCGTTGTTGTTCTCGTAGATCGTCTCGATCGTGATCGTTTTGATCGGGAGTTTCCGGTGGGCGCAGGCGATGAGGACGTTCATCTCATACTCATACCGCGAGCCCTCCACGCCGATCATGAACGGCAGTTCCTCTCGCCGGAAGGCCCGCAGGCCGGTCTGCGTGTCGGGCAGCCAGACACCGTGGGACAGCTTGAAGATCGAGGAGGTCAGCTTGTTGCCGAAGCGGGACTTGGGCGGGATGTCCGGCAGGTTGAAGTCCCGGCTGCCGAGCCAGAGGGCATCCTCGCCGGAGGACAGGGCTTCCGCCATCCGGATGCAGTCGGGCACCGTGTGCTGCCCGTCGGCGTCCGCCGTCAGCACCCCGGCGCAGTCCGGCTCGTGGTCCAGGATCCACTGATAGCCGTACTTCAGCGCGCCGCCCTTGCCGCGGTTGACCTCGTAGCCGAGGACCGTCGCGCCCAGCGCCGCGATCTCATCGAAGACCGGCTGGAAAGAAGCCTTGGATCCGTCGTTGACGACAACGACCCTGGGAAAGCCGCTGTCCATCAGTTCCTTAACATATTTCGGAAGCCGTTCATCCGGCTCCAGGGACGGGATCAGCACGATCGGCATCTGTTGCGGCTGCATGCTGTTCCTCCTTGCATCAAACTCCGCCGGCAGGACATACCGGCCCGTCTGCATCATAACACCGAAAGCGGCAAAAAGCAACCGCGGGGACGGTCCGCGGGCCGTCAAATCGGCTCATTTTACAAGAAAAAGACGGATTTCCCGAGGGATTTCCGTCTTTCCGCGGGAACGCCTCATCCGTTCAAGGAAGATGAAGCGCCGTCCCGGTCAGTCCTCCGTCCGGAAGACGTAGATGGTCGTCGTGTCGTACTTTTCGCCCGGGCGGAGCACCGTCGTGCCGGGGAACTGGGGATTGTTGGGGTCGTCCGGGCAGTGCTGCGTCTCCAGGCACAGGCCGGAGTACCGGCCATAGTGCGCGCCGCCCTTGCCGCCCTCGTAGTCGGCCGTGCAGGCGGTGTAGAGCTGAACGGCCGGCTGGTCGGTGATAACCTCCATCGAACGGCCGGTCCCGTCGTGATAGACCGCGGCGGCAAAGCCCATCGCGCTGCCCTTGCGCAGGACATAGTTGTGGTCATATCCCTGCGCGGGAGCCATCTGCGGGCAGGTGTCCATCGCGTCAAGGCCCTCGCCCAGGAGCATGCCCTCGCGCAGGTCGAGCGCGGTCTGGCTGACGGGCATGTAGCTTCCCAGAGGGATCAGCTCGTCGTCCACGGGCGTGATGACGTCCGCGTCGATCATGACCTCATGGTCGCGGACCGTGCCGTGGTCATGGCCGGCCAGGTTGAAGTAGGTGTGGTTGGTCAGGTTGCAGAGGGTGGGCTTGTCGGTGGTGGCCTCATAGCGGATGATCAGATTGTTGTCCTCATCCCAGGTATAGGTCACGGTGACGTCGAGCGTGCCGGGGAAGCCTTCTTCGCCGTCGGGGCTGACATAGCGGAAGGCCACACTGTCGCGGTGCGCGTACTCGACCGGGCACGCCTCCCACATTTTGGTGGCGAAGTTGCCGGGGCCGCCGTGGAGGCTGTTCCTGCCGTGATCGTTGAGAGCCAGCTGATAGGCCACGCCGTCGATGACAAAGCGGCCCTTGCCGATGCGGTTGCCGTAGCGGCCGATGGTGTCGCCCATGCTGCCGTGCCCCGCGCCGTACTTCTCCATGGAGTCAAAGCCGAGCGCCACGTCCGCCAGGTTGCCCTCACGGTCCGGCACGATGATCGAGGTCAGGATCGCGCCGTAGTCGATCACGGAAATCGACGCGCCGGTCTGATTGGTCAGGGTGTACATCGTGACTTCCTGTCCGTCGGGCGCCTTGCCGAACGGCTTTGCTGTGATGGCCATGAAAAACCCTCCTGTCAATTCGAGATGTCAACCCCATTGTAGCGCATCGCGCCGCGTTGTCAAGCCTTTTCCCTTCCTTGACAACAGCAACCGATGCGGTATAATAAACCCGATTCATCCTGAAGACCGGACCGGAGGGAACCGCCGTCATGCACATGCGAAAGAAGAAATGGGCCCGCCCCGAGCTGGCCGCCTGCCCCTGGGTGATCGATCCCCCGGAGCATTACCGCGGCCGGTGGCTCTCCCTCTTCGCGAACAGCGCCCCGTTCCACCTGGAACTCGGCTGCGGCAAGGGCGTGGCCACCGCCGCCATGATCGCGGACAACCCGTTTGTCAACTATCTGGCCATCGATATCTCCCCCGATGTCCTCGGCGACGCGAGGCGGAACATTGCCGCGGCATGCGGGGAGGATGTGCGCAACGCCCTCCTGGCCCGCGCGAACATCGAGCAGCTCAGCGGGATCCTCGCGCCGGAGGACGGCGTCTCCCGGATCTACATCCGCTTCTGCAATCCCTGGCCCCGCCGCGGGCACAAGAAGCGCCGTCTCACCCATCCGCGTCAGCTGGTCCAGTACCGCAGGCTCCTCCCGGTGGGCGGCGAGATCTGGTTCAAGACCGATGACGACGAACTGTTCCGCGACTCGAAGCGCTACTTCGAGGTCAGCGGTTTCGAGCCCGTATGGATCACGGAGGACCTCCATGCCTCCGGTTTTTCACCGAACTATGTCAGCGAGCATGAGCTCCGCTTCGCAGCGGCCGGCATCCCGATCAAAGCCGGGATCTGGCGCAAAACGGACGCCGTGATCGACGAGGACTTCACGCGCTGGGAGCTGCCCGGGGACCGCCCTGCCCCGGTAGGAGGAACACCATGAACGGTTGGCGCCGGGAAAAGGAAACGGCATCGACGGAGGGACGCGTTCCCTCCCATTTTGCCATGCTCTGCCTGCTGGCTCTGTTCGCGGTCCTCTTCATCGCGCTGGTCATCTGGCTGTTCCGGGTGCTCCCGGTTTGGATGACCGAGCGGAACGCCACCCCGCAGCCTCCCCCCATGTACGGCAATGTCATGGCTGTCACCCGCAGCCCGGACCAGCCCACCCAGCAGCCTTCCCTGCACAACGGCAGCGCCGGCGAGCGTGTCTTCCGGCTGCAGAACCGCCTGGCCGAGCTGGGCTACTACACCGGCACGGTGGACGGGCAGTTCGGCCCGGGCACGGAGGACGCTGTCCAGCGCTTCCAGAAGGAGCACGGTCTGAAGGCCGACGGCTATGTGGGACAGGACACCGAGACGATCCTCTACGGCTCCTCCATCCACACCGCCGCCCCCGTCACGCCCTCCCCCGCACCCACGGCGACCCCCAAGCCGACCGAAGCCGCCTCCACGGTCCTGTCCAAGGGCAGCAAGGGCGAGGAGGTCCGGCGGCTGCAGGAGCGTCTCAGGGCGCTGGGATACCTGTCCGGCACGGCCGACGGCCAGTTCGGGAACGCGACCCGGGATGCCGTCAAATGGTTCCAGAAGGTGAACGGCCTCAAGCAGGACGGCGCCGTGGGTCCCGCGACGGCGGCCATCCTCTATGCGGACACCGCCGTGCCCGCCCCGAGCCCGACGCCCGTGCCCACCCCGGACGCCGGCGCGGCGCTCCCCTACGTGCGGGCCGACGGCCTGCCGCTGCTCGTCAACAAGACCCATCCCCTGCCCGAAGGCTATCAGCCCCTGCAGCTCATCGTGATGAACGACTACTGCGACAGCGCCGTGGTCACGATCAAGTACAGGAACACGACCGCGGAACTCTTGGCGGTCGACGCGCTGATGACCATGCTCCGTGCCGCCCGGGCGGACGGGATCAAGACCTGGCAGATCAGCGCCGCCTGGCGCAGCGAGGCGGATCAGAAGCAGATCTTCGACAAACGGGTCCGGGAGCTCATGAATTCCAATAACCTCTCAAGGGCCAAAGCCCAGCAGGCGGCGCGCAACACCGCCGCCGATCCCGGCTGCTCGGAGCATCATCTCGGCACCTGCTTCGACATCACGGTCCCCGGCAAGAGCTTCAAGGGCACGAAGCAGGCCAAGTGGCTGCTGGCACACAGCTGGGAGTACGGCTTTATCCAGCGGTACCCCGAGGGCAAGAGCAAGATCACCGGCTACACCTCCGAGGCCTGGCACTACCGCTGGGTCGGTCAGCCGCATGCGGAGATCATGCACCGGGAAAACCTCTGCCTGGAGGAGTACATCGAGAAATACGGCACGAACGATGAGGAGGCGATCTGAGATGCTGACGCCTTATTTTCAGGTCGGGGAAGTTCTCCGGCCCCAGGGAGTGCACGGCGAGGCCAAGCTCTCCGTCTGGGCGCAGAACCCCGATGATTTCAAGCGGTGGACCACCCTCTACCTGAAACGCGGCGACGCGTACGAGCCGATCCGCGCCCGCTGTTCCCGCGTGCACGACGGCTTTGCCTACGTCACCCTCGGCGACTGCGCCTCCCCCGAGGACGCGGAGAAACTTCGGGGAGAGTCGGTTTACATCGACCGGGCTCATGCGGCCGCCCTGCCGGAGGGCATGTACTACATCTCGGACCTGATCGGCTGCCGCGCGCTGGACGAGGAAGGCCGGGAGCTGGGCGTCCTGACCGACGTGCTGCAGCACGGCCCCACCGACGTCTATGTCTTCCGCACCCCGAAAGGCGGCTCCATGATGGCGCCCGCCCTGCCCGACGTGTTCACCGAAAAGGATGTGGAGGCCTGCGTCCTGCGCGTCTGCGCCGCGCGGCTGGAAGAGGTAGCCGTCTATGCGGATTGACATACTCACCATCTTCCCGGAGATGTTTGAAAGCGTCCTCGGCGCCAGCATCCTCGGCCGCGCGAGGGAGCAGGGCCTCCTGGACATCCGCGTGACGGACATCCGTCCATTCTCCCTGCTCAAGCACAAGAACACCGACGACTATCCCTTCGGCGGCGGCGCGGGCATGGTGATGCTGGCCCAGCCGATCGCCGACGCCATGCGCTCCATCTGCGGCGATGACTTCCGCGGGCGGCGCATCTACCTGGGCCCGCGGGGCCGCACCCTGAACACGGAGCTGGCCAGGGAGCTGGCCGGCGAGGAAAGACTCGTGCTCCTCTGCGGCCACTACGAGGGTGTGGACCAGCGTGCGCTCGACACCTGCGTGGATGAGGAGATCTCGATCGGAGACTACATCCTCACCGGCGGCGAACTGGCCGCGATGGTGCTGACCGACTGCGTGGCGCGCTTCATCCCGGGCGTGCTCGGCAGCGCGGAGAGCCCGGAGGAGGAGTCCTTCTCCGACGGCCTGCTCGAGTATCCGCAGTATACCCGGCCCAGGGAGTGGAACGGCCTGACCGTCCCCGAGGTCCTGCTGAACGGCAACCACGCCGAGATCGCCAAATGGCGGCGGGAGCAGTCGATCCTGGCCACGGCGGAGCACCGCCCCGATCTCCTCCCCTCCGCCCGTCTGACCGACAAAGAAAAGCGCTGGCTCGAAAGCCGGCTGAATGAGGAAGCATGACACCCGATATCCTTTATGAAGACAACCATGTCATCGTCGCGCTCAAGCCGCCGAACCTGCTCTCGCAGGCAGACCGCTCCGGTGACGGCGATCTGCTCAGCGCGCTGAAGGAGTACATCCGCGAGAAATACCGCAAGCCGGGAGACGTCTACCTCGGCCTCGTACACCGGCTCGACCGCCCCGTCGGCGGGCTGATGGTCTTCGCCCGGACATCCAAGGCGGCGGCCAGGCTCTCGGCTCAGCTGCAGAAGCACGACATCGGCCGCGAATATCTCTGCGTGTGCGAGGGAGAGATCCCGGAGCCGCTACACCTGACGGACTGGCTGCTGAAGGACAGGCGCCTGAATCACGTCTCGGTCGTCCCGGAAGGCACGCCGGAAGCTCAGAAAGCCATCCTGCACTGCACCCCGCTGCAGACCGCCGCCGGCCTGACCCTCTGCGCGATCCGCCTAGAGACTGGCCGGAGCCACCAGATCCGCGTGCAGACCGCCCACGCCGGACATCCGCTGTGGGGCGACAACCGCTACGGCCACGGTGTCCCTGGCCAGCAGGTTGCCCTGTGGGGATACCGGCTCACCTTCGAGCACCCCGTCAGCCACAAGATCATGACGTTCCTGCGCCTGCCCTCCGGGGGGATCTGGGACCGCTTTGAAATGAGGGATCTGTGATGAGCCAGCCGTTTTCCTATGAGCTTCTGCACGTGTGCAAGCAGTCCGGCGCGCGCCTCGGCGTCCTGCACACGCCGCACGGCGATATCCCGACGCCGATCTACATGCCCGTAGGCACCGCGGCCTGCGTCAAGGCCATGACCCCGCGAGAGATGGAGGAGATCGGGACGAAGATCCTGCTCTCCAACACCTACCACCTCCACCTCCGCCCCGGCGAGGATCTGATCCGCGAGGCGGGCGGACTGCACAATTTCATGGACTGGCACGGGCCGATCCTCACGGACTCCGGCGGCTTCCAGGTCTTCTCGCTTGCGGGCATCCGGACGATCAAAGAGGAGGGCGTCACGTTCCAGTCCCATCTCGACGGTTCGCGCCAGTTCATCGGGCCGGAGACCAGCATGGACATCCAGGAGGCCCTCGGCTCCGACATCGCCATGGCCTTTGACGTCTGCTCCCCCTATCCCTGCGACCGGAAGACCGCCAAGGATGCCATGGAGCGCACCCACCGCTGGGCCGAGCGCTGCAAGGCGCACCACACCCGCGAGGATCAGGCGCTGTTCGGCATCGTCCAGGGCGCCTTCTACAAGGACCTGCGCGCCGAGAGTGCGACCGTCCTGCGCGACATGGACTTCATCGGCTACGGCATCGGCGGTCTGTCCGTCGGCGAGCCCAAGCCCGTCATGTACGAGATGCTCGACGCGCTGATGCCCCTGATGCCGGAAGAAAAGCCGCGCTACCTCATGGGTGTCGGAACCCCCGACTGCTTCGTCGAGGGGATCCTGCGCGGCGTGGATATGTTTGACTGTGTGCTGGCGACGCGTATCGCGCGCAACGGCACGGTCCTCACCAGCAAGGGCCGCGTCGTGGTCAAGAACGCCCAGTACGCCAGGGACTTCAGCCCCATCGACGAGGCGTGCGACTGCTATGCCTGCCGGCATTTCTCCCGTGCCTATGTGCGCCATCTGCTGCGCTCCGGGGAGATCACCGGCGGGCGGCTGGCCTCCATTCACAACCTCCGCTTCCTGATCCACATGATGGAGGAGATCCGGGAGGCCATCGCCCAGGATGCCTTCCTCGATTACCGGGCCGACTTCTACAGGCGCTATGACCTCAGCCGCAATTTCTGACGGCTCAGTACATGTTCACGTCGTTCGAGGAGAGCCAGACCCGGACCTTCGTCCCGCTGTCGTTGATATACTCGAACTGGACATATCCGTTCTCGCGGTTCCACACCGTTCCCGTCGTGTAGGCGGGGACGGCGTTTTTGTACCGGGTATAGGCCGTTCCGGGACCGTAGTAGGCGGTGGCCGCACGCTTCACGGTGGCGCTGCCGAGCTGCTTCTCCTCCGGGACGCGGTCGATGTCCACGTTCACGCGTTTCAGGCCGGTATAGGCGCGGCGGAGCGTTCCCTGATAGGTGAACTCGACCTGGACCCACCAGATCCCGTTGCTGTAGTCAAAGGCCTTGGTCAGCACCTTGACGGGCGCGCCCTCCTTGAAGTAGGAGCCGAGCCCCGTGTACTTGGTGGAGGGGCCGGAGCGGGTCGCCAGGCGCATGATCAGCGTTGTGTTGATCCCGCCGCCGGTCTGGCTGATCGGCTGTGTGGTGGTGGGGACCCCGGCCTGGCCGGAGAAGGCGATGTCGCTGATGCACAGCTCGCTGTTGCCGGTCGAGCCGCCGCGCCAGGTGAGGATGAAGAGTTCCACCCGCCTCACGTCGGCCGCGGGGACGGGCAGCTGCAGGCTCTGGTAGCCGTTCTTCCAGTTCTCGGAGCTGGTGATCGTGTCGTAGAGATCGTCCAACTGATAGTTGTAGTCCACGCTGCCGCTGCCCATGTGGATGCGCAGGCGGACCTGGGTGGGAAACGCGTTGTTGAAGTAGTCGTTGATACTCCGGTAGTTGCCGGCGCGCATCCAGACCGTGGTGAGGGTCTCGCCGCTGAAGTAGAAGGTGGCCTCCGGCGTGCTGTCCGAGGCGATGCCGCTCCAGATGCTGAAGCTCCAGCAGGTGGAGGAGTTGTCGTCCAGGGCGCTGGGCAGGGTGCTTCCGTTGTACTGCGCCACCCAGGTGGTCGGGGAGATGCGCTGCCCGATCCCGGCGGAACTGCCGACCAGGGAAGCCGCCGACGCTGGCAGGCAGAAAGTCAGGATCAAGAGGGCGGCGAGCATGCAGACAAATCTCTTTTTCATGGACAATGCCTCCTTAGGAAAACCTCCTTGTTCGGGTGACCGGGTCGCTTCACCCACAGAACGAAGGAGGCTTCCCGTTTATTCCCGCTGAACGGAACATTGACACCTTTTTTTGTCAGAGCAGACTGATGAGCTCCTCGCGCACGGGATCCGCGTGTTCGTCGACCAGGCCGAAGTCCATCTTCCGATAGGACCAGGCGGCGCGGCCGATGCCGTACTTCTCAAACGCCTGATGGATCATCCGGTACCACGCAACCGTGTCCTGCGGGTCCGCGAGGTTGATCACGCCGTACTCGCCGCAGTAGAGCGGCACGTTGCGCTCCTCCGCCACGCGGACGGCTTCCGCCATGGAATGCTCGAAATACGCGGCGCTCAGCATTTCATCCGGATCAAAGATCTCCATGCCGGTGGCCTTCCGGCCGATGACGCGCTCCGTGTCCTCCGCCAGACGGCGGTAGGTGACCGTGATCGGCAGGCGGTAGTTCCTGTCCATGCCGGCGACCCAGTAAGCGCCCTGATGGGTGAACATGACGGGATCATAGCAGTGGAAGTTGTAGACGATCCGGTCGTCCGCCGGCGGATCCAGGTCCTTCAGTGCGCTGATGCTGTTGTTCCAGTAGCCGCCGATCAGGATCCAGGTCTCCGGTGCGATGCGGCGGACACGCGCGATGCACCGGGCCGCGATCGCGTTCCACAGCGGGCCGTCGGCCGGGTCCGTCACCTCGTTGAGCAGTTCAAAGGCCACCCGGTCGTGAAGGTTCCCGTAGCGGCGGGCCAGCTCCTCCCAGATCGCGCAGAAGCGCTCCTGCAGGGCCTCGTCGTGGAAGAAGCCTGCCTCCTTCTCCCCCACGTCAAAGCTGTAGCCGTAGGTCTTGTGCAGGTCGAGCACCAGGTTCAGTCCGTACTTTTCCGCCCAGTCCATGGCGCGCTGCAGGTGGGCAAAGCCGGATTCGATGCGCTGCCCGTCCCGGGTCTCGAAAAGCTCGATGTCCACGGGCAGGCGGACGTGGTCAAGGCCCCAGTCCCGGATCCGCGCAAAGTCTTCCTCTTTAATAAAGTTCGAGTACGTTTCCTCCCTGTGGTCGCACTGGGAGAACCATCCGCCGAGGTCGATGCCACGCATGTAGCCGTCGAGTGAACGCATGCCGTTTCCTCCTTACTTATAATCATGTGCGGTTGTCTCTGATCCGATTATAACATTTCCGGCCCGCCGGTTCAAGGACTTTTCATATGAATTCGCTTTTTTTCGGTGCGCAGATCCCGCCGTCCCTTTCTTCCGCAAAATCGCAGGTTTTTCCTCTCCATGCCCTTGACAAACAGACCGGTGCGTGCTATTGTATGACTGTGGTTAGCACTCAACGCCGACGAGTGCTAACAACACAGGAAAGGAGGCAGGCACATGGGAATGGACGACCGGAAACTGCGGATTCTGCAGGCCATCATCGATGACTATATCCTGACAGCCGTACCCGTGGGCTCGCGCACGATCTCGCGCAAGTATGAGACCAGCCTCTCCTCCGCCACGATCCGCAACGAAATGAGCGATCTGGAAGACCTGGGGTATCTCGACCAGCCGCACGTCAGCGCGGGGCGCATCCCGTCCGCGAAGGCTTACCGGCTCTACGTCGATCAGCTCCTCCAGTCCGGACGCATCACCGCAGACAGCAGCGATACCATCCGCACCCACTTCGCGAACCGGGTGCAGCAGATGGAGCGGGTCATCGACCAGGCGGCCCAGGTGCTCTCCACCCTGACCGGATACACGGCGGTGGTGCTCGAGCCTGGCGGCAAGCAGCCCCGGATCCGCAACATCCAGCTGGTCAGCGTTTCGCCGGGATCGGCGCTGGCGATCATCGTGACAGACGCCGGTCTGGTGCGGGACCACATCATCAGCGTTCCGCGGAACATGGACAGCGATGAACTGTACACGATCTCCCGTGCCCTCACGGAAGCCCTGTCGGACTGCACGCCGCAGCAGGCCTGCGACCGCATCCCGATCCTGATGGCCCGCATGGAGGGCAACGCCGCGGTGCTCCAGTCTTTCAGCGGACTGATGAGCGAGGCACGGGACGGCGATTCCCACCGCCGCGTCGCCGTGGGCGGCGTCAGCAACATGCTGGCCTACCCGGAATACAGCGACATGGAGAAGGCCCGCAGCTTCCTGAGCCTGATTGAGACCCGCGACAAGCTGGCCTCCATCATCGCGCAGAAAGGCGACGTCGCCTTCACCGTACGCATCGGGCCGGAGACCGGGGTGCCCGAGATGAGCGACTGCTCGATCGTCACGGCCACCTACTCCACCCGGAGCGGGCGCCAGGGGACCATCGGCGTCATCGGACCGACGCGAATGCAGTACAGCCGTGTGCTCTCGGTGCTGTCCGGCATGGGGCAGCAGCTGTCCGAGCTCTTCGGCAGCAATGAGGAAAAGCAATAGATCAACGACAGAAAGGCGGTTGTGATCCAACCATGACAGAAGAAGAACGCATCCCGGACGAAACGCCGGAACAGAGTCCCGACAGTCTTTGGGAGCAGGTCCTCGCGGAGGCCGGAGAAGAGGCTGCCGCGAGCGAAGCGGCTGCGAACGAAGCGGCGGACGAGCCCGGGGCCGAAGAGCCGGAAGATGCCGGCGAGCAGGCGGATCCCGCCCTCGCGGAAGCGCAGGCAAAGGCCGACGAGTACCTCGCCCTCGCCCAGCGCGTCCAGGCGGACTTCGACAACTTCCGCCGCAGGAACGCCAGCGTCCGGGCCGACGCCTATGCGGACGGTCAGCGCGCGGTCGCGGGCTCCATGCTCGGCGTCCTGGACAACTTGGAACGCGCCCTGTCGAGCGCCGGCGAGGATTCTCCCCTGCGCAGCGGCATCGAGCTGACGCTCCGCCAGATGTGGTCCGTGTACGAAAAGCTCGGCGTCACCGTCATCGACCGCCTGGGCGAAAAGTTCGACCCGAACCTCGAGAACGCCGTCATGCAGGGCACGCCCGACGAAGGCGAGCCCGGCACGGTCTGCCAGGTCCTGCAGAAGGGCTACAGCATGGACGGTCATGTGCTCCGCCACGCGATGGTGAAGGTCGTCGCGGACGAGTGATCCGAACGGGAACAAGGCGAAAGCCTTTCCATACATTATCGCAATTCCGACAAAAATACAGATACAGGAGGAAATCATCATGAGCAAGATCATCGGTATCGATTTGGGCACCACCAACAGCTGCGTCGCCGTCATGGAGGGCGGCCAGCCGGTCGTCATCGCCAACGCGGAGGGCAGCCGCACCACCCCGTCTGTCGTCGCCTTCACCAAGGACGGCGAGCGTCTCGTCGGCCAGGTCGCCAAGCGCCAGGCCGTCACCAACCCCGACCGCACAGTCATCTCCATCAAGCGTGAAATGGGCACCGCCTACAAGGTCAGCATCGACGGCAAGGAGTATGCGCCGCAGGACATCAGCGCCATGATCCTCACCAAGATGAAGGAGACCGCCGAGGCCTATCTGG
>JAFRPG010000095.1 GCA_017429265.1 Clostridia bacterium | reverse complement strand
GCCAGGATCAAACTCTTCCGTTCAATCCTTTCAACTCTCGGAATTACACTGTCTCTTTCCTTTGCGTTCTTTCTGTCTTCCTGTATCGTTTTCAAGGTCCTCAGGTGCTGTCCTTGCGGTCAGCTTGCTTAGATTACCACTTGCCCGCCCTGTTGTCAAGTGTTAATTTTGCTTTTTCGAAAACTCCTGTGAAACCATCACGTTCCCCGATTCAAAAAATACAATCCCGATACGCGTTTGGGCTTGTGAAGAGGGGGTTGCCTTGCTATAATACATTGGAATCGCAAGCAGGCGGTTCTGTGTCACAGTCGCATGAAGGGATGAAGTACATGAGCAAACGCGAAGATATCCGCAAAGTATTGATCATCGGATCCGGCCCCATCATCATCGGACAGGCCTGTGAATTTGACTATTCCGGCACGCAGGCCTGCAAGGCGCTGCGCCAGCTGGGGTATCAGATCGTCCTGGTCAATTCCAATCCCGCCACCATCATGACAGACCCCGGCATCGCGGATGTTACCTATATTGAACCGCTGAATGTACAGCGTCTGGAGCAGATCATCGCCAAAGAGCGCCCCGACGCCATCCTGCCCAACCTCGGCGGACAGAGCGGCCTCAACCTCTGCTCCGAGATGGCGGAGAACGGCATCCTGGACAAGTACGGTGTGAAGGTCATCGGCGTGCAGGTCGACGCGATCCAGCGCGGCGAAGACAGGATCGAATTCAAGAAGACCATGAACAAGCTCGGGATCGAGATGGCCCGCAGTGAGGTCGCCTATTCGGTGGACGAAGCGCTCCGGATCGCCGACGATCTCGGCTATCCCGTCGTGCTCCGCCCCGCCTACACGATGGGCGGCGCCGGCGGCGGCCTGGTTTACAACACCGAGGAGCTCAAGACAGTCTGCGCCCGCGGTCTCCAGGCCAGTCTGGTTGGCCAGGTCCTCGTCGAAGAGAGCGTGCTCGGCTGGGAGGAGCTGGAGCTCGAGGTCGTCCGTGACGCCAAGGGCAAGATGATCACCGTCTGCTTCATCGAGAATATCGACCCGCTGGGCGTGCATACCGGCGACTCCTTCTGCTCTGCTCCGATGCTGACGATCCCGGAGGATGTGCAGAAGGAACTGCAGCGCCAGGCTTACCGCATTGTGGACGAGGTGCAGGTCATCGGCGGCACCAATGTGCAGTTCGCGCGCAACACGCAGACGGGCCGGATCATTGTCATCGAGATCAATCCGCGCACCTCGCGTTCCTCCGCCCTGGCATCGAAAGCCACCGGCTTCCCCATCGCCCTGATCTCCGCCATGCTCGCTTCCGGTCTGACGCTGGATGAGATCCCGTGCGGAAAGTACGGCACCCTCGACAAGTATGTTCCAGACGGCGACTATGTGGTCATCAAATTTGCCCGCTGGGCCTTTGAGAAGTTCAAGGGTGTGGAAGACAAACTCGGCACCCAGATGCGCGCCGTGGGCGAAGTCATGTCCATCGGCAAAACTTATAAGGAAGCGTTCCAGAAAGCCATCCGCTCGCTGGAGCAGGGTCGCTACGGCCTGGGATGGGCCCGCGACTTCCACGAGAAGACCAAGGAGGAGCTCCTGCGTCTGCTCCGCTATCCCACCAGCCAGCGGCAGTTTGTGCTCTACGAAGCCCTGCGCAAGGGTGCGACGGTGGACGAACTCTACGCACTGACCGCCATCAAGCCGTATTTCCTCGAGCAGATGAAGGAACTGGTCGAGGAGGAGGAGGCGCTTCTGCGGTTCAAGGGCGCCGTTCCGCCCGTGGACGCCCTGCGTCAGGCCAAGCTGGACGGCTTCAGCGATAAGTATCTGAGCCAGATCCTCAGCGTGAGCGAGGACAGCATCCGCGAAGCCCGCGAGGCGGCCGGCATCACCGAGGTGTGGGAGGGCGTGCACGTCAGCGGCACGCAGGACAGCGCCTACTATTACTCCACCTATCATCCGGCGAAGGAAGCCGCACCCATGCCCGGGAACAACAAGATCATGATCCTGGGCGGCGGCCCGAACCGCATCGGCCAGGGTATCGAGTTCGACTACTGCTGCGTCCACGCGGCCAAGGCCCTGCGTGCGGCCGGTTTCAAAACAATCATCGTCAACTGCAATCCGGAGACCGTCTCCACCGACTACGACACCTCCGACAAGCTCTACTTCGAGCCGCTGACCCTTGAGGACGTGCTGGCCATCTACCGCCACGAGCAGCCGCTCGGCGTGATCGCCCAGTTCGGGGGCCAGACGCCCCTGAACCTCGCCGGCTCCCTGGAGAAGAACGGCGTCCACATCCTCGGCACGCCGCCTTCCGTCATCGACATGGCGGAGGACCGTGACCTCTTCCGCGCGATGATGGACAAGCTCGGCATCCCGATGCCCGAATCCGGCATGGCGGTCAACTATGAGGAGGCCAAGGCGATCGCGGACCGCATCGGCTATCCGGTGATGGTGCGGCCCAGCTACGTCCTCGGCGGGCGCGGCATGGAGGTCGTCTACAACGATGAGAGCCTGAAGGGCTACATGGCGGCGGCAGTGGGTGTGACACCCGACCGTCCGATCCTGATCGACCGCTTCCTGCGCCATGCGATGGAGTGCGAGGCGGATGCCATCGCCGACGGGACCGACGCCTATGTGCCTGCGGTCATGGAGCATATCGAGCTCGCGGGCGTGCACTCGGGCGACTCCGCCTGCATCATTCCCTCGCAGAACATCCCGCCCGAACAGCTGGAGACGATCAAGGAGTATACCCGCAGGATCGCCGAAGAAATGCATGTCCGCGGCCTGATGAACATGCAGTACGCGATCGAAAACGGCACCGTTTATGTGCTGGAGGCCAATCCGCGCGCCAGCCGCACCGTGCCGCTGGTCTCCAAGGTCTGCAACATCGCGATGGTCCCCCTGGCCACCGAGATCATCACCGATGAGTTCACGGGAAAGGAATCCCCGCTGAAGGGACTGAAGGAGCGGCAGATCCCGCACTACGGCGTGAAGGAGGCTGTCTTCCCCTTCAACATGTTCCCCGAGGTCGACCCGCTGCTGGGGCCGGAGATGCGCTCCACCGGCGAGGTGCTCGGCATCGCGGATACCGTCGGCGAGGCCTATTTCAAGGCGGAGGAGGCAACCAAGACGCCCCTGCCCACCTCCGGGACCGTCCTCATCACCGTCAACGACAAGGATAAGCCGGAGGTCGTGGAGGTAGCCAGGACCTTTGTCCAGGCCGGGTTCAAGGTGATGTCCACATCCGGCACGGCGGCGCTGCTCATCAGCCATAACATCCCCGTCACGGAAGTCTTCAAGATCGACGAGGGCCGTCCGGACTGCTACGACGTCATCACCAACGGCAAGGTGCAGCTGGTCGTGAACACCCCGATCGGCAGCGGCCACGGGCCGGACGACAGCTATATCCGCAAGGCCTGCATCAAGAGCCGCGTGCCCTACATCACGACCATCGCGGCCGCCCTCGCCAGCGCGAAAGGCATCCTCTCCGTGCAGCAGGGGCAGAGCGAGGTGCAGTCCCTGCAGGAACGGCACAGCCATATCAGGTGAATCTCAAGGCCACGTCTGCTTCCGGGGCGTGGCCCTCTCTGTTTCCCCCGCACGAACAAAAGGCAGGCATCCCGTATGATCTCGATCATCCTGTGGGACGTGGACGGCACGCTGCTGGATTTTGACGCGGCGGAGCGGGCGGCGATCCGGTCGCTGTTCGCGGAATTCGGACTCGGCGAGTGCACGGACGCGATGCTGTCGCGGTATTCCGCGATCAATATCGGCTTCTGGCAGCGGCTGGAACGGGGCGAACTCACCAAGCCGCAGATCCTGGTCCGGCGGTTTGAGCAGTTCTTCGGCGAATTTGCGATCGACCCGCGGATCGCACCGGCCTTCAACGAAAAGTATCAGGTCCGGCTCGGCGATACGATCGTTTACCGCGACGACAGCCTGAATGTCGTGAAAGCCCTGAGGGGGAAAGTGAAGCAATACGTCGTCTCCAACGGAACCGTTGTCGCCCAGACAAAAAAGCTGGACAGGTCCCGTCTCGGAGCCGAGATGGACGGCATTTTCCTCTCCGAAAAGCTGGGCGTGGAGAAACCGAACGCCGCATTCTTCGAAAGAGTCTTCGATGTCATCCGTTCCCGGGATCTTGCCGATGTCATGATCGTCGGGGATTCGCTCACCGGCGACATCCGGGGCGGCATGAACGCAGGCATCCGCACCTGCTGGTACAACCCCGTCCGGAACCGTGCGCCGGCTGATTACCGCATCGATCTCGAGATCCACGATCTGCGTGAACTGCCCGATGCCATCCGCATCAGAAAGGAAGAGACGCCATGAGCAGCACCGTTTTCCACAGCACCGATCTGCTGATCCCCGAGGCTTCCCTGCTCCCGAAGTGGGCGGTGATTGCCTGCGACCAGTTCACCTCCGAGCCGGAGTATTGGGAGGCGGTCAAAGCGGAGGTCGGGGACGCGCCGTCCGCGCTGAACCTGATCTTTCCCGAGGCCTGGCTGAAGCAGGACAGGGATGCGCGCATCGCCTTCATCAATGAGTCCATGCGCGACGCTCTCCACCGGGCGATCTTCCGCGCATATCCCGGCGCCTTTGTCTATGTGGAACGGACGCTTGCAGACGGCAGCATCCGCCGCGGCGTGGTCGGCGCGGTCGATCTGGACGACTATGACTACACGCCCGACGCCCACAGCGCCATCCGTGCCACGGAGCGCACGGTCGTCGCCCGCATCCCGCCCCGCGTGGCCATCCGCAAGGACGCGCCGCTGGAGCTGCCCCATGTGCTGATGCTCTGCGACGACGAGCAGGAAACCCTGATCGAGACGCTGACGGCGGAGAAAGACGCCCTGCCTGTCCTCTACGATTTCGATCTGATGCAGGGCGGCGGGCATATCATCGGCCGGCTCGTGACCGGAGAGGCCGGAAAGCGGCTGGAAGCCCGCATTGCCGCCTATGAACAGCGCATGAAAGAAAAGTATGCGGCCATGGGCGTCTCCCCCATTCTCTACGCCGTGGGCGACGGCAACCACTCCCTCGCCACCGCCAAGGAATGCTGGGAAGCCGTCAGGCGTGACCGTCCGGAGCAGGCGGAGGGCCACCCCGCCCGCTGCGCCATGGTGGAGCTGGAGAACATCCGCGACGCGGCCCAGCGGTTTGAGCCGATCCACCGGATCGTGATGGGCGTGGACCCGCAGAAGCTGATGGACGAACTGACCTCCGTCTGCGCCTCGGGCGGCTATCCGATCCGGGTGATCAGCGCGGACAGCGAGAGCCTCTTCTTCCTGAATCCCAATCTCGGAGAGCTGCCCGTCGCCATCCTGCAGCGTTTCCTCGACGAAACCGTGGACGCGGACCGGATCGACTACATCCACGGCGATGACACCGCGACCCGCCTGGGAAAGCAGCCCGGTACCGTCGCCTTCCTCCTCCCTGGGATCCCAAAAGACGGCCTGTTTCCGGGGATCGCCATGGACGGCGTCCTGCCCCGCAAGACATTCTCCATGGGCCACGCGCAGGAGAAGCGCTACTACCTCGAATGCCGGCGCATCCAGCCGGACGAAGCATGACAATCCCCCCTCCGGAAGCGGATCACCCGTCCGCTTCCTTTCTTTTCTCCGCCGCACAACCGTAAATCATCGCCGCATACGCTTGACTTTTCCATGCCGAGGGACTACCATAATCATGGGCATTTGTGTGCCGGAGAGGAGGGAGAGCCTTGAACCATTACGGTGTCATCATGGCGGGCGGGAGCGGGACGCGCTTCTGGCCGCTTTCCCGTGAGGCCTCCCCGAAGCAGCTGCTGAATCTCTCCGGCAACGGTCTTCTCGTCAACGAGGCGGTCGACCGCATGGCCACCGTGATCGGGAAGAGCAACATCTTTGTGGTCACGAGCGATGTGCAGGCGGCATCCATGCTGACCGCCACGGCCGGCCGTGTTTTTCCGCGCAACATCCTCGCGGAGCCGGCCGCCCGCAATACCGCCGCCTGCATCGGCTACGCGGCCATGGAGATCGTCCGCAAGTACGGTGACGGCGTCATGATCATCACGCCGTCCGACCACTATATCGAGAATGTCCCGGTGCTGACCGACGTCTTCCGGACAGCCCTGCTGACCGCCGAACGGGAGGACCGCCTGATCACCATCGGACTGAAGCCCACCTTCCCCTCCACCGGCTTCGGCTATATCCGCTTCGATCCGAACGGCAGCGGAGAGGTGCGACAGGCCATCGCCTTCCGCGAAAAGCCGGATGAGGAGACGGCCCGCGCCTATGTGGAGAGCGGCGAATACTGCTGGAACAGCGGCATGTTCATCTGGAAGGCCGGCCTGATCCTGGAAAAGCTTCGCCGGCACGCGCCGGATATCTGGCGGGACCTGTGCGCCATCGGCGACGCCATGAACACGCCCGAGGAACAGGAAGTCCTGCACGAGGTCTACCCCCGCATCCGCGCGATCTCCGTCGACTATGCCGTCATGGAACCCTCGGCCGCGGAGGGCGATGTCCTGCTGATCCCGGCCGACTGCGGCTGGAACGACGTGGGCAGCTGGGACATGATGAGCGTCCTCCACCGCGAGGATGAACATCACAACGTCCTCCTCGGCGACGTGGAGACGCTCGACACCAGCGACTGCGTGGTCTATGCGGGTTCCCGCACGGTGACCGCGCTCGGCGTCGACTCCCTGGTGATCGTGGAGACCCCGGACGCCGTCCTGGTCTGCCGGAAGGACAGGGCCCAGGACATGAAGCAGCTGGTCGACCTCCTACGCCGCAAGGGCCGCAGCGATCTGCTCTGACATCCCATCCGAACGCGAATTGAAGGAGACACCGTATGAAAACGGCATTGATCACCGGTATCACCGGTCAGGACGGATCCTATCTCGCCGAGCTTCTCCTCGACAAGGGATATGCCGTGCACGGCATCATCCGCCGCTCCTCCGTGCCCAACACGGAGCGGATCGACCATATCCTTCCCCGGCTGACCCTGCACGAGGGCGATATGACCGATGCCTCCGGGCTGATGCGTATCGTCTCGCAGGTGCGGCCCGATGAGATCTACAATCTGGCCGCCCAGAGCCATGTGCAGGTCTCCTTCGAGGCGGCCGAATACACCGGCGACGTGGATGCCCTCGGCGTCCTGCGCCTGCTTGAGGCCGTGCACACCGCCGGACTGGACAGGACCTGCCGCGTCTATCAGGCCTCCACCTCCGAGCTGTACGGCAAGGTGGAGGAAGTCCCCCAGTCCGAGACGACCCCCTTCCACCCCTACAGCCCGTATGCCGTCGCCAAGCAGTACGGCTTCTGGATGATCCGCCAGTACCGCGAGGCATACGGCATCTTTGCCTGCAACGGCATCCTCTTCAACCACGAATCCGAGCGCCGCGGCGAGACCTTTGTCACGCGGAAGATCACCCGCGCGGCCGGGCGCATCGCCTGCGGCCTGCAGGATCGTCTGGAACTCGGGAATCTGGATTCCCTGCGCGACTGGGGCTATGCGAAGGATTACGTGGAATGCATGTGGCTGATCCTCCAGCAGGATCATCCGGACGATTACGTGATCGCCACCGGCGTCCAGCACACGGTGCGCGAGTTCGTGACCTGGGCCTTCGCGCACGACGGTATCCGGCTGGAATGGCGCGGAAGCGGCCTGAACGAGCAGGGCATCGACAGCGCCACCGGCCGGGTCCTGGTCACGGTCAATCCCAAATGGTACAGACCCACCGACGTGGTCAATCTGCTGGGTGACCCCACCAAGGCCCGCACGCAGCTCGGATGGGATCCGACCCGCACGAGCTGTGAGGAGCTTTGCCGCATCATGGCGGAGCATGACCTGAAGCTTGCGAAGAAAGAAGCCGGACTGGCCTGAACCGACCGGAAATCCCGCTGAAAGGAGGTGCTGCCCTTGCGAAGGTTCCGGGCTGTCCTGCTGCTTCTGATCCTGCTGTTCCATGCCGGCAGCGCCTTCGCGGCAAAGCCCACCGCGACGCCCCTGCCCTATATCACGCCCACCCTGGACCCGAATTTCGCGATCGAGTACGATCCCAAGACGCCCGAGAAACTCTATCCGGAGCAGCTGTGGTCCTGGAGCGCCATCGTCATCGAGGCGGAGACCGGCAACGTCATCTTCGAGAAGGACGCCGACGCCGTCCGCTATCCGGCCTCCACCACCAAGATCATGACCGCCCTGCTGGCCCTGATCATGACGCCGGAGGATCAGCTCAACCAGACGGTCGTCTGCTCCGAGCGGGCCGTCGCGGTCACCGAGCAGGAGGAGAACGTCACCTCCCTCAAGCTGCAGGCGGGCGAGGAGATCAGCCTGCGCGATCTGCTCTACGCGACGATGATCTACTCCGCCAACGACGGCGCCAACGTGATCGCCGAGGCCGTGGGCGGCAGCATCGAGCATTTCGTCGACATGATGAATGAGACGGCGCTCACCTTCGGATGCACGAGCACGCATTTCACCAACCCGCACGGACTGCACGACGACTGGCACTACACGACCGCCAGGGATCTGGCCATCATCACCCGCTACGCGATGCAGAACGAGATCTTCCGCGATATCGTTTCGCCGAAAAGCTCACCCTACCAGATCCCGAAGACCAATATGCACCGCGCCCGCTCGGTCACCAGCACCAACGAACTCTATCTTCCGGGCACCGCCGAGAAGCCGAACCGGTACTACTATCCGGATGCCATCGGCGTGAAGACCGGCTACACCACCAGTTCCCAGTACTGCTTTGTGGGCTCCGCGGAGCGCGACGGCGTCAGGCTGATCTCCGTGGTCATGTACGCCGGCGACAATTCCCGCTGGAGAGACACGATCTTGCTGCTGAACTACGGGTTCTCCCAGTACACCAGCTTCAACCCGGTCGAGCTCTACAATGAGAACCCGATCGAGCTGCAGATCAGCGGCTACTCCCTGAGCGACGCCGACAACGGACGCCTCTCCCTGAGCTGTCTCCCGGCAGACGAGGAAGCGTCGCAGGCCAGGATCATCACCACCTATAGCGATAAGGAGTACCAGGAGAAGCATCTGCGGGAGATCGTCCTGATCGACTATCAGCGGGACTTCTCCGCACCGGTCCAGGCCGGTGAGACCATGGGCACGATGACCTACCTGCTCGACAGCGGGGAGCCGGTCACCTACAACCTCGTGGCCAACCGCTCCATCGCCAAGCGCGAGAACGTGCCCCGGTCCATCGATGCCATCTACCAGCAGAGCGACGACGATCCCAATCCCCTGCCGCCGTTCTCCTTCGAGATGCTGCTCCTGATCCTGCTGCCCCTGGGCGCGGCGATCGGCCTGTACATCCTGCTGTACAAGCTGCTCTTCGGCCGCAAAAAGAAGGGCGGCAAGAGTCCGAGTGTCAAGCAGCGGTATCTGCGCTGACCCATACGGTCAGCGTTTTTTTGTTCCCGGGCAAGCCGTGATCTCTGTCCCGCCGGCTCTGTTCGCGTTGACGGTCCCGGTTCTTTGCGGTATACTTTAAATGGTGGAGAATTTGCTTCTCCCCGCCGCGGAAAGGAGGGATGGTCCGGTGAGAGCATGGCGTATGCTTCTTTTGGCCGTCCTGTCCCTCCTGCTGTGGATCACCGCGGCGAACGCGGAGACCCGGGCCCTGCTGATCGGCTGCGATCATTTTCTCTCGCAGCAGGACACCTGGCCGGCCTCCCACCACAACGCCGAGGCGATGGCGGCGGCCCTGCAGGGGCTGCGTGAGCCGCCCTCCGTCACCGTCACGCTGCCGGACGGTCTCAGCTCCGCGGACGCTCTCGCGCAAGCCGTTCAGGATGCTTTCGACGGCGTCACCGCGGAGGACACCTGCATCTTCTACGTCAGCACGCACGGCCTGTGGGAGGAGGGACAGGGCGCCGGGGATTTCTCACTCCTTCTCTCCGACGGCAGCCGCGAAGCCGCCGTCACCGCGCTCGAGCTCAAACGCCTGCTCGACGCCTTCCCGGCCCGTAAGCTGCTGATCCTGGACGCCTGCCACAGCGGTGCACTGATCGGCAAGGGCGTTCCCCTTCCGGCTGAGAACCTCTTTGCCGGGCGGGATTATCTGGTCCTCTGCTCCTCCGGCGGCATGGAGGACAGCTTTTTCTGGGCTTCGGACGGCGAGTCCGGCGCCGGCGCAGGCTTTTTCACCGACTGCCTGATCCGCGGGATCTCCGACCTCGGAAACGCTGCCGCGGATGAGAACCGGGATTCGGCGGTCACCCTTACGGAACTGCACCGTTACCTTCTCGCCTCGCATGGCACCTCCTCCGCACAGGCATACCCGGAGAACAGCGATGAGCCCATCATCCTCCTGCGCGAAAACCGGCGGCTGAACCGAAGCGCCATGCTGAACAATGTCCGCTTCGAGACCGGCGCGCTCTCCATCGCCTCCCCCAGCATCAGCCTGTCCTTCACGGTCCTGCAGCCGGTGCGCGTCGGCTATCAGATGATCTATCAGCGCGGCGGTGCCTGGGATTTCGACGGTGCGGAGCTGATCTGGGATCAGCCTGACCTGCCCGGCCAGCCAGCCGGTCAGCTGGAGCCCGGCTACAAGGAGCGCACGGTCACCCTTCACACCTGGGATGAGGAGTACGGCGAAGGCTATGTCCTCCTGCAGCTCCTCGCTGTCCGCGGAGAGCAGACCGTGATCGCCGCCTCCACGGTGCTCTGTCTGCCGCCGTCGGACGGAGATCCGCAGCTCTCGGCAGAGGCGGCGGCTTCCTTCGATCCTTCCTCCGGTGAGGAGGCGTGCATCATCGTGCACCACGCCCTCCCGTGCGAACTCAGCGTGCGTCTGCTCGACGGGAGCGGGACCGTCGTCCGGCGTCTGGCGACCCTCGAGCCGACGCGCCCGCTCCAGCTCAGCCCGACCGGGACGTCCTTCTTCTGGGACGGTCTGCTCCGGGACGGAACGCCGGCGCCCGACGGCATCTACACCGTGCGGGTCTCGGCGCAGGTCGGAGACGAACTCTGGGAGGCGGAGGACGTCACCCTCACCCTGCAGAGGCGCGCAGAGAAACCGTTCTTCCGCCCCTTATCGATCGGCAGACGCTTCGCCGTGCCGTAGCGGGACGGAAAAACCGAAAAAATACCGGGTCCGGACAAAGTCTCTCACAACAGAGCGTTGACAGGCACCCGGCGGCATGCTATGATGGGCACGTACCGATTCAGAGGCGCGCGGTGTGGGTAACCGGCGGAGGACGGCCGTCCGACGAAACCCGGCAAAGGCACACCGCGCCGAAGGGTCCTTCCGCGGCCGCGAAGGGATCGCTGGCTGCTGTCCGCACGGGGCAGGAGTTGTCACCGGGAGATCCCCGGCGGAGTGCTGAATCCCCCCTGTGGGATGCATACCGCCGGCGTGCGGCTTTTTTTCAAAGTCAGAGGAGGAATTCACCATGGCAAAGTATCGTGTAGGCATCGTCGGCGCAACCGGCATGGTCGGTCAGCGCTTCATCCTTCTGCTGCAGAACCACCCCTGGTTCGAGATCACCGCGCTGGCCGCCTCCGCTTCCTCCAGCGGGAAGCCTTATGCCGAGGCCGTCGGGACGCGCTGGGCCTTCGAGACCCCCATCCCCGCCTCCGTGGCCGGAATGACCGTGATGGACGCCTCCCGGATCGATGAGGTGGCGGAGAAAGTCGATTTCGTCTTCTGCGCCGTCAACATGAAGAAGGAAGAGATCCGCGCGCTGGAAGAGGACTATGCGAAGCATGAGATCCCCGTCGTGTCCAACAACAGCGCCTGCCGCGGACTCGCGGACGTGCCCATGGTGATCCCGGAGATCAACGCCGCCCACATCGACGTGATCCCGACCCAACGCAAGCGCCTCGGCACCAGCCGCGGTTTCATCGCCGTCAAGCCCAACTGTTCCATCCAATCCTATGTGCCCGCCCTGACCCCACTGATGGACTTCGGCCCCACCGAGGTCATCGCCTGTACCTATCAGGCCATCAGCGGCGCCGGCAAGACCTTCCGCACATGGCCCGAGATGGTGGACAACGTCATCCCCTACATCGGCGGCGAGGATGAGAAGAGCGAGAACGAGCCGCTCAAGATCTGGGGACACCTCGAGGAGGGCGAAAACGGGCCCGTGATCGTCAACGCGAAGCTTCCCGTGATCAGCGCCCAGTGCCTGCGCGTGGCCTGCTCCGACGGACACATGGCGGCCGTCTCCGTCCGCTTCCGCGAGAAGCCGACTTTCGACGAGATCCTGGCCCGCTGGAATGGCTATGAGACCGAAGCGCAGCGCCTGAACCTGCCCAGCGCGCCCAAGCCCTTCCTGCAGTATTTCGACGACCCGTCCCGCCCGCAGACCCGCCTGGACCGCGACTTCGAGCGCGGCTTCGGCATCTCGATCGGCCGCCTGCGCGAGGACCGGATCATGGGCTGGCGCTTTGTCTGCCTGAGCCACAACACCGTCCGCGGCGCGGCCGGCGGCGCCATCCTCACCGCCGAGCTGCTCTGCGCCAAGGGCTATCTCCAGCCCAAAGACTGACCATCGGGAGGAATCGCCATGACACCGATCTTCGAAGGCTGCGCAACCGCGCTGATCACCCCATTCCGGAACGGAGAGATCGACTATCCCGCCCTCGACCGTCTGGTGGAGTGGCAGATCGAGTCCGGCATCGACGCACTCGTGGCCGCCGGAACGACCGGCGAGCCGGCCACCATGACCTGGGAGGAGCACCTCGACGTGATCCGCCGCGTCGTGGAGGTCGCGCACGGCCGTGTCCCGGTGATCGCCGGAACAGGCAGCAACTCCACCTCTGAGGCCGTCTACGCCGCCCGCATGTCGCAGGAGTTCGGCGCGGATGCCCAGCTGGTCGTGACGCCCTACTACAACAAGACAAGCCAGGAAGGCCTCGTCGCGCACTTTAACGCCGTGGCCGACGCTGCGACCCTGCCCGTGGTGGTCTACAACGTCCCCAGCCGCACCGGGATCAACATCGGGCCCTGGGCGCTGGAGCAGATCTGCCGCCATCCGAAGGTCGTCGCGGTCAAGGAGGCCAGCAGCGATGTCGGCCAGTCTCTGGACAAGCTGCGCCTGGTCGAGGACAACGCCGTCTTCTATTCCGGCAACGACGACCTGATCGTGCCCACCATGGCCTGCGGCTTCCGCGGCGTGGTGTCCGTACTCTCCAACGTCGTGCCCGCGGAGACGGTCGAAATGACGCACGCGGCGCTCGCCGGCGATTATGCCAAAGCGGCTGCCCTGCAGATGAAGCTCCTGCCCCTGATCAACGCTCTGTTCTGCGAAACCAGCCCGATCCCCGTCAAGGCCGCGATGGCCCGCATGGGCATGTGTGACGAGGAGCTGCGTCTGCCGCTGGTCCCCATGCAGCCGAAGAACCGTGAGAAGCTCTTCGCCATCATGGACGGGCTGGGACTGGAGGTCGGAGCATGAAGATCTGGCTGAGCGGTGCCGCAGGCCACATGGGGCGCGCGATCGCCTCCCTGGCGGAGGAGCGCGGCATCACCGTGATCGCCGGTCTGGACCGTGTCGACGCGGGCTGTGCCTTCCCCATCTGTTCATCCCCGGCCGACCTGCCGGAGGGCGGCGATGCGCTGATCGACTTCTCCGCACCGGCCGTCCTGGATGATCTTCTCCCTGTCCTTGTCGAGCGCGGGATCCCGGCCGTGCTGGCCACCACCGGGTATACCGATGCCCAGCTCCGGGCGATCGATGAGGCCGCCGCCCATATCGCGATCTTCCGCAGCGCCAATATGAGCGTAGGCATCGCGCTGCTCCGCCGCCTTTGCGCAGAGGCCGCCGGTGCCCTTGGGCCTGAGTATGACATCGAGATCGTGGAAGCCCATCACCGCAGAAAAAAGGATGCCCCCAGCGGGACCGCGCTGATGCTCAGCGAAAGCATCCGCAGCGCACGTGAGCAGGCGAGCGAAGTCTTCGGCCGTCACGGGCGCGACTGTCGGCGGAACCCTGGAGAGATCGGCATCCACGCCATCCGCGGCGGAACAGTCACGGGCGAACATCAGGTGATGTTCCTCGGGGATCAGGAGCGCATCGTTCTCAGTCACAGCGCCGAGAACCGCTCCGTCTTCGCCTCCGGCGCCCTGCAGGCCGCTGCCTTCCTGATCGGCAAGGCGCCCGGTCTGTACGACATGAACGACCTGATCGGCGAGGCCATCCCTTCCGACTGACGCTTCGGCGCCAGTCTTTTTTGGATCTTCACGGAAAGTTCGGGAAACCTTATGGGAGAGGGTTCGCGCTCTGCGGAGCGCGCCAGGGGCTTTCCGATCGCCCCTGGACCCTTCGGGATCGACTCTTTCTTGTTTGGCATTTTTCAAAACAATGTTGTTAAACGAACCTTACATTGCCAAAGCCATTCTTAACGGGATGGCCCCGAAGGAGTCCAGAGGGCGATCGGAAAGCCCTCTGGTGCGCCCGCAGACGCATCTCCTCATCATCGAAGTTTCCCTAACGAAACGTGAAGAACCTCTTTTTTTGCGAAAGAAGCCGCCCGAGGATGCCGTCTTTTCAGGCCTTCCCGCGCTTGCCTTTTTCCGTTTCCTGTGCTATGATATGCCTGCGCCGGAGTGGTGGAATTGGCAGACGCAACGGACTCAAAATCCGTCGCCCGCGAGGGCATACGGGTTCGACCCCCGTCTCCGGCACGAGAAAAACCCTTGTTCGCGCAAGGGTTTTTGTGGTTTTGGGAAGCCGGCGGATCATGTCCCGGCGTCTTCCCCGGCCGATACGGCGGCTTCCTGCGTCAGACTTTCGACGCGGGCGGCCAGCTTCCGGAAGATCGGCAGGGATTCCCGCATGGCCTCGTCGTCGCTGATCCAGGTCCCGGAAAGGAGGATCGTGTTGATGGGGCGCGGCGGGATCGAAAGCCGCGGGTCTGTCTCCTTCATTGCGCGGAGCAGTAGCATCGGATCGGGGACATAGCGGCTGTCGACCTTGAGCAGGAGTCCCTGCTCCGTCCGACGGACCTGGCTGACGCCGAGCTGATTGAGGATGGCGCGCAGCTGACTGACATCGAGCAGGGTCTCGACGCTCGGCGGGATCGGTCCGAAGCGGTCCAGCAGCTCGTCGATGATATCTTCCCGGTCCGCCTCCGTCCGCAGGTCCGCGATCCGCCTGTAGATCTCCAGACGGAGTTTCTCTTCAGCCACATACTCCTGCGGCAGGAAGGCATCCACGCGCAGGTCGACGCGCGTCTCCAGCTCGCTGCGGTCGGGAATGCCCTGCGCGTCCGCCATCGCCTCCTCCATCAGCTTGCAGTACATCTCATATCCGACGGTGGACAGGTGACCGTGCTGCTCCGGACCGAGGATGTTGCCCGCGCCGCGGATCTCCAGGTCGCGCATGGCGATGCGAAAGCCGGCGCCGAACTCCGTGAATTCACGGATCGCGTTCAGGCGCTGCTCCGCCGTCTCCGTCAGCATCTTATCCGGGCGCACGGTGAAGTACGCGTAAGCCTGGCGCGTCGAGCGGCCGACACGGCCCCGCAGCTGATAGAGCTGGCTGAGGCCGAAGCGTTCCGCGTCGAAGACGATCAGGGTATTCGCCGTCGGGATGTCCAGTCCGCTCTCGATGATCGTGGTGCAGAGAAGGACGTCATAGCTCCCCGCGTAGAAGTCCATCATCACGTCCTCCAGGCCGTGCTCCGACATCTGGCCGTGCGCCACGCCGATGCGCGCCTCCGGCACCAGGGCCCGCAGCCGTTGATAGAAGCGTTCGATGGACTGGACACGATTGTAGAGGAAATAGACCTGCCCGCCGCGGCTGATCTCGCGCAGGATCGCGTCGCGGACCAGGGCGTCCGAATACTCGACCACATGGGTCTGCACGGGAACGCGGTCCTCCGGCGGGGTTTCCAGCACGGACATATCCCGGATGCCGATCATGGACATGTGCAGGGTCCGCGGGATCGGCGTGGCCGAGAGGGTCAGGACGTCCATCTGTGTCTTGAGGTTTTTGATGATCTCCTTGTGCTGGACGCCGAAGCGCTGCTCCTCGTCGACGATCAGCAGGCCGAGGTTCCGGAATTTGACGTCCTTGGCCAGAATGCGGTGTGTGCCGACGAGGATGTCGATCTTGCCCGCCGCGAGGTTGGCGATAATCTCCTTCTGCTCCTTCGGCGTGCGGAAGCGCGAGAGCACCTCCACCCTGGCCGCGAAGCCCGCAAACCGCCGCTGTACGGTGTTGAAGTGCTGCTGCGCCAGGATCGTCGTCGGTGCCAGGATCGCGACCTGCATGCCGTCCATCACGGCCTTGAATGCCGCGCGGAGGCTGACCTCCGTCTTGCCGTACCCCACGTCGCCGATCAGCAGGCGGTCCATGTTGCGCGGCTCCTCCATGTCGTGGACGATCTCGCGCACGCTCTGTTCCTGGTCCGGGGTCAGTTCGAACGGGAACTGGTCCTCGAATTCCCGCTGCCAGGGTGTTTCCTTCGAGAACGCATGACCGGGCGTGTTCGCGCGGCGCGCATAGAGCGCGGTCAGGTCGAAGGCGATCTTCCGGAGGCTTTCCTTGACCCTGCCCTTCTGCCGTTTCCACTCCCCCCCGCCGATCTTGTTCAGCCTGGGCGGCTGGGCCGGGTTGCCGATGTACTTCTGAACGCGCTGGAACTGCTCCACGGGGACGTAGAGCTTGTCGCTGCCGTCGTATTGGATCAGGAGGTAGTCACGCCAGGCGCCTCCCTGCATCAGGCGCACGGTCCCTTGATAGATGCCGACGCCGTGATCCTCATGGACCACATAGTCGCCCTGATGCAGGTCAGTGAAGGCATGGATCTTCTCGCCAGTGTTCCTGCGCGATCTGGAACGCCGGTAGCCGCTCCCCCAGATGTCCGTGTCCGAGACCACCGCCAGCCCGGCCTCCGGCCAGATGAAGCCGTGTGTCAGCGTGACCGGCCAGACGAGGGTTTCCCCGGGCTGCATCGATCGCCTGAGCTTTTCGTCAAACTCTGCGTTCACGCCGGCCTCGGCCAGTGAAGCGGCCAGGCGCTGTCCGCGGGCAACGCCGCCGGAGAGGAGGGCGACGCGCCAGGTCTTCTCATGCCACTGACGGATGTCATCCGCGAGCGTCCGCAGCTGGGAGCTGTAGCCTGCCAGGGAAACGGCCTCCAGGTTGAGGACGTTCTCCGGCTTCAGCCCGCCCAGTCCGCGCAGGAGCTCCGTGCAGGCCACCACGGAGGCCTTCCCGCACATGGACAGGGCGTCCTCCCAGTTCATCAGCAGGCGTTCCTGCATCTGGACCGCTTCCCCGCGCTCGATCGCCGCGGTGAGATCCTGCTGGAAGCCGGCCGTGCGCTCGCGGAAGCGTTCGCGCAGCTGATCCGGCTCGCAGAAGAAGATGACCTGCGGCCGATACCAGTCCGCAAGCGAAAACTTTCCGCCGGTCAGCACCGGAAGCCAGAAGCGCTGGCGACGGAACGGGATGCCCTGGGCCGCGCTCTCCGCGTCGGCAAGCAGGGCGTTCGTCCGCCTGTCCATCTCCGCGAGCCGTGTCGCGGAACGGTCGCGCTCCCTTGCCTTCGGGGCAATGTTCGCGTCATAATACGAAACCAGCTCGTCATCATCCTCCGGGATCGGCGGCAGATCGGCAAACAGATCCGTCATCCCGGAATGCTCCATCATCCCTCGCAACGCCGCGCGCATCCGTTCGGCGGCACGGCCGCACTCTTTCTCGTCCAACAGGGCTTCGCAGGCCGGAGAGATCAGCGCCGACAGGCTGTTCTCCAGGCTGCGCTGACTGATCGCGTCAAAGCTCCGGATCCCGTCGACCTCATCGCCGAAATACTCGATCCTCCATGCATGCGATGCGTCCGGCGGATACACGTCGAGCAGATCGCCGCGGCGCGCGCACTGTCCCTTGCCTTCCACCAGGTCGACCCGCTCGTAACCGAGCCGGATCAGCCGGTTCAGCAGTTCATCGGGTGAGAGGGTGTCACCGACGCGGATCTCCGTCTGGCCGGCCCGGAAAAGGGACGGATCGCCCATCTGCTGCTGCAGCGCGTCAGCCGAGGTGCACAGGAGTCCGACATCGCCGCGTGCGATCTTCGCCAGGGTGTCGAGCCGTCTCCACGCGCTCTCCTGTCCGCTGGCGCCGCGCGTCAGGTCGATCTCGCCGCCCACAAGCGTGGCGGCCCTTCCGCCGATCAGCTGCTGCGCGTCGTCCCCCGCGTGGACCGCTCTGAGATCATTGGAGGACACCATCATCACGCGCAGCCCCTGATCCTCCGCCAGCGCGGAGGCCATCACGACTGCGAGCGTCTCATTGATCCCGGTCAGAGCAACGGTTTTCCCGGCCTGCACGGAGTCGCACAGGGACGAATACGCGGCATTGCGCACGGCTTGTAGCATCGGATGGGCCATAGACATTCCTTTCCTGCGCGCTGCGCCGTTTTCCGCACAGACGGCAAATCGCCTCCCTGCGCTCAAGCCGGGGGGCTGCATGGAAAAACCGCACCGCTCAGACAGGGCATGACCCGCAGCACATCGGCCTAATGCTTACTGCTGCTGCCTCTCGGCCCTGACAGGGTTCACACCGGCAAATCGCACGGGACCCGGTCTTCATCACGGATACGGCTTGATTAGTATAACGCATTTCGGAGAAAAAAGCAAGAGTTCCGGCATTTGTTTGTCGGGGCACCGGAGAAAAAGGGAACGCCAGTTCATTTCTGTCCTTTTCGGTTTGGCTGATCCTGTCCTCAGGCATCCGTCTCCTGTCCGCTGTCCGCGGTTACGTATCCTTCCTCCCGCGCCCACATATCCTTCATCCAGCGTTCGGCCGCGCCGGAGATGCGCTCCATTTCCCGCATGATATTCGCGGAGGGATCAAACACCAGCTCCTCGCCGAACCAGATCGTGCGCCTTGACTTGCTCGCGTACATCGGAAGGAAGCGGCAGCTCTTGCCGCAGCGGTCATAGTAGATCTTTCCCAGCATGGCAAAGCCCGAGAAGAACGGCGCGATATGGTCCGTCACATAGCCCGGGGCGTCGGTGTCCGCGTTCGGGTTTTCCGGGAATATGACCAGGTTGTCCCCGGCCAGCATCGCACTGACGGATTCGCGGAAGGTCTTCTTCAGATAGACCGGATTGTCGCGGTAGACCGGTATGCTCTCCAGCTGGCGCATGCAGCCGAGGAGCACCCAGGCCGCAAAGCGTGCCACCGGATGGCGAAGCCTGCGCGGGATCCATCCGATCCGGCAGAAGGTGTTGTCGTAAATGTATTTCGTCACTTCCCCACGGTCGATGCTGATCTGTGCGATGGTCCACGGGCGGACCGACACGGGGATGTTCGCCATCGCCGCGATGGGACCGTAATACTCGCCGTGATTGCAGAGGAACACGATGGGGTTGCTGTCGTCCGGATGGATGTTTTCCGTGCCGACCAGTTTGTGCCGGTAAAACTTTTTCAGGACCGCACGCAGCAGGGAGGTGGCAAAAGGCTGACGGCTCTTCTGCACCACGACCCGCTCCATCTGATCCGCCAGCGCGTTGTTGTCATCGCCGTCCTCGCGGAGCTTCAGCAGTCTGTCCAGCTTGTCGATCGAACGCGAGGAAAGCGGGAACCGCAGCGTCATGATTAGAGCGGATACGACGAGAACCAGAGCAGGCAGCAGCAGCGCCGGCTGCGCGGTCGGCTGCACGACGCCCTTCTTCTCATGGAAGGCCATCCAGGTCAGCACCGCAAGCGAGGCGATCTGCCCGAGTACGACGGCGGTCTCGATGCTGACCGAGCGCATCCTGCCGTAGACGATGCTCTGCCCGCTTGCCGCGTAGCGCGCAACGGACTGCATGGCTCGCTCCAGCCAGTTCAGCGCGCTCAGGCACAGGGAGCTTCCCGCCGAGCAGATGCCAAGGAACAGCCAGGCATCCCGGCGCATGATCCCCCTCGCGATCATACCGCGGAAGGCGGAAATCCCATAGAGCCACATCAGCAAACCGAAGAGCAGCAGATAGGTCGGGTCCGGAACGTGACCGTGCCTGCGCTCCCAGTATTTCAGAAGAAAACCGGCCCCGACGTAAAAGACCATGGCCACACCGCCGGTGATGACAAAGGTGATCAGCATCTCATCCTTTGCGGCGATCGCGGCAAACGCGAAGCAGAGTACCGTAGACATCTCGATGGCCATGATGATCAGGCCGGAGAGCATCTCGTATACGTGGAAGGAGTTGGTTTCACGCAGCATGTCGTGGAGTTCCATCAGATCCTGCTGATCTTCGCTGCCGAGTCGGTCCTGAGCGCCGGTACGCTGCCCCGCTTCACGGATGACACCCTCAAGTACCGCACACATGATGTATCCGTAGATCAGCGGCCACGCCGCGGCGGGATCCATGTTCCGCATCAGAACCCAGATGCAGATGCCCAGGGAAAGCAGGAAGACCGTGAGGTTGAGCGCAATATACCATCGGATCCGGATCTGATGCTGCGTCCGGCTGATAAACAGTCGGTCGGAGAAGAGATTTCTGGCCAGGATGGTAATCACAAGAGCGAAAACGATCCAGCTCCGCTCGTTGTCAAGCTGCCTCGGGATGACGACGACCAGCGTCAGCATCATCAGCAGAAGAAGGATCATCAGGATCGCGCTGAATTGCCGGAACCTCTTCGGAAACAGCATCCGCGCACCCCTGAATGACGTAAAGAACAATCCGGCGATCTGACCGCAGAGGAACAGCGCACCGCCGAAGAGCGGTCCCTCAATGACAGCCTGGGAGGCAAGAACGCAGTAGAGCATGGAGAAAAGACTGCTTACGCTGAGCTGCTTACCGAACGTCCCCCAGACGCGGCTCTTTGCCATGCGGACTGCGCCTCCCTTCAGGATAGATTACGTTTTATTCTATCACAATTCTGATAATCTGCAAAGAAGAAACATGCATGGAACACAAAAGCAGAGCACCTTGCGATGCTCTGCGGATGGAATCCGGCAGCGACCTATCCTCCCGGGCCGTGTCCAGCCAAGTACTTTCGGCACTGAAGGGCTTAACTTCTGTGTTCGGGATGGGAACAGGTGGGACCCCTTCGTCATTGCCACCGGAAATGGTTTTGAGCTTGCTC
>JAFRPG010000094.1 GCA_017429265.1 Clostridia bacterium | reverse complement strand
GAGAGAATGCGCCTGCAGGCGCACCAGAGGGCTTTCTGATCGATCCGGGGCTGCCGCCCATTCTCCGCTGAAAACTGTCCACCGGACAGTTTTCCGGGCGCTCCGAATCCTCTGGACTCCTTCGGGGCCGTCCCGTTAAATAATTCTTGGGGAATTGTCAGGTTTTTATGGAATGCCAGGCTATGCTCTCAGCCTTACCCGAGAACTAACAAGAAAGAGACGGCCCCGAAGGGTCCAGGGGCGATCGGAAAGCCCCTGGCGCGCTCCGCAGAGCGCGAACCCCTATATGCTCTCCCGAACTTTCCGTGAAGAACCTCTTTTGTGCGGGCGGGAAAGGGGGTCACAGCATCACGATGACAGCCGCGGCAAAAAAGAGAATACAGCAGACGAGGTCCGCATAAAGGATGCAGACGTCCTTTTCGCCGTCCTCGAGGTCCTCGAAGGTCGTCATCGGCTCCTCGTCGAGGAAGTCCGCCATGTCGCCGTACATCCTCGAGGGCTTTTTGCGCGGATTGATCCGCATCATCATCAGTCGGGGGAGCTTCATCCCGTCCAGGCGCATCCAGGCGATCAGCGCGAGCAGGGCGAAGAGGAAGCCGAAGATCAGGAAGACCCCCTCCTTCAGGTCGCGGTGCACGACCGGCCCGAGGAAAAAGTCGATCAGCAGCCCCGCCGCCAGCGCGAGCAGGAAGCGCGTGAAGGTCATGTAGATGAAGGGCCGCATCAGGCGGCGGTTCAGCCTGATCGGTGTTTTCCGGTTCTCTCCGCCCTTCCGCACGGCGATCCCTCCTTGTTGATTTTCGCGTTCATCATACACGCTGCGTGTCGAAAAATCAACCGTTCACGCGTTGAATCCGAACAATGTTCATGAAATGAGGGGCGAATCTTTGTATTTTGTATGTATTTTCTCTTGACGCCCCCCGCCGAATCCGGTTATAATGCCGGTAATCATCCCTTGAGGGTGAAACAATCCATTTTGAGGAGGAACCTTGCATGAAGAAGCTGCTTGCTCTTGTGCTGGCCCTGGCCATGATCCTCTCCGTCGCGTCCATCGCGTCGGCCGATGAGCTGGTCAACCTGAACACCTATGAGACGCAGGCCCGTGAGCTGGAGACCTGGAATATCCACTATTCCCAGGCTGCGGCTGACCTGAACGTGCTGTGCAACCTGATCGATGGTCTGCTGACCAACGACAACCACGGCAACCTGAAGCCCAACGCGGCGAAGGAATACTTCACCGAGGACGGCGGCAAGACCTGGACCTTCGTGCTCAACGAGGGCATGACCTGGTTCACCAAGGACGGCGCCTATCGCGCTGACGTCAAGGCCAGCGACTGGGCCACCGGCCTGGAGTGGGTCCTGAACTATGCCAAGAACGATTCCTACAACGTCTCCATGCCCGCTGAGATGATCGCCGGCGCCAATGATTACTATGAGTACACCAAGGCGCTGACCGAGTCCGACGGCGCCGAGGCCGCCTACGCGCTGGACATCACCGGCAAGTTCGCCGAGATGGTCGGCATCGCGGTGGACGACGAGGCCGGCACGATCACCTACACCCTGGTCGATCAGCTGCCCTACTTCCCCTCCGTGGCCACCTACAACTGCCTCTATCCGCTGTCCGCCGATCTCGTGGCGGAAGTCGGCGTGCAGGGCTACCGCGATATCACCTGGGAGAACATGTGGTATTCCGGCGCCTACACCGTGACCAGCTTCGTCAACCAGAACCAGAAGGTGCTCACCAAGAGCCCCGACTACTGGAACGACGAGAACTGCGAGCGCTTTGACACCGTCACCGTCAAGATGGTGGAGTCCGTCGCCGTGGCCTATCAGCTGTTCACCCAGGGCGAGCTTGACCATGTGTCCCTCGACCAGGCGACCCTGATGAGCATCTATGAGGATCCGACCAACGATTACTATCCCAACCTGGTCGAGTCCCGTCCCACCAAGTACTCCTACCAGATCCACCTGGTGTACAACAAGAACCTCGAAGACGGCGAGACCCCGGACACCAACTGGAACACCGCTGTCGCCAACGAGAACTTCCGCAAGAGCCTGTACTATGGCCTGGACCTGACCAACTATCTGGCCCGCACCAACGCCATCAACCCCCAGAGCTGCCAGAACTACTGCTACACCGGCAACGGCGTGGCCTTCACCTCTGACGGCACCGACTACACCAAGCTGGTCCGCGCCGAGCTGGGCCTGGACTACGACGCCGCCACCTACAACCGCTATGACCCCGAGAAGGCCGCCGAGTACAAGGCTGCCGCCATGGCTGAGCTCGAGGGCAAGGTGACCTTCCCGATCCAGATCGACTACTACATCGCCGGCAACAGCACCGTGGCCGCCCAGACCGCCAAGGTCCTGGAGGACATCTTCGCCGAGTGCCTGGGCAGCGAGTATGTCACGCTGAAGACCAACACCTACATCTCCTCTCTGGCCAACGAAGTCCGCAAGCCCCGCAAGGCTTCCTTCTTCATCAACGGCTGGGGCGCTGACTTCGCCGATCCGGTCAACTTCCTTGGCCAGGAGACCTACGACGATCCTCAGGCCTACTACGCCAACTACTACTCCAACTGCAACGACGCGACCGATCCCGATCTGATCGCCGCGTACAAGGAGTTCACCGATCTGGTCGTGGCTGCCAAGGCCATCACCGACGACATGGATGCCCGCTATGCCGCCTTCGCCAAGGCCGAAGCGTGCTTCCTGGGCCATGCCCTCGTCATCCCCTGCTCCTACGAAGTGGGCTGGGAGCTGACCAAGGTCAACAACTACACCAAGGTGTACAGCATGTACGGCATGCAGGCCTATCGCTATGTGGATTGGGAAGCTTACACCGAGCCGATCACCACCGAAGAGATGGCCGCCTACGCCGCTGAGTACGCTGCCGAGTAAGACCTGACCGATGCTCCGGGGCAGTCCTCTCTGGGGACTGCCCCGGATTTCATGTCATGCGGGTGTGGAGGAGAATGGAAAGATGCGGATCGGACGTGCTGTGCTGTCCGTGCTCCTGATGCTTCTTTTTGCCGTGCCCGCCTTTGCGGATTTTCACCCCGAGTGGCTGCGCCGGGACGCGGATGTCCGGGTCCTTCAGGTGAAGATCCATCTCCCGAAGACCGTCTGTTCTTCGGACCCCAAGCAGCGTCCGGCGCATGCCCAGGAGATCAAAGCCAGGACCGCACCGGATGCGGAGACCAGGCAGAAGGTATGCATCGTTCCCGGCGAGGACGACTCCCGGAAGGACACGTACTTTGACGGGGACACCCTTTACATCGCAAAAACCTTTGTGATCCTGCCCGACGGCGCGGAAGTGCCCGCGGGCAAGACCGTCGTCAGCATTCCCGGCGCGAACGGCACGACCCGCCGCGCCGCCCTGACCGTCACGGAAGACGAGGACGCCTCGGGCATCCGGGTGTCCTGCGAGGAGGAACTGCGCAAGGCCCCGGTGCGCCTGCTCGGCGGGGACGAGGACGTACCCGCGGGCTGGGCCGTGATCACGGAGGTCATCGGCGGACAGCGCATCCGAGCGGCCGTGGACCTCACCGGCTTTCCCGAGGGGACGGCCGAACCGGTGGGGCTTCCGTATGAAGATCACCTTGCGCCCCGGGAGGACGACGTCGCGCTGTACACGGCCGCCTTCTTCCGCCCCGCGGCCGCCTGCGCGGTCAGCGAATACGGCTTTTCGGATGACATCGAACTCTTCGGGATGCGGGAGATCCGGGCGTACGAATCGATCCAATTCCAGTCGCCGGCGCACTATGTAGGCCGCACCTGCTGCCTGATCCCGGACAGCGAAGAGCTTGCCGGGCAGCCGATCGCCTTCTTTGACGGAGGCAGGCTGTATGTGCAGGTCCGCAGGGACTTCCGCGTGCTGCGGGAAGGGGAGGAGCCGCAATCCGGCGAGACGGTCTGCGGGCTGGACCTGCTGCGGTATACGCTCCAGCACACGTTCCTCACGGACGACGAGATGATCAAGTTCACCGACACGCAGAAGGGGTACCGCCTGACGTATCTCGGGCTGGCCATGCCCTGCCCGGACTGTGACGGCAGGGGCACCCTTCCGGACGGATCGCCGTGCGCCGCCTGCGCGGAGATGCCCGGATCCGTCAGCAGGCCCCGGCGGATCGCCTGCGGCGCTGAGGAGGGGATCCTCGTGCTGCCGGTCCTGCGGGTGGCGCACTGCACCGTGCGCGCCATCGAGGCGGACAAGCCGGTCCCGGAGGGCTGGATCGGGGACGGGGACGCCGTAACAATCGAGGGCGTTCCGGTCCGCTATGTCATCAGCGCCGCGGAGATCCCGGAGCCGGAGGCTGTGATCGGGATCCTGGCGCGGGTCCGCCTGGACGAAGGGTGGATGTATCGCTGCTGGGACGGCGCCCGGTACGGGCAGAATGAAAACTGAAGATTCGCTTTCCCGCCGTGGGGAAGCCTGATCATAAACACTGTCACAAGGAGTTGATCGGATGGTCAAGTACATCCTCAAGCGGCTGCTGATCTCCCTGCTCACCGTCACGCTGGTGGTGTGCGTGGTTTTCCTGCTGCTGCGACTGATGCCCAGTGACTACTTCTTCACCGAGGATGAGCTGATCAAGTTCACCGAGCAGCAGAAGGAAGCCAAGCTGGAGCGCCTCGGCCTGCGCATGATCTGCCCGGAATGCCACGGCTCCGGCCTGCTTGAGGACGGCAGTCTGTGCCCGCGGTGCCGCATCATCCAGAAGTGCTCCACCTGCGAGGGCGACGGCCTGGTGAATGTGGACTGCCCCGACTGCGAGGCCAAGGGCAAGATCAAGACCAGGGTCAGCTGTGAAGCCTGCGCGGGCACCGGCCTGGCGAACACGACCGTCGAGCCCGGCGCCGCGCCCGAGAAGTGCGCCGCGTGCCGCGGCCTCGGCTACACCGTGACCAACGTCAACTGCGAGACCTGCGGCGGCGACGGCAAGCTCGACGAGACGGTCGTCTGCGTGGCCGAAGGCTGCGATCACGGCACCGTGATCCGCCAGGGCACGGGCTATGTGGACCGCAGCAAGCTGGCCCAGCTGGGCGACTTCTTCGGCAGCCTCCTGGAGTACCGCGCCTTCACCTCCGGCCTGGCGACCAAGACGGCGGACATCGAGCTGAACAGCTATGAAGCCGTCGCCTTCCTGAGCAAGGACTACTACATGGAGAAGGACGCGGTGGAGGGCCTGACGCTGATCAAGCCCGTGAATGCCGACGGCAACAAGGTCAACGTGTACGTGATCCTCGGCGAGGGCACCATGACCAAGGACGCCACGCTGATCGACGGCAAGCTCACGGTCAAGAAGAGCTGCACCGTGCTCGAGGAGGGCGAAGAGGCCCCGGAGGGCACGCAGGTCTTCCAGGGCAGGGCCAGCAACGGCGAGATCCGCAATGTGGCCATCCATGTGGCCGAGGACGAGTATGTTGAGGACCTGTCCATCGAGATGAAGCCCAAGATCGAGCACCGCAAGTACGTCCTCCTCGAGGGCGACGAGTCCGCGCCGGAGGGCCTGACCGCCCAGACGGTCCGCGTCGGCAACGAGACGCGGCGCATCGCCGTGCAGATCAACGAGGGCGAGCACTTCGGCGGGGTGGAGGTCACGACCAGGATCGAGGACCGCACCGTGCCGTTCTTCTCCTACCTGGGCGCGCGCATCAGCGGGAAGGACCCCTTCGAGGGCGTGGGTGACGAGAGCACCTACATCCGCTGCTGCTTCAACCTCGGCAAGAGCATGCGCCTGGAGAAGGGCCAGTA
This sequence comes from Clostridia bacterium, assembly GCA_017429265.1. GTDB lineage: Bacteria > Bacillota > Clostridia > Christensenellales > Aristaeellaceae > RUG11272. The sequence goes on along the minus strand of JAFRPG010000094.1, from coordinate 8,339 downwards.
CGTCATCGACGTCATCGGCGTGAAGATCGGGCCCTCGATGGAGATCGGCCTGATCGCGCTGGCGATCTCCCTGGTGCTCGGCGTGGTGATCGGCGTGCTGCAGGCGCGCAACCGCGTCGTGGACGCCATCGGCACGGGCTACACCGTCCTGGTCAACGCCGTGCCCCACCTGGTCATCTACACGATCATCATGATGTTCGGCGCCATCGTGTTCAGGCTGCCGATGCGCTACGACGCCTCGGCCGTCAACCCCGCGCTGACAAAGGTCCTGCCCATCACCTGCCTTTCCATCGCGTCCACGGCCGGCTACATGCTCTGGACGCGGCGCTACATGGTGGATGAACTGAACAAGGACTATATCCGCCTCGCCCGCCTCAAGGGCCTGAGCGAGACCCGCGTGATGTTCCGCCACGTGCTGAAGAACGCCTTCGTGCCGCTGGCCCAGTACCTGCCCTACTCGATCCTGCTGACCGTGGGCGGCTCCCTGCTGGTGGAGAAGTTCTTCTCCGTGCCCGGCATGGGTCCCGAGCTCACCATGGCCATCAGCCGCTACGATGTGAACCTCGTGCAGGGCATCGTGCTGCTCTACGCCACGATGGGCATCCTCGGCGTCTTCCTCGGCGACCTGCTGATGACCCTCATCGATCCCCGTATCAAGCTGACCGGAAAGGAGGGTCTGCGCTGATGGTGAAACTGGCAAAGAAATCCGACAGCAAAAAGACGGTCCAGGAACTGGAGGCGCCCGTGGTCGACCTGAGCGTCGATCCGGAGACCATTGACAAGGATCCCCACCACGAGCGCCCGATGGGCCGCGCCTATCCCAACAGCCGCCGCGCCATGCCGGAAAAGCAGCTCTTTGAGTTTGCCGAGTACCACGCCCAGGACGCCGAGCGCATCGGCTATTCCAACTATTCCTACTGGAAGAGCGTCTGGCAGAACTTCCTCAAGAAGAAGCCGGCCGTCATCATGTCCGTCGTGTTCATCCTGCTCTTCGTGTTCACCTTCATCGCCAGCTGGATCGGCAAGTACGACCTGAGCATGGCCTCGAACATGAAGAACATCTACAAGGCCCCGAGCGCGGAATACTGGTTCGGCACCGACGGCAACGGCCTGGACTACTGGTCCCGCTGCTGGTATGCGACCCGCGCCTCGATCCTCCTGGCCGTCATCGTGTCGGCCTCCCAGGTCACCCTCGGCGTGATCATCGGCCTGGTCTGGGGCTATGTGCGCGCGCTGGACCGCTTCTTCACCGAGCTGTACAACCTCATCGACAACATCCCGACGATCATCTACATGACCCTGATCGCCCTGATGGTGGGCAAGAGCATGGTGACGATGGGCTTCGCGATGGTGCTCTTCGGCTGGCTGGCCACGGCGCGCAACGTGCGCAACCTGGTCTTCATGTACCGCGACCGGGAGTACAACCTTGCGTCCCGCTGCCTGGGCACGGGGCTTGGGCGCGTCCTCTTCCGGAACATCTTCCCCTACCTGGTCAGCGTGATCATCCTGCGCCTGGCCCTGGCGATCCCGGGCACGATCGCCTATGAGACGACCCTGAGCTACCTGGGCCTGATGTCCATCGACAAGCCGGCCCTGGGCCTCCTGCTGAGCGACGCGCGCGCCGTGTTCCCGCGCGCCCAGCACCTGCTGTGGTTCCCGGCCGCCATCGTGTCCGTCATCACGATCACCTTCTACCTGGTGGGCAACGCGTTCTCGGACGCGTGCGACCCGCGCAACCATGTGTAAGGAGGGCGGACGAAGATGAGCAGCATGAGTTTTACCGAAATGCAGAAGCTGGTCGACTTTGACGCCTACGCCGAGAAGGTGCTCTCCCGCGAGCCCCTGCTCTCCGCCCAGAACGTCGAGGTCACCTTCTCCCTCCGCGGCAGGATGCTCAAGGCGATCCGCGGCGCCTCCCTCGACCTGTACGAGGGCGAGACCCTCGCCATCGTGGGCGAGTCCGGCTCCGGCAAGAGCGTGTTCACCAAGCTCTTCGTCGGCATGCTCGACAAGAACGGCCGGATCACCGGCGGCGAGATCCGCTACAACGGCATGGACCTGACCCAGCTGAGCGAGCGCGAATGGCTGGATATCCGCGGCAAGCGCATCGCCATGGTGACCCAGGACCCGATGACCAGCCTGAACCCGCTCAAGACGATCGGCTGGCAGATCCAGGAGTCCGTCGAGCTGCACCAGGGCCTGAAGGGAAAGGCGGCCAGGGAGGAGACCTACCGCATCCTCGAGGCCGTGGGCATCCAGGACCCCGAGCGCCGCTACAAGCAGTACCCGCACGAGTTCTCGGGCGGCATGCGCCAGCGCGTGGTCATCGCCATCGCCGTGGCCTGCAGGCCCCAGATCCTGATCTGCGACGAGCCCACGACCGCCCTGGACGTGACGATCCAGGCCCAGATCCTCGACCTGATCCGCCGCCTGCAGAAAGAGCAGAACATGACCATCATCTACATCACCCACGACCTGGGTGTGGTGGCCAATGTGGCGGACCGCGTGGCCGTGATGTACGCGGGCCAGATCATCGAGGTCGGCATGGCCAACGAGGTCTTCTTCGACCCGTGGCATCCCTACACTTGGGCCCTGCTCTCCGCCCTGCCCCAGCTGGGCGTCAAGGGCGAGAAGCTCCCGGCCATCGACGGCACCCCGCCCAACCTGTTCAACAAGATCCAGGGCGACGCCTTCGCACCCCGCAACAGGCACGCCCTGAACATCGACTACCTCGAAGAGCCGCCGATGTATGAGATCACGGCGACCCACATGGCCAAGTCCTGGCTGCGCGACCCCCGCGCGCCCCAGCTGGAGCAGCCCGATTCCATCGCGCGCCTGCGCGAGCAGACCGGCCTGTCCAAGGGCACGGATCCCAACGCCTATCATCCGCACCTGGACCCGAACCGTCAGCCCCTGATCGAGGCCCGCGACCTGCAGGTGACCTTCGGCAGCGGGCGGAAGAAGTTCGTGGCCGTGGATCACGTCAACTTTACGATCTACAAGGGCGAGACTTTCGCCCTGGTGGGCGAGTCCGGCTCCGGCAAGACGACGATCGGCCGCGCCATCGTGCGCATCAACCCGGTGACCGCCGGCGAGATCCTCCTCAACGGCAAGAGGATCAGCGACAGGAAGATCCCCAAGGAACTCGACGAGGAGCTGATCCGCTCCTGCCAGATGATCTTCCAGGACCCCATGGCCTCCCTGAACGAGCGCGCCAAGGTGGACTACATCATCTCCGAGGGCCTGCACAACTTCCACCTCTACGCCGACGACCATGACCGCCAGGACAAGGTGGCCCGGGCCCTGCAGGAGGTTGGCCTGCTGACCGAGTTCTCCAGCCGCTTCCCGCACGAGTTCTCCGGCGGTCAGCGCCAGCGCATCGGCATCGCCCGCGCGCTGATCATGGAGCCCCAGTTCATCGTGGCCGACGAGCCGATCTCCGCCCTGGACGTGTCGATCCGCGCCCAGGTGCTGAACCTGCTCAACGACCTGAAGAAGAGTCGCGGCCTGACCTACATGTTCATCGCCCACGACCTGAGCGTCGTGCGCTTCATCTCGGACCGGATCGCGGTCATCCACAAGGGCCGCATCGTGGAGCTGGCGGAGGCGGAGGAGCTCTTCCTGCACCCCCTGCACCCCTACACGAAGGCCCTGCTCTCCGCCGTCCCGAACCCGAACCCCTACCTCGAGCGCACCAAAAAGCTCCTGGTCTACGATCCCGGCATCCACGACTACAGCGTCGACAAGCCGGTGTGGACGGAGATCATCCCCGACCACTTTGTCTACGGCAACGAGCGGGAGCTCGACGGCTACCGCGAGGATCTCCGCCGGATCGACGAAGCGCGGCAGTGACCTGATCTCAACGGAAAAGCGGCAGTCCCGGACAGAAACCCGGGCTGCCGCCTTTTCTCCGCTTGCGTTTTGCCGCGGACTTCCGTATAATGTCGGCGGAAGAGAACCTTCACAGAAAGGAAAAGAAACGATGTCCTCCGCAAATCAGGTTCGGATCGGCAGCCTGCCCCTGGGCGGCGGCGCCCCGGTCCTCGTTCAGTCCATGACCAACACCGACACCCGCGACGTCGACGCGACCCTGGCCCAGATCCGCGCCCTGGCCGGCGCCGGGTGCGACCTCGTGCGCGTCTCCGTCTACGACGAGGCCTGCGCGAAGGCCGTCCGCGCCCTGGTGGACGGATCCCCGGTGCCGCTGGTGGCCGACATCCACTTCGACCACCGCCTCGCCATCGCGGCGGCCGAGCAGGGTATCGCCAAGCTCCGCCTCAACCCCGGCAACGTGGGCGGCGAGGCCAACGTCCGCGCCGTGGCCGACTGCGCGAAGCGGCATCACATCCCGATCCGCATCGGCGTGAACTCCGGCTCGGTGGAGAAGGACATCCTCGCGAAGTACGGCGGGCCGACGGCGGAGGGCCTGGTGGAGAGCGCCCTGCGCCACGCGGACATGCTCGAGCGCGCGGGCTTCTCCGACATCGTGCTCTCGATGAAGGCCAGCGACGTGCGCCTGACCGTGGAGACCTACCGCCTGGCCGCGAAGCGCTGCCCCTATCCGCTGCACCTCGGCGTCACCGAGGCCGGCCTGCCGGGGCAGGGGACGGTGAAGAGCGCGATCGGCATCGGCGCCCTGCTCCTCGACGGCATCGGCGACACGATCCGTATCAGCCTGACCGGCGACCCCGTGCCCGAGGCCGCGGCGGCCTGGGACATCCTGCGCGCCCTGGGCCTGCGGCAGCGCGGAGTTCAGCTCGTGGCCTGCCCCACCTGCGGGCGGACCCGCATCGACATGCCGTCCATCGCGAAGCGGGTGGAGGCCGCCCTGGCCGATCTGCCCGTGCCGCTGAAGGTGGCCGTGATGGGCTGCGTGGTCAACGGCCCCGGCGAGGCCCGGGAGGCCGACATCGGCATCGCGGGCGGCGACCGCCCGGGCGTCGGCGCCCTCTTCATCCGGGGCGAGGCGCCCCGCCGCGTGGAGGGCGACCTGGCCGCGATCCTGATCGACGAAGCCCACCGGATGGCGGAGAAGAAAGCGGCGGAGGTGAGCGAGGGATGATCCGCCCTGCGGAGAAACGCGATATCCCGGGCCTCCTGAGCCTGCTGCGCCAGGTGGCGCAGGTGCACCACGACGGGCGGCCGGACCTGTTCAAAAGCCCGGCCACCAAGTTCAGCGCGGAGGACCTTGAGGCGATGCTGGACGAGGGCAGGCTGCCGATCTTCGTCCTGACGGATGAGGCGGACGAGCGCGTGCTCGGGCACTGCTTCTGCGAGATCCTCCGGAAGGAGGGCAACCGCGTCCTCACCGACATCCGGACGCTGTACATCCACGATCTGGTGGTGGACGAGAGTGTCCGCGGGCAGGGCCTCGGCGGCAGGCTCTACGATCACGCCGTCGCCTACGCCCGAGAGCAGGGCTGCTACAACCTGACCCTCAATGTCTGGACCTGCAACCCCGCCGCGATGCGATTCTACGAAAAATGCGGCATGAAGCCGCAGAAGATCGGGATGGAAACGATCCTGTGAAACCCTCGGACCGCTGGAAAGCGGTCCTTTTCAATTCCGCAGGCTTTCAGTAGTGACTGTCTCCGGTGAATGTGCCGGATTCCAGGAAGGGGATTTCGCCCAGCGGGGCGACCCGGGGGCTTTGCGATCGCCCCCGGGACCCCTTCGCAGCCCGCGTTGAGGGTTTGGCCTTGCCTGCCGGGAACCGCCTCATTGAAAGATAGCGATCGGGCAAACCCCGTGCAGGGAACCTCTCCGTCGCCGTGAGAGAGAGGTTTATCCGCTTCTGTTTACCAAAGAGCAAGTCTTACGGGACGGCCCCGAAGGGTCCAGGGGCGATCGGAAAGCCCCTGGCGCGCCCGCAGGCGCGAACCCTTTGCTTCGGTTTTCCCAAAGACATGCATTACGGGATGGCCCCGAAGGTTTCCAAAGGGCGATCGGAAAGCCCTTTGGCGCGCCCGCAGGCGCGGATCCCTCTGTTCTCAGTAGGTCAGTCCCGCGGCGAGCCAGCCGTAGACATTCTCCACCTTGATCAGATACCAGGTGTTGCCGTTGGACCCGATGGCCTGGTCGAGGACCGTGAAGGTGTCCTTGTAGCGAACCGAGCCGATCTGACGGTACTCGGTGCCGGGATACTCACGGAGCTTCGCGCTGTTGGCCTTGACCGTGATCTTCTTGCCGATCATGTCATTCTCCACATAGTGGTTGGCCATGTCGACCTTCACATCGCGCGCGACGACCCACCCGATGATGCGGGACTGGTTGTTCTCCTTCTTCTGCAGGAGGATCCAGGCATTGTCGCCGACAAAGGTGTAGTCCGCGATCGCGTAGTAGTCACCCACCGAGGCCTGGCCGATGAAGCCGACGAAGTCCGGCTCGCGGTAGACCTTGGTCTTGTACTGGATGATGCAGGTGTTGAGCAGGATATCGGGGTTGAAGCCGCCGCTCTGGCTCTGCACGGCGCGCTTGTGGCCGCACTGGGTGCAGACATTGCCGCCGTTGTAGGTGTGGCGCTGGTACGGGCCGCCCTCGTAGCGGCAGTGGGTCTGCTCACCGATGAAGTACCAGGAATCGGCCATGGCGTGCAGGGGGAGCATGGCGATCAGGGTGACGGCCAGAACGATCCAGGCGAGTTTTCTCATGAGATTGCCTCCTTCGATGCTTGCGGGCGCCGCGCGGGCGTCCCGCGTACTGTGACGACAGTATAGCACACGGGGAGGGCAGTCCTGTACGGGCGGTTTTCGGGGGATTACGGTTTCAGACAGCAGACAGGAACCACATGAACGCCGTCCTTCCGGCGGTACGCAAAGGGTGCAACACCGGCGAGCACCATCAGGAAGGAGGGCTCCTTCATGCTGGCTGTGTCGATCTTGGCCGCGAGAGCCTTCAGGGTCTGTGCGCCTTCCTCGATGAGGCGGTCCCCGCCGAGCTTGATCTCAATGAGTCCGTACGCACCGCTGCGCAGGTGGAGCACGGCGTCGCACTCCAGGTTGGTCTTGTCCCGGTAGTGATAGACCGTGCCGTCGAGGGCATCGGCGTACACGCGCAGATCGCGGATGCACAGGTTCTCGAACACAAGCCCCATGGTGTTGAGATCCTGCATCAGATCGTCCGGCCCGACGCCCAGTGCCGCCGCGGCGATGGACGGATCGCAGAAATAGCGCGTGTCAGTGGTGCGGATGGCTGTCTTGGACCGCAGGTTCGGATTCCATGCAGGCGCGTCCTCAAGGACGAAGAGCCGCCGTAATACATTCAGGTAGGAGTACAGTGTCTCGCTGCTCAGCGACGCGGCGTCGTTGGCGGATACATCGGACCGGATGGTCTCCATGGAGGCCTGAGACGCGATGTTCCTCGCATAGGACCGCAGCAGCCTCCTGGCCCGTTCCGGATCCCGCGCGATGCTGTCTGTCCGGGAGATATCCACGTTCACCACCGCGTCATAGTAATCGATCGCCTGCCGCAGGGCGACCCGCTCCCGCTGGCCGATGGCCTTGGGCCAGCCGCCGCGGCAGATCATGAACGCCAGGTCACGCAGCTCCGCTTGACAGGAGGCAGCGATATCCCGGCCCGCGAACAGGTCAGACAGCGATACCTCACCCGTCGAATCGCCGGACTCGTAGAGGCTCATGGGGCGCATGAGCATCCGGGAGATGCGGCCGGTGCCGGAGTGCATGCTTTCGTCAAAGGAAGGCGGGACCGCGGACCCCGTCAGGATGAACTGACCGAATGCGTCGCGCCGGTCCACCTCATAGCGGACCGCATTCCAGAGATTCTTCGCGATCTGCCATTCGTCGATCAGCCGGGGTGTCTCGCCGCGCAGCAGCTGGGCGGGATTGATCTGCGCCATCTGCTGATACTGCTCGGTCATCCCGGGGAGATCCATCTCGAGCGTGCTTTTCGCCATCTGCTTCGCGGTCGTTGTTTTCCCGCACCACTTGGGGCCTTCGATCAGCACCGCACCCTTTGCCTCGAGACGCTCACAAAGCAGCTGATCCGCAATGCGTGCCAGATAACGGTCCAAGGTCATCACCTCCTTGATGGGATCACTGTGATTATACCGCATTTCACAGGGGCTTGCAAGCCAAAACCGTGAACTTAGACGGTTTTCACCGAAGAGTTTGGACGCATTTCACCGAAGAGTTTGGACGGTTTTCATCCGTGTATTTGGACGGATTTCACCGAAGAGTTTGGGTTCTTCACGTTTAGTTAGGGAAATTCCGTTGGTGAGGGAATGCGCCTGCGGGCGCACCAGAGGGCTTTCCGATCGCCCTCTGGACTCCTTCGGGGCCGTCCCGTTAAATAATTCTTGGGGAATTGTCAGGTTTTTGATG
>JAFRPG010000017.1 GCA_017429265.1 Clostridia bacterium | reverse complement strand
CCCATTCTCCGCTGAAAACTGTCCACCGGACAGTTTTCCGGGCGCTCCGAATCCCTGGACCCTTCGGGGCCACCTCTTCCTGTTAGTTGTCGGGCAAAGTGAAGTCGAAATAGAGTAACTCTCCGAAGCTTACAATCTCCAGAACCTATCTCAACGGGACGGCCCCGAAGGTTTCCAAAGGGCGATCGGAAAGCCCTTTGGTGCGCCCGCAGGCGCATACCCTCTTCCACAAACAAAAGAGGAAAGGGTTCCGCGCTCTGTGGAGCGCGCCCGGGGCGTTCCGATCGCCCCTGGACCCGTCGGAGCCGCATTTTCCTTGTATGTTGGGCAAAGGTATCTTGATGAAGAACCTTACGATACCATTGCCTTTCTTTACGGGTCGGCCCCGAAGGTTTCCAAAGGGCGATGGGAAAGCCCTTTGGTGCGCCCGCAGGCGCATACCCTGATCAACGGACATCCTTCCCGACTGAAACGAAAAACCGCAAAAAACCCGCCGCCGGGGTTTGGGCCTCGGGCGGCGGGGCGGGTCAGGGTGTCGTTGGGGTATGGGATGAACTCACTCCTCAACGGGGAAGTATCCGTTATCCTCCGCCCACGTGTACCAGTCGCTGCCGGAGGAGACGAGGAGGACGGTGCCGGGGTCGAAGGCATCCGGCGCGATGGAGATCACCGTGTCGGCAATGCGGATCGCCGTGCCGGCCGGCAGGCCCGTGAAGGCCTGCGACTCGATGACCGTCAGGTCGGCGGGGAGGATGATCGTCGCCACATAGCTGCAGTAGAGCTTTGCGTCGGTGAGGAAGTTGTTGTCGTCGCCGACCGTGATCTCGGCCCACTGGAACTGCGTTCCGTCATAGTAAACCCTGTTCAGGCCGGTGCAGCTGCCGAAGGCGCAGTTGTCGACCTCGGTGAGGCCGACGGGGAGGGTGATCTCCCACAGGCAGTCGTCCCAGGCGAAGGCAAAGCCGCCGATGAAGGTCACATCACTGCCGACCGTAACGCTCGACAGGCTGCTGCAGTGAGCAAAGGCATAGCTGCCGATGCGGGTCACGCCCTCGCCGATCACGACGGAGGTGATGTCGCCCGACCACTCGCTCCACGGCGCGGGGTTCTCGTTGCAGTCAGGCATCGCGCCGGTGCCGCTGACGGTCAGGAGGCCGTCCTCGTCAAAGCTCCAGGTGAGATCGCCGAAGGTGCCGCTCGCCACGATGGGATCCGCGGGGAAGCGGACCCTCGCGCCGGTCAGGGCGCCGTTCCCCTCGGCGAAGGTGATCTGGCTCCACTGCTCGCGCGTGCCGAGGAAGATCACGAGCCCCAGGTCATGGCAGTCCTGGAAAGCGCGGGTATCCACCCTGGTCAGGGTCGCCGGGAGCGTGATCCCCGTCATCGTACAGCACTCGAACGCGCTCGGGCCGATGCGGGTCACGGGGGCGGTGATGGTGACCGCGTTCATATTCCCGATATAGGCGAACGCATGGTCGGGAATCACGGACATGCTTCCCCCGATGACAGCTTCCGACAGGCCGGTGGCGATGAATGCACTCTCGCCGATCTCGGTCACGCCGGCCGGGATCTCGATGTACCCCAGCTGCCAGCAGCCGGCAAACGCTTCTATGCCGATGGAAGTCACGCTGTCCGGGATGCTGACGGAGGTCAGCTGCCCGCAGCTTGCGAACGCTTCTCTTTCGATGCGGGTCAGGCCGGCGGGCAGGGTGACGGTTGACAGGTAGTTGTTCGAATTGACCGCGCTTTCACCGATGACGGTCACCGTGTCCGGGATCGCAAGGCTTGCCTTCCCGATCGGACAGGCGATCAGTTTCGTGACGGCCTTGTCGTACAGGGCGCCGTCGACGGAGCAGAACGCCGGGTTGTCCGGACTGACCTGGATCTCGGTCAGGCTGTAGCACTGAGCAAAGGCGCCGATGCCGATGGAGGTCACACCGGCCGGGATGCGGATGACGCTCAGCGTTTCGTAGTTGTCCGTGATGCTGCCTCCGGCGATGCCGGTCACGCCCTCCGGGATCTGCAGGTCGGTCGCCTCACCGTAGAACCCGTGGACGACATGGTCGACGATGACGAAACCGTCCGCGTCCGCCAGCCTGTTGCAGCCCTTGAACGCGCCCTCGCCGATCTCGGTCACGCTGTCCGGGATCGGGCAGCTCTCCAGCATCGGGCAGTAGGAGAAGGCCTCCTGGCCGATGCTGAGCAGGCCGTCCGGGAGGATCACGCCGGTCAGCTGCGTGGCGTTGGCGAACGCGAGGGCGCCGATATGGGTCACGCCGGCCGGAACGGTCACGACCACGTTCTCCCCGCTGCCATTGTAAATGTAACCGTACAGCACGTTCCGGATGATGATGAAGCCGTCCGCGTCCGCCAGGCCACGGCAATCATGGAAGGCGCCCTCGCCGATCGCGGTCACGCTGTCCGGGATCGTGATGGCGGTCAGAGTGGTGCCATCAAAGGCCCACTCGCCGATCTCCGTCAGGCCGGAGGGCAGCGCGATGCCGGTCAGGCCAAAGTTGTAGGCAAGGGCATACTTGCCGATATAAGTCACGTCCTGCCCGATCGAAACGGACGACAGGCCCATGATATTGTAGAAGGCGTAGTCGCCGATCGTCGTCACGCCGTCCTCCACCACGACGGACAGGATGACTTCCTGTTCCTTGAAGTCGAACCACGGAGCGGCGTCGGCCGAGGCGAAGTTCGGCATCGGGCCGGTGCCGCTGATCTTCAGCACGCCGTCATCCGTCAGCATCCAGGCGAGGTCGGGCGTCAGGAAGCCTTCATCCAGGATGACATACAGAGCGCAATGGATCTGCGCGGTGTACAGCACATCATTTTCACCGGCGATGATGATGCAGTCCCACATGGCCTTCGCACCGCCATACCAGATATCCGTCAAGTTGTCGCAGTACTGGAACGCGCCGTAGCCGATCTCCGTCACGCGGGCCGGGATCGTGAGCCAGTTGATGCCGTAGCAGCTCTCAAGGGCATTATCTCCGATGACGGTGACGCTGTCCGGGATCTCAGCGCTGCCGTAGATGCCGGCCGGACACCGGGCGAGCCGGGTGCCGCCGTCGGTCAGCAGCATCCCGTTGACGACCGAATACACCGGATGACCGGGAGCGACGACGAACTCCGACAGATTCCACAGCGAATAGTTCAGGATATTCGACGGGATCGACAGAAGCGTCGTCGGGATCGAGAGGCGATATGCCGCACAGTTGTCGAAAGCGGATACAGCGATCCCGGTGACGCCCTCCGGGATTTCCACATCGTACATGCCGGCGGGGCATTTCACCAGCGTGTCCCCCGCCTTGTTGAGCAGAAGGCCCCCGGCGGATGAGAAGTCCTGGTTGTCCGGATCCACCGAGATGGATGTCAGCGCAGAGGAGTCAAGGGCCTGCGCATCAATGGAGGTGACGCCGGCCGGAATGGTGACTTCACTGCCGAAGGCGAAGATCAGCCGGGTCATGTCCTTTGTGAATATGGCGCTGTTTTCGGTCACATAGGCGGGGTTGTCCGGCGCGACCGTGATCGTGCAGTTTTCCAGCCCGTAGAAGGCATTGGAACTGATATTCGTGACAGACGCGGGAATCTCAAGCTGCCGCAGGTTGCGATCCCAGCTGAAAGCGGAATCACCGATGCTCGTCACGGTGTCCGGGATCAGGACGAACTGCAGGTTGCTCACTTCGCTGAAGGCATTCCTGCCGATGCTCGTCACGCCGTCCTCGATCACGACCTCCCAGATCTGGTCGCTCGCGCCGAGGCTGTACCAGGGCTGCGTGCCCCAGTCATAGTCATCCATCGGGCCGTCGCCGCCGATGAAGAGCACGCCGCCGTCGTAGTACCAGTAGCGCTCGGTGGAGCGCGTCAGCGAGATCGTGACCTCAGCCTCCGCATCCGCGTGGACCCTGAAATAGTAGCCCATTCCGAAGCCCATATGCCAGGACAGGGCGCAGCCGTCATCCAGCGCCTGCGCGTCCGCGAGGTGGAACTCCGTGGCGTCCCTGTCGTCCAGCAGCTCACAGGTCACGGCCGGCGCGGGTCCGTCCGTCTGACTGACCGTGATCAGGATGTCATACATGGCGGACTTTTCCGGGACGAAGGAGAACCAGTTGTCGCCCTCGGCGAGCACGACGGTCAGGGGTTCTTCCGCCGTGAGGGGCGTCTTGTCGGCGCGCAGGAAGGTGATCACGCCGCCGGTCAGCGGCGCGTTGTCGTCGCCGACGGTGACGAAGGCCCACTCGGAGGGCGCGCCGTCATAGGTGACGGCGGTCAGCGAGGTGCAGCCGGAGAAGGCGCCCGCCCCGATCTCCTCCAGGAAGTGGGGCAGTGTCACGTTGGTGAGGCTCGTGCAGCCGGAGAAGGCGTTCGCCCCGATCTGCGTCAGATGTATGGGGAACGCGATGTCCGTGAGGCTCGTGCAGCCGGAGAAGGCGTTCGCCCCGACGGAGGTCACCGTCTCCGGGATCGTGACGCCGGTCACCAGGGCAAAGTCCTCGAACGCGCTGTCGCAGATCGAGGTGATCCTGCCGGTGATGACAATCTGCGTCGCGGTGTCGCTGAAGACGGACCACTCGCGGGTGTCCGGCATCGGGCCCCTGCCGTGGATGGAGAGGACGCCGTCGGTGCAGGTGAACAGGACGCCGTCCGGCTCGTACTGCTCGTTGAATAGCTCGCACATGTCGGTCCAGACCGGCAGGTAACCGTCGATCAGGCTCACGGGCGTGTCTTCCCCGATCTGCCACAGGAGCGTCATGCCAAGCACGTCGTTGATCGTGCCGAGGAGGTAAGTCCTGTCGACGATCACGTGCTCCGGCTCGCGGAGCATGCCGAAGGTCTCCAGGACCGCGCGCTCGTCCGTGTAGTCCAGCTTGCTGCCGATCCAGTCGTCCTCATAGCCGGGGACGGGCATGGTCCACAGGTCGTAGATCATGGCCAGCATGGCGGCGGTCTGCTCGTCATAGACGGCCGGCAGCACGGTGACGTTGTCGTTGCCGATCGTCACATAGGTGTCGCCGCTCGGGCCGATGGGGAAGGCCACCGCGCCCCAGGGGTCCGTCATGTCGGAAAACTCGGCATTGTCGTTGAAGCCGCCGTAGGCCTGGTACATGTAGAAGGCCGCCTGGCCCTGCTTCCACGCTTCCTTGTACCAGTCCCAGTTTGAGCCGTCCGGCGGCGCCATGGCATAGGTGGCCCAGGTGTTCCGCGCCCAGTTGAGGGCGGAGATCGCCTCATCGCTGTCCATGGCGGGGGTCAGGCCGCCCGCCGCGGTGCCGGAGAAAAAGCATCCGCCGTTGGAGAACACGGCGATGCGATAGAAATCGTCGGCGTTGCCGATCAGGCCGAAGATGTCCGCGACATCGTCCCCGTCGGTGTCCCGCTGTACCTGCCGCAGGATATTGACGAAGGCCTCCCAGGTCCAGGTGCCCGCCGCCTGCATGTCATACAGGCTGTTCCAGTTGACGCCGGCCTCGGTCAGCACGCGCTTGTTGAAGAAGAGCAGCTGGCGCGGCTCGCTCTTGCCGGCGGCGACGCCGTAGGTGCTGCCGCCGATCGTGTTCAGGTCGGTGACCGGCGTGTTCCACTTGTCGTCGGTCAGGTCCACCAGGTCGGAATTCCAGTCGGCGGCCGTGCCCTGCTGCAGGATCTGCGGCATGGAGCCCGGCTCCACGATGTAGAGGCGGTAGGAGCCGTCCGGTTCCGCCACAAAGGCGTTGAAGTGGTTGATCTGGCTGCCCCAGTCGCCGGCCTGCTTCTGGACGATGTGGCAGTTGTAGGTCGCCATCAGCCAGTCGCGATAGGCATACAGCGCCGCCGTCCTCTCGTCCGGATCGGATTCGCGGTTGTCGGTTCCCTCCGGCCCGGACCAGTAGTCGTAGATGTAGATCGTGGCCCCGCCGAAATCGTAGGCCTCTCCCGTCGCGGGATCGATCCGGATCGCCGGATACCCCTCCGGGACATCCGCTGCCGCGGTCAGCCCGCAGGCGCACAGCGCGATCAGCAGCGCAAAGAGCACGATCCAGTTTGTACGTGTTCTGAACATCGCCGGTTCCTCCTGTTTTTGGCTGTGAAGCCATTGTCATCTGATTGTCTGATTTTACCATACCATTGCGCACAAATCAACGGTTTTTTGGTCTTTGCTCCGCCCATTCGGATCACGGACCTGCGGGCAGAGTGTTTTTTTTCTATGACATCATGGCGGATGCATTGTAATATCCGTTTCCACTTTCCTTCGTTTCTTCAATGGAAGGTCAGGGAATCAGCGGAAGAACCGCTTCGATCATCCAGGGGCTTTCCGATCGATCCGGGACCCTTCGGGGTCGCCTTCTCCTTGTATGTTGATGGGCAAAGGTATCTTGATAAAAAACCTTACAATACTATTGCCTACCTTTAACGGGTCGGTCCCGAAGGTTTCCAAAGGGCGATCGGAAAGCCCTTTGGTGCGCCCGCAGGCGCATCCTCTCCTCTTTGCCTCGCCTGCCGCGAATGCAAAAACCCGGAAGCCCTGATCATCAAGGCTTCCGGGTTCCGTGGAGCATAGCGGATTCGAACCGCTGACCCCCACACTGCCAGAACTCAACTCCGCTTTTCCGGACTTTTCGCCGCTTTCCGGGACGCCTTGTAAATCAGGGCTTCCCGGGCTTTTCTTTCGCTGTCTTTGCCGATCTTTTTCCGGCTTTGCATAAGTTCGGTAGACATTGGGTAGACATTTCGGGGCGATTTTGAACGGATGACCCCCTTCCGTTTGTCTACCCGTCAACCGAACATGGCTTCCAGTGCGTCCGCCGCCTGACGGTCGTTTTCCGGAAGTGCGTGACCGTAAATGTCCAGTGTCACGGACGCCTTGCTGTGACCTAACCGACGGGCGACCGTTTCAATGTCCGTGTTCTTCGACAGCAGCAAGGTCGCCGACGTATGACGAAGATCGTGAAGGCGGATGTGCGGAAGCCGGTCTTCTTCCCTGTCGCACGTCGCGTTGAACAGGTCAATGATCTCATGGAACTTGTGACCGGGCGTCGACAGGTGGATCGGAAGCCCGTTGTCGACCTGGACAAAGATCGTGTTGTCGTCGAAGGCGTCGACCGTCTTCCCGCCGTCTTTGGCGTCCCGGTGTCCCTTCCACGCCGAACCCATTTCCAGACACATCGCAAGCTGTTCCCGCTTCCACTGCTTCAGCAGCGTGAAGCACTCGGACGGCAGCACGATCTCCCTGATCCCGGCGGTCGTCTTCGGGTCTTTGACGATCTGTCCTTCCTTCGTCACGGCGATGGCCTTTGTGATGGAGATCGTCTGCTTGTCGAAGTCGACGTCCCTCCACGTCAGAGCGCACATCTCCCCGCGCCTGAATCCGCCGTAAATGGCGATCGTGAAGTAAACCCGCCACTGGAAATGGATCGGCTTGCTTTCGGTATAGGTCGGGACGCTGTACGTCGCGCCGGTCTTCTTCAGCGTCCTTTGATGCGACCGGACGTCGTGATCATACGACCGGACAAGGGCGGAGTGAAGGAAGGTCTTCGCCTGTTCCAGTGTGAAGAAGTGGAGGTCGCTTCCGGTCTTCATGGAGACGGACGGAAGGTCATCACAGCGGAGCAGCGGATTTTCCCGGATGTACTGCTTCTTCAGGGCGTACTTGAACACGGAGTTCATGACCGCGAAGGTCATCCGGATCGTGTTCGGGGCTTTGCCTTCAGTCCGTTCATCCTTCAGGATTTTGTCGATGTGTGTTGCCCGGATCGACGTGATCTTCATCTTGCCGATGTGCGGGATCACACGCGACGTCAGGACGCTTTTGTAGTTCTCCTGAACGGTCTTTGTCTTTGCCGGAAGCCAGTTGTCTTCCCATATCTTCACGTACTCGGAGAAGGTCACCTTGTCGCCGAAGACGACGTCGCCGGACTTGACCTGACGTTCATATTCGACGGCGAAGGCTTCCGCTTCCTTCTTTGCCTTTGTCGGGGCTTTGGCCTTCGGGACGAAGGTCGTCGTGTCAATCAGCTTCTTCCCTTCGCTGTCCCGACCCAATGAGACGGTGATCAGATAGCTGATTGTCCCGTCTTTGTTCAACCTCGGTTTGATGCTTGCCATACTCAACCCTCCGTTTTCGTGTCGCTGTAGATGATCTCCGGCAAATTGAATTTATTCCATTCGTCTTCTGTATAGATCGAATAAGGATCAACCTTCTGAAGATCGAAGCGCGTCATAGTTCGGTCGAGCGGCGAATCATCAGCGTGACTCATTGAATGCTTTTCAATGTATTGTCTGTTTGCTTCAGCTTCACACGCCTGAAGACGGGCGGCATATTCATTTATCAACCAAACGATATAACTTCGCGCCTTCGTTTGGATTTCTTTGATGCCTTTGAAATCATTGATCGTCAGGAAGATCGTTTGACCGTCTTTCGTGACCTGAAGAAGTCCCTTTTTGCTACTGATCTTGCATGTCTCCCCGGACGGCATGCGGCGGAGATAGTGACGCTCTTCATTGAACGGGTCTTCCTTAAGCGGTGTGTTGACCGGGAAACGCTTGTCGAAATCCGGAACGATCTCCCTGACAGCTTGCAGGAATGTCAGGTTGATTCCGAAGTTCTCAACGGCGATCTTTTCAAGTGCGCCTTCTAACCCGTCGGCATAGTCGGCGGAATACTTGTATTTTTCGGCGCGGCTTTTCGGGACAAACTCGGACATGTCAACGTCCAGTGCTTTACAGATGGCAGGAAGGTATTTTTCCGGTGCATGGATTCCACGAACCATCTTTGACACATAGCCTTCTGTGATTCCGCATGATGGATCAATCTCGGAAATCAGATCAGTGAATGCCTTTTGTGTTCTCCCTTGCGCTTTCCATTTTTCGCGGTACAACTGAACGAATCGCGCCTTTGCAAATTCATCTGATGCTTTGGACATTCTATCGCCTCCTCGACTTGTAATTTATATCGTGAAAGATAGATCATATTCCACAACACATAATATTACGATAGACTTTGCATGTCAAGA
Organism: Clostridia bacterium; assembly: GCA_017429265.1. Lineage (GTDB taxonomy): Bacteria > Bacillota > Clostridia > Christensenellales > Aristaeellaceae > RUG11272. Next base: position 9,485 of record JAFRPG010000017.1, on the reverse strand, counting down.
ACTTCTTCTTGACTGAAGGTCTGCAGACCCTTCTATCACATCTTGGAGGTGCTACTATGCACAATAGCAAGGTACGAATCGCCCTGATCGAAGCAGGGATGAAGCATTTTCAGCTTGCCCGATTGTTAGGGATGCATGAACAAGCACTATCGCGGAAGTTGCGGGAAGAACTTCCGCCGGATGAACAGGACAGAATCGTCGAACTGATCCGGCAACACGCGAAGCCGGTGGAGGTGAAGACAGATGATGAACTGTGACGGAATCCCGGAAATGATCACGATCCGGGAAGCGTCAGGGCGGACAGGGCTGTCGTACGACTGCCTTCGCAAGTGGTGTCTGAAGGGAAAGATCGTCCATGTCAGGATCGGGAACGGCAAGTTCCTGATCAACTTCGGGCGGCTGCTTGACTTCCTGAACACATCGACGGGGGGTGACGATCCGTGACCCGTCTGGACAATCTCTACTTCTGCGAGTATTCAGCGAATCTGAATTGCTTTCACATCGCAAAAGTCCCGAAGGCACTGCAAATGAACACCAACGGGATCATGAATCAATTCGGCCTTGACTTCATTCCTTTCGATGTCACGGACAGCGTCGAGAAGGCAAACGATCTGTGTGATCAGATGAAGAAGGCCATGCAACTGAAGGGGAGGGACAGCGATGATTCGTCTTGTGAATGAGCAGAAGGCAAAGCCTTTTGAATTTCTGATCAATCTGATCCCGCCGGGACGCGCGGAAGCGATCCCGATGAAGACTCTGTCGAAGCTGCTCGATTGCCCGTCCAGTGATGTCAGGGAAAGCATTCTGAACGCTCGGAAGGTTGGCGTCCTGATCTGTTCGGGTGACGATGGGTATTATTTCCCGGCGGATGACGGCGAACTGAAGGAGTATGTCAACCGGCGAAGGAAGTACATCAGGACGGCAGAATTTGCCTTGAAACACTTCGAAGAAGTCCTGACGGAGTATGAGGACGGTGACCTGACATGATCGACACGACAGCCTTCTTTCCGGCGACGCTGAAAGCCCTTCCGATATGGATTCTTTGGAAACTGGAAGAACGGAAGGGGAGAATGACAAAGGTTCCGTATCAGGTGAACGGACGGAGGGCTTCGGCGACCGATCCGGCGACATGGACGACGTTCCGGGAAGCCGACGGCGTGTTGCAGCGGCGTCCCGGCGACTTCAACGGGATCGGGGCTGTGATGTCGAAGGCGAACCGGACGGTCTTCATCGATATCGATCACTGCATCGATCCGTCCGGAAACTTCGACGAACGCGCGAAAGATATCCTCGACGCCTTTACGGACGAAGACGGCGACCTGATCACATTCGTCGAAGTCAGTCAGTCCGGGACAGGGCTTCACCTGATCGTGATCGGCGACATTCCCCGGTCGTTCAAAAACAGCCGTCTGAATGTCGAGATGTATAGCGACGGACGCTTCATTGCAATGACCGGAAGGGCATTTTCAGCCCTTGAACCGGCGGAATGTGAATCAGGTGTCCGCTATGTCTTCGAACGCTACAAGACGGCAAAGAATGCGAATGAGGGCATATCCCGACCGACGCCTGACCCGGCAGCACGGAGGGAAGACAGGTGGATCATTCAACACGCTTCCGAACGGATCGGGAACTCAAACAAGTTTCCCGCCCTGTTCGGCGGCGACTGGTCAGGCTACGGATCACAGTCGGAAGCCGATCTTGCCCTTTGCAAAATCCTTGCCTTCTGGACGAACGAAGACCCCGAAGCGATCGATCGGATTTTCCGTCAATCCGGCCTTTACCGGGCGAAATGGGAGCGCAAGGGCTATTCCCGTGCCACGATCGAAAAGGCGATCTCGGAGAACACCGACACGATCGACAACTTCATCAAAAACCGGCGGATCGAAAACGGTTTGGCTTCCCTCCACGCGCTTTCTTTCGGGGCGGAAGACCTCGACAGACAGGGAACAGATTCGGAAAAGGCGGGAACATGAAGATGAATGAAAACGACGTTCTTGCCCGGGTGAAGGAACTTGACCCGATCAATTCCGCCGCCCTGAATTCGATGGACGATATCGCGTCCGCCCAACTGTTTCAGAAGGTCTTCGGGAAGATCGTCCGTTACAATGCGACCTCGAAGTCGTGGTATGTCTATGATGGGATCAGGTGGAAACCCGACCCCGGCGACCTGACCGTCGAGCGATATGCGAAGCTGCTGTCCCGGTCGCTGTGGATATATTCGGCGGACGTGAAGTCAAAGGAATTTCAAAAATATGTGTGTGAGCTTCAGCAGCGGCGGAAACGGCGAACCATGATCGACGATGCCCGTGATCTTCTCCCCGTGTTGCAGACCGACTTTGACGCCGACCCGTATCTGTTCAACTGCCTGAACTGCGTCTTGAACCTGAAGGATCACAAGGTCGGCGATCACGATCCCGATCTTCTGCTGTCAAAGGTCGCGAATGTCAAATACAAAGCGGACGCAAGCAGCGAAGTCTTCGAATCGTTCATGAACCAAATCATGAAGGGCGACCGGGAAAAGATCGAATATCTGCAAACCCTGTTCGGCTATGCCATGACCGGCACGAATGAGCGGGAAGAATGCTTCATGCTCTACGGGTCGACAACACGCAACGGCAAGGGGACATTGACGAACACAATGAACTTCCTGTTCGGCGACTATGGCGCGAACATTCAGCCGGAAACCCTTGCCATGCAGAAGAACCGGGACGGCAGGACGGCGTCCGGCGACATAGCCCGACTGAACGGCGTCCGCTTTCTCCAGATGTCCGAACCCCCGAAGCGGATGAAGATCGACGTCGCCTTGCTGAAGACGCTGATCGGGCGTGATGTCATCACGGCGCGGCATTTGTACGAACGCGAATTCGAATTCCTGCCCTGTTTTAAGCTGTTCATCAACACGAACTTCCTGCCGGTCGTCCTGGACGACACGCTGTTCTCATCGGGACGGGTGAAGGTCATCACGTTCGACCGCCACTTCGGCGAAGCGGAACAGGATCACACGCTGAAGGATCGGCTTCAGTCCCCGGAAGCCCTGTCCGGTATCCTCAACTGGACGTTGGCAGGACTGAAACGCTATCATGCCGACGGCAACACGATCCGAACGCCGAAAAGCGTCGTCGACGCGACGGACGACTATCGCCTGAAGTCCGACAAGGTCAGGAACTTCATCGACGAAGCCATGACGGAGAACCCCTTCAACACGCTGTTGGCGAAGGACGTCTATCGCGCCTTCACAAGGTGGTGTCAGGCCAACGGCTACGGCGTCGAGAACAAGACCAACTTCTTCGACGAACTCCGGGCGAAGGGGCTGCTGTCGGACACGGGGACGATCAACGGCAAGACGTATCACAACGTCGTGAAGGGCTATGCACTCGACGATGACCTGATCGTGCTTCAGGACGACGACTGACCGGATCGGGGCGGATGTGCAAACTGTGCAAAATGCATGGGGACTTTCTCAATTCAGCATAATGGAAACTTCCCATCGGTTTTGCACACTCTGCACAACTGCCCCGGCAGCGATGATCCCGGCGTGTTGCCCACGTCGTCGGACGCCCCCTCCGGTCGATGCGGGGGTCGGCTTCCTGCCAGTCCGGGCTGCTTCCGCCGTAATACCGGACACGCTACGCATGAATTTTTTAGGGGAGGTATCGGAGCATGCCCCCCCCTTGTCACGGCTGCGGGGAGGGGGGTTGCCAGTCCGGGCTGCTGTTCCGAAAGACCGGACGACGTCCTATAGGGGGGGTGTCCCCCCCACCCCCGGTACATTGTCAGGGGGAGATGTACACCGGGCGGGGAAAGCTTTCCCTCCCCGGCATATTTTTCGGGAAGTATCACGGCGATGGACAGGCGGCAAGTCGTGATCCTGACCGCCGTCCGCGACCCCGATCCAGTAGAAAAATCGAAGCCGGTAGACATTCGGTAGACATTTTGCTGTTTTCGACCGAAATCCGGACGATCACGAACGGACAGAAAAAACCCGGAAACGCTTGATTCACAAGGCTTCCGGGTTCCGTGGAGCATAGCGGATTCGAACCGCTGACCCCCACACTGCCAGTGTGGTGCGCTACCAGCTGCGCTAATGCCCCGTCAACAGGAAGGATTATAGCATGGGGCGGACACTTTGTAAAGGGGGAAAAGCAAATTTTTCTGACGGGCATCATTTTATATAGTCTATATAACCTATAAAACCGTATAATTCCTGAGCCTGGCATCAACGGGAGGGCTCCGAAGGTTTCCAAAGGGCGATCGGAAAGCCCTTTGGTGCGCCCGCAGGCGCATATCCTGTCTGATCAGGAAAACCTGCTTCCACCTGTACAGGTAAGGTTTTTTTCCGTCCGCCTGTATTTGTTCTGTACCCGCGCCTCCGCGGCGGGGCGATTCCATTGACGCGGGGTCCGGCGGGGTATATAATCAGAATGGGTTTGAATCCACTGAAAAAACGTCGGCGAAAGCCGGTCCGGGCATGAAAAGAGGCACGCATCGATGCGCATCGTGGTCAAAGTCGGCACCTCCACCCTCGCCCACCCCACCGGGCTGATCAACATCCGCCAGGTGGAGAAGCTCTGCAAGGTCATCGCGGACCTGAAGAACGCCGGGCACCAGATGATCCTGGTCTCCTCCGGCGCCATCGGCATGGGCAGCGGCAAGCTCGGCCTCAAGCAGCGCCCCGACGACGTGGCGGGCAAGCAGGCCGCGGCGGCCGTGGGCCAGTGCGAGCTGATGTACACCTACGACAGGCTCTTCCTCAAGTACAGCCACGTGGTGGCCCAGCTGCTGCTGACGGCGGACGACTTCTCCCATCCCGACCGCCGGGCGAACCTCGAGCGCGCCCTCTTCCGCCTGCTCGAGCTCGGCGCCCTGCCGGTGATCAACGAGAACGACACCGTGGCGACGGAGGAGTTCGGCGTCGGCGACAACGACACCCTCTCCGCCCTCGTGGCCGAGGCAGCGCGGGCCGACCTGCTGGTGCTGCTCTCCGACATCGACGGCCTGTATACCGCCGACCCGCACAGGGACCCCACCGCCAGGCTGATCCACGAGATCCCCGTCCTGACCGACGAGGTGATGGCGATGGCGGGCGGCGCGGGCTCGGCGCTGGGGACGGGCGGCATGGCCACCAAGCTCCACGCCGCGCAGATCGCCACCGCCGCCGGGATCGACATGGTGATCACCGACGGCAGGCAGGCCGAGGCGCTGTACGACATCGCTGAGGGAAAACAGGTCGGGACGAGGTTCCTGAAGAGGGAGCGGTAACGCCGCATTCCCGCCCTCTGCCCTAACTTCTATTTAAAGGAGGCACACCCCCATGCGCACCACCGGATCCATCCTGCAGGAGGCAGCGGCCGCGAAGGCCTTCCTCACCGAGCTCACCACGGAGCGCAAGAACGCCGCGCTGGAGGCGATGGCCGCCGCCCTCACGGCGCGGACCGACGCGATCCTCGCCGCCAACGCCCTCGACTGCGAGGCCGCGGTGGGGAAGATCAGCCCCGTGATGATCGACCGCCTGCGCCTCGACGAGGGGCGGGTCCGCGGCCTGGCGGAGGGCGTGCGCGCCCTGATCCCCCTGCCCGACCCGGTCGGCGAGGTGCTGGAGGCAGTGGAGCGCCCCAACGGCCTGCACATCGTGAAGCAGTCCGCGCCGATGGGCGTCATCGCGATCATCTATGAGTCCCGGCCGAACGTCACCTCCGACGCGGCGGCCCTGTGCCTGAAGGCGGGGAGCGTCTGCGTCCTGCGCATCGGGAAGGAGGCCCACCGCTCGGCGGAGGCCATCGTCGCCGCCCTGCGCGAGGGCCTGAGCGCCGCCGGCCTGCCGAGCACGCTGGTCAATCTGGTGGAGGACACCTCCCGCGCCTCCGCGGATGAACTGATGCACGCCGAGGGCCTGGTGGATCTGCTGATCCCCCGCGGCGGTGCCGGCCTGATCCGCGCCTGCGTCGAGCACGCGACCGTCCCCTGCATCCAGACCGGCACCGGCATCTGCCATGTCTATGTGGACGCCGCCGCCGACCTCGCGATGGCCCTGCGCATCGTCGAGAACGCGAAGACCAGCCGGCCCAGCGTCTGCAATGCGGAGGAGGTCCTCCTCGTGCACAGCGCCGTGGCGGAGGAGTTCCTGCCGCGGCTGCGGGAGGTGCTGGTCACCAAACGAGAGAAGGAGGGGAAGATCCCCGTGGAGCTGCGCCTGGATGAGCGCGCGGCGGCGATCATCCCCGGCACGCCGGCGGGGCCCGCGGACTTCGACACCGAGTTCCTCGACTATATCCTCGCGGTGAAGATCGTCGACAGCGCGGAGGAGGCCATCCGGCACATCGGCGCGCACTCGACCCATCACTCCGATGCCGTCGTCTCCGCGGATCCGAAGGTCACGGAGCGCTTCACCCGCGAGGTGGACAGCGCGGCGGTGTATGTGAACTGCTCCACCAGGTTTACCGACGGCGGAGAGTTCGGCCTCGGGTGCGAGATGGGAATCTCCACGCAGAAGATGCACGCCCGCGGCCCGATGGGGCTGAGGGAACTGTGCACGAGCAAGTATGTGATCACGGGGAACGGGCAAACGAGGTGAGGGATTCCCAGGGGCTTTCCGATCGCCCCTGGACCCTTCGGGATCGCCTCTTCCTTGCTTATTGTCGGGTAAGGCTGAGAAACAGTGCCTGACAATCCTTCAAAAACCTGACAATATCCAAAAACTATCTTAACGAGTCGGCCCCGAAGGAGTCCAGAGGGCGATCGGAAAGCCCTCTGGTGCGCCCGCAGGCGCATGCCCTGCCTCGTCAGGAAAGACAAGCTTCCAGCGGTGCGGATAAAGGATTCCGTGCCTGCGGGCACGGCCAGAGGCTTTCCGATCGCCCCTGGACCCTTCGGGATCCCGTCTTTCTTGTCAGTTGTCGAGCAAGCATAACGTGGGAAAGAAACCAACCAAAGCCGCTCAAAGCCCAAAGCGATGGATAAAAGGTACGGCGCCGAAGGAGTCCAGAGGATTCGGAGCGCCCGGAAAACTGTCCGGTGGACAGTTTTCAGCGGAGAATGGGCGGCAGCCCCGGACCGATCGGAAAGCCCTCTGGTGCGCCCGCAGGCGCATACCCTGCCTTGTCTGGAAAAGACAAGCTTCCGACGGTGCGGATAAAGGATTCCGTGCCTGCGGGCACGGCCAGAGGCTTTCCGATCGCCCCTGGACCCTTCGGGGGCGTCCCGTTGAGCATCGTGATGGGGGAAAGCCCTCTGGTGCGCCCGCAGGCGCATACCCTTTGAAACGTGACAGAACCAAAATGGAAGAACCCTCCCGATCAGACGGCGAAAAGACGCAGAAAGGATCATGAGCATGAAGTACAGAGTGATCATCCTGGCTCTGGCCCTGTGCCTGCTGTGCGCGGCGGGGCTGGCGGAAACCTCCGGCGACTGGACCTACACCGTGGAGGACGGCGCCGCCACCATCACCAGGTACAAGGGCACGGCGGCCGTCCTCACGATCCCCCGCACCCTCGACGGCTACCCGGTGACCGCCGTCGGGAAGGAGGCCTTCATCGCCAACGAGACCCTGACCGAGCTGACGATCCCCGACGGCATCAAAACCATCGCGAACCGCGCCTTCAGCGGCTGCACATCCATGACCCGGATGATCATGGGGCGCGATGTGGTCAGCATCGGCGACTACGCCTTCTCGCGGACCGGCCTGACCTCGGCCGCGATCCCGCAGGGCCTGCGGAGCATCGGCAAAAACCCCTTCCTCGAGTGCTCCTCGCTGACCGCCATCCATGTGCCGCTCGACTGCCCGAACTTCCGGGAGATCGACGGCATCCTCTTCCGCAAGACCGACAACACCCTGGTCAGCTATCCGATCGGCATCACCGCCTCCTCCTACGAGATCCCCCGCGGCATCCGCACGATCGGCAGCGAGGCCTTCTACAACTGCGAGAACCTGACGAGCGTCACGATCCCGGACACGGTGAACGTGATCGAGTACGAGGCCTTCTCCGGCACCGGGCTGCGGGAGATCACCATCCCGGTGAGCGTCCACACCCTCGGCAGCGGCCTCTTCTTCCGCTGCATGAGCCTGACCTCCTTCACCTTCCACGGCTGCCCGGAGGAGATGGACGGCTCCCTCTTCGAGCGCTGCGACGCCCTCACCGAGGTCACGATCCCCGAGAGCTTCACGACGGTGCCGCGCTTCATGTTCTCGCACTGCGCGGGCCTGAGGAAGGTGAACCTCCCGGAGGGCCTCACCGCGATCGACAACGGTGCCTTCTCCGACTGCACGGCCCTGACCGACATCGTCCTCCCCGCCTCCCTGCAGCGCCTCGGCGATTCGGTCTTCTGCGGCTGCACGGCCCTGAAGACTCTCGATATCCCCGACGGCGTGACGGAGTTCGGCGAGCGGATCTTCAATGTCAACGGCGTGTTCGCGGACAGCTATGAGCCCCTGCCCGGCATCACCGTCAACGTCACCCTCAACAGCCCTGCGATGCGCTACTGCATCGAGAACAACGTCTCCTGCGCCTATGAGGGGATGTACGACTGGCTGCTGGACTGACCGTCCCCTGACAGCGTGAGAAGGAAACGAAAAGCCGCACCCCGTCATTCGCATGGGGTGCGGCGATTTGTTTTTGGATCTTTCCGTTTTCCGGCTGCAATTTGAGAGAAACAAATCCCAAGGCTTCCCGTCAGGGCTTTACCTGCCCGGCAGCCAGTCGGTGCGGTCGCCGTATTCCGCGCCGGTGTGCACAAACTGACGCCCGTTCTCCTTGCACCAGGTCTCGGCATAGCTGCCGGGGTTGACGGTGAAGACCAGGTCGGCGAGGGGGATGATCTTTTCGTTCACGTAATCGTCAAACGCGTGAGCCCCGATGACGGTGACGCTGTCCGGGATCGTCACGCTCGTCAGGCTGCTGCAGCGATAGAACGCATCCTCTCCGATGCTGGTGACGCTTTCCGGGATCGTCACGCTCGTCAGGCCGCTGCAGCCAGCAAACGCACCAAACCCGATGGCTGTGACGCTGTCCGGGATCGTTACGCTTGTCAGGCCGCTGCAGCGATAGAACGCACCCTCCCCGATGCGGGTGATGCTATCAGGGATCTTTACGCTGGTCAGGCGGCTGCAGTCAAAGAACGCATAATCCCCGATGGCGGTGACGCTGTCCGGGATCGTCACGCTGGTCAAGTTGCTGCAGTCAGAAAACGCACCGTATCCGATGCTGGTGACGCTGTTCGGGACTGTCACGCTAGTCAGGCCGTTGCAGAAGGAAAACGCATCGTCCCCGATGCTGATGACGCTGTCCGGGATTCTTACGCTGGTCAGGCCGCTACAGCCACCAAACGCATAATTCCCGATGGCAATGACACTGTCCGGGATTGTCACGCTCGTCAGGCCGCTGCAGCGATAGAACGCACCCTCCCCGATGTTGGTGACGCTGTCCGGGATCGTCATGCTCGTCAGACCGCTGCACTCATCAAACGCATAATGCCCGATGGCGGTGACGCTG
>JAFRPG010000093.1 GCA_017429265.1 Clostridia bacterium | reverse complement strand
CATCAAAAACCTGACAATTCCCCAAGAATTATTTAACGGGACGGCCCCGAAGGAGTCCAGAGGGCGATCGGAAAGCCCTCTGGTGCGCCCGCAGGCGCATTCCCTCACCAACGGAATTTCCCTAACTAAACGTGAAGAACCTTTCTTTTGGCTTCACGGAAAGCCCTCCGGTGCGCCCGCAGGCGCATCCCCTTTCCGCAAGCGATTTACGCCATGCATAAGTTTGAATTACATTTTGGAAACCAAAGAACAAATCCGTAAATCTGACTTCCGCCGCACCCCGGAGAAGGCAACAGATGAGCAACGGAGAAGGGGAAAGACTGATATACAATGCAGAAACAGCGGGTTTTCCGGCGATTGTTCTTTTTTGGATTTGACCGGAAAACTATGGACAACGGTGCAAAAACTGATATAATGGGCGCAGACGCTTTTCTTTCCCGACCAAAATACGGAAGGGAAAGGACATGCCCGCGCGCGGGCTGCGGCATGCGCGCCGGTGGCGGCCGTTTCCGCCGGACAGACACAATAAGAGGAGGAATTCCCTATGCGCAGGAAACTCATGTCCCTGATCGCACTGGTGCTGGCCCTCAGCCTGCTGGGCATCGCCCCCGCGGTGGCCGAGGAGGAGGCTCCCGAAGGCGGCATGACCGCCTATCTGATGTATGCCGACAGCACCTGGACCAACAGCTATTTCCTGGATGGCAACGAGTACCCCGTCACCGCGAAGAACACCTATGTGACCGGTGAGGGCACCTACACCGTGGGCCTGGAATTCAACGAAGAAGCCCAGGGCCTGGCCTTTGCGGCCGTCGGCATCGACGGCGGCGAGATCGCCTTCCCGAACTACACCATCGAGATCAACGAGATCCGCGTCAACGGCGCGGCCGTTGCGTTCGGCAAGGGCTACACCTCCTCCGACGACGGCGTGACCACCCGCATGAACCTGTACAACGAGTGGGTCAGTGAACTGCCCGAGGACGCCCGTTCCTTCGACGGCAGCCTCGACGGCGCCACCGCTGCCCCGCTGAACAAGGACGATTTCGCGGCGGTCAAGACCGTGGAAGTCGACTTCACCGTGCACAAGAATCCCCTTGACTGCGCCTACATCATGTACGCCAACGCCGACTGGTCCAAGCAGTACTGGAGCGGCGACGCGCCCGAGGGCGTGACCGTCTCCAACGCGCTCATCAACGGCTTCGGCGACTACACCGTGGGTCTGGCGTTCGACGCGCCCTCCGAGGGCCTGGCCTTCGCCGCCCTGGGCATCGTCAACGGCGAGAAGACCTATCCCGGCGCCTATCTGAAGATCAACGCCATCCGCGTCAACGGCGAGGCGGTCGACTTTGAGAAGGGCTACACCTCCTCCGACGACGGCATCACCACCCGCATGAACATCTTCAACGAGTGGGTCAGCGAGCTGCCCGAGGACGCCCGTTCCTTCGACGGCACCGTCGAGGACGCCAAGCCCATCATCGTGGACAAGGAAGCCTTCGCGTCCGTGGAGACCGTGGAGATCGACTTCACCCTCGTGCCCGTGACCGACACCGCCTACCTGATGTTCGCCAACGCCGACTGGTCCGTCCAGTACTGGGGCGGCGACGCGCCCGAGGGCGTGATCGCGACGACCGCGACCGTGGACGGCCAGGGCGCCTACACCGTGGGCCTCGAGTTCGCCCAGCCCTCCGAAGGCCTGGCCTTCGCGGCGGTCGGCATCACCACCGGTGAGAAGACTTTCAACGGCTACTTCATCGACATCACGGATATCAAGGTCAACGGTGAGTCCATCATCGTCAACGGCGGCTACACCTCCTCCGACGACGGCATCACCACCCGCGAGAACATCTACAACGAATGGGTGACCGAGCTGCCCGCCGACGCCCGCCGCGCGGACAACGATCTCGAAGGCGCGTCCCCGATCATCGTGGACAAGGAGGTCTTCACCGGCGTGACCAGCATCGAGGTCTCCTTCGACTACATCTACGGCAAGCCCATCGTCAAGGACGCCGACGCGCCCCTGACCGAGGAGGAGGCCGCCGAACTGCTGAAGGCCGACTACAACGCCTACATCGGCGTCCAGACCACGAGCTACATCTTCCGCAACGCCTGGGACGAGGCCAACTACGGCCGCGACTCCGAGGAGAACCCCGGCTTCTTCAACCGTCTGACCGGCTGGGACGCCGACAACAACGCGGTGGACTACGGCGGAACCTTCACGGATGCCATCCTGACCACGGCCGGCACCTACAGCGTGTCCGTGACCACCTCCGACATGGGCTTCGGCACCGACGAGGCCTTCCGTCTGCTCTTCGTCTCCACCGACATCCCCTCCAAGCTCGTCAAGGACGGCTTCATGGAGATCAGCGACGTGCAGATCAAGATCGGCGGCGCCGCGACCCAGAAGTACACCGACATCGACACCTCCGGCACCAACGTGCGCATCGTGGTGATCGACGAGTACAACCGCGGCGAAGCGCCCTTCGGCTACACGATGCCCGGCGCGAACGAGACGATCACCGTCACCTTCACGGTGAGCGGCCTGACGGACTGATCCCGCAGCATCACACCATGCGGCGGCGCTTTCTCAATCAAGCGGGGAGCGCCGCCGCTTATTCCATGGAAAGAGGATGACGTATGTCAGAACAAGCCATTCGCCGGGCCCGCGATATCCGGCGGAACCGGCCGCTCGACGGCCAGAGCGCGGCGGAGCGCACCGCCCTGTGGTTCCACCGGATCGTCATCGTCCTGGGCTTCCTGATGATCTTTTTTCCGCCGTTCAATCCCGGGCGGATCTCCGATAAAATCAGCGGCAACCTGACGCTGCTGACCTCCGCGACCTCCTTCGGTACCGTGACGACCAAGCTGTCGGCCTACATGATCGAGGGCTCGCGCTACGCCCTGAACAAGGCGGACATCAGCCTGTCCATGCTCGGCTGCGCGATGGTGCTCGTCGGGATCCTCGGGGCCGGGGTGGGTGCCTGCGTCTCGCTGGGCAACCGCCGCATGCGCCGTCTCGGCGTCTGGCTCCCGATGGGCGGCGCCGCCCTGATCCTCGGCGGCCTGCTGGTCAACCGGACGGCCTACGGCCAGATCCTCCGGGCCGACGCCGTGCGCGACTACATCCTGTCCGCGGGCGGGTCCGCGGAGGAGGTGCAGACGCACCTGGCGGACCTGGGCCTGCAGTGGCCCGCCTTCGCCGGCACCGCGTGGGCGGTCGCTGCCGTGCTGATCTTCCTCAGCAGCCTCGCCGTCTGGCTGGTCACCTACAGCGCGGAGCGCGAGGAAAAGTGCGAGATGCCCGAAAAGTACCGGCTGTTCATCATGTTCCTGCCGGTGCTGCTGCTCTCGTTCGTCTTCGCGTACCTGCCGATCTACGGCTGGCGCTACGCCTTTTACAACGCGAAGGCCGGCGACGAGCTGACCCGCGACCTCTTCGTCGGCTGGGCCAACTTCTCCACCCTGATCAACGACCCCGGCACCTCCGTCAAGATCCTGCAGGTCCTGCGCAACACCCTGGTCATGTCCGGCCTGGGCATCGCCACGTCCTGGCTGCCCATCGCCTTCGCCATCCTGCTGGCGGAGGTCCGCTCGACCAAGTTCCAGCGCACCGTGCAGACCCTGACGACGATCCCGAACTTCCTCTCGTGGGTGCTGGTGTACGCGGTGGCCCTGTCGATCTTCTCGGCGGACGGCCTGATCAACAACCTGCGCAACCTCCTGACCGTCAGCGGCTTCCAGCGTGTGGACTACCTGGCCAACGCGGACGCGACCTGGATCAAGATGCTCCTCTGGGGCACCTGGAAGGGCCTGGGCTGGAGCGCCATCATCTACATCGCGGGCATCGCCGGCATCGACCAGCAGCTGTATGAGGCCGCCCGCGTGGACGGCGCCAACCGCTGGCACTGCATCTGGCACATCACCGTGCCCGGCCTGATCCCGACCTACATGGTCATGCTCCTGATGAGCGTCGCCGGCATCCTGTCCAACGGCATGGAGCAGTACCTCGTCTTCTCCAACCCGTACAACGGCGACTACATCCAGGTCCTGGACCTGTATGTCTACAACCTGGGCATCGGCGACAACAACCTGTCGATCTCCACGGTGGTGGGCATCCTCAAGTCCGTGATCGCGGTGATCCTGCTCTTCGGCGCCAACGGCATCTCCAAGGCCGTTCGCGGCGAGAGCATCATCTGAGGGAGGTGAGCGCATGACCGACAAGCAAGTGAAACAGCCGCGCGGAAAGCGCCTCATCCTCTCCTGGTGGCAGAAGCTGATCCTCGTGGCGGGCTGCACGGGCCTGGCCGTCCTGGCCGCCTGGCTCTACTGTGAGAAGATCGCCACCCCCCGCTACGTGGACACGGTCCGCACGACCCTGCAGATCAACGACACGGCGGCCCTGAAGTCCGGCGGCGAGTCCGACTTCACCGTGATGGAGATGAAGGTCCTCAATCCCTTCACCGAGCACGTGGACTACAAGACCGTCTCCTCCGGCGCGGCGCAGACAGAGTCCAAAGGCACCGGCCGCCGCAGGACGCAGCAGACCCAAACCCAGTCCAACAGCGGCAAGTTCTACAGCGACATCGTCGCGAAGATGGCGGAGCTGGGTCTGGTCAGCCCCGAGGACACCAACCGCATCGTCAGCATGTACGGCGACGGCGTGAAGGAGACCGAGGAGAGCGACCTGCAGAACAAGCTGACCGTCCGCATCCGCAACGGCGTGGGCTACTCCCGCCAGGAGATGGCGGTCCGCACCGACCCGTCCACCGGGGAACCCCTCCTGGACCAGGAAACGGGCGAGCCCCTGATGGCCGAGGTCACCAATTACTACACCTACACCCTGGACCAGCAGGCCCTGAAGACCCTGGTGGAGACCACGGCGCGGCAGCTGGGCCTGATGATCTTCGGCTTCGAGCCCGACTTTGAGCAGGCCAGCGTGATCTACGCCGTTCCCGCGCGGAAGGCGGACGCGGCGTCGTCGGAGGAGGCCGGCGCGGGCGAGGAGCTGGAGCGCTTCTCGGCCATCCCGGACGACGTGGAGAGCGACGTGTGGTACATCGAGTACCACGTCAGCCGCAGCGCCATCGACGCCCTGCCCAACCGGGACGCCTTCTACTCCCTGAACATCGACCTGCGCGACGGCATCCTGAAGGAGTTCACCGACGCGACGTACGCGGACATCGCGAAGCGCGCGGGCCTGGAGAACGTCAGCGGCGCCGAGATGCGCAAGCACATCTCCTTCCCGATGAACGTCAGCTATGACGAGACCAGGCTGCCCATCGACGTGACCTGGCCCAGCGACGAGCGGGAGACCGCCGAGCGCATCGGCGTGGCCGCGGCGCACAAGGCGGCCGAGGTCATCTACGGCCGGGAGGACCTGACCTTCGAGTACAACAAAACCGAGCTGGAGGCCTTTGAGGAGTTCGACGGCGAGGGGAAGCGCATGTACCGTCCCGCAGCCGTCAGCGAGCACGTCCGCGAGTGGCCCGTCACCCTGCCCACCGTGCTGATCGTAGGCCTGGCCGCCCTGCTGCTGAGCTACTTCATCTTCTCGCAGCAGTCGCCTGTGGACTCGCTGATCGTGGTCTTCTTCGCCCTGTTCACCTTCATCTGCGTCTTCCCCTTCTACTATCTGTTCATCAACACGATCTCGGACAACTCCCTGGTGGCCAGCGGACGGATCAACTTCCTGCCCAGCGGCATCCACCTGAAGAACTACCAGCGCATCATCGGCGAGGGTGACCTCGGCAACGCCCTGCTGGTCACCGTGGCGCGCACAGTCATCGGCACGGCCCTGATGGTGCTGACCTCCGCCTGGGCGGGCTATCTGGTGACGAAGCAGAAGATGTGGCACCGGTCCTTCTGGTACCGGGCGCTGGTCATCACCATGTACTTCAACGCCGGCCTGATCCCCTGGTACACCAACATGCTGATGCTGGGCATGACGGGCAACTTCCTGGCCTACATCATCCCGGGCATGGTCGCACCCTACAACATCATCCTGGTGAAGACCTACATCGAGTCCATCCCGGGCTCGCTGGAGGAGAGCGCCATCATCGACGGCGCGTCCACGACCAAGGTCTTCCTGCGGATCATCCTGCCGCTGTCGATCCCGATCCTGGCGACCATCGCCATCTTCGGCGCCGTGGGCAACTGGAACTCCTTCCAGGACTCCCTGTTGCTCATGACCTCGACGCCCCATCTGTTCACCCTGCAGCACCGCCTGTACATCTACCTCAACCAGACCACCTCCATCAACACCGAGCAGATCTCCGAGCAGATGGCCCAGAACCTGCTCAACAACGGCGTGACGACCAAGTACACCATCGCGATGATCACCATCATCCCGATCCTGCTGGTCTATCCCATCATGCAGCGCTACTTCGTCAAGGGCATCATGCTCGGCGCGGTGAAGGGCTGACGCCGCCTCTCCGATTCTCCGGTCCCGCAGGGACCCGAAACATCACGAAAGGAGAACCATCCACCATGAAGAAACTGCTTGCGCTGACCCTGGCCTGCGCGCTGATCCTCGGCGCCCTGCCCCTGAGCGCCCTGGCCGACACCGTCGTCAACCACGACGGCCCGATCATCCAGATCGACGTCTACAGCCAGCTGGCCAACTATTCCGGCATCCAGAAGGGCTGGGGCGCCTCCCTGCTAGAGGACAAGTTCAACGTGCGGATCAACATCATCCAGGACCAGGAGGGCACCTACGCCACCCGCATGGAAGCGGGCAACCTGGGTGACATCGTGGTCTGGGGCGCCAACGGCGACGACTACAAGAACGCCGTGGCCAAGGGCATGCTCCTGGACTGGGAGCAGTATGACCTGTGCAAGAAGTACGCCCCCTACATCACGGAGAACTACACCGACGCCCTCGAGTCCAACCGCGAGATCGGCGGCGACGGCAAGGTGCACGGCTTCGGCTTCAACGTGGCCCTGGGCGAGAACAGCCACCAGTCCTTCTTCTACACCTGGGACCTCCGCTGGGACCTGTACAAGCAGCTGAACTATCCCATCGTGGACAACCTGGACGACATGGTGACCCTCTTCGCCGACATGAAGGCCATCTGCCCCACGGACGAAAACGGCAACGAGACCTACGCCGTGTCCGTCTGGCCCGACTGGGACGGCAACATGGTCATGTATGTGAAAGCCCTCGCGACGGCCTACTACGGCTATGACGAGCTGGGCTTCGGCCACTACAATCCCACCAACGGCCAGTTCCTCTCCTGCCTGGACGACAACAGCCCCTACATGGAGTGCCTGCGCTTCTTCAACAAGCTCTACCGCGCGGGCCTGCTCGACCCCAACTCCTCCTCCCAGACCTATGACAAGATGAGCGAGAAGCTGAAGGCCGGCGGCACCTTCTGGTCCATCTTCAACTATGCCGGCTCCCTGGCCTACAACACCGAGGAGCACCTGAGCGCGGGCAAGTACATGTACGCGATGGTGCCCGAGCTGGCCACCCCCATCGTCTACGGCATGGGCTCCACCGGCGGCGTGCGCATCTGGTCCATCGGCAACTACACCAAGTATCCGGAACTCTGCCTGGAGATCCTCAACTGGCTGGCCACCCCCGAAGGCGCCATGACCACCTGGTACGGCCCCAGGGGACTGACCTGGGACTATGACGAGAACGGCGGCATGTACTTCACGCCCCTGGGCAAGATCACCAGCAAGGATACCTCCCACAACATGGCGGACAAGACCTACACGGATCCGGACACCGGCGAGACCGTCGAGCTGCCCACCGTCTGGAAATCCCCCGAGACCGGGAAGGAGTATCCGCTCAGCGGCACCTTCAACGACGGCTTCATCCAGATCAACAACACCACCCTGGCCAAGGACATGATCAACCCCGACGGCAACGGCAAGGAGACCTTCAACTCCGATACCTGGGCCAGCGTCGTGGCCGCCGACCCCAAGCCGATCCAGCAGGACTGGCGCGACTTCATGCGCGAGGTATACGGCGACGAGCTGATCACGATCGCGGACAACTACATGGAGGACCGCCTGGACGACTACGGCGACAAGATGTACGTCGTGATGCCCGATATCCCCTATTCCGAGGGCGAGCGCGACTCCGACCTGACCCTGAAGTGGAACAACTGCGCCAAGACCATCAAGGACTACTCCTGGCGCGCGATCTACGCCAAGTCCGAGGCGGAGTTCAACTATCACGTCGGCGAGATGAAGCGCCTCTGCCAGAACTACGGCTACGCGGACTGCGTCACCTGGTGTGAGCAGGAGGCCGCGAAGAAGTGGGAGCTGACGGAGAAGCTTCACCAGAAGTAATCACCCCCACGGGACCGGCGCGTCCGCTCATCGGCAAAACCCATCGGCGGACGCGCCGGTTTTCCGTCCGGAAAGAAAGGCTCTTCACGGATAGTTTGGGAAAAGCATATGGGAGGGGTTCGCGCTCTGCGGAGCGCGCCAGGGGCTTTCCGATCGCCCCTGGACCCTTCGGGATCGCCTCTTCCTTGTTTGATGTTGGGCCAAAATCAATGTTGATAAAAGAACCTAACAATACCAGAGCCTATTATGAACGGGACGGCCCCGAAGGAGTCCAGAGGGCGATCGGAAAGCCCTCTGGTGCGCCCGCAGGCGCATCCCCTCATCAACGGGGCTTCCCTGGTTGAAAGAGAACCGAAAGGAATGAAAGGATCGCGATATGAAGATGACCCTTCGCACCCTGCTGATCGCTGTCTGCCTGCTGGCCCTGGCGATCGCGCCCTGCGCCGCCCTCGCGGAGGAGGAAGTCCCCGCCGACGGCGTGGCGCTCACCCGCCTCATGGGCAACGGCATCAACCTCGGCAATACCTTTGAGGCCTGCAACAACGGCATGTCGGGCGGCAACACCACCGACGACGTCTCCTTCTACGAGACCATGTGGGGCCAGCCCGTCACGACCCGTGAGATGATCACGGCCATGAAGGAGGCGGGCTTCGACTCCATCCGCATCCCTGTCGCCTGGATGACCAACGCCACCCACCTCGGCAAGGGCGTGGGGGACTACACGATCTCGCCCGCCTACCTGAGCCGGGTGGAGGAGGTCGTCGGCTGGGCGATCGACGCCGGCATGATCGTCGTGCTCAACGACCACTGGGACGGCGGCTGGTACGGCATGTTCGGCTCCGACAGCCCGGAGACCCGGGCGCTCGCGATGGAGGCCTACCGCGGCATGTGGACCCAGATCGCGGAGCACTTCGCCGCGTATGACTGGCACCTCGTCTTCGAGGGCGCGAACGAGGAGATCGGCGCGCGCTTTGACGAGAACGCCCCCCTGTACTGCCAGGACTCCACCGACCACTATCTCTCCGACGCCGAGAAGTACCGCCTCGCCAACGAGGTGAACCAGGCCTTTGTGGATACGGTGCGCGCCGCCGGCGGGAACAACGCCGACCGCTTCCTCCTGATCCCCGGCTACGGCACGAACATTGAGCGCACCTTCGACAGCCGCTTCGCGATGCCGAAGGACACGGTGAAGGGCCGTCTGCTGGTTTCCGTGCACTGCTACAGCCCCTGGTCCTACTGCGGTGCGACCTCCGCGAAGTCCGCCACCCGCTGGGGCACGAAGGCCAACTACGAGGAACTCGACCGCGAGATGAAGATGATGGCGCGCTTTGTCGGCCAGGGCATCGGCGTGATCATCGGCGAGTACGGCGTCCTGCCCGGCAACAACGGCGAGTTGAAGGACAACGCGGCGGCCTATCACCGCTACTTCCTCGACCTGTGCGACTGCTATGACTACTGCCCGATGCTCTGGGACTGCTCCGGCTACTTCATCCGCCGCAGCCTGTCCTTCTCCGACCCGGAGATGGGAAAGCTCTACGATGAGCGCCGCCTCGCCAACGAGGACCCCGACCGCGCGCAGGTGAAGGCCGCCGCGCAGGCTGCCATGGCGGAGGCCGCACAGGCCGCGCCTGAGACCTTCCGCGAGGACGTCGCGGAGATCACGGACGAGACGATCGTCGCCTGGATCATGTGGTCCTCCGGCGACTGGGCCCTGTCCTACTCCGTGGGCGACACCTACACCCCCGACTCCATCTCCGCGGGCATCGTGCCCACCGACGTAGTGATCGACGGCGAGGGTACCTACACCGTGGCCCTCGACTTCACCGGCACCGAGAAGGGCTTCTCCGGCGGCGTCGCCTTCAGCGCGATCGGCCTGAGTAACGCGGAGGTCCTGCACCCCGGCTGGGCGGTCCACGTCCAGGAGGTGAAGATCAACGGCGAGCCCTACAAGCTCTCCGGCCGTCCCTACACCACCTCCGACGACGGGAAATGCACCCGCGTGAACCTGTTCAACGAGTGGGTGACCGGCTTCCCGGCCGACGCGAGGGTCCTCTACGGGCCGAACATCGGCATCTCCGCCACGGTGCTCAACCGCGATGACGCCGTGATCGGCCATGTGGAGACGATCGAGGTCACGTTCATCTACGGGCCGAAGAAGTGAGGCACGAAAATCGGTTCTTCACGGAAAGTTAGGGAAGCATATGGGGGTTTCGCGCTCTGCGGAGCGCGCCAGGGGCTTTCCGATCGCCCCTGGACCCTTCGGGGCCGTCTCTTTCTTGTTAGTTGTCGGGTAAGGCTGAGAGCATAGCCTGGCATTCCATCAAAAACCTGACAATTCCCAAGAAT
>JAFRPG010000016.1 GCA_017429265.1 Clostridia bacterium | reverse complement strand
CCTCTGGACTCCTTCGGCGCCGTCCCGCTAAATAATTCTTGGGGAATTGTCAGGTTTTTGATGGAATGCCAGGCTATGCTCTCAGCCTTACCCGACAGCTAACAAGAAAGAGACGGCCCCGAAGGGTCCAGGGGCGATCGGAAAGCCCCTGGCGCGCTCCGCAGAGCGCGAACCCCTCTCATATGTTTTCCCGTACTTTCCGTGAAGAGCCGTTATTTCATGCGAAAAGCCCCTCGCGGCAGGGCGGGGGGACTCATCGTCTGTCTCCGGCAAGGGCGTTATTCCGCTCCGCTCATCGCGCGGATGTCGGCCATCAGGCGGGCGGGATCGGCATGGCGGAAGACCGCCGTGCCCATCACCGCGACATCCAGGCCGAGGCGGATCAGCTCCGGGATCTGCGGCTCGCCGATGCCGCCGTCGGCCTCGATCAGGCCGCGGAAACCGGCCTCGCGCAGGTCGGTGATCTTGTGCAGGGTCGATGGAATCAGGTGCTGCCCGCCGTACCCGGGCTCCACCGTCATCACCAGGACAAGGTCGCACAGGGGGAGCAGCTCGACGATCCTGCTCACCGGGGTGCCCGGCCGCAGGGCCAGGCCGGCGCGGCAGCCCATATCGCGGATGCTCTGCAGGAGAGAAAAAACGTCGCCGTCGATCTCCGCGTGCACGGTCAGACCGTCGGCCCCGCTGTCGGCAAAGCGCCGGATATAGCACTGCGGGTCGCTCATCATCAGATGCACGTCGAGGGGAAGCTCCGGAAAGCGCCTGTGCAGGGCGGCCACATGGTCCGGCCCGAAGGACAGGTTGGAGACAAAGTGAGCGTCCATCACATCCACATGGAGCCAGTCGCAGCCGGCATTCTCCGCCTTGCACACGTCGCGCTCAAGGTTCAGCGGATCGGCGGCCAGGATCGAAGGCGCAATCAGAAGCACGGGTCATCGCCCCTTTCCTCAGTCCCCCATGGAGAGCTTTTCGAAGGAACCCAGTTCGCCGCGCTGCCAATGCTTGCGGCAGAGGGATACATACTGGCTGTTGCCGCCCAGGAGGATCTGCTCGCCCTCCTTCACCACGCGGCCGTTGTAGACGCGGGCGTTGCAGGTGGCCTTCTTGCCGCACCAGCAGATCGTCTTGACCTCCTCGATGGTGTCGGCCCAGGCCATCAGCCACATGCTGCCCTCGAAGAAGTTGCCCTGGAAGTCGGCGCGCAGGCCGTAGGCGATGACCGGGATGTTCAGGTCGTCCACCACATGCACGAGGAAGGCCACCTGGTCCCGGGTGAGGAACTGCGCCTCGTCCACGATCACACAGTCGATGCCGTCCAGGGACATGGAGGGCAGTTCCTCCACGAACACGCACTCGGCCTCAAGGCCGGAGCGGGACCGCACGATCCGCTCCCCGTCGCGCGTGTCAAGCTTCGGCTTGACCATGAGGACCTGCTGCCCGCGTTCGACATAGTTGTAGCGCACCATGATGGCGTTGGCGGTCTTCGACGACCCCATCGCCCCGTAGCGGAAATAGAGTTTTGCCATCGGTGATTACTCCCGTTCATTGTTCGTTCCGGTCATCCTGCCTGGACGCTATGTACTGCTCAACAGCCCGGAGAATGGCGTCGGCCTTGTCGATCTGCAGGGCAGCGTCCTCCCGGGCCACCAGGAAGAAATCGTCATAGTCTGCTTTCTCGCGCAGCCGATAGCATGAGTCGATCATCTTGGAGGTCTGTTTGTCAAAGACCCCCGTCTTGACATAGTTCTGATTGATGAAAGCGATGATCCCGCTGTGCTTTCCCGAATCAAAACGGTCCAGTGCGGTCACGGCCCGCAGCGCGTGCAGGACGGCATAGTAGGAGCGGTTGACGGAGGCGCGGTACTTTCCGCTTTCCAGGTTCTCCCTCGCCGTCTCCAGATCCTCTCCGGCTTTGGCCAGGCGGTAGGCGGAGAGGTCCGTCAAGCTGCCTTCCATAGGACGATCCCCTCCCTGTCCACGTTCTGATAGAACGGCGTGACTTCCCGCCACTTCAGGTATGTCTGATGATCGATATCCACGACGGAGAAGACCTTGTCGTACTTGAGATTCAGGTCAACGATCAGGTCGGAGAGGGCGTCCTGCTGCTGCGGTGAGAGGCGGTCGCTGACAAAGACGGCAATGTCGATGTCGGAATCGGGGCCCGCCGTGCCCCTGGCCGCGGAGCCGTAGAGAACGATCCGGTCCAGCTGTGCGGGCAGGACCGACAGCAGCCCGCGAACCAGCTCATCATAGATCTGTCCGTCCATGGCGGCACCTCCTTCGGTTTCTCTCGGTGCAATGCTCACATAAACAGCTGCGGGAAGACCGCCGTCGTCTGCTCGTCGCCGGTGCCGAGGGTCTTCATCAGGGCCTTCTGCGGGACGGAGCGGGTGACGAAGCGCGCCGCGGCGTACCGCACGCCCTCCTGCGTCAGGTTCCACAGCGCCCGGCGGGCCAGGGCCGTCGCCAGGCCGCTGCGCCGGAAGGGCAGGCTGATGTAGAGGGCGAGGATCTCCGCCTGGTATCCGCTGCCCGCCACGAGGATCTCCCCCGCCAGCTGGCCCTGCGTGAACAGGCCCACGGCGTGGAAGTGCTGCGTGCGCATCAGCTGCATCAGGAAGGTCGCGTCGATGTGCGTCACGTCGTTGCGCTGCAGGCGGTCGAGGAAGGCCATCTGCTGGTTCGGCAGGAAGAGGGGCGTCTCCTCGGTGGAGCAGGCCATCGGGACGTGCACCTCACCCTCGGGCAGGGCCAGCTGCACAAAGACCTCCCGCTCCGAGCAGTTCAGCCCGGACTGGGTATAGAAGTCGATGGCCTCCCGGTCATCCGGGCGCAGGCAGGTGTAGACCCGGGCCTGCTCGTTGGGGTTCGCGTCCCGGAGCTGGCGCGCGCGGGCGATCAGCGCCCCGAAGAGCATATACTGCCCTTCCCGCTGCCCCTCGGAGGTGAAGTAGACGTTCACCGGCCGGTCGGGGTAGAGGTGCGGCAGGTACTGGTACACGACATAGCCCGAGCTGATCTGGCTGCCGGCGTCATCGGTGACCAGGAAGACGTTCTCGGGCGGCTGGCCGTTGTAGTAGGCGGAGGGATGCGTAATCTGCATGAAAACGCTCCTTTCGGGGAGATGCCTTCATTATAGTCCATGGGCGGACCTGTGTCAATTTATTCGGCCGGATTCACGCCCGCCAGATCCTCCGCGAGGCGCAGGGTCGACTCGAGGGCCTTCTCGTGCGTGCGCTCATAGCCGTGGGAGGCGAAGACGCCGGGGCCGAAGCAGGCAAAGCGCGCGTCGAGGCCGCCCTTGAGCGCCGTGTTGGCATCGGAGGAGTAGTTCGGGTAGACGTCCACCGCGTAGTCGAGACCGAGCCTGTCCGCGCGGGCGATCAGCTCATTCGTCAGGTCCCAGTCGTAGGGGCCGGCGGCGTCCTTGGCGCAGATGGACAGCTGGGTCTCCCGGCAGTTCAGGTCGCTGCCGACGCAGCCCATGTCGATCGCGACGATGTCTTCCGCGTCCTGCGCGTACAGGTCGGAAGCCCCGTGGCCGATCTCCTCGTAGACCGTGAAGGCAACGGTCACCCCGCGCGCGGGCACAAGGCGGCCCTCGGCGATGTCCGCGGCCAGGGTCAGCAGGACGGCGGCGCTGGCCTTATCGTCGAGGAAGCGGCACTTGACGTAGCCGCTTTCCGTGTGCACGAGGCGGGGATCGAAGGAGACCATGTCCCCGGCCCGGATGCCGAGGGCCTCGGTCTCCGCCTTGGTGTTCACATCCTCGTCGAGGACGATCTCGAGGCTCTCGTCGGTGCGCGCCTCGGCGGTGATGTCGCCCCAGACGTGACGGCTGGCGTGGACCGACTGTACCGTGCCGGTGAAGGTCTTCCCGCTACGGGTGTGGATCACGACGTTCTCGTTTTCCACGGCGTTGTCGTTCCAGCCGCCGATCTTGGAGTAGCGCAGGCGGCCGTTGGGCTTCACGGCGCGGACCGCCATGCCGAGGGTGTCGAGGTGGGCGCAGAGCAGGATCGGGTGCTCCCCCTCGGCCAGGCGGCAGTGCACGGCGCCCTTGCGGGTCTTCTCCGGCCGGAAGCCCATCCCGGCGAGCATCGAGCACACGGCGTCGGCGCAGGCTCCGGTCATGCCGGTGGGCGAAGGGATGGCGGAAAGGATCTTCAGGTTTTCGAGAATGCGTTCGGCGGGCTGCATGGTATCTCCCCTTTTCTCATGAGAATGGAAATCATGGAAGGATTCGATGGCGGCGGCGCTTTTCCTGCCGGGGGATGTGCTTGACGCGGGATTCTCCTTCGTGGTATGATAGGGGCAGTTCCGATGATTCCATACAACCCTGTGTGAGAGGAGATATTGACCATGGCGGAAAAGAAGATCGCGGTGCTGCTGGCCAACGGATTTGAGGAGGGCGAGGCCCTGTTTGTGATCGACGTGATGCGCCGGGCAGGCTTTGT
Organism: Clostridia bacterium; assembly: GCA_017429265.1. Taxonomy (GTDB): domain Bacteria; phylum Bacillota; class Clostridia; order Christensenellales; family Aristaeellaceae; genus RUG11272. The sequence continues at coordinate 56,806 of JAFRPG010000016.1, read as the reverse complement.
GTGCGACGGCGTGTCGGTGGACGGCGAGGGCGGCGTGGTCCGCGGCTCGCACGGCATCCGCGCCTTTGCGGATGTGGAGCTGAAGGACGCCGAGCAGAGCAGTTATGACGCGGTGGTCCTCCCCGGCGGCCTGCCCGGTGCGGACACCCTGCGCGACTGTGAGACCGTCGTCGGCTGGGTGAAGGCTTTCGCCGCGGATGAGACGAAGAAGGTCGCCGCCATCTGCGCCGCGCCCCAGGTGCTGGCGAAGGCGGGCGTCTCCGCCGGCCGCCGTCTGACCTCCTACCCGGGCGAAAAGTATCAGAAGCTCTTCGCCGACGCGGACTATGTGGACGACAACCGGCTGACCGAGGAGTGCGTGGTCGTCGACGGCAACCTGATCACCAGCCGCGGCCCCGGCACCACCCTGCCCTTCGCCTACCGCCTGGTCGAGGAGCTCGGCGGAGACGCGGACAAGCTGCGCCGGGCCATGCAGTACGACGCGCTGAAGGAATCCCTCCTGAAGTGACGGACCCAGGCTGGGAAGGGAGGTTTCACGATGAAAAAGCTGCTCTGCCTGCTCCTCGTGGTCTGCCTGACGGCCGGCACGCTCGCCGCCGCAATCGCCGACCTGCCGCAGACAACGGAGGATGGGATCCGTTACTTCCCTGACAACTCCGGCGGAGTCGTGATCGTCGGATACGACGGCGGCGAAGCCGATCTTGTGATCCCCGCGGAGATCGGCGGACTGCCGGTGCACGGCATCCACACGATGAGCAACTGCCACAGCCTGCGCTCGATCGTCCTGCCTGAGGGCCTGACGGTGATCGATTCCTCTGCGCTGATGAACTGCTCCTCCCTGGAGGAGATCCGCCTGCCCTCCACCGTGACCTATCTCGGAAAGAATGCGTTTGCAGACTGCCGCAAGCTGAAAAAGGCGGATCTCTCCGCCTGCACCGGTCTGGTGTACATCACATCCGCCGTGTTCGCGCGCTGTGCTTCCCTTGAGGAGGTTCTCCTCCCAGACACCCTGGCCGCCCTGGCGGGGGGTTCATTCGAAGGCTGCGGTCTGCTGCGGACGGTGCGCTTTGTCAGGACGAATCAGACCGCCCTCGCCGACGGTCAGATCCGGTACCTGACGGACGCCGACCGGATGGCCATGGCCGCCTTCCTCGCCCGCCGCGCGACCCTGGACTCCCATCCCGAATGGATCATCTTTGAAGATACGCAGGCAGACGGAACGCCCCGGGATCCGGACACCTTCAGGGAGCCCATGATCGCCGAGCTGATGAAGCAGGCCGCCGTCCTGGAAACGAAGATCGCGGAGGCGGAAGCGGCCCTCAGCGACCCGAAAACGTCCCAGGCCAAAGCCCGGGCATTGAACACAAAGCTGACCGGCCTGCGGACGCAGCTTGAGGCGGCAAAGAAACGGATCGAATCCGTTCGCGATCACGCGATCCTGGAGAGCGAGGCCATCGCCGCCTGGGAGCGGGAGACCGGCCTGACCGTCACACCGGAGAACGACGCCGCCCTCTACACACTCTGGAAAAGCAGCTTCGATCCGCTGATCAGCGATGAGGCCGTGCCGGAAGGCGCTTTCAACGGTATCCAGTACATCAAGGTCAACATGGAGATGAGCGGTTCGTCCCTGAATCACATGCACCGCCTCGACACGCGCATCTTCCCCGGCGCCGACGGCATCCTCTGCTATCTCCCGGACTGTGAGCCCGGCATCGACGCGTCCGCCTTCGGGACGAACGCAAACGTGACACTGTATTACCCCGCCGGTAGCCCCGCGGAAACCATGTGTACGGCGAGCGGCTTCCCCTGCGCAGCCGAGTGAGTGTTCCGCCGGACACACAACGAAAAGCGGACATTGGTCCGGAGGAGGTTTCCCGATGAAAAAGCTGTGCCTGCTTGTCCTCGCCTGCCTGCTGGCGGTCTTCGTTCTCCCCGCCTGTGCGGAGATGACGGAGGAAGGCATCGAGTACCGCGTCGACAGGTCTGACGGATGCTATTGGATCACCGGCTGCGACGAAGCCCTCACGGACCCGGTCATCCCTTCGCAGATCGGCTACCACCCGGTCTTCGGGATCGCGGCCGGCGCCTTCGAGGGCCGCGCGGACCTGACCTCCGTCACCCTGCCGGACTCGCTCATCGCGGTGGCGGAGCGGGCCTTCGCCGGCTGCACCGGGCTACGGACGGTCCGCTTTGTCCGCTCGGAGATCGCCCCTGAGCCCGAGGGCGGGATCCGCAATCTCTCCGGTGAGCTCCGCACCCTGATGGTGAGCTACCTCGCCCGCCGGCGGGCCTGGGACCTGGACCCGGAGGTCCTCCTGTACGACGACATCAATCCGTACCGCAAGCCCCTCGATCCCGCGACCCTCCGCGAAACGCTCATCGCGGACCGGGAGGCCGGGATCACCGCCATCCAGTCGGAAATCACCGCCATGGAGACCCAGCTCGCCAACCCCGCCCTCCCCCCGGCCAAGGCAAAAGCCCTGAACAGGAGACTGGGCGCCTTGCGAAAGGACCTGGAGGAAGCTGCGGCCGAAATCGGGCGGATCCGGGACCACGCGGTCCTCGTCAGCGAAGTCATCGCGGACTGGGAGCGGGACAGCGGCCTGCGGAACACGCCGGAGAACGCCTCGGCCATTTACGCGCTCTGGCGGGAGGATTTCGGCGTTCTGAAGAACGCCAGGTTCCCGGCGCCCTTCCGCGACGGCGAGGCCTTTGTCCGCAGCGGCGCCGGCCTGCAGATGCTCCAGTCGGAATGGCAGTATATGCTCCGGCTGTACAGGGGCATCGTCCCCGGCCCCGGAGGCGTCCTCTGCCTCTGCGACTCCGGTACGCCCGGCATCGACGCCACCACCTTCGAGGGCTGCGGGGAGCTGACGGTTTCCGTCCCCGCGGGCAGCCCGGCGGCGGCCCTGCTCGAACCCTCCGGCATCCCTTTCATCACCGAACCGTGACCCGCACCCCCAAGAAAGGATGACAGCAACCGATGAAAGCACCCTTCTCCCCCTATCTGACCGCCCTGGCTCCGCGCCTGAAGGAGCTGCTCGGCATCCTCCGCGCCGATTATGACCAGGTCAGCGCCCTGGCGACGGACTCCGCGGGCTTCGCGGTGCAGATCTCCCAGCGCGCGAAGACCGTCCGCAGCGAGACGATGATGACCGAGCGCGGCGTGGTGGTCCGCGTCTGCCGGAACGGGCAGTACAGCGAGGCCGCCTTCAACGACTTCGATCCCGCCGATATGGCCGGCCTGGCGGAGCGCATCCGCGGGGCCCTCGCCGCCCAGGAGGCCGTCCTGCGCGCCGTGGACACCCCGGCCTACGCAACGCCCCTGCAGAGCGACGAGCCCCTGACCCTCTTCTGGGAGGCCGAGACCGGCCGCCTGCCCGAGGACGAGGACATCCCCGCCCTGATCGGCCGCCTCTCCGCGATCTCCGACCGCGGCATGGCCGAGGGCAAGGACATGATCGACTGCGCCGTCCGCGCCCAGTCCACGCACGTGTGCAAGATGTTCCTCAGCGAGCACCGCGACCTGCGCCAGAGCTATGTGATCTCCGAGGGCGGGGTCATCGCCATGGTGACCCGCGGCGGGCGCACCGAGATGGCCCGCGGCTCCGTGGCGGAGCGCCTGGGCCCGGAGATCTTCGACGACCTCTCGCCCCAACTGGCGGAGGCCCTGGAGGTCTCGCAGGAGCTGCTCGGCGCCGGCCGCGTGGAGCCCGGCATGTACGACATCATCACCGCGCCCGACGTCAGCGGCCTGATCGCGCACGAAGCCTTCGGCCACGGGGTGGAGATGGACATGTTCGTCAAGGAGCGGGCCCTCGGCGCGCAGTACATCGGCAAGCGCGTGGGCTCCGACCGCGTCACCATGCACGAGGGCGCGAACTGCACCGTCCAGGTGGCCTCCTACGCCTTCGACGACGAGGGCACCCTCGCCGGCGACGTGACCGAGATCGACCGCGGGATCCTCCGCACCGGCATCTGCGACGCCCTGAGCGCCCTGCGCCTCGGCACCGTGCCCACCGGCAACGGCAAGCGCGAGAACTACGCGCACAAGGTCTACACCCGCATGACCAACACCCTCTTCGACTCCGGCGAGGACAGCCTGGAGGACATGATCGCCTCGGTGAAGAAGGGCTACCTCCTCCGCGGCGTGAACTCCGGCATGGAGGACCCGAAGCACTGGGGCATCCAGTGCATCGTCGAGCGCGGGTACGAGATCATCGACGGCAGGCTCACCGGCAAGGTGATCTCCCCCGTGGTCATGACCGGCTATGTGCCGGACCTGCTCGGCTCCGTGAGCATGGTGAGCCCGGACCGCGAGGCCTTCGGCTCCGGCGGCTGCGGCAAGGGCCACAAGGAGTGGGTCAAGGTCTCCGACGGAGGCCCCTATCTCAAGGCGAAAGCGAGGCTGGGATGACAATGAAGATGGAAGCATTGCTTGAGCAGATCCGCGCCGTTCAGGGCGCCGATGCCTGGTCGGTGACCGAACGCACCGAGGAGGGCTGGGAGTTCTACCTGATCCGCGGCCGCCTCGATCAGCACCGCGCGCGGCAGACCCGGACGTTCTCCGTGACGCTGTACGCCGCCCAGGAGGACGGAAAGTACCTCGGCTCCGCCAACGCGCCGATCGCGCCCACCGCCACCCCGGAGGAGGCCGCGCGCATCCTCGCCGACCTCCGCCTGCGCGCTGCCTATGTGCGCAACCCCTTCTACACTCTGGTCAGGCCCGACGGCCGCCCCGCCGAGCCCGCTCCGGCCCCCGACACCGCGGCCATCGCCCGGGACTTCCTCGTCACCCTGCGCGACCTGCCGCAGACCGCGGACGCCGACCTGAACAGCGCTGAGGTCTTCGTGACCGCCGTGCGGGAGCACCTGGTGAACAGCGAAGGCGTCGACGTGACCGGCGTCTGGCCCTCCGGCATGGTCGAGGCCGTGGTCAATGCGCGCAGGGACGGCCATGAGGTGGAGCTCTACCGGATGCTCCGCAGCGGTTCCTGCGACGCGGAGGGTCTGCGCCGTCAGCTCGGCGACGCGCTGCGCTTCAGCCGCGACCGCCTCGGCGCCGTTCCGACGCCCGCCCTCGGGAAGACGACGGTCCTCTTCTCCACCGACGCGGCCTGCCAGATCTACGGCTGGTTCATCGACCGGATGAGTACCGGGATGCGCTACCGCCGGATCTCCGACTGGGAGCCCGGGAAGCCCGTCGTGGACGGCGCGGAGGGCGACCTGGTCACCGTGGAAGCCCTGCCCGCCCTGCCCAACGCCTCCCGCACCTGCGCTTTCGACGCCGAGGGCGCCCGCATCGAGCCCTTCACCGTGATCGATAAAGGCATCGCGGCCCGGTCCTGGGGCGGACGGCAGTTCAGCTGCTATCTGGGGCTGGAGGATTCGTGCGTGCCGAACTGCTTTGCGGTCACCGGCGGCAGCATGGGTGCGGAGGAGCTCCGCGCGGGCGATCATCTGGAGATCGTGGAGTTCTCCGACTTCCAGGTCGACCCCTTCAACGGGGATATCGCCGGGGAGATCCGCCTGGGCTATCTGCGCCGCGGCGGCGAGACCACCGTCGTCACCGGCGGCTCGGTCAGCGGCTCGATGGCTGAGTTTGCGAAGACCATGCGGATGTCCCGGGAGACCGTCCAGTACGACACGCTCTCCGTCCCCGCCGTCACCGCCCTCTACGGCGTGACCGTGGCGGGGGTTGAGGAATAACCCGCCAAGATTGATCCGCTCAAAGCGCCCGGTCCCTTAAGAGCCGGGCGCTTTTCCCGTGTTCGCTTTCTGTCTTCGGTTCTGTTTTGTCAGGGAAAGGGGTATGCGCCTGCGGGCGCACCAGAGGGCTTTCCGATCGATCCGGGGCTGCCGCCCATTCTCCGCTGAAAACTTGTCCCCCGGACAGTTTTCCGGGCGCTCCGAATCCTCTGGACTCCTTCGGGGCCGTCCCGTTAAGATAGTCTTTGGGATTGAATATTTCACTTCTCTACTACACTTGGCCCAACACCACACAAGAAAGACATGCTCCCGAAGGGTCCAGGGGCGATCGGAAAGCCCCTGGCGCGCTCCGCAGAGCGCGGAACCTCCGTTTCCTGGTCTTTCACGTTTCGTCAGGAAAATGTCCGTCGGTGAGGGTGTGCGCCTACGGGCGCACCAGAGGGCTTTCCGATCGCCCTCTGGACTCCTTCGGCGCCGTCCCGTTAAGATAGTCTTTGGGATTGAATAGTTCTCTTCTCTACTACACTTGACCCAACACCATACAAGAAAGACATGCTCCCGAAGGGTCCAGGGGGCGATCGGAAAGCCCCTGGCGCGCTCCGCAGAGCGCGGAATCCCCTCGTTGGCCTTTGTGCGCACTGAACTGAGATCGGGATCAGATACTTTCCCCTGACTTTTCGGAAAGAACCCCTTCCCCGGCAAAACCGGGATACAGAAAAACCCGCCCGGGGATCGCTCCTCGGGCGGGCGTTGTCGAACATCTTATTCAGCGGTGTAGGGCAGCAGCGCGATGGCACGGGCGCGCTTGATGGCCACACTCAGCTGGCGCTGATGCTTGGCGCAGTTGCCGGTCATCCGGCAGGGCAGAATCTTGCCGCGCTCATTGATGTAGCGGCGGAGATGATTCACGTCCTTATAGTCGATATAGGCAATTTTCTCGACGCAGAAGCTGCACACCTTGCGGCGCGGACGACGTCCGCCACGGGGGCGCGGCCTTCTCTCTTCGCGTTCCTCAGACATGCTGTGGGCCTCCTTTCGGGCCTGTGCCGCTCATCAGAACGGCAGATCGGTTTCTTCCACGGCCATGAAGCCGTCATTTTGTGCGGTGGGCGCGGGCTGCGCGGCGGGGGCGTAATTGGCATTGCCGCCCATGGCCTGAGCCTCGGCTCTACTGGTCAGGAATTCATAATCATCAGCGCGGACATCCAGCGAAACACGGGTCGTTCCGTCATTGGCGGTGTAGGTGCGGGCGGTCAGTTCACCGCTGACGAACACCTTGCGGCCTTTGGCGAGATAACGCTGTGCGGCGTCGGCCTGACGTCCCCAGACATTGATCCGGAAGAACTGCGCATCATCCTGTGCAGGCTGCTGCGCATCAGGCGTCTGCTGCCCGCGGCGGCGGCTGTTCACGGCGATGGTGAAGCTGCAGACCTGCGTATCACCATTGTAACCGGATACCGTACGGGTTTCGGGGTCGCGTGTCAAGTTGCCGATCAGCATAATCTTATTCATACGTTCTGATCTCTCCTCTTCATTCAAAATCGGCAATGATGATCATGGAATTGTGCTTTACTCCTCAGCGGGAGTCTCGGCCGCGGGAGCGGCTTCCTCGGCAGCGGGCGCTTCGGCCACAGGGGCTTCCGCAGCGGCGGGAGCTTCCTCGGCGGCGGGGGCCTCCGCAGCGGGAGCGGGGCGCACGGCGCGCGGCTTGACCTTGGACTGCTTCTCCTCGAGCTTCACAGACAGATACCGCAGGATGCTGTCGTTGATGCGCAGGTTGCGCTCAAGCTCGCTGATGGCTTCACCGGGGGCGGACATGGTCACCAGCACGTAGTATCCTTCGGTCTTGTGATCGATCGGATAGGCCAGGCGGCGCTTGCCCCAGGTTTCATCGACCTTCTCGATCTCACCGCCGTTGGCGGCGATCAGGGCGGAGACCTTTTCGATCAGCTCCTTGCGAGCCGTCTCCTCCAGCATGGCGTCGATGATGTAGGTCAGTTCGTACCTATTCATTTCCTTTCACCTCCTCATGGACTTATGGCGCTGCACCTTGCATGCAGCGCAAGGATGTGCCAAGTAAGAATTATAGCAGATATTCCGCGGATTGCAAGCACTTTTTTCGGGCAAGTTTGTCTTTTTCAGCCGGCGTCATCCGCTTCCCCCTCCGCCGATTGTAACATTGCCGCCCGGCCATGGACATTTACCCTCCGATCCGCTATAATGGGGGCACGGCAACGCATGTGATACAGTAAGGAGGGATCGATATGCGCCGTCTGTTTGCGCTCAGCCTGGTGCTGTGCATGGCGCTGACCGCGGTCTTTGCGGAGACCCGCGAGCGCGTGATTTATCTGGAGGGCCAGGAGGAGCTGATCAACGAGACCCTGTACGCCGGTCCCGGCTTCTCGTTCTGGTATGATTCGGACTGGCTGGAGGTGGACGCCGGCATGTCCGAGAGCGGGCAGAGCCTGATCCTCCGCCCGATCGGCTTCGGCGACGACCTGCCGATCTATGTGGAGATGCTGTCCCCCGCGGCCGCGGGCACCGGCGCCTGGGAGTTCATCTCCTCGCACGCGGCGGACGACACGGTCGTGCTCTTCGAGAATCTGGAGAGCGGGGCGGAGATGGCCTGGTTCGATCTCGCCGAGGCGGGCAACCCCGGCCTGGTCCACGGCTATTACCTCGTGACCATGGACATGGACGAGGAGGACGAGAACGCCCCCTGGATGGCCGCGGTCTCCACCTTCCCCGTCGAGGCCTGGGAGGGAGCGGGCCGGCGCTTCGCCGAGCTGATGCGCACGGTCTTCTTCGGGGACGCGCCGCAGGCAGCCGCCCAGGCCGGGATGCCGGTGCGCGCCGAGTGGGCCGAGGGCCGGATGAACACCGACACGGCCTATCTCAGCTGGAACCTGGCCGGCTCCGACGCGTGGGTGCTCTTCACGGCGGAGGAAGGCGTGACCGACTTCCGCATCCTGGAGCTGACCATGCAGTTCACGGGCGGCGGGGATTACGCCTTCCACGAGGATGAGGCCTTCCGCCTCGACGGTCTCTGGCCGGTGCAGCCGCTGATCGCGGGCCTCGACTTCCCGGGCGATATGCCCTGCTGGGGCATCGCCTATGTGGATGCCGCCGGCGCGCAGCACCGCTGCACTGTCGAGATCAGCGGCGAGAACGGGGAGATCATCCTCAATCCCTATTGATCGGGGATTCGGTTGAATATCAGCAAAAGGGTATGGGGTGCGTATTCGCGGCTCCATACCCTTTTGTTGAGCAATCTTGTCAGATCAGAATCGACAGATAGTATCACCTGCCGCTCAAGTAAATGAGGATTCAAATCTTCGCTATAAACTGGAATAGATCAATTGAATTTCGTGATAGTGTACACATTGCCAGACGCTGGCATATACTTGTCAAGTCCACTCGCTTTCATATCCTCTACAAACGTCCGAATACTGGCAATATCGTGTGCAGTGAGCGTGTAGATATCCTTCTCGCGCACAGCATCCACTCTCGAAAAAGACCGCCAGATCTGAACGGGTTTGTCTGTTTGCGCTATTTCCTCAAGAATATTGAACAGGGGACCGTCTACCAGGAAATCAGAACCCTGATAAAGCGTAACATAATAGCGGTTTTCACCGATTCTGATCCCCATGTTGTATTTGATGCTGCCATAGCTGCTGCTGATAGAAAAGCCTTTGGAGTTCATCCAGATTTCATACTTCGGGGTTCCATCGTCAAAACGTATGTATACAAACGGCTTGAAGCTTGTAGCAAAATCAGTGTAGCTGAACACAAGCCAATCAGAATCAGCTACTCCGATTTTCGCAGTGTAGTTGTATTCGTCAAACGCCACATTATACCGTTCCGTTTTGAACGGCGTCAGATCAATCGTCGCATGCGCTTCAAAACCGCTCACGTCTCCTGCGAGGGCAGATGGCGTGACCAGCAGGGCTGCCAATAGGACAAACACAAGAACCTTTTTCATGAACAAGTCTCCTTTCATTTTCACGGTGAACCCGTGCTTTCATTGCCTACAGTATACACCAAAAGCGCAAAAAAAGCACGACGAGATTTACGTTATCGGGATCTTTTCGATAGCGAAATCTCGTCGATGATGAAATGGTTATGACCGCAGCGAGTCAGATATCGCCCTCCGTCATGCTATGCCCTTCGCCGCTTCCTCCGCAAGGCGGCGGTAGGTCTCGGTGATGCGCTCGTTCAGGCGGGCGGCGGTGTCGGAATTGACGCCGTCGGCGCGGAGGTCATCCATCGGGATCGGCTCACCGACGTGGACGCGCACACGGTGGAAGGGCGCGTACTTCCCCTCGATGTACATCGGGATCAGCGGCGCGCCGCCCCGCAGGGCGATCAGGCTGACCCCGCTCTCGATGTGCTCCATCAGACCGCCGCGGTTCCGCGTGCCCTCGGGGAAGATCCCGAGGATCCCGCCTCCGCGCAGCACCTTCATGCAGGCGCGCATCGCCTCCATGTCGGTGTTCCCGCGGTCCACCGGGATCATGTGCAGGGTGGTGACGAACCACTTCACCAGGCGATTGGAATTGATCTCCTTCTTTCCGAGGAAGCTGACCTCGTACTTCTTCACCGGATAGGCCACGGGGACGGGGTCGAGCAGGGACTGGTGGTTGGCGATCAGGATGTACGGCGGTTCCAGGCCCTTCAGCCGCTCGGCATGGTCATACTTCGTGGGGATCAGCGTGTGCTGCAGGCAGGCCGCGAAGGGGCGGAGGAAACTGTACAGAAAGCTCATGCCTTCGCCTCCCACACGAGGCGCAGGATGGCCTCCACGCTCTGGTCAAAATCCAGGTCGGTGGTGTCCACCAGCACGGCGTCCTCCGCCTGCCGCAGGGGGTCGTGCTCCCGGTTCATGTCGTGATGATCCCGGGCGATCAGCTCGCGGAGCACCTGGTCGTAGTCGGCGTCCTGGCCGCTCTCTTTCTGCTGGAGCCAGCGGCGGCGGGCGCGCTCCTCGGCGCTCGCGGTGAGGTAGATCTTCACGTCCGCGTCGGGGAGGACCACGGTGCCGATGTCGCGGCCGTCCACAAGCATGTCGGTGCGGGCCGCGATGGCCTGCTGGGCCGCCACCATCGCCTTGCGCACGCCCTCGTAGGTGCCCACGCGGGAGGCCGCATCGCTGACCTCGGGGGTGCGGATGAAGGCGGTGACGTCCTCGCCGTCCGCGATGGTCCGCTGGCCGCCGTTTTCGTACCGGACGTCGATGGGCAGAGTCCGGCTCAGGGCGGTGACCGCCTGTTCGTCATCAATATTGATGCCGCGGCGCAGGCAGGTCAGGCCCACCGCCCGGTACATCGCGCCGGTGTCGAGGTGCAGGATCCCGAGGGCCTGCGCCACCGCGTCGGAGATCGAGGATTTGCCCGCTCCCACGGGCCCGTCAATGGCAATCTTCATCGGGCATCCTCCTTCACAGATATCGCCTGAGGGCGGCGCGGACGGCGCCGGGCCCCTCCAGCTCCTCCGCCAGCATCCGTTCGATCTTCTCCCCGAGGCCGGCGGCGTACAGGTCCGAGCCGAAGAGGGCCGGATCGGAGAGGATCGGCCGCAGCCGGTCCCCCACGGAGGCCGGGTCGCCGAGGGTCACGCCGGCGAGCGCGGCCTGCAGCTTCTCCAGCAGCGGATCAGAGGAGCAGGCCATGGGCTTGCCCTCGTCGTCCACGGCGAGGAGGTAGCGCAGCCAGCCCGCGACAGCCAGTGGGATCCCGACCAGGGAAGCCGGGTCGCGCTCCGGGTCGGCGACGTAGCTTTTGATCGTCTCGCCGAAGCGGATCGGCACCTTCTGCGAGGTGTCGGTCGCGATGCGCTGAGGCGTGTCGGGCATGAAGACGTTCGGCAGGCGCTCCCCGATCACCTCGTCGATAAAGGCGCGGGGGGAGAGGATGCCGGGGTCGGTGACGACGGGCAGGCCCTCGTCATAACCGATGCGGCGGACCAGGCGCACGAGGTCCGGGTCCTTCATCTCGTCGGCGATCAGCGTGTAGCCGAGGAGGCAGCCGTAGACGGCCAGAGCCGTGTGCAGCGGATTGAGGCAGGTAGTGACCTTCATGCGCTCCACGCGGTTGACGGTGTCGCGGTCGGTGAAGAGGACGCCGGCCTTTTCCAGCGGGGGGCGGCCGTTGGGGAAGCTGTCCTCCACCACGAGGTACTGCGGGCGCTCGGCGTTGACGAAGGGGGCGAGATAGGTGCCGCGCGGCGTGACGACGGGCGCCATGCCCTCCACGCCGTCGGCGGTCAGGCCCTGCTCCACCGAGGGGGCGGGGCGCGGGGTGATCTTGTCGATCATCGTCCAGGGGAAGGTGACCTGCGTCCCGTCGCTGAGCCAGCGCACGAAGCAGCCGGGCACCAGGCCATCCCGGACCCACTGCTGCGCCACGGCGAGCACCGCGCCGCGGAGCTTTTCGCCGTTGTGGGAGCAGTTGTCCATGCTGACCACGGCGATCGGGTGCGCCCCGTGCTGCCAGCGCTCGTAGAGGAGGGCGGCGGTGACCGCCATCGCGTGGCGGGCCTTCTCCGGGCCGCCGTCCGCCGCGCCGGGCGTGAGCGCGTAGCCCTTCTCGGTGATGGTGTAGGACACCATCTGCAGGGAGGGCGCGCGGAAGATCTCCTTCAGGCGCGCCCAGTCGGCCGCCTCCGAAGGCTGGGCCACGAGGGCCTCGGTCACCGGGGCGAGGATCGCGCGGTCCGTGGTGCCGTCGGGCTTCAGGGTCACCGACAGGGTCAGGTTCTCAAAGCCGCCGTAGATCGTGCGGATGTTGTCCACGTCAAAGGTGTCCGCCGCGATGATGCCCCGGTCCGTCAAGCCGCGGTTGAGCAGGTCCTGCTGCAGGGCGCAGAGGAAGGCGCGGAAGATGTTCCCGGCGCCGAAGTGGATCCAGGCCGGCTCCGCCGCGGTCTTCTCCCGCAGGGCGGCCACGTCATAGTCCGGGAGGGTGACGCCGATGCGGCCCCAGCCCTCGCGGTCGCTCAGGGAAGCGAGGCAGACTTTCATATGCCGGCCTCCTCTCCGCGCTCGCGGCAGATGGCCTCCCACAGGCCGTTGAGGTAGGCCGCGCCGAGGGCGCGGTCGTACAGGCCGTAGCCCGGGCGGCCCTGTTCGTCCCAGATCATGCGGCCGTGGTCGGGGCGCACGTAGGTGTCCGGGCAGGTATCGTGGATCGCGGCCATGATCGCATACATGTCGAGATCGCCCGTCGAGGACAGGTGGGCGGCCTCGCGGAAGTGGTGCCGGCCCAGGTGCTTCACGTTCCGCACGTGCATCGCGCCGATGCGGTCCATCGCGCCGAAGTGGCGGATCATGGCGGGGATGTCGTTGTCCGGGTTGGAGCCGAGGCTGCCGGTGCACAGGCACAGGCTGTTGGCCGGGCTGTCGTGCAGGGCCACCATCTTGTCGAAGTCCTCAAGGGAGTGGGTGATCCGGGGCAGGCCGAAGATGGGCCAGGCCGGATCGTCCGGGTGGCAGGCCATGCGCACGCCGACCTCCTCGCACACCGGGGCCACCGCGTCGAGGAAGTACTTGAAGTTCTTCCGCAGGTCGTCCGGGCCGATGTCCTCGTACTGCTTCAGGGTCTTCTCCAGCAGGGCGAGACGCTCGGGCTCCCAGCCCGGGAGGGAGAAGCCCTTGCTGCCCTCGGCGGTCCGGCGCACGATCTCCAGCGGGCCCATCGCGCCCAGGTCCTTCTCGTCGAAGTACAGGCTGTTGGAGCCGTCCTCCGGGATCACGCGGGCCAGATCGGTGCGCAGCCAGTCGAACACCGGCATAAAGTTGTAGATGACGACCTTCACCCCGTGCCGGGCCAGCATGCGGACGGTGGAGATGTAGTTGGCGATGTACTCGTCGCGGGAGGGCAGGCCGAGCTTGATATCCTCGTGCACGTTGACGCTCTCGATCACCTCGATGGCGAGGCCCGCCGCGTTCACCTCGTTCTTCAGGGCGACGAACTCCTCCTCCGGCCAGTCGACGCCGGCGGGCTTGTCCAGCAGGCCCATCAGGCCGGTCATGCCGGGGATCTGCTTCACATAGCGGAGCGGGATCGGATCCGAAGCGGCTCCGTACCAGCGGAATGTCATCTTCATGGCTGTGTCAACCTCCGTTTTCCTGTCTTGTGAGGGGTCTGTGCCATTTTACCACATTCATGCCCGGATGAAAAGGGGAACGGGCGCAGGAATGAAATGTAAGAAAACCGGAAAAACTCTTGTCAGATTCACTGAAAAAAGGTACAATACAGAAAACGCTTCGCCCCATGAAGCACAAGAGCAAGGAGGAGAACCGCATGAGCGTGAAAGAAATTATGGACACCGCGAAGGACAAGATGGCCAAGTCGGTGGCCAGCTATGAGAGGGACATGATGGCCCTGCGCGCGGGCCGCGCCAATCCGCAGGTCCTCGACCGCATCACGGTGGACTACTACGGCAGCCCGACCCCGATCACCCAGGTGGGCGGCGTGTCGAGCCCCGAGCCCCGGCTGCTGGTCATCAGCCCCTGGGACGCCTCCCTTCTCAAGCCCATCGAGAAGGCCATCCAGGCCAGCGACCTGGGCATCAACCCGACCGATGACGGCAAGGTAATCCGCCTCGTCTTCCCCGCCCCGAGCGAGGAGCGCCGCAAGGACCTGGTCAAGCAGGCCCGCAAGGACGCCGAGGAGGCCAAGGTCGCCGTGCGCAACATCCGCCGCGACGCCATCGAGCAGATCAAGAAGCTCAAGAAGTCCAGCGAGATCACCGAGGACGACCAGCGCAAGGCCGAGGAGGACGCCCAGAAGATCACCGACAAGGCGATCAAGGACGTCGACGCCGTGTGCGCCGCCAAGGAAAAGGAGATCATGGAGGTCTGATGACAGAAAAGCCGGAGGAGCTGCTGGGCCTGCCGCTGGAGGAAGCCCTCCGCCGGTGGGCAGCGTCCGGCGGAGCCGCGCCCCGGATCGTCTTCACGGCTCCGGGCGGCACCCGCCGGGATCCGGACGCGGGCACCCCGCGTCTGGTTTGCGTGCGCGCGGACACCTGGATCTGCGCCCGCTTCCTCGACGGAGATCCGCAGCGGCCGCCCCGGTAAGTGCCTGCAGTCCCGTCCCCGGGGCTGCTGTTTTCATCGGATGCCGCCGCGAAGGGGTCCCGGGGGCGATCGCAAAGCCCCCGGGCCGACCCGCAGGCCGAAATCCCTTTTGCGGAGGTACCGCCGGGCTGACCCCAAACGCCGCCGCGAAGGGGTCCCGGGGGCGACCGCAAAGCCCCCGGGCCGTGCAAAGCACTGGCCTCTTTTCCCCGCTTCAGACAGCCATCCGCACCAAGGGAGGTCCCGCCCATGCCCACCCAGGGAATGACCGCCGCCGATTTTCCCGTCCTGCCCCGCCATGTGGGGATCATCATGGACGGCAACGGCCGCTGGGCCAAAAAGCACAAGCTCGCCATCGCCTTCGGCCACCGCACCGGCACGGAGACCCTGCGCGAGATCATCCGCCACACCGACGACCTCGGGATCGGGAGCTTGTCGCTCTACGCCTTCTCCACTGAGAACTGGCGGCGCTCCGACGACGAGGTCGCGGCGCTGATGCAGCTGATCCTCGACTTCTTCGCCTCGGAGATCGATGAGCTGGACGAAAAGCACGTGCGCATCACGATCCTCGGCGACAAGGACCGCCTGCCGCAGAGGCAGCGGGACACCCTGATCGAGGCCGAGCGCCGCACGGGCGCCAACACGGGCCTGCGGCTCAACATCGCCATCAACTACGGCGGGCGGGCGGAGCTTGTCCGGGCGGCGCGCTCCCTCGCGGAGGACGCGCGCGCCGGAAACCTTGACCCCGACGCCATCGACGAGGACGCCCTCGCCGCCAGGCTCTACACCGCGGGCCAGCCGGACGTGGACCTGCTCATCCGCACCAGCGGCGAGATGCGCCTGTCCAACTTCCTGCTCTGGCAGTGCGCCTACGCGGAATTCATCTTCCCGGAAAAGCTCTGGCCGGACTTCACCGTCGCGGACTACGACGCGGCCCTGCAGGAGTTTGCCCGCCGCAGCCGCCGCTTCGGCGGACGATAAGCCGTACACGAAAGGAATCAGACTCATGCTCCAACGCATCATCACGGGCGCGGTCCTCTCCGCAGTGGCGGGGACCATGATCTATTTCGGGCAGGTCCCCTTCGCGGTGGCCGCCCTGGTCTGCGTCTGCTTTGCCCTGTACGAGGAGATCAAGGCCCTGAAGGCCGCCGGACACCGCCCCATCGCCGAGCCCACCTGGGTGGCCCTGGGCGTCAGCATCCCGCTCGCCGTCCTCTTCGGCCACCAGGTCGTGCTGCCGATCCTCACCGTGGCCGCGGTGATCATCATCGCCGGCATCGTCTTCCGCTCCGAGCCGAAGCTCGAGGACGCCACGATGAGCCTGCTGCCGCTGTTCTCCGTCGTGCTGCCGGGCCTGGCCGTCGTCTCCCTGACCCAGCTTGAGCCCCTCTCCGTGCAGCGGGTGATGCTCCTGATGCTGATCGCCGTGCCGGTCCTGGGCGACACCTTCGCCTACTTCATCGGCAGCGCCGTGGGCGGGCCCAAGCTCTGCCCCGCCGTCAGCCCCAACAAGACCGTCGCGGGCGCCCTCGCGGGCCTGACGGGCTCCCTGCTGGCAGCCGCCCTGATCCGCCTCTTCGCCGGCATCCTCGTCAGCTCCCCCGCGACCGATCTGCCCACCTGGGGCTTCTGCGTCGCGGTGGGCGGCATCGGCGGCGTGGCCGGTCAGATCGGCGACCTCTTCGCCTCCCTGGTCAAGCGCCACTGCGGGATCAAGGACTTCTCCTCCATCTTCCCGGGCCACGGCGGAATGATGGACCGCATGGACTCCATCCTGTTCATGGCCCTCGTGCTCTACTGCTGCATGCTGCTGTTCTACCCGGGGACCGTTCACGCGACGCAACTTCCCGTGTGACCCCTGACCGATCGGAGGAAAAAGACATGACCATGCTTTCGGAAATCCGCGCCCATCTGACCGACGACCTGATCCCCTTCTGGAAGAGTCTGCGCGACGACGCGCGCGGCGGCTACATCGGCTATGTCGGGTATGACCTCCGGCGGGACCCCGACGCCGAGCGCGGCTGCATCCTCAACAGCCGCATCCTCTGGTTCTTCTCCAACGCGTACCTGACCCTGGGCGACGAGAGCTGCCTGTGCGAGGCCGACCACGCCTACGAGGAACTGCTCGCCATGATCGACCCGGAGAACGGCGGCGTGTACTGGTCGATGAACGGGGACGGCACGGTCTTCGACAGCACGAAGCACACCTACAACCAGGCCTTCGCGATCTACGCTCTCTCGGCCTACAGCAGGGCCAGCGGCAAAAAGGCCCCGCTCGAAAAGGCCATGGCCCTGTGCGGCGTGATCGAAAAGCACTGCCGCGACGCGGGCGGATACCTCGAGGCCCAGACCGCCGACTGGCAGCCCATGAGCAACGAGAAGCTCTCCGAGAACGGCGTCATGGCCTCGCGCACGATGAACACCCTCCTCCACGTGATGGAGGGCTACACCGGCCTGTACGAGGCGAGCGGCGACGAACGGGTCCGCGCACTGCTCCTGCAGATCATGGACACCCTGGAGACAAAGATCTGGAACCCCGAAAAGCGGCGGCAGGAGGTCTTCTTCGACGCGGACTGGCACACGCTGATCGACCTGCACTCCTTCGGCCACGACATCGAGACCGCCTGGCTGGCGGATCACACCCTGGACGTCGTAGGCGACGAGGCCCTCACCGCCCGGATCCGCCCGATGCTCCTGGCCATGGCCGACGAGACGCTGAAGCTGGCCTGGACCGACGGCAACGGTTTCTCCGCCGAGATGGAGCGCGGGAAGGTCGACACCACCCGCGTCTGGTGGGTGCAGGCCGAGGCCCTGCTCGGCTTCCTCAACGCGTATGAGCGCACCGGGGAGGAGCGGTTCAAAAAGGCCGCGGAGAGCCAGTGGGCCTACATCCGCGATCACGTCATCGACCGCCGCTGCGGCGAGTGGTTCTGGAGCCTGCGCGAGGACGGCACGCCCACCGGCAAGCCCGTCGTCGAGCCCTGGAAGTGCCCCTACCACAACGGCCGCATGTGCTTTGAGGTGCTGAAGCGCCTGGGCTGAGCGGAACGGCGGGAGGACGGGAACGCGCAGAGAGAAAGCGCCAAAGGACGGAGCAACGAGATTCCCGGGCGACCGGGGTCCTGATGATAGATAGTATTGTCCGGAGGTGATCCCCGTGAAACGTCTTTTTGCCCTGCTGATGACCCTGTGCCTGACGGCCGCCGCGATCCTGACCGCCGCGGCCGAGGATGTCCTGATCCTGGACGCGTTCGACGTCCGGCCCGACCCGGCCTACGTCTGGCAGACCGCGCCCCTCGTCCACAACGCCGTCGTGCTCACCGGCACACCGGCCGGCGACGAAGAGGCGGGCCCCGTCCTGCAGGTCCGCTGGCGGGCCGAACCCCTGCTCACCGACGGCATGACGGAGGCCGCCGTCCCCTTCTGGGCCGACTGGCATACCCAGTTCACGGAAAGGGACTTCGGCTCCCGCGGCTTCGAGGACGCCGCATGCGAACTGGCGGACGCCGGCCTGATCACCGCGGACGGCCGGCTGATGCTCTGCGTCACCTACGCCCTCACCGTCGGGGGCGAGACCTGCTTCCGCTCGGACGCGCTGGCGGGCAGCGTGTGGGGATACTGGATCTTCTCCGCCGAGGCCCCGGACGCCGCGCAGGCCCGGAACCGCCTGCAGACGCTGCTGGACGGCGTGACCTGGACGCAGGACCTCTACTACTGAAAGAAAACGCGCACACCGCGCAACCATCTTGTGAAGGAGGCCATCCCCATGCGCACCTATCAGGAGATCGAGTCCCGGTACGAAGCCCTGATCCACACCCCCAACATGATCCATGAGGGCCGCTACAACGGGATCTTTGACCGCTTCGTCAATCCCGTGCTGACCCGGGAGCACATCCCGCCCTTCTGGATCTACGACCCGAACCCCAAGACCAACCCGTACATGATGCAGCGCCTCGGGGTCAACGCCGTGTTCAACTCCGGCGCCCTGCTGCTCGACGGGAAGTACACCCTCGTGGCCCGGGTCGAGGGCAGCGACCGGAAGTCCTTCTTCGCCGTGGCGCAGTCCGACGCGCCCACCGAGGGCTTCCGCTTCTGGGATGAGCCCGTTCTCCTCCCCGACACCTGCCCGGAGGAGACCAACGTCTACGACATGCGCGTCACCCGGCACGAGGACGGCTGGATCTACGGCGTGTTCTGCTCCGAGAGCAAGGACAGGAGCAATCCCGATCTCTCCGCCGCCGTGGCCGCGGCGGGCATTGTGCGCACGAAGGACCTCAAAACCTGGGAGCGCCTCCCGAACCTGAAGACCCTCCACTCGCCCCAGCAGCGCAACGTCTGCCTCCTGCCCGAGTTCGTGGACGGGAAGTACGCCTTCTACACCCGGCCGATGGACGACTTCATCGACACCGGGTCCGGCGGCGGGATCGGCTTCGGCCTGTGTGACGACATCACGAACGCCGTCATCGACGAGGAGCGCATGACGAGCCTGCGCCGCTACCACACGATCACCGAGGTCAAGAACGGGGCCGGCGCGGTGCCGATCAAAACCGACCGCGGCTGGATCCACATCGCCCACGGCGTGCGCAACACCGCGGCGGGCCTGCGCTACGTCGTGTACGCCTTCGCCACGGCCCTGGACGACCCGGCCCGCGTCATCGCCCAGCCGGGCGGCTTCCTGATCGCGCCCTACGGCTCCGAGCGCATCGGCGACGTGGGCAACGTGGTCTTCACCAACGGCGCGATCGTCGACCGGGACGGCAGCGTGTACATCTACTACGCCTCCTCCGACACCCGCCTGCACGTCGCCGCCACGGACATGGACCGCCTCGTCGACTACGTGTTCAACACCCCGGAGGATCCCCTCCGCTCGGTCGACTGCGTCAAGCAGCGGATCGGCTTCATCCGGAAGAACCTGCAGTTCCTCAACAGGTAAAGCAAGAAAGGAAGACCGATCATGAAGCGCGTGCCTGCGATCCTGCTCGCCCTGGCGCTGATCCTCACCTGTGCCCAGGCCCTGGCGGACTTTGACCTGTCCTATTTCGACGGCAAGGACGACGTCTTCTCGGTGGAGACCGAAGAGGAGGACGGCGTCGTCTACACCTTTGTCGAGACGCAGCTGACCTTTGCGAATCTGTCCTTCGAGCACGCGCACGAGAGCGAGAAGCGGTACAGCTACACGCGCTTTGACCTGCTCTACGCCGTGGGTGACGGCGATCCCGTCTGCTATCCGCGGCTCTGGGTCACCTACTGTGCCGACGCCTTCCTCAACATCGACAGCGTCACCTTCCGCGTGGAGGGCACGGACTACACCTTCTCGGACCTGAAGGCCTCGGCGATCCGCACCGACGATGAGAAGGGCTGTGTCGAGGAGCTGCCCATCGTCTTCGGCCGGAACAGCCTGCCCTTCCTGGGCGCGCTGGAGAAGATCACCGACCGCTCGGCGGACACCCGGGAGCTCAGCACCGTCCGGATCACGGCCGTCCTCCACGGCGACGAGGACCTGACCGTGCAGCTCTCGGAGAACTTCATGCTCGACTTCTACCTGATCATCGAGGATGCGCTCCTGAGCACCGACGGCCTCTCGACCATCGACAAGACCGACGAGTCGCCCATGCGGACAGAGGAGGTCAAGACCCTCCCCTCCTGGCTGAACGACGACCCGGACAGCGGCGCCGCGGATATCTCCGGCGACGCGCCTGACCTCACGAAGCAGGTCGAGGAAGGCCTGCTGGAGCTGTTCGGCCTCGACCCGTAAGCATCCCTTTTCCCACACACCGCCCCATCGCACAGAGCTAAGGAGGAAACCGTCCATGGACCCGATCACCGAATACCGCCGCTGGCTGGACAAAGCCGACCCCGACATCGTCGAAGCGCTCCGCGCCGTCGAACAGGACCCCGCCGCCATCGAGGACGCCTTTTACCGCGACCTCGCCTTCGGCACCGGCGGCCTGCGTGGCGTCATCGGCGCGGGCACCAACCGCATGAACGTCCACACGGTGGCGAAGGCCTCCCAGGGCCTGGCCAACTATGTGAACGCGGCCTTCCCGCCCGAAAAGCGGAAGATCGCCGTCAGCTATGACAGCCGGATCAAGTCCGACCTGTTCAGCAAAGAGGCCGCCGCGGTCTTCGCGGAGAACGGGATCGAGGTCCACATCTACCCCGAGCTGATGCCGACCCCCTGCCTGAGCTACGCGGTCCGGGCCCTCGGCTGCGCGGCGGGCGTCATGGTCACCGCCTCGCACAACCCCGCCAAATACAACGGCTACAAGGTCTACGGCCCCGACGGCTGCCAGATCACGACCGAGGCGGCGGAGGTCATCCTCGCGGAGATCGAAAAGCTCGACATCTTCGCCGACGTGAAGCGCGGGGACTTCGACGCCCTGCTCGCCGCCGGGAAGATCCGCTACATCGGCGGGGACGTGTACACCGCCTTCACCGAAGAAGTGAAGAAGCAGTCCATGCTCGCCCCCGGCGAGGAGATCGACCGCGGCGTGGCCATCGTCTACTCCCCCCTCAACGGCACCGGCCTGAAGCCCGTCCTCCGCGCCCTGCGGGAGAGCGGCTTCACCAACGTCACCGTGGTCCGGGAGCAGGAGCAGCCGGACGGGAACTTCCCCACCTGCCCCTATCCCAACCCCGAGATCCGCGAGGCCATGGCCCTGGGCATGGAGTACGCCGCGCGCGGGAACGCCGACCTCCTCCTCGCCACCGACCCCGACTGCGACCGCTGCGGCATTGCCGTAAGGAACGCGGAGGGCGACTTCGTCCTCCTCTCCGGCAACGAGACCGGCATGCTCCTCCTGGACTGGATCTGCGCCCGCCGCACCGCCAACGGCACGATGCCCGAGCGCCCCGTCATGGTCAAGACGATCGTGACGATCGACATGGCCGAGCGCATCGCCGCGAAGTACGGCGTGGAGACGGTCAACGTCCTCACCGGCTTCAAATTTATCGGCGAGCAGATCGGTTTCCTGGAACAGAAGGGCGAGGCGGACCGTTATATCTTCGGATTCGAGGAGAGCTACGGCTACCTCTCCGGCACCTATGTCCGCGACAAGGACGCCGTGAACGCGGCCTTCCTGATCTGCGAGATGTTCGCCTGGTACCGTACGCGGGGCGTGAGCCTCCTGCAGCGCCTGGGCGAGCTCTACGCCGAGTACGGCTACTGCCTGAACACCCTGCACTCCTTCGAGTTTGAGGGCAGCGCGGGCATGCGGAAGATGCAGGGCCTGATGGCGGCCTTCCGCGCGGACTGCGCGTCCATCGGCGGCCGCGCGGTGGAGGACGTGCAGGACTACAGCGTCGGCCTCAACGGCCTGCCGAAGTCCGACGTGCTCAAGTACCGCCTCGCGGGCAGCTGTTCCGTCGTCGTGCGCCCCTCGGGCACCGAGCCCAAGCTCAAGACCTACATCTCCGTCTCCGCCCCGACCCGCGCGGACGCGGAGGCCGTCGAAAAGAAGATCGCGGAAGACCTGGCGGCGCGGATGCGATAAAAGAACCCGCCGCCGGAGCAACGAAAGGAGAGACCCGTCATGAAGCGCATCCTTGCCATCCTGCTGACCCTGGTCCTGCTCCTGCCCGCCGTCGCCATCGGCGAAAAGTTCAGCCCCTCCGACATCCGGGACGCCCGCGCGAAGGCCCTGGAGCTCTTTCATGACTGTGCCTTCGGCAGCGGGGAGAGCGCCCGGGACAACATCATCCGCTGGGAGGGCGCGATCCGCATCTTTGCCGCCGGCAAGCCCGGCAAAAAGGACCTGCAGGAGCTGGACAAGTTCATCCTTGAGCTCCAGCTGCGCGTTCCGGGCCTTCCGTCCGTCACCCGCGTCACTTCCGAGGACGGGGCCAACCTGATCATCCGCTACAACAAAGCCAGGGAGCTGCCCGACCTGATCCCCTCCTATACCAAGGGCAGCCAGGCCTGCTTCACGGTCACCCACTCCGCCGCCGTCATCTCCAAGGGCGAGATCGGCCTGACCACGGACAAGATGAGCCAGAAGAACCGCAACCACATGATGCGGGAGATGCTCGTCGGTGCCCTCGGCCTGACGAAGGCCCACAGCCGCTATACGGACAGCATCCTCTACCACAACAAGAAGAACCAGTCGCTGAGCACCGTCACCCTCTCCGAGGCGGACTGGCTGATGCTCAACTATCTCTACTCCCCGCTGGTCCCCACCGGCAGCGGCTGGGAGGCGATCCGCCAGGCGCTGAAGGAGCACTACGGCTTCTGATCCCCATCCCGCGAGCAAAGGAGCACCTATGAGCTATGAAGATCTGATGGAGCGGATCTACCGGGAATTCCCCCACCTGCGCGGGCAGCTCGACCCGCCGCAGGTGGTTTTTGTCCGCGCCCTTGACAAGTGCTACATCACCTTCCACTCGCACAAGCTGGTGGAGGAGAAGACCTTCCTGCGCATGGAACAGATCCTGCGCGCGGCCTTCCCGAAGCGCCGGCTCGCCCTGCGCGTGGTCAGCCCCGACCTCGCTGACGACTTCAAGGCCAACATCGGCGCCTACAAGCAGGTGCTGGTCGATTTCCTGTGCCGGAATTACCCCGGCTCCGTGGCCTGGATGCCGAACATCGACTGGCGCTGCAGCGGCGACTGCGTGACGCTGACCTTCCCCGACGAGTTTTCGCGCGCCTACATGACCCGCCAGAACGCCGCCGCCCGCCTGAGCCAGGCGATCCGGGACATCTTCGCCACCGACATGCGGGTGGAGCTGACCGTCGCCGGCGACCAGGAGCGCAAGGTGGAGGAGATGCGCGCCGCCCAGAGCCGCGCCCTGGCCGAGCCCATCAGCCTGGAGGAGCTCCGCCGCCGCTACCAGCCCGACAAGCCCGAGAAGAAGGCGCGCCGCAAGGAGGACTATACCGTCGGCAAGCCGATCCTCGGCCGCGCCGTCGCCGACCGCCCCATCGAGATGAAGGAGCTCACCGCCGAGGCCGGCATCGTGGTCATCCAGGGCGAGATCTTCAAGATGGAGACGAAGGAACTGCGCGGCGGCGAGACCGTGCTGCTGACCTTCGCGGTCACCGACCGCACCTCCTCCGTGCTGTGCAAGAGCTTCCTGCGCTACCGCCGGACCTTCGGGCGCCGGGGCGAGGAGGACGAGAAGGAGAAGGCGCCCATCACCGACGAGGAGCGCCAAGCCGTTCAGGAAAAGCTCAGCCGGATCCGCGTCGGCATGGCCGTCCGCCTGCGCGGCGAGTGCAGCTACGACAGCTATGCCCGCGAGCTCTCGGTCACCGTGCGCGACCTGATCGAGGTCGAGAAGATCGAGCGCGAGGACAGGGCGCAGGAGAAGCGCATCGAGCTGCACATGCACACCAACATGTCCGCCATGGACGCGATGACCCCGGTGGAGGACCTGATCGCCCGCGCGGCGAAGTGGGGGCATCCGGCGGTGGCGGTCACGGACCACGGCGTGCTGCAGGCCTTCCCGGCCGCCTTCCGCGCCGCGAAGAAGTACGGCATCAAGCTTCTCCCCGGCTGCGAGGGCTACATGGTCGACGACCGCGAGACGGTCGAGCGGGCCGACGATCGCTCCACCGAGGACCCCATCGTGGTGCTCGACTTCGAGACCACGGGGCTGAACACGAACACCTGCCGCGTGATCGAGATCGGGGCGGTGCGCCTGCGCGGCGGCACGGTGGAGGACTCCCTCTCCCTGCTCGTCAACCCGCACGTCCCTCTGCCCCCGAAGATCACGTCCATCACCGGCATCACCGACGCCATGCTCGCCGACCAGGAGAGCGCCGACACCGCGATGCCCAAGCTGAT
The DNA here is from genome assembly GCA_017429265.1 of Clostridia bacterium. GTDB lineage: Bacteria > Bacillota > Clostridia > Christensenellales > Aristaeellaceae > RUG11272. The sequence continues at coordinate 32,236 of JAFRPG010000016.1, read as the reverse complement.
GGCGTTCATCGGCGGGTGCGCCGTCGCCGCGCACAATTCCGCCTTCGACGGGGCGGTCCTGCGCGCGGAGCTGCGGCGCCTCGGCCGGAGCTGGGAGGGCCCGGTGCTCGACACCCTGACCCTCGCCCGCAAGCTCTACCCAGAGATGAAGAACCACAAGCTGGGGACCGTCTGCAAGCACCTCGGCGTCTCGCTCAAAAACGCCCACCGCGCCGTCCACGACGCCGCCGCCACGGCCCAGTGCCTGGCCAAAATGCTCGCGCAGACGCGGGAGCAGGGCCTGACCACCCTGAAGGACCTGAACAAGCTGACCGGCGGCGCCCTCGAGGACAGCTGGCACATCATCCTCCTCGCCGCGACCCAGGAGGGCCTGGTCAACCTGAACCGCCTCGTCTCCTTCTCCCACCTCGACTATTTCCGCCGCCGCCCCCACATGCCCCGCCGCCTGATCAGCAAGTACCGCGAGGGCCTGATCCTCGGCAGCGCCTGCGAGGCGGGCGAGCTCTTCACCGCCGTCCGCCAGGGCGAGCCGCACGAGAAGCTGAAGGAGATCGCCTCCTTCTATGACTACCTCGAGATCCAGCCCAACGGGAACAACGCTTTCCTCGTCCGGGAGGGCTCGGTCCGCGACGAGGAGGCCCTGCGCGAGTGCAACCGCACGATCGTCCGCCTCGGCGAGGAGCTCGGCAAGCCCGTCGTCGCCACCGGCGACGTCCACTTCCTCGACCCGGAGAACGCCGTCAACCGCGCCATCATCCAGGCCGGCATGGGCTTTGAGGACTGCGACCTGCAGCCGCCCCTGTACTTCAAGACCACCGACGAGATGCTCGCCGAGTTCGCCTATCTGGGGTCGGAGAAGTGCCGCGAGGTCGTCATCGAAAACCCGCGGAAGATCGCGGACATGGTGGCGGAGCTCCGCCTCTTCCCCAAGCATCCGGAGGGCAAGGACACCTTCCAGCCCAAGTGGGACGACGCCGAGGACAACATCCTGCGCATGACGCGCGAGACCGCCCGCGAGATGTACGGAGATCCCCTGCCCGACATCGTGCAGAAGCGGCTGGACAAGGAGCTCAAGTCCATCGTCGGCTACGGCTACTGCACCCTGTACAACATCGCCCAGCGCCTGGTCGCCAAGTCCCTGGAGGACGGCTACCTCGTGGGCAGCCGCGGCAGCGTCGGCTCGTCCCTCGTGGCCCGCATGTGCGGCATCACCGAGGTCAACGCCCTCCCGCCGCACTACCGCTGCATCTGGTGCCACAAGGGTTTCTTCGACGTGGACACGAAGCGCTACCACGTCGGCGTCGACCTCCCCGACCGCGACTGTCCGATCTGCGGGCGGAACCTGACCAAGGACGGCTTCGACATCCCCTTCGAGGTCTTCCTCGGCTTTGAGGGCGACAAGGTGCCCGACATCGACCTCAACTTCTCCGGCGAGGAGCAGAACCGCGCACACCACTATGTGGAGGAGCTCTTCGGCCGCGACCACGTCTTCCGCGCGGGGACGATCTCCGGCCTGGCCGACAAGACGGCCTACGGCTATGTGAGCAAGTACCTCGAGGAGCGCGGCATCCAGGCCGGCAACACCGAGAAGGAGCGCCTGATGGCCGGCTGCGTGGGCGTCAAGCGCACCACGGGCCAGCACCCCGGCGGCATGGTCGTCGTGCCCAAGGAGTACGAGATCTACCAGTTCACCGCCGTGCAGCATCCCGCCGACGACATGGACAGCGACTTCACCACCACCCACTTCGACTTCAACTCCATGCACGACATCCTCGTCAAGCTCGACTGCCTCGGCCACGACGACCCGACGATGCTGCACATGCTCGAGGAGCTGACCGGCATCAACTTCCGCGACGTCCCCCTCGACGACCAGGGCGTGCGGAGCCTCTTCTCGTCACCGGAGGCCCTGGGCGTCACGGAACAGGACATCCTCTGCACCACCGGCACCTACGGCGTGCCCGAGTTCGGCACGGGCTTCGTGCGCGGGATGCTCGACGACACCCATCCGCGGACGATGGAGGAGCTGCTGCGGATCTCGGGCCTGAGCCACGGCACCGACGTCTGGCTCGGCAACGCCCAGGACCTGATCACCTCCGGCACGGCCACCCTGTCCGAGTGCGTCTGCTGCCGCGACGACATCATGAACTACCTCATGACCCAGGGCGTGGCGCCGAAGATGGCCTTCACCACGATGGAGAGCGTCCGCAAGGGCAAGGGCCTCAAGCCCGAGATGGAAGCCGCCATGCGCGAGCAGAACGTGCCGGACTGGTTCGTCGACTCGTGCAGGAAGATCAAGTACATGTTCCCCAAGGGGCACGCCGTGGCCTATGTGACGATGGCCCTGCGCGTGGCCTGGTTCAAGCTGCACTATCCCGCGGCCTACTACGCGGCCTACTTCACGGTCCGCGGCGACGGCTTCGACGCCTCGACGATGCTGATCGATCCCGACACCTGCCGCGAGCGCATCCGCGCCGTCCGCGAGGCCGACACGAAGGCCTCCGCCCGCGAGAAGGAGCAGGTCACGGCCCTCGAGCTGGTGCTGGAGATGCGGATGCGCGGCCTGCGCTTCCTCCCGGTGGACCTGTACAAGAGCGACGTGAAGAAGTTCCTGATCGAGGACGGCAACCTGCGCTGCCCCTTCACCTCCCTCCCCGGCCTGGGCGAAGCCGCCGCGATCCCGATCGCCGAGGCGCGCAAAAACGGCCCCTTCCTCTCCGTGGAGGACCTGCAGCAGCGCGCCCACGTCGGCGCCGGCATCACCGACCTCCTCCAGGCCCACGGCTCCCTCCAGGGCCTCAGCGCCACCAGCCAGATCAGCATGTTCTGAAGCTTTGCACTTTTAATCTGTGCAACAGTGCAAAATTTGCACTCAACCGTTATCCTGGTGCAAATTTTGCACTTTGTTGTTGCGGTTTTCGTGCAAATCTGCTATGATCTGTTCGGAAAGGCGGTGATGAGGATGACTTTGCTTGAGGCGAGGACGCGCTGTCATTTCACTCAGGCGCAGGCTGCAAACCACCTGGGCGTATCGCTGCGCAGCTACAAGTCCTATGAGACCGACCCGCAAAAAGCGGATACGCTGAAATACCGCTATCTGACCCGCGAACTGGAATCGATCTGTGCGGTGGACGAGACACACGGGATCCTGACCCTGCCCGAGATCCGCGGCGCCTGCTCCGGTGTGCTGGCCGAATACCCGGTTACCTACTGTTATCTGTTCGGCTCCTATGCCCGAGGAACCGCCACGCCGGACAGCGACGTGGACATCCTGGTCTCCGGAGAGGTGGAAGGCCTTTCCTTCTATGGTCTTGTGGATGCCCTGAAAGCTGCGCTGCGCAAGCGTGTGGACGTGCTGACCCCCGCGCAGCTTGTGAAAAACCCGGAGCTGCTGAACGAGATTCTCAGGGATGGAGTGAAGATCTATGGATAACCGCAAAGATGATGCGTATTATGTAAAGCGGATCGTCGGCGATCTTCGGTTTATCCGCGACCATATGAAGGACATGACGGAATCCGGATTCGAGGCAGATCCGATTCCATGATGCTCCGGCTGATCCGGGGATCCGAAAGTGCCCGGACGTCCCGGTGATCGTCAGCGGCGAGGTAGGCCGCCCGATCGGGGTCCGCGCGCGGGATCTGATGCCCTTTGCATGAAAACCACGCAAAAGACAATCTTCTCCTCCGCCAAACCTTGACATACGCCCATTCCTCATGTATATTTATGCAGCGACTATGCAACATCCGACAGGAGGCATCGAAGGCCATGGCAACGATCTTCATCGACGGCAGCGCGGGCACGACCGGGCTGCGCATCCGGGAACGGCTGGCGGGGCGGAGCGATCTGACCCTGATCACCCTCGCGGAGAGCGAGCGCAAGGATCCGGAAGCCCGGCGCGCGGCGATCAACCGGGCGGACATCGTCTTTCTCTGCCTGCCCGACGACGCGGCCCGGGAAGCCGTCGCCATGGCGGACAATCCCGACACCGTGATCATCGACACCTCCACCGCCCACCGCACGGCGGACGGCTGGACCTACGGCTTCCCCGAGCTGACGGGGCAGCGGGAGAAGATCGCGCGGGCGAAGCGCATCGCCAACCCCGGCTGCCATGCCACGGGCTTTATCTCCCTGACGGCGCCCCTGCGCGAGGCCGGCCTGATTTCCTCTGACGCGGCCCTGACCTGCTTCTCCCTGACCGGGTACTCCGGCGGCGGAAAGAAGATGATCGCGGAATATGAGGCGGAGGGCCGCAGCCCCCTGCTCGACGCCCCGCGCCAGTACGGCCTCGGCCAGAAGCACAAGCACCTGCCCGAGATGCAGGCCCTGTGCGCCCTGGAGACCGCGCCGGTCTTTTGCCCCATCGTCGCGCCCTATTACGCGGGGATGGAGGTCACCGTGCCCCTCTTCGCCGGTCAGGTGAAGGCCGGGCCGGAGGAGCTGAAGGCCTTCTACCGGGAATACTACCGGGACGGCCTGGTCCGCTATGCGGAGGACGACGAGGCCGGCTTCCTCTCCGCAGGCGCCCTCGCCGGCCGCGACGACCTGACCGTCAGCGTGCGTGGGAACGACGAGCGGATCCTCCTCATCTCCCGCTTCGACAACCTCGGCAAGGGAGCCAGCGGAGCGGCCATCCAGAACATGAACATCGCGCTGGGCCTCCCGGAGGACACCGGCCTTGTGAGGGACACCGATGAGTGAGGTACGGATCCTGCCTATGCTCCCCACCGACTACGACGCGGTGCGGGCGCTGTGGCTGACCATCGACGGCTTCGGCATCCGCGCCCTGGACGACTCCCGGGAGGAGATCGAGCGCTTCATCGCCCGCAACCCTACCACGAGCGTGGTGGCGCGCCGGGACGGGCGGATCGTGGGCTCCATCCTCTGCGGCTCGGACGGGCGGCAGGGCGCCCTCTACCACGTCTGCGTGGCGAGGGCCTACCGGCGCCAGGGCATCGGCACCCGGATGGTCGGCTACTGCATGGAGCAGCTGCGGAAGATGGGCATCAACAAGGTGACCCTGATCGCCTTCAAAAGCAACGACGCGGGCAACGCCTTCTGGAAGACCATCGGCTGGAAGTGCTCCGACGTCAACTACTACGAGTTTGTGCTCAACGAGAAGAACATCACCCGATTCATCAAAGGGGGAGACTGACATGCTGCGGAAGATCAAGGGCGGCGTCACGGCGGCGAAGGGCTTTACGGCGGCCTGCTGTGCCGCGGGCATCAAGTATCGGGGCCGGACCGACATGGCCATGCTTTTCAGCGATCGCCCCTGCGCGGCGGCGGGCACCTTCACGACCAACAGGGTGAAAGCCGCCCCGGTCGTGTGGGACATGGACATTGTATACAATGAGAAGGCGGCGCAGGCCGTCGTCGTGAACGCGGGCATCGCCAACGCGGCCACCGGCCCGGAGGGCATGCGCCTGTGCGAGGGCACGGCGGCTTTCACCGCCGAGGCGCTCGGCATCCCGGTGCGCCGGGTCCTCCTCGGCTCCACCGGCGTCATCGGCCCGCAGATCCCGCTCGACCGCATCACCGCCGGCGTGGCGATGATGAAGGAGACCCTCTCCGCCTCGGAGGAGGCCGGCACCGCGGCCAGCCGCGCGATCATGACCACCGACACGGTGAACAAGGAGTTCGCCGTGGCCTTTGAGCTCCCGGCGCCGGAGGGCGGCGAGGTCACCGTGCGCCTGGGCGGCATGAGCAAGGGCTCGGGCATGATCCACCCCAACATGTGCACGATGCTCGGCTACCTCACCACCGACTGCGCGATCGATCAGGCCCTGCTGCAGAAGGCGCTGAGCAGCGTCGTGCCGGACACCTTCAACATGATCACCGTCGACGGCGACACCTCCACCAACGACACCCTGCTCCTCCTGGCCAACGGCGAGGCGGGGAACGCCCCGATCACGGCGGAGGGCCCGGCCTACGAGGCTTTCCGCGAGGCGCTGTTCTCCGTCTGTCGCGACCTGGCCGTGACGATGGCCGGGGACGGCGAGGGCGCGACGCACCTGGTGGAGATGCGTGTATACAACGCCGACACGGTCGAAAACGCGAAGACCCTCGCCAAGTCCGTCGTGGGCTCGAGCCTGGTCAAGGCGATGGTCTACGGCCGGGACGCCAACTGCGGGCGCATCCTCTGCGCCCTCGGCTACGCGGGCCCGGACTTCGACCCGGCAAAGATCGAGGTCTTCCTGGACGGGGAGAAGGAGCGCGTCACCTTCTACACCGACGGCTGCGTCCAGCCCTTCGACGAGGACAGGGCCCTCGCCATCCTCTCCGAGAAGGCCGTGCGCTTCTCCTGCGACATGCACATGGGCAGTGCCGAGGCCACGGCCTGGGGCTGCGACCTGACCTATGACTATGTGAAGATCAACGGGGATTACCGGAGCTGAGGCGCAAAGGGGCTGCGCCGCCGGCGTGATCCTTCAGCCGTCCGGGCTGAGAAAGGAGGGCAATCGGAATGTGCCAGATCGCATTTGAGATTCCCAACGAGGTGCTGTACGAAACCGGCATGAACAAGGCGGAGGCGCTGGCTTACGCAAGGAAGGCCGTTGCCCTGCAGCTGTACACCAAGAGCAGGGTTTCCCTTGGCTACAGCGCCCAGGTCGCCGGTCTCGACAAGGAGGCTTTCATCCGCTTCCTGGCGGAAAACCAGGTTTCCATCTTCCGCTTTGATGACCGGGACGAATTCACCGAGGAAATGCAGAATGCATAATGTCATTGTGAACACGACGCCCCTGATCGCGTTCTCCAACGCAGGATGCCTGGATCTTTTCCGCAAACTGTACGGCGAAATCGTGATCCCGCAGGCCGTGATGGACGAGATCGTTCGCGAACCCGCCAGAACCATGGTGTCGGAAAGCCCCTGGATCCTCAAAAAGGAGCCTCTCGGGGGAATACGAGCCCGGGCTGTTCCGCGCCAAGCTGCACGCCGGAGAAGTGGAGGTCATGCTGCTTGCGAAGGAGATCGGCGCGGATCTGGTCGTGATGGACGACAACGCCGCCAAGAAAACCGCCAAGTTCATGGGGTTCAGGGTCACGGGCTCACTGGGCGTCCTGCTGCGTGCGAAGCGGGAGGGCTGCATCCCCATGGTCAAGCCGATCCTCTCCGTCATGATCGCGGACGGCTTCTTTATTGATGAGAAGATCATCCGCTATATGCTCGAAGAAGCGCAGGAGTCCTGAACAAGAGAAAAGGAGAATGCTTATGCAATCCTTCACCAACGCGGAGCGGGCCGAGGTCCTGACCCAGGCCCTCCCGTACATCAAACGCTACACCGGGAAGATCGTCGTCGTAAAGTACGGCGGCAACGCCATGATCAACGAGCAGTTGAAGCAGCAGGTGATGGAGGACATCGTCCTGCTGTGGCTGATCGGCGTGAAGGTCGTCCTCGTCCACGGCGGCGGGCCAGAGATCTCCGACCTGATGAAGCGCCTGGGCAAGCAGGCGGAGTTCGTCGACGGCCTGCGCGTCACCGACAAGGAGACCGTCGACATCGTCCAGATGGTCCTGGCCGGCAAGATCAACAAAACGCTGGTCAACCTCCTGGAGATGAAGGGCGGGCGCGCCCTGGGCATCTCCGGCATGGACGGGCGGCTGATCGAGGCGCGGATCAAGGACGAGCGCCTCGGCTATGTGGGCGAGGTGACCCACATCCACACCCGGCCGATCCTCGACCTGCTGGAGAAGGGCTACATCCCCGTCGTCTCCACCCTCGGCTGCGACCGCCACGGCAACGCCTACAACATCAACGGCGACACCGCCGCGGCGCGCATCGCCGGCGCCCTGCAGGCCCAGCGCCTGATCCTGATGACCGACATCGCCGGCATCCTGCGCGACCGGGACGACCCCTCCTCCCTCATCCCCGAGATGAGCCTGGAGGACGCCCAGCTGCTGATCGGCTCCGGCGTGGTCTCCGGCGGGATGATCCCGAAACTCGAATGCTGCATCGACGCCATCCACGCGGGCGTGAAGAACGCCGTCATCATGGACGGCAGGATCCCGCACTCCATCCTGATGGAGCTCCTGACGGACGAGGGCGCGGGCACCTGGATCAAGGGGGAAGAAGCATGAGCCTGAGAGATCTCGACAGCCTGTACATCGCACCGACCTACAAGCGCTTTCCCGTGGCACTGGTGCGCGGCGAAGGCTCCCTCGTATGGGACGAGGACGGCAAGGAATACATCGACCTGGGCACCGGCATCGCGGTGAACACCTTCGGTTACTCGGACGCGGTCTGGGCGGAGGCGGTGACGAGCCAGCTGCACACCCTGCAGCACACCTCCAACCTCTACACCTCCGGCCCCTGCGCCCTCCTCGCGGAGCGGCTCTGCACCCTCACCGGGATGAAGAAGGTCTTCTTCTCCAATTCTGGCGCGGAGGCCAACGAGTGCGCGATCAAGGCGGCGCGCAAGTGGGCGGCGGAGCACAACGGCCCGGAGTATTCCACCATCGTCACGCTGAAGAACAGCTTCCACGGCCGCACGCTGACCACTCTCGCCGCCACGGGCCAGGATCACTTCCACGAGCTCTTTCAGCCGCTGACCCCGGGCTTCGTCCATGTGGCAGCCGGCGACGTCGGGGAACTGGAGAAGGCCTTCGCGGAGAACAAAGTGGCCGGCATCCTGATCGAGTGTGTCCAGGGCGAGGGCGGCGTGATGCCGCTGGATCCCGACTACGCGCTGCAGGTCGAGCGGATCGCGCGCCGGGAGAACGCCCTGCTGATGGTCGACGAGGTGCAGACCGGCAACGGCCGCACCGGCGAACTCTACGCCTACATGGGCTACGGCCTGCATCCCGACGTGGTGAGCACGGCGAAGGGCCTGGCGGGCGGCCTGCCCCTGGGCGCGACCCTGCTGGGCGAGCGCGCGGAGTATGTCTTCGGCTACGGCGACCACGGCTCCACCTTCGGCGGGAACCCGGTCTGCTGCGCGGCGGCGCTGAGCGTCCTCGGGCGGCTCGACGGTCCCCTGCTCGCCGGTGTCCGGGCAAAGAGCGAGTGGATCCGCGAGGCCCTCGCCGGCGTGCCCGGGGTGAAGGGCGTCAGCGGCCTCGGCCTGATGCTCGGCATCGCCACGGAGAAGCCCGCCGGTGAGATCGCGGCCCGCTGCCTCGAAAAAGGCGTCCTCGTCCTCACCGCAAAGGACAAGGTGCGCCTCCTCCCGGCCCTCAACATCCCGGACGAGCTCCTGCACCGGGCTGTCGGGATCCTGAAGGACGTCATCGCGGAATAAGGAAGCATCCGCCGTCGGCCCGCTTTCCCGTGAAGGAGAGCGGGTTTTCACGTGCGGCGAAGTTCTTCCATTCTCGCCCGGGATGTGGTATACTGTATTCTGAGAGAACATACACTCCGGAAAGGGGACACCATGAGCAAGACACACGAGCGCATCCGTGACAGCCAGATGCGGTACAAAAAGGGCCTCGGACAGAACTTTCTCTACGATGAGAATCTCCTCCGCGTCCTGGTGGAGGCCGCCGGGATCACGGAGGAGGACGACGTGCTGGAGATCGGCCCCGGCGCGGGCAGCCTGACCGGCCCCCTGTGCGAAAAGGCCCACCGCGTCCTCGCCCTCGAGCTGGACGAGCGGCTGATCCCGCTGCTGACCGCCTTCACGGAGAAGTACGACAACCTCGACATCCGTCAGGGCGACGTGATGAGCGTGAACCTGCCCGAGCTGACTTCCGGGCTCCGCAGGCCCTTCTCCGTCGTGGCCAACATCCCCTACTACATCACCACCCCGCTGATCACCCTGCTGCTGTCGGGGGACCTGCCGATCCGCCGCCTCGCGCTGATGGTGCAGAAGGAGGTCGCGGACAAGGTGCTCTCCGCCCCGGGCGAGGAGGGCTGGGGCCCGCTGGCCGTGCGCTGCCGCTATCTGTGCGAGCCGCGCCTGGCGATGGAGGTGCCCGCCTCCTGCTTCACCCCGCCGCCGAAGGTGGACAGCGCCTTCCTGCTCCTCCCCGTGCGGGAGAAGCCGGCGGTGGACGTGCGCTCGGAGGAGGACTTCTTCCGCGTGGTGGGCGCGGCCTTTGCCCTCAGACGCAAGACCCTTGTCAACAGCCTCGCCGCGAGCCTGCGCCTGGAGCGCGGGGAGGCCTCCGCCCTCGTGGAGAACGCCGGCCTCGACCCGATGATCCGGGGCGAACGCCTCTCCCTCGACGACTTTGCCCGCCTGTCCGACGCCTGGACCCGTGCCAAGGAGGCTGCCCGATGACCGCCGTCGCCCGCTTTGTCCATATCTCGCAGAATCAGTATACGGCCGATACCGCCGGCTTCGACACCCGCCTGCCTCTGGCGGAGATCCCCCTCCCCCGCCGCGCGACCGTGGGCTCCGCCGGCTATGACTTCGTCTGCCCGGTCGCGGTGACCCTGCAGCCGGGCGAGACCCGCGTGATCCCCAGCGGGATCCGCGCCCTGATCGAACCCGGCTGGGTCCTCGTGCTCTGCCCGCGCTCCTCCCTGGGGCGCAAATACGGCATGCGTCTGGCCAACACGGTGGGCGTCGTGGACAGTGACTACTCCGGCGCAGAGAACGAGGGCCACATCCTCCTCGCCGTCGTCAACGGCGGGGACGCCCCCTTCACCCTCCGCCCCGGCGACCGGATGTGCCAGGGTCTCCTCCTGCCCTTCGGCCTGGCCGAGGAGGAGGAGGTCACGCAGGAGCGCAGCGGCGGCTACGGCTCGACCGGACAGTGAGCGCACGGAGGAGCAGCATGGCAAGAGAGAAAACCGTCTACGCCTGCACGGCCTGCGGGTATGAGTCCCCGCGCTGGCTCGGCCAGTGCCCGGGCTGCGGGGCGTGGAACACGATGGAGGAGGGCATCGCGGCCGTCCAGGCGGAAAAGACCGCGGCCAAAGCGATCCGCCAGCGTCCGGGCACCGGCGCCGATCCGCAGCCCATCACCGAGATCCCCGAGGACGACACCCTGCGCGTCTCCACCGGCATCGGCGAGCTCGACCGCGTGCTCGGCGGCGGCATCGTCGAGGGCGCCCTGATCCTGCTCGGCGGCGACCCCGGCGTGGGCAAGTCCACCCTGCTGATCCAGGTCTGCGCCCACCTGTGCAGGGCCGGGAAGCGCGTGCTCTACGTCTCCGGCGAGGAGAGCGCCCGGCAGATCAAGCTCCGGGCCGCCCGCCTCGGCATCCGCGAGCCGAACCTGTACGTCCTGGCGGAGAACGCCATGGACAATGTCGAGTCCCGTATGCAGGGCCTGGCCCCCGACGCCATGGTCATCGACTCGATCCAGACCATGTACCGCCCCGAGATGGCCAGCGCGCCCGGCTCGGTCAGCCAGATCCGCGAGTGCACGAGCCTCCTGCTCCGCCTGGCCAAGGAGAGCGGCACGGCCGTCTTCCTCGTCGGCCATGTGACGAAGGAGGGCGCGATCGCGGGCCCGCGGATGCTCGAGCACATGGTCGACGTCGTGCTCTACTTTGAGGGCGACCGCCAGCAGGAATACCGCCTGCTCCGCGCGGTGAAGAACCGCTTCGGCTCGGTCAACGAGCTGGGCGTCTTCCAGATGACCGGCGAGGGCATGCGCGTGGTGGAGAATCCCTCCGAGCAGCTGCTCTCCCACCGGGCCAAGGGCGCCAGCGGGAGCGTGGTCTTCTGCGGGCTGGAGGGCAGCCGTCCGCTGCTGTGCGACGTCCAGGCCCTCTGCGCCCAGAGCTGGTTCGGCACGCCCCGCCGCACGGTGGAGGGCGCGGACACAGGCCGTGTCTCCCTGCTGCTGGCGGTGCTGGAGAAGCGTGCCGGGCTCAAAACCTACAATCAGGACGTCTACATCAACGTGGCCGGCGGCCTGGAGCTCTCCGAGCCCGCGGCGGATCTCGCCCTGTGCACGGCGGTGGCGTCCTCCCTGCGGGATCAGCCCGTCGGCGCGGAGGTCGCGGTGATGGGGGAAGTCGGCCTGGCCGGCGAGGTCCGAGCGATCCCCCAGTGCGCCCGCCGGGTGGCCGAGTGCGCACGCCTGGGCTTTTCCACCGTCATCCTGCCGAAGGAGAACATGAAGAGCCTCCCCCGCCCCGAAGGCGTGAAGCTGATCGGCGTGGACACCGTGATGCAGGCCGTGGCCGTGGTGTTCGGGTAAGCAGTCTGTCACAAGGGACAAATCAAGGAGCGTGCATTGTCTGCCATGAGTGATCTGCGCTATCACGATGCCGTGCAGGCCATCAAAGCGGCCATTCTGCAGAGCCAGTATGACGCGGCAAGATCTGTCAACGAAAAACAGCTGCTGCTGTACTATGGGATCGGGAAGTATATCGCTCAGAAATCCCGTAAAGAATCCTGGGGTCAAGGCGCCATCGAAGCGATCAGCTCCCAGCTGCAGGCTGAGCTGCCGGGGCTGAGAGGCTTTTCCACAAGGAACCTTCGATACATGCGGGTGTTCTATACAGAGTGGCGCTGCCTCGACGGAGGCCCGGAGGACGGAGAAAACGGCGAAAGCGGGGATTCTGCACTTGCAAGTGCAGAAATTGCCGGTCCTCCGTCTTCAGAAATTCTGCACTTGCAAATGCCGGATCTCCGGGATTTCCCTCTCAGGGAGTTCCTCGGCATCAGTTTCACGCATCACCGCGTCATCATCGAAAAGGTGAAGGCTGCGGAAGAGCGGTTCTTCTACATCCGACGGTGCTTCTCGCAGAAATACACGATCGGGGAACTGCAGCGGAGCATATCACAGGATGACTTTCATCATCAGGGATCCTTGCCCAACAATTTCCTGCGCACGCTCCCCACGCCGAAGCAGGCGCTTCAGGCCATCTCCGTATTCAAGGACGAGTATCTGCTTGACTTTATCAACGTTGAGGAGCTGGGTGTCCGGGACTGGCAGGACGTGGACGAACGTGTGATGGAAAACGCAATCATCCACAACGTGAAAAATTTCATCCTGGCCTTCGGCAGAGACTTTGCGTTCATCCGCAATCAGTATCATCTCGACGCCTTCGGTGAAGACCAGTACATCGATCTCCTGTTCTTCAACCGGGCGCTGAACTGCCTGGTGGCTGTGGAACTGAAGACCGGCAAGTTCAAGACAGCCTACCTCGGGCAGCTGCAGGGGTACCTCAGCATCCTCGACGCCTGCGAGCGCAAGCCGCACGAAAACCCCGCCATCGGCCTCATCCTCTGCAAGGATGTCAACCGGTCCTTCGCTGATTATGTGATCCGGGACTATACAAAACCGATGGGTGTGGCAACATACAAGACCTCCAAGGACATGTCGGAGGATCTGCGAAAGGCTCTGCCCGACATCGAAGATCTCCGCAGACTTCTCGACGCAAACGAGGAAACCTGAGCAAAGGAGTCCTGACCATGTACCATACCGGCGTCTACTTCGGCCGTTTCCTGCCGCCGCACCGCGGCCATCTGTACCAGATCATTCAGGCGTCCACGCGCTGCGAAAAGCTGATCGTGGTCATCTCCGACAACCGGACCCAGACGGAGGAGCTCTGCCGGGCGGACGGGCTGCCGGTCATCACCTACCAGCTGCGCAAGCAGTGGCTGGCCCAGCAGGTGCAGGACATGAGCCACATCGAGGTCCGGGTCCTCGACGAGACCGACCTCCCCGTCTACCCCGACGGCTGGCCACAGTGGGCGGCGCGGATGCGCGAGGTCGTCCCCGAGGAGATCAGCGCTTTCTTCGTGGGCGACCGCGACTACGACGAGACCCTCCGCCTCTACTTCCCCGGCAGCGCGATCGAGCTGTTCGACCCCACCCGCACGCGCTACCCGATCTCCGCCACCGAGATCCGCCGCGACATCCTCAACAACTGGCACTACATCCTCGGCCCCGCGCGCCCCTTCTTCTCCAAGAAGGTGCTGATCGCGGGCACCGAGTCCTGCGGCAAGACCACGCTGACCAAGTGCCTGGCCAAGCTCTACAACACCTCCTGGTCGGAGGAGGTCGGGCGCTACTACGCCGAGCACTACCTGGGTGGCGACGAAACGATCTACACCGACGCCGACTTTGCCCGCATGGCCTACCTCCAGGCGGAGCAGGACTTCCAAGCCATGCGCACGGCCAACAAGGTCTGCTTCTTCGATACCGACGCGGTGGTGACGGACTACTACTCCGAGCTCTACATGGGGCACCGCAACCACCTGGTCGAGGCCTTCATCGACGCGGAAAAGTACGACGTCCTCCTCTACCTCTCCCCGGACGTGAAGTGGGTGGCCGACGGCCAGCGCCTCAACGGCGACCAGGCGCGCCGCGAAAAGCTCAACAGCCGCCTGCTCGACATGTACGCCGAGTTCGGCTTTGCCGACCGGATCCGCATCGTCAGCGGCGATTACACCCAGCGGCTTGACACGGCCGTCCGGATCGTGGATGATATGCTGGGACTCAGGCAAAAGTGACAAAAAGGAGGCGACCGGTATGGCATTCCTGCAGGTTCAGTTCTTCTCCAAGGCCCTCGTCGTGGCATCGACGGTGTGGGTCATCCTGCCCGAGCGCGACATGGGCATCGGCGTCCAGGCCTCGGACGGCCCCAAGGAGCCGCCGCAGGTCCTCTACCTCCTCCACGGCTACTCCGACGACCAGTCGATCTGGATGCGCCGCACCTCCGTGGAGCGCTACGCCGCCACGCGCAACCTGGCCGTGATCATGCCCGCGGTCAACCACTCCTTCTACACCAACGAGGCCCAGGGCGAGCGCTACTGGGACTATGTGTCAGAGGAGCTGCCGGAGACCATGCGCACCTTCTTCCGCCTGTCGGACAGGCCGGAGGACACCTTCGTGGCCGGTCTGTCCATGGGCGGATACGGAGCGATGAAGCTGGCCCTGACCCATCCGGAGCGTTTCCGCGCCGCGGGCAGTTTTTCCGGCGGCGTCAACATGGCGGGCCTGGTCAGCCGCCGGCCCGGCACGATGGCGCGGGTCTTCGGCGACACGAGCGCCATCGCGGGCTCGGACCACGATCTCTTCCACCTGCTGAAAAAGAACGCGAAGGCTCCGCACAAGCCGAAGCTCTACATCTCCTGCGGCACCGAGGACTTCCTCTGGGAGGACCATCTCCTCTTCTATCCGGCCGCGGAGAAGGCCGGCTGGGACGTGACGCACCGCGAGATCCCCGGCTTCAGCCACGAGTGGGGCCTGTGGGACCAGGAGATCCGGTACTTCATCGACTGGGCCTGCGCAGACCGGTAACGGCCCTGGCCGTACAGCACCTTTCGCAATGACAGAAACATTCACCCCGGATGGGAGGATACCCTATGAGCCGCACACAGAGCTTTGAGCATTCGGCGGGCGCGGTGCTGCTGACCGTGCTGGAGGAGACCCGGTACTATGTGCTGGTGGAGGAAGTCTCCACCGGCTCGCTTGGCCTGCCCAAGGGGCACCAGGAGCCCGGGGAGACCCTGCGCGAGACCGCGCTCCGGGAGATCTGGGAGGAGGCCGGCGTCCGGGCCAACCTGATCAAGGGCGCCCCGATCCAGGAGACCGAGTACGACCTCTCCGGCGGTGTCCACAAGAAGGTCACCTACTACGCCGCGGCCTTTTCGGGCCAGACCCCGCACCCACATCCGGCCGAGGCGGGCGGCGTCCGCGTCTACACCCTGGCCCAGCTCTCAAACCTGCGGCTGAACCACCCCACCACCCTGACCTTCATCCAGAAGGTCGACGCCTGGATGGCGGAAAACCGGCCCAACGGAGTCTGACGGCACGCGGCGCGCAGCCGCAGATGGGAGGCGAACGGCGTGAAACGACTGTTTGCGCTCTGGGCTGCCTTCGTCCTGCTCGCGCTCTGCCTGCCCGCGGCGCGGGCGGAGGGCAGCGCGGCCATCCGCCTGTTCAACGAGCACCGGGAGGACACCTACCTGGCCAACCTCGGCCCGATCCAGCTGGGCGAGTTCGAGCCCGAGGACACCTGCACCTACGTGATGATCCGCGGGCCCGTCCACGTCCTGCTGTCCGTTCCGGGCGATCCGGACTCGGGCATGGTCCTGAGCCGGGACGGCGAGCTCTTCAGCGGCCCGGAGTGGATGGCAAACACCTTCAGCGACTCGGACTCCGTGAAGCCGATGTTCTATGTGGAGCGCTACCGGGACACGAGCATCCTCGCCCTGCCCCGGGGCATCGACCTGGAGGTCCTCTGGGAGGCCGCCGGGGAGGGCACGGTGGAGGTGCGCCAGGCGGTCTGCTCGGTGCACGCATCGGCCCGGTATCCCGGCGCGGCCTCCGCTCCCGTGAAGGTGAGCCCCGGCATGACCGGCGTGGCCTACACCGTCACGGACGGGGAGGCGGTACTGCCCGACGGCTTTGAGGAAAGGGTCTGGACGGCGCCGGAGCTCGCCTCCTTCCTCGGCATCGCCTCCGCCGGCGTCAGCTGGCGTCTGGGGCTGACCGGCACGACCCTGCTTATCGGCCTGGCGGCGGCCCTCGTGATCCTCCTGGTCCTGCTGCTGAGCCAGCGGGCGCACCGGCCGGGGCTGCCGCTCTGGATCTGCTTCTTCGTGTTTTGCGCCGCCGCGCTCGAGGCGGAGGCGGCGTTCTGGTTCTTCGCGGACGCGGTGGGCCAGCGGGCGATGTGGAAGGGCGTGGCGGCGCTGTCGCTGCTCGCGATGTACCTGCTGCGCCGCAGGAAGGATCGGCCGGCGGAGTCCCTGCTTGCCGGGGTGCTGCCGGGGCTGGCCGCGGCCCTCGCGGCAGACATCCTGATGTGCTGGTCCGCGGTGGCCGGCGGTGCGGTCTACGCGCTGAGCCATGTGCTGCTGGCGGTCTGCTTCCTGCGCCGCGCGCCCATGCGGGCCGGACGGTGGGTCCAGTGGGGCCTGACGTCCCTGGCGACGGCGGCGCTGATCGCCGTGGGGTTTGTGCGGAGCGCCGGGCTGATGGGCTGGGCGGTCGCGGCCTACGCGCCGTTCCTGCAGCTCATGTTCTACGCGGCGGGCCGTCAGTCCGACCGGATCCGGTACGCGGCAAGGTTCTGGCTTGCGTCGGATGTCCTGCTTGGGGCCTTCTTTACCGTAGCGCCCCAGCCGCTGTTCCACGCGGCGGCGATGTTCCTGTTCTCGCTCTCCCTCCTGCTGATCGCCCTGAGCGGGCGGGGCCGGCGATCCCCGGCGGGAGCAGAGAATGAGGAGTCTCCAGATCTGCTCCCGGAGGAGGAGCCTGCCTGATCCGGAACGTGTCTTTCAGACAAGGATATGTTCCTGCGGGCGCACCAGAGGGCTTTCCGATCGCCCTCTGGACTCCTTCGGGGCCGACTCGTTAATGGTAGGCATTGGTATTGTAAGGTTTTCATATCAACAATACTTTACCCAATACCAGACAAGATAGAGGGGATCCCGAAGGGTCCAGGGGCGATCGGAAAGCCCCTGGCGCGCTCCGCAGAGCGCGGAGTCCCTTTCACCCCATGCGAAAAGGAAGCGGAATGCCTGTGCTCCGCTTCCTTTTCGTGTGAGTCACCGCGGGAAGGCTCAGATCCCCGCCCGCATTGCCTCGCTGGCGGCCATGAGGAAGGCCGCGACGCCCTTGACCTCATCGCAGCAGCGGTCCTCGGAGAGATAATAGGCCACCGAGCCGTCGCGCTTGTCCCCCGGGCCGAGGCCGGCCACGCGGCACATATCGCAGATATGGGTCTCCCCATCCTCCCCGGTGATCATCTTGGTCTCCGTCAGACCCTTCCAGGCTTTCTTCGCCAGGGGCATCCAGCGGTCCTCCTGCAGGACGCCCAGGCGCACGCCCTTGAGCAGGGCATAGCACAGCATCGACGAGCCGGAGGTCTCGAGGTAGTTCCCCTCCACATCGGCCCGGTCGATCACCTGCAGGATCAGGCCGGTCTCCTCATCCATCCACGGGCGGATCCCGGCGACGGCCTCGCGGAACAGCTCCACCAGGTACTGCCGGTGCTCGAACATCTGCTCATCGCAGAAGTCAATGCAGTCGATCATCGCCATCAGGTACCAGCCCATGGCCCGTGACCAGAAGTTGGCGGAGAGGCCGGTCTCCTTGTCGCACCAGGGCTGCTGACGGCTCTCGTCCCAGCCGTGATAGTAGAGGCCCTTCTCCGGATTGTACAGGTGGGCGCGCACGACGCGGAACTGGCCCGTGATGTCGGCGATATCCGCGTTTTTGTTCAGGCGGCTCTCGTAGAGCATGCGGAAGGGCTGGGCCATGTACAGGCCGTCGAGCCAGACCTGCCAGGGGTAGATCTCCTTGTGCCAGAAGTTCCCGCACTTGCACCGCGGATGGGTGCGGAGGCGGTTCATGTGGAACTCGATGGCCGTGCGCCACTTCTCCTCCCCGGTCTGGTCGAGGGCGAAGAACAACGGCCGGCCGGGGGCGATGTTGTCGATGGAGTAGGCGTGGAGTTCAAAGGTCGGAATGCTCCCGTCCTCCTTCACGAAGCGGTTCATGTACCCCATTGCAAAGTCGCGGTAAAAACCGTCGCCCGTGGCCTGCCACAGGTCGATGGCCGCCACGAGGATGCAGCTGTCCTCATAGTTCCAGCCGTTCTTGTACTGCGTGTAGCGCCCCATGTAGGACCGCGCAAAGGCTCCGATGTCTGCCATGCTCTTTTCCTCCCGGTGCCGTCGGTACGGTATTTCTCTGTCTTCTATTATACAGGATTTGCGCCGCGTGTCAAACCGGGTTTTTTCTCTGCATATCGCCCCGGACGGCAGGATTTTCCGGGCTCCGCGGCGAATTTGAAGAATTTGAGTGATTTTGCTCCCGCGTATCCGCGGGAGGAAGAAGGAGGGATCCCCGTGCGGATCGGCGTGTGCGCACCCCTGAGCCGCCTTGAGGAGGCAAAAGCGCTGGGCTTTGACTATCTGGAGGTCAACGTCACCGACATCGGCCGGATGAGCGACGAGGAGTTCGCGGACGCGGCCGCCGCGGTCCGGGCGTCCGGTTTTCCCGTCCTGCGGGCGAACTGCCTCTTCCCCGGGGAGATCACCCTCACGGCGGAGGACAGCGCCGCGGACGTCATCGACCGCTGGCTGCAGCGCGCCCTGCCCCGGGTAAAAGCCCTCGGCGCGGAGATCGTGGTCTTCGGCAGCGGGGCCAGCCGGAGGCGTCCGGACAGCGTGCCCTATGCCGTTGCCCTGCGGCGCCTCGCACGGGTCGCGCGGCAGGTGGGCGAAGTCTGCCGGGCCAACGGCCTGCGCGCCGCCATCGAGCCCCTGAACCCCGGCGAGACCAACATGATCCTCTCCCTCGCCGAGGGCGCATGCCTCGCGGCGATGGCCGACCACCCCTGCGTGGGCCTGCTGGCCGACGCCTACCACATCGCCCTGACCGGCGAGCCCGCGGACGACCTGCTGCGCCTCGGCGGCGTGTGGCACGTCCACGTGGCGCTGAAGGACGGCCGCCGCTGGCCGGTGGAGGAGGATGCGGACCTGCGGGCCTTCCTGCGCGCCCTCCTCGCAAGCGGCTACGACGGCTGCGTGAGCATCGAGGGCCGCAGCGACGACTGGAGCTCCGACGCCGCGAAGGCCCTCCCCCTGCTCCGCGCATGGACCGAACGGCTCTGACAGGAGGATCGGAAACATGGCAAAAGCGAAATCTCCCTATGCAGGCGGCCCCGCTCCGTCCGGCCTTCCCGAAAAGACTCCGGAGGATCTGCTGATGACCCTCTCCGTGCAGGAGCTGCACGAGTCCGCCATGCGCCTCGACTGCGAACTCCCGGTCTCGAAGGGCAAGCGCGCCCTCGCGGAGACGATCGTCAGACGCGTCCGGGAGGTGCCGTACTACCTCCTCTCCTGCCTCGGCATCCACAGCGTGGAGGCCCTGCTGGAGCAGCGCAGGGAACTCGGCCTGCGGAGGTCCGCCCCGTGGACCTGCCCCCTGTGGATGGCCAACGATGACCCGGAACTGCTCCACGCGCTGGAAGAGCTGCGCCTCTTCGGCATGGCGCGGCGCACCCGCAGCGAATGGATCCTGAACAAGGAGATGCACACCTTCCTCAAGTCCAACAAGGATGTGACCGAGGCCCTCACGTTCGAGGAGGAACTCTACGGTCACCTGTGCAGGATCCTGCCGATCTACGGCCTCCTCACCCCGCACCGGACGGCGGAAGCGATCGACCGTCTGCTGACGGACGGCGGTGCCGATGCGAAGGACGATAAGCCCACGCAGGACGAGAGGCAGGAAACGCTCCTCGCGCTCTGGGTCCGGCGCGAAGGCGCCTACGGGGTCTTCGTCGATCCCGCCGCGAAGGAGAAGGACGGCGACGGGATCCTGCTGCGGGATCCGGAAATGACCCACCCCGAGGCCCTCCTCGAACTCCACAGGCAGATGCGCGCGGCCGGACAGACCGAGCGCTTCTGGGAGAGCAGTGAGCTGGTCTCCGTCCTCGACAGCGACGTGCTGATCACCGCACAGGCCGGGATACAGCTGCAGGCCCTCTGCGACGAGCTCCGCCCCGACCCGGACGACCTGGTCGAGTGCATGGAGGACGCCGTCTTCTGGCTGCACGAGGGCGACCGCACCGAAGCCCTGATGATGCTCGAGGACGCTTTCCCGGACGCGGAGCTCACCACCAGCCAGCGCTGGATCCTCTCCCGCATCCTCGACAAGATCCCCCTGCCCCAGCTGATGGGGCGCACCATCGACGAGGTCAACCGCTTCACGGTGGCCGACGGCCTGCGCATCCGCGCGGACGACCCCTGCCCCTGCGGCAGCGGCAAGCGCTACGGCAAGTGCCACGGCAAGCTCCACTGACTTGACAACGCGGAATGCCCGCGGTAGAATTGCTGCGGTTTTCCCATCACGCACTGCAGAAAGGACGACCCCCCATGAGCAAGCTCATTCGCCTCGGATTCCTCGGCTGCGGCAACATCGGCGGCGGCGTATGGCACCTTCTGGACGCGATGCACGACGAGATCCTGCGCCGGGACGGCATCGACGTACGGGTGACGAAGGCCCTGGTGCTCTCGATCCCCGAGGCCCGCACCGACGTGCCGCGCGGGATCCTGACCGAGCGGGCCGACGACATCCTCACCGACCCGGAGATCGACATCGTCTGCGAGTTCATGGGCGGAGAGCAGCCGGCGGCGCGCTTCATGCAGCGGGCACTCGAGCACGGCAAGACCGTGGTCACGGCCAACAAGATGGCTCTGGCCCTCAACTGGGACAAGCTGGACGCGGCGGCGCGCGCGAGCGGCGCGGGCCTGTACTACGAGGCCAGCGTGGGCGGCGTGATCCCGGTGATCCGCTCCCTGACCGTCTCCCTCGAGGCCGACCGCGTCACGCAGGTGATGGGCATCGTCAACGGCACCACCAACTATATCCTCACGCGGATGACGCAGGAGGGCTCGGACTACGCCGACGTCCTGGCGGACGCCCAGCGCCTCGGCTTGGCCGAGCCGAACCCCGCCGCCGACGTGGAGGGCTTCGACGCGGCCTACAAGCTGTCGATCCTCACCTCCATCGCCTTCCACACCCGCGTGCCGTATGAGAAGATCTACCGCGAGGGCATCACCGGCGTGACGGCGGCCGATATCGCCGGCGGCCGGGAGATGGGCTACACCCTCAAGCTGCTCGCCATCGGCAAGCGGACCGGGGATGAGATCGAGGTGCGCGTGCACCCGACCTTCCTGCCCGACAGCCATCCCCTGGCGCGGGTGGACGGCTCGCTCAACGCCATCTTCATCCAGGGCGACTACTGCAAGGACATGATGCTGCAGGGCCGCGGCGCGGGCGACCAGCCCACGGCCAGCGCGATCTGCGGCGATATCCTCTATGCCGCGATGAACGCGGACCGGCCCACCCGGCCCTCCTTCGCGAATACCGCAGAGGCGGACCCGGCCCTGACCTTCTGCGATGACTGGCGCTGCCGCTTCTTCATCCGTGCGGAGGTGGAGGACCGCCCCGGGGTGCTGGCCTCGGTAGCCGCGACCTTCGCGGGCGAGGGCATCTCGATCGACTCGGTGCGCCAGTCTTCCGCCAGGGACGGCCGCGCCTGGATCACCCTGATCACCCATGAGGCGCAGGAGAAGGCCGTCCGCCGCGCCGTCGCCGCCTTCGAGGGCGGCCCGGTCCGCGTCGAAAGCGTCATCCGGGCGGAAGGCTGATCCGGAAAAAACCGATCAGGCAACCTCAGATACTTTGAGAAAGGGGTGCGGCTGTGTCCTCGCCTTTGCAGACCCTTGCTTCGCTGCTGGCTGCGGCGGCGATGATGATCGGGCAGCCGCTGACCGAGGTGACCCCGCAGCACAATCCGGACGACCTGCTGCTGGTCAACCGGAACTGGCCGATCAGCGGCGAGTATGTACCGGCGGACCTGCGGGTCACGGAGATCCCCGGCCAGGTGCGGAAGCTCCGCGCCGAAGCCGCCGCCGCGATGGAGGAGATGGCCGCCGCCCTGCGCAAGGAAACCGGCAAACGCCTGATCTCCGTCAGCGGCTACCGGCCCTATGACAAGCAGAGCCGCATCTACGCCCGCAAGCTGAAGAAGGTGGGCGGCGTGGAGGCCCTCGCGGACGAGTATGTGGCGCGCCCCGGCACGAGCGAGCACCAGACCGGCCTGACCATGGACGTGGGCGAGCGCGGCGTGGAGGACAACCTCGGCGACGCCTTCGGCGAGTCGGTCAGCGGACACTGGGTGCGGGACAACGCCTGGCGCTTCGGCTTCATCCTGCGCTACCAGAAGGGCTGGGAGGATGTCACCGGCTACGAGTACGAGCCCTGGCACCTCCGCTATGTCGGCAGGGCGCACGCGGCCTATCTCCACGAGCACCCGATGCCCCTGGAGGAATACCTGCTCCTGGTCCGGGAGGAGCGCCTGCTGCGCGTCCTCGCGCGCAGGGGGATGACCCAGGCGGAGGAGCCCGAAGAAACCGCCGAAGCGGCGGGCACCGAAGAGGCCCTGCCGGCCATCGAAGACGAACTGCCGGCCATGGAGACCGTGGAGACGGATGACGATCAGGGCGGGGAGGACGCGGCGTCGCTGCGGGATCTCCGGGCCCTGCGCTCCGCGTAAAGGAGGCTTTGAAGATGAGAGGACTGCGCCGCGTGACGGCCCTGCTCGGCATCCTCGCGATGCTGACCGCGCCCGCTCTGGCGGAGGACGACGAGAACTTCGACCTCACCGATCTGACGGTGGTGGTCGAGGAGGAATCCCTCGACGAGGAGACGCCGGCTCCGGCCGCGCCGGGCGACGCCCTGTGGGACTTCCCCGTCGCGATCGGGGACATCGACCCCGAGCTCATCCGCCTGGCCAACAAGCAGAGCCTGCTGCCGAAGGACTATGTGCCCGCGAACCTCGTCAAGGTGCCGAAGGATCCCGCGAAGGGCGGCATCCGCTGGGCCGTGACCCCCTCGGACGGCAAGCTGAAGGGCCAGTATCTGCGGGAGGAGTGCGCGGAAGCCCTGTGCGCGATGAACGCCGCGATGCGGGCCGTCGGGAACTTCCGCGACATGTACCTCAAGAGCGCCTACCGCTCCTACCAGAAGCAGAAGACCATGTACCACAACCGCCTGGCCAAGAACAAGGGCAAGGACGACGGCTGGGTCTCGATGGAGGGCGCGAGCGACCACCAGACCGGCCTGGGCTGCGACGTGGTCCCGAAGAACTGGAAAGACAAGGCCATGAACGACAAGATGATGAAGGAGCCGGAGTGCCAGTGGATGGCTGAGCACTGCCAGGAGTACGGCTTCATCATCCGGTATCCCGCGGACAAGCAGGAGATCACGGGGATCAAGACCGAGCCCTGGCATCTGCGGTACGTGGGGATCCCCGTGGCCGCCTACATCATGGAAAACGGGCTGTGCCTGGAGGAGTTCCACACGCAGCTTGCGGAGGCCGTGGAGCGGTATCTGGCCGCCGGCGGCGATCCGGCGCTCGTGTCCGGCTTCACGCAGGGCGGAGCGGCGGAGTGACTTTTCGGGTTTCGGGCGGAAGGGGGATTTCGCGGTCTGCGGACCGCGACCAGGGCTTTCCGATCGCCCTGGACCTTCGGATGCATGTCTCCGTCGGCTGATCCGAGGGCTTTCCGATTGTCCCGGACCTTCGGATGCATGTCTCTCCGCCGGCTGATCCGTATACCCGGCAGAGGTCCCGGGCCCGCGGGACATGCCCTGCCGTTCCCGAAACCGACACCGATCCGACACGACCCCTGGGAGGCGATGGCTTGACCACCTGGCAGAGGATTCTGCCCGCGGACGCGATGACCGTCTGCGCGCTGATGGAGGCGTTCCACGGCGACCGGCTCGATGAGCGCCGGCGCTGGGAGACCGTCGACCGATGCGCCGGCCCCGATCCCCTGCTGGAGGGCTGGCTGCTCTACGAGGGGATCGAACCCGCCGGCTACGCAATGCTGTGCCGGGGCTATGACCCCGCCCTCGCCCGCGAGACGATGCGCCTGGAGGAGCTCTGGGTGGCGCCGCCCTTCCGCAGGCGCCGCACCGGCGAGTGCTTCCTCGCCGCCCTGCCCGGGCTTTACCCGGGCTGTGCCTATGTGGAGGTCCCCTCCGCCGGCAGCGCGCCCGTGCTGCGCATGCTCGGCTACCGCACCGAGGCCCCGGCCCTGCGCGCCGCCTGCCCGGAACGCAAATGACACCGCAATCCCGGTTCTTGACAAAAAGGGAGGATCACAGAGATGCCCATCCGGATCAACACCAAAATGCCCGTCATTCACCGCCTCGCGGCGGAGAACATCTTCGTCATCACCGAAAAGCGGGCCGCCACGCAGGACATCCGCGAGTTGCAGATCGCGATCCTCAACATCATGCCGAACAAGGAGGACACCGAACTCCAGCTCCTGCGCCTGCTCTCGAACACGCCCCTGCAGGTGCGGGTGACCTTCCTCCGTCTGGATTCCCACCAGTACAAGAACACGCCGGAGGAGTACCTCAGCCAGTTCTACAAGCCCTTCTCCAGCGTGAAGGAGCGCCGCTTCGACGGCCTGATCATCACCGGTGCACCGGTGGAGAACCTGCCCTTTGAGCAGGTGGATTACTGGCAGGAGCTGACCGAGATCATGGACTGGTCCACCACCCATGTGACCAGCACGGTGCACATCTGCTGGGCGGCGCAGGCGGGGCTCTTCTACCACTACGGGATCGAGAAGCATCCCCTGCCCGAAAAGCTCTCGGGCATCTACCGCCACACGACCCTGTACCGGGATGAGATCCTGACCCGCGGATTCAACGACCGCTTCTTCGCACCGCACAGCCGCTACACGGGGGTGGACACGGCGGATGTCGCGGCGAACCAGGATCTGACGATCCTCGCCGAGGCGGATGAGGCCGGGGTGTACCTGATCGAGGACAAGAAGGCGCACAGGGTCTTTGTCTGCGGGCATCCGGAGTACAGCCGGATGACGCTGGACAACGAGTACCGCCGCGATCTGAGCAAGGGGCTGAACCCGAAGCTCCCGGTGCACTACTATCGCGATGATGATCCGGCGAAGGATCCGGTCTTCCAGTGGAAGGCCCATGCCTATCTGCTGTTCTCGAACTGGCTGAACTACAGTGTCTATCAGGTGACGCCGTATGAGCTCAACGAGATCGGAGGCGGGAAGGAGTAATTTCTCCCGGGCATATTGAAAGACGCTGCCGGCAGGCGATCTGTCCTGTCGGCAGCGTCTTTTTCGTTGCGGGAGCGGAGGGTCCGCGCCTGCGGGCGCGCCAGAGGGCTTTCCGATCGCCCTCTGGACTCCTTCGGGGCCGCAACGTTGATTGAGAGTTTGCGTTGTGTGAGGAAAAGGGTTCGCGCCTGCGGGCGCGCCAGAGGGCTTTCCGATCGCCCTCTGGACTCCTTCGGAGCCGCAGCGTTGATGAAAGATTTTTTTGTGTGAGGCGAGGGTACGCGCCTGCGGGCGCGCCAGAGGGCTTTCCGGTCGCCCTCTGGACTCCTTCGGGGCCGCAACGTTGATTGAGAGTTTGTGTTGTGTGGGGAAAAGGGTTCGCGCCTGCGGGCGCGCCAGAGGGCTTTCCGGTCGCCCTCTGGACTCCTTCGGAGTCGCAGCGTTGATGAAAGGTTTTATTTGTGTGAGGCGAGGGTACGCGCCTGCGGGCGCGCCAGGGGCTTTCCGATCGCCCTTGGACCCTTCGGGGCCGCACCATTAGTGAAGGACTCTCCGATCGCCCTCTGGACTCCTTCGGAGAACGACCCGGCGTCTTTCGGAGAGCCATGGGCCTTCTCCGCTTGCGGCCAAAAGCGTGTGCGGGGGGTCTGGGGGACACACGTCGCAACGTGTCCCCCAGGACCTTTTGCTGCTTTTCAGTCATGAAAAGCAGAACATCTCCCTACCCCTTACTTTTCCTCCGCCACGCGGGCGACCAGCTTCGCCGAGCGGTTCAGGAAGGCCGTGATCTCCTCGCCTTCCAGCGGGGAAACCGCCATCCTCGCCAGATCGTACATCTGCGCGGCCAGCAGCTTTGCGGTCTCGCTCTCCGGATCCATCGCGGCCAGGCGCTGAACGGCCGCGCTGCGGCGGTTGAGCACCAGGCTCCTCTTCCCGCCCAGGCCGTCCATGCCCTTCATCGCATAAACCTCGCGGAAGCGGCGCATCTGCTCATCCTCCGTGACCACAGCCATCAGCTCCTCATCGGCCATGGCGGCGAGGCTCACTTCCAGCTCCTCCTGCCCCAGCGCCCCGCGGAACAGGGACTGCAGCTTCTCCTGATCCAGGCTCTCCTCCGGCTTCTCCTGCTCCTCCTTCTCGGTCAGGCCGCTGACATCCGCGTCCACGCGGACGAAGTGCGCGTCCTCCCCGCCGGAGTACTCCATGAAGTTGAGGAAGGCCGCGTCGAGTTTCGGATAGTCGAGGACGGCCACGCGGATGCCGCGCCCGGTGTACAGGGCCACCGAGGCCGCCTGGCGCTTCGCGTCGGAGGTGTACAGGACCTTGCCCTCCGTCTTCTGACCGCTCTCGTCGCGGTACTCCTGCAGGGTCTGGTACCCGCCGTCGGTCAGGTGATAGAGCAGGGCGGGCTTCATCTGCTCATAGAACTTCTGGTCGGTCATGCAGCCGTAGCGCACGAAGGGGGCGATGTCGTCCCAGTAGCCCTCGTACTCCTGCCGCGCCGTGTTGAACAGGCCGGTGAGCTTGTCAGCCACCTTCTTCGTGATGTGGCCGCTGATCTTCTTCACGCTGCCGTCGTTCTGGAGGAAGGAGCGGCTCACGTTCAGCGGGATGTCGGGGCAGTCGATGACGCCGCGCAGCAGCATCAGGAACTCGGGGATGATCTCCTTGATGTTGTCCGCCACGAAGACCTGGCCGGAGAAGAGCTTGATCTCCCCCTCGCGCACGCCGAAGTCCTCCGGCAGCTTGGGGAAGAAGAGGATGCCCTTGAGGTTGAAGGGATAGTCCACGTTCAGGTGCACCCAGAACAGCGGATCCTGCGGGTCGGTGAAGACCTTGTGGTAGAAGGCCTTGTACTCCTCGTCGGTGCAGTCGGCCGGCTTGCGGAGCCAGAGCGGGTTCGTGTCGTTGATCTGCTCGGGTTTCGGCTCCTCGGTGACCTTGCGGGTGACGGGCTTGCCGTCCGCGTCGGTCTCGCCCTCCACGGTCTCCTCGCGCTCGGTGGGCTTCGCGTTCGCGTCAAAGAGCTTGACCGGCACGGCCATCCAGCCGCAGTAGCGGTTCAGGACGCCGCGCACGCGCCACACGTCGAGGAACTCCTTCTCCTCCTCCGAGACGTGGAGGATGATCGTCGTGCCGTGCTGCGTCCGGCTGCCCGGGCCCATCTCGAAGTGCATGCCGTCCTCGCTGACCCAGTGGACCGGGTCCGCGCCCTCCAGGCAGGACAGGCTCTCGATCTCCACCTTCTCGGAGACCATGAACACCGAGTAGAAGCCGAGGCCGAAGTGGCCGATGATGCCGCCGCTGCCCTCCTGCTCGTCCTTCGCGACCTGCTTCATGAACTCAGCGGCGCTGGAAAAGGCCACCTGATTGATGTAGCGGCGTACCTCGTCGGCCGTCATGCCGATACCGGTGTCGTCAAAGCGGATCTCCTTCTTCTCCTTGTCCACGGTGACGAGGACTTCCATCGGCTCCTCGGTCCCGGGGTTGAGCATGCGGTACTTGGTGATCGCGTCGCAGCCGTTGGACACGGCCTCGCGGATGAAGATATCCTTGTCCGAATACAGCCAGCGCTTGATGACCGGCATGATGTTTTCCGCGTCGATGGAGACGCTGCCTTTTTCTATCCCGTTCACACGGTTCTCAATGTTTTCCGACATGGGGACTGCCTCCTTGTGATGATAGGATTCCGCCGATATTGTAGCACCGTTGCCGGGGAAATGCAATACAAAATTAGCACTCTCTTGATGAGAGTGCTAACAAAGGTCGTTTCCAAACGGAGGGAACAGCTGTGCCTTACTTCAGCATGCTCTCCTCCCAGCTGTCGAAGGGCTTGAGGCCCAGCAGCTGCGCGACGGTCGGGGCCACGTTGGCCAGGCCGAACTTGCCTTCCTTCATCTCGTGGCGCTCGTCCTTGTCGTAGATGATGAAGGGAACGGGGTTCAGGCTGTGGGCCGTGCGGACCTCGATCTTGCCCTTCTTGTTCTGCTCGAGCATCTGGTCGGAGTTGCCGTGGTCGGCGGTGACGATCAGGATGCAGCCCTCGGCGTCGCAGACCTTCTTGATCCGCGCCAGCTCCAGGTCCACGCTCTCCACCGCGATCTCCGTGGCATACAGGTTGCCGGTGTGGCCTACCATGTCGCCGTTGGGGAAGTTGCAGCGGATGAAGCCGTACTGCTTGCTCTCGATGGCCTCGATCACCTTGTCCGCGATCTCGGTGGCCTTCATCCAGGGGCACTCGTCGAAGGAGCGCACGTCGCTGGGAATCTCGCAGTAGTCTTCCAGTTCCTCGCTCACCTTGCCGGAGCGGTTGCCGTTCCAGAAGTAGGTCACATGGCCGTACTTCTGGGTCTCGGAGACGGCGTATTCCTTGATGCCGGCCGCCACGAGGAGCTCGGTGAGGGTGTCGCGGATCTGCGGCGGGTTCACGAGGTACTTGTGCGGGATGTGGAGGTCGCCGTCGTACTCGAGCATCCCGGCGTACTTCACCTGCGGGACCGTGCCGCGGTCAAACTTGTCGAAGGAGGCGTCGCCGTCGAAGGCCATGGAGATCTCCAGGGCACGGTCGCCGCGGAAGTTGAAGAGGATCACGCTGTCGCCGTCCTGCATGGCGCCGACGGGCTTGCCGTTGTCCCCGATGACGAAGGCGGGCAGGTCCTGGTCGATGGCGCCGGTCTCCCCGCGCAGGGTCTCGATGGCCTCGGCGGCGCTGCCAAAGAAGCGGCCTTCTCCGCCGATCTTGCAGTCCGGGCCGATGCCGTGGACGTGCACGTCCCAGCCGGCCTTGACCATGGCCCAGTTGGCCTGGTAGCGGTCCATGGTGATCTGCATGCGGCCGCCGCCGGAGGCGATCCTGCCGTCGAAGGAAGCGTCGTTGAGCTCTTTCAGGCAGTCCTCCAGCTTGCCCACATACTCCAGGGCGGAGGTGGCGGGCACGTCGCGGCCGTCGAGGAGGATGTGCACGCGGACCTTCTTCACGCCTTCCTTCTTGGCCTCCTTCAGCATGGCCAGCAGGTGGCTGATGTTGGAGTGGACATTGCCGTCGGACAGCAGGCCGATGAAGTGCAGGGCCGTGCCCTTCTCCGCCACGGAGCCCACCAGGTCCTTCCAGGTTTCGCTCTGGTAGATGGCGCCGGACTCGATGGACTCGTTGACGAGCTTCGCGCCCTGAGAGTAGATCTGGCCGCAGCCGAGGGCGTTGTGGCCGACCTCGCTGTTGCCCATGTCGTCGTCGCTGGGCAGGCCGACGGCGCCGCCGTGCGCCTTGATGCACTGCCAGGGGCAGGTCGCCTTGAACTCATCCAGGGTGGGGGTGGTGGCCTTCATGACCATGTTGCCGAGCTCAACGGGGGTCTCGCCCACGCCGTCCATCACAACCAGTACAACGGGTTTTTTCATATCGTATCTCCTCCTCGCGGATAAATGGGGTCTCACAGGGTTAGTCTATCGCAATCGGCCGCGATTGTCAACGCTCTCAGAGGTGAAACACCTTGTCGGGGCCGGAGGCACGGAGGGATATCAGAGGCGTTTCCGGAAGTCCTTCCGCTTTACTTCCAAAATACTTCCACAACAACTTCTGTTTCGCTTCCGTTTCCTTCCGTTTCGCGCGGAGGCTGCCGGGCAGCAAAAAGGAAGGGCATTTCTCTCTGCCCTTCCGGGAATGCAGTGCCGGGAGACCGCTCAGTCCGCGCGGTCCATCTCGCGGCCGCAGGCGTCGTACAGGATCGCCGCGTCGTCCTTGTTGTTGTGCCAGACATTGGTGTCGGGCCAGATCAGGTCTCCGTAACCCGCGGTCTCCGTGCCCACGGTCAGGGAGGCGCCGGCCGCGAGGACCGTTCCCTCGGGGAGAACGAAGATTTCGCCGCCGCGCTGCGAGATGATGTACCATCCGGAGAGGTCCGCGGCCGCCGAGCCGCCGTTGCGCAGGGTCACGGTGTCGGCGCTGTTGTCCTTGGCCGAGATCGCCACACCGCCCACGGGATCGGGCAGGGTCCACTCCGCCTTCCGGCAGGTCAGCCTGCCGCCGCGGATCTCCGCCAGCACGCCGCCCTTCGTCTCCTCGGTCAGCCAGATCTCCGCCCCGACGCCGCGTAGCACGCTGAGCACCTTCGGGTCGGGAGTGTCGGGCTCGGCCACGGAGTCGGTGGAGATCACCGCCGCTTCCGGCATCACCGCCAGGGCAAACTTCCTGCACGTGGCGTCGCCCTCGCCGTGGTGGCCGACCTTCAGCACATCGCAGTTCGGCACGGCGCCCGCCGCCAGCAGCAGCTTCTCCTCCGGCTCCTCCATGTCGCCGCACAGGAGCATCCGCCCGCCCGCGGCCTCCGCCAGGAGCACGACGGAATTGTTGTTCTCCTTGTCCTCAAACAGGACGGTCGGGCCGATGACCCGGAGCGTCCCGTCGCCGAAGGGCAGGCTGTCCCCGGCTTTGAGCCACCGCACGCTCTGCCCGCGCTGAGCCGCCGCGAGGATGGCGGGGTGCTTCTTCTCGGTCACCTCGCAGTAGTAGGCCGAGGAGTACCACGCGCCCACCTCCACCCCCGAGGCCGCGAGGGCCGGGAGTCCGCCCGCGTGGTCCTTGTCGGTGTGGGTGAGGATCACGCCGTCGAGGCGCGTGATGCCGTTGGCCCGCAGCGCCGCCGACACCGCGCCCCAGCTCTCCGCCGTGCCGGTGTCGACCATGTAGGTCAGGCCGCCGTGGCGGAGGAGGAGGCAGTCGGCCTTCCCCACATTGAGCGTCAGCAGGGAGAGCGCGTCGTCCCCGCCCTCCGCCGAGCCGGGCAGGATGGGGGTGAGCAGGCAGACGGAGAGGAGCAGGGTGGATAAGCTTTTCACGATACGCATCGTCACGCATTCCTTCCGAAACGTTTGTGGGCCGTCGCAGGACGTGCCGCTGATGCACATTTCGTCCCCGGTGCCCGGAATCCCTGCTTCCGCGGGGCACGCCGGATTGTAAAAGTTCGCGGCAGGGCCAAAAAGCGAGCGGTCCGGCATCCTCATCCGTGCCGGACCGCTCGCATGTCCCGATCTATATTCTCCGTTTCCGGGAAAGAAGGCTCTCAATCTATCTTTAACAGGCGCCTATCTGTGTGCTGCCTGACACCTGTTGATACGAAGCCAAGCACGGGGTGGCAGTGTCCGGGATGAAAAGAATCCCGTACTTTTCGTTCTTCACGGAAAGATCGGGAAAAGCATAAGGGGAGAGGATTTCATGCCTGCGGGCATGACCAGGGGCTTTCCGATCGCCCCTGGACCCTTCGGGATCCCCTCTTCCTTGTTAGTTGTCTGGTAAGGCTAAGCGCAAAGCCTGGCATTCCCTCAAATACCTGACAATCCTCAAGAACTATCATTAATGGGTCGGCGCCGAAGGAGTCCAGAGGGCGATCGGAAAGCCCTCTGGTGCGCCCGCAGGCGCATACCCCCATCAATGGACTTTCCCTGGATAAAATGTGAAGAACCACAAAAAAGGGATTCTTCACGGAAAGTTCGGGAAAGCATATGGGAGTTCGCGCTCTGCGGAGCGCGCCAGGGGCTTTCCGATCGCCCCTGGACCCTTCGGGAGCATGTCTTCCTTGTATGGTATTGGGTCAAGTATAGAAGAGAAAAGAACCATTCAGACCCATAGGCTATCTTTTACGGGACGGCGCCGAAGGAGTCCAGAGGATTCGGAGCGCCCGGAAAACTGTCCGGGGGACAGTTTTCAGCGGAGAATGGGCGGCAGCCCCGGATCGATCGGAAAGCCCTCTGGTGCGCCCGCAGGCGCAT
>JAFRPG010000062.1 GCA_017429265.1 Clostridia bacterium | reverse complement strand
GGGCCCACCAGTGGGCTTTCCGATCCCCCTCTGGACTCCTTCGGGGCCGACTCGTTAGACTATCTCTATGGGAAAAGCAGCGCGGAAACCTCTCTGTCACTGCGGTGACATCTCCCCTTTCAGGGGAGATAGGGCATAAAGTTACCCAAACCTCCCCTGAAAGGGGAGGGGGACCGCCGCAGCGGTGGAGAGGTTCTCCGGGCAGGCTGTACCGATCACGATGCTCATAGATGCGATCCCGAAGGGTCCAGCGGCGATCGGAAAGCCCCTGGTGCGCCCGCAGGCGCATTCCCTGAAAACGCAAGCCACAAAAAAGCGGCACCGCTCAGGGCGATGCCGTGATACTTTCGGGGATCACCATGCCGTCAAGGCTGTGCAGATCCTTCAGCATTTGAATGAGGAGCCGCTTGGCGGTCTCATCGTTGCCGTTACGGACGCGGATGCACAGGTAGCGGTCGACACTGCGGTCGACCAGCCAGCTCTCCATCACGGGCAGGCAGGTGACGCTGATGCCGAAGAGATACGGCTGTCCGTCCGGACCGAGGGCGTTGCCGCGGTCGGTGGGGATGCCGTACGCCTGAAGGGCATCCATCACCTCGGGCACGCTGTCCAGAGGCACCAGAATCCCCTGGTCCGCGTACCCCTTGAAGGTATCCTCCGGGAGGAGGAAGATATCCCCGTCCCCGGCGAAGATCCGCGTGGCCATGCCGGCGATGCCGCTGGCGGCGTCGGTGTACACCGAGGCGGAGAAGAGCTCCTGCTCCGGGAAGCGCTCCTGCCGCACCCACTCAAGGTAGGCGTTGAGGGCGTCCTCCCGCGTCGCTCCGTAGACCAGCATCTCGATCTTCTGGTCCTCCGCCGGCCGGGGCGCCGTCATCGTGAACAGGATGCTCGACAGGCTCAGGATCAGGGCGAGGGAGAGCACGTATTTCCACCAGCCGTAGCGCAGGTGCTGCCGCAGCCGCTCGGCGGTCAATGGCGTTTTCATGGCTTGCCTCCGCTCAGTACAGCTTGGCGCCGGCGGGGATGTGCGGATCCACCGTCAGCAGGTGGAGCTTCTCCTCCTCGCCTTCCTTATGCACGGCGCTGATCAGCATGCCGCAGGACTCGATGCCCATCATCGCCCGGGGCGGCAGGTTCGTGATCGCGATGCAGGTCTTGCCGACCAGCTGCTCGGGCTCGTAGAAGGCGTGGATGCCGCTGAGGATCGTGCGCTCGGTGCCGGAGCCGTCGTCCAGGGTGAACTTCAGCAGCTTCTTCGACTTCGGCACGGCCTCGCAGGCGAGGACCTTCACGGCGCGGAAGTCGCTCCGGCTGAAGGTCTCAAAGTCCACGGTGTCGGCGAAGAGCGGCTCAACGACCACGTTGGAGAAGTCGATCTTCTCCTCGGCGGGCGCGGCTTTTTCGGCCTCCTGAGCGGCTTTGCAGGCTTCCTGGGAGGGGCAGGTGCCGCACGCACAGTCAAAGTCCGCGGGCGCTTCCGGCTGCTTGTCGTTCTTCGGCGCGTTCAGCGGCTTCATGGTGGGGAAGAGCAGGACGTCGCGGATCGTGGGGGAGTCCGTCATCAGCATCACCATGCGGTCGACGCCGATGCCCAGGCCGCCGGTGGGCGGCATGCCGTACTCCAGCGCGGTGACGAAGTCCTCGTCGATCTCGGCGAAGATGCCCTGGGACTTGCGCAGCTCCACCTGCTCCTCAAAGCGGCGGCGCTGGTCGATCGGGTCGTTCAGCTCGGAGAAGGCGTTGCCCATCTCGTGGCCGGTGATGAAGAACTCGAAGCGCTCGGTGAGGGCGGGGTTGCCGGGCATGCGCTTGGCCAGCGGGGAGATCTCCACCGGATAGTCGGTGATGAAGGTCGGCTGCACGAGGGTGTGCTCCACATACTCGTCGAAGAGAGCAGCCAGGCAGTCGCCGCGCTTCGCGTCCTTCTCGACGTGGATGCCGCGGCGGTCCATCTCGGCCCGGGCCTCCTCGTCGCTCTGCCACTGCGTCCAGTCGATGCCGCAGGCTTCCTTCACCGCGTCGGACATGCTGATCCGCTTCCACGGCGCGGCCAGGTGGATGGTCTGGCCCTGGTAGGGCACGTCGCTCGAGCCGGTGGCGCGGATGGCCACGAACTCGAACATCTGTTCCACCATCTCCATGACCTCGCGGTAGTCCACGTAGGCCTGGTAGGTCTCCAGGGAGGTGTACTCCGGATTGTGGGTGGCGTCCATGCCCTCATTGCGGAAGACGCGGCCCAGCTCGTACACGCGCTCAAAGCCGCCGACGATCAGCCGCTTGAGGTAGAGCTCGGTCTCGATGCGCAGGAGCATGTCGAGGTCGAGGGCGTTGTGGTGGGTGCGGAAGGGCCGGGCCGCCGCGCCGATCTCCACGGTCTGGAGCACGGGGGTGTCCACCTCGAGGAAGCCCCGCCCGTCGAGGAACTCGCGCACGGCGGAGATGATCTTCGAGCGCTTGACGAACAGATCGCGCACCTCGGGGTTCACGATCGTGTCCACATAGCGCTGGCGGTAGCGCAGGTCGGTGTCCGTGAGGCCGTGGAACTTCTCCGGCAGGACCTTCAGCGACTTGGTCAGCAGGGTGATCTCCCGCGCGTGCACGGAGATCTCGCCGGTCTTGGTCCTGAAGACCGTGCCGGTCACGCCCACGATGTCGCCGATGTCCCACTGCTTGAAGGCCGCGTAGGCCTCCTCGCCCACGTCCTCGCGGCGGACGTAGAACTGCACGTCGCCCTCCCCGTCGAGCAGGTGGGCGAAGGACGCCTTGCCCATGACGCGGCGGCTGAGCATGCGCCCGGCGATGGTGACGGTCGTGTTCTCGAGCTCGTCAAAGTGCGCCGTGATATCGGCGGAGCGGTGGGTCACCGGGAAATGGGTGATCGTGTAGGGATTCTGCCCGGCGTCCAGGAGGGCCTGCAGCTTCTGACGGCGGATGATCTCCTGCTCGGTCAGGGCCGGAGTGCCGGGGGTCACGGGATAGTCAGCCATTCTCTTTTCTTCCTCTCCGGGGGATCGGAAAGCCTGCCGGTCCGGCTCGGACCCGGCCGGATCCCCCGCTTCACTCTGCGCAAGCCGCCGCGGTGACCGCGGCACAAGCCGGCGCGAAGGAAACCCGACAGGGTCAGACCTGGTCGCCCTTCTCGATCGAGAGCACGGCGTAGACCAGGGTATAGCCCTCCAGGGGGATGCTCACGGTGTCGCCGATGGCCGCGCCGATCAGGGCCTTGCCGACCTCGCTCTCATCGGAGATGCGGTCGTGCATGGGGTCGGCCTCCTGCGCGCCGACGATGGCGTAGCGGACGGTCTCGCCCTTGGTCGCCATAAAGTCGTCGTTGGTCTCGGACAGGGTCTTGAGCCCGACGGTGGTGCCGACGGAGACGCGGTCGCTGCTGATCTCGTCGTCCTCGATGACCTCGACCACCTTGATGAAGTCCTCCAGCTCGGCGATCTTGGTCTCGTTTTCGGCCTGCTTCTTCTTGGCCTCGGTGTACTCGGCGTTCTCGCTCAGGTCGCCGTAGGAACGGGCGAACTCGATCTCCCGGGCGATCTCGTTGCGGGTGACAGCGACGCGGCTGTCCAGTTCGGCCTGCAGCTTTTCAAGGCC
The DNA here is from genome assembly GCA_017429265.1 of Clostridia bacterium. Classification (GTDB taxonomy): domain Bacteria; phylum Bacillota; class Clostridia; order Christensenellales; family Aristaeellaceae; genus RUG11272. Next base: position 37,097 of record JAFRPG010000062.1, on the reverse strand, counting down.
GGCGCGTGTGATCTTTTTCTTTTCCGCCATGGGTGGCAGCTCCTTTCAGGTCCCTTTTTCCCGGATGTCCGCCGGTGCGGCGGTCACTCCGGGCGAGTGGTGTTGTCTTTGACGGCTTCCCCGCCGTCCGCGTTCAGAAGGATGCGCCGGAGCGCGGCGATGCGCTCCTCGTTCCGGTCCCGCTCCGCCCCGGCGGCTTTGTAGGCCGGGTTGTCGAGCAGGTCGCCGGCCGCGCGGGCCGCTTCGAGCCTCCGGGCGATCTCGCCGCGGAGACGGCCGCACCGGTCCTCCAGCTCCTCCGCCAGCGCGTCAAGGCCGGCGCGGGTGATCCTCTCTCCGGTCATGAGCGGAACTTCCTTTCCATTAAATGTCCGGTTTTCTGCTCAAAAACGCGCATGCGGGGCCCGCATAAGAGAAAAGCGCCCGCCGTCTCGGGCTGGCGCTCCTCTTTTGCTTGGGCTCAGGCCTCAGCTTCAACAGTCGCATGGGTGCGGGGCAGGGCGCGCTGCACCTTGCCGCTGCGAAGGCAGCTCGTGCAGACATTCATCCGTTTCACAGACCCGTCCACGACCACACGGACGCTCTGCACATTGGGCGCCCAGGTCGTGTGCGTCTTGCGATCAGAATGGCTGATGAGGTTGCCGTTCATCGTACCCTTGCCGCAGACTTGGCAATAGTTTCCCATTGAGATCCACCTCCGTTGGAGTCAAGGCACATCAAAGCGCGCATATTCTATCATGTCTTCGCGGAAAAAGCAAGATATGGATGAAAATATTTATCGGGAGGGGCAGAAGCCGCGGAAGACGGCCCGGGAAGCCCTGATTTTTCGGGATTCCCGCTTGCGCATCCGCCCGGGCGCGCGTATAATGGCGGCGCATCCCGTATACCTGCCCGGAACCGCAAGGAGGAAACCCATGGAGGCACTCAAGGCCCGCGAGAAGGTCGGCTACGCGCTCGGCGATTTCGCCAGCTGCCTGGTCTGGCAGTCCATCTCCATCTATCTGCTGTTTTATTTCACCAACGTCGCCGGGGTGGAGCAGGACGCCGCCGTGGCGATCATCTCCGCGACAAAGATCATGGACGGCGTGACCGACATCCTGATGGGCTTCCTCGTCGACCGGACCCGCACCCGCTTCGGGAAGGTCCGGCCCTACCTGCTCACGATGGGCCTGCCGCTGGCGGTCAGCACCGTGATGCTCTTCACCGTGCCCGCCTCCTTCTCCGTCCACGGGAAGCTCGTGTGGATCTTCATCTTCTACAACCTGACGACTTCGGTGTGCTACACGGCGCTGAACGTCCCCTACGCCGGCATGCACAACTTCCTCACCGACGACTCGATGGAGCGCAGCCGCCTGTCGATCATCCGCCTGATCTTCGCCTTCTCCGCGCAGGTGCTGGTCAACGCGGTCGTGTTCTCGATGGTGCGCGGCCTGGGCGGCGGGGAACTGACCGACCAGGCGGGCTGGACGCGGACCATGATCGTCCTCGGGGCGGGCACCTTCGTCCTCGCCCTGCTGTGCTTCTTCTCCACGAAGGAGCGCGTCGGCAGCGATCCGTCGCAGGCCCGGCCGCCGGTCAGGGACTCGCTGAAGGCCATCGTCCGCAACCCCTGGCTCCTCCTCCTGCTCGGGGCCACCCTGCTCTCCTTCACCGCCAATATCCTGGTCGGCAGCTCCGCGGCCTATTACGCGAACTTCGTCCTCCACGACGTGGACGCCACGGGGCAGATCACCAACGCGATGACGATCGCCCAGGTGCTGGGCCTCGTCTTCATCGTGCCGGTGCTGATCCGCCGCTTCTCCAAGCGCGTGATCTACCAGACCGGCATCGCGGCCATCGCGGCCGCCAGCCTGCTCAGCCGCATCGCGCCGGACAACCTCCCCGTCCTCCTGGCCCTCAACGCGGTCAAGGGCGTGGCCATGGGCGCCACCACCTCCATGCTCTACGCGATGTGCGCCGACGCCATCGACTACGGGGAATACCGGACCGGCGTCCGGGCGGCGGGGCTCGGCACGGCCCTGCTGCAGTGCATGGGCAAGTTCGGCATGGGGCTCGGTACGGCGCTGATGGGCGTCGTGTTGGCCCGCGGAGGCTTTGCCGCGGCGGCGGAGACGCAGACCCCCGGCGCGATCAACGCCTTGATTTCGGTCTACACCGTCATCCCCGGCGTGATCCAGGCCCTCGCGCTGAGCGTGATGTTCTTCTATCGCCTCGACGGCATCTATCCCGAGGTCGCGCGGACGCTGCGCGAGCGTCGGGAGAAGAGGGAGTAAAGGTCCGGCCGGACGTGCCTGCGGGCGCACCTTCCCGATGACGGCAGAAAAGCGCTTCACATTGCCCGGGAGATCCCGGCGTGAAGCGCTTTTCGTTGGGTCAAGTACTTTTACGCTGTTTTTTCAGGAAATTTAAAAGTGCGCTTTACGATGTCGGTTCACAAAGAGAATTTGAGCGAATCAGCTTCAAAACCTTGTCGTTCATGGTCGCTTTTCCTTTCTCGGCAAAGCGGAAGATGACCTTGTAGAGCGTCTTGCCATACCTGATGGTCATTGCTGCTCTCTGCTCAGTCGCTCCTTTCTGTTTTGCTTCCATTGAAATCACCTTCTTTCCGCACTCACGGTGCATTGATTTGATTGCAGGATTCTGGCGTAATGAGTAGAAGTATTCTTTGCTAGGCTTTAGCCCAACAGGCCGGGATTGACGGATGCCAGATTATCTTTTGAAATTGTCGGCTAACGACGTTCAGGAATCGAGGAGGAGGCAGAATAAATGATATTATTGGTTGTTGACATGCAAAAAGGATTGGTTGACGAAGATCTGTACGCCTTTGATACTTTCACAGAAAGAACAACGCAACTGGTAGATGCCGCAAGAAAAAACAATGTTGAAGTGATCTTCGTTCAGCATGACGCAGGCCCGGACAGCGGTATGTCAGTCGGAGACGAAGCCTTTGATATCATCGATCGGATAGCGCCGACGGAAGGAGAAAAAGTATTTGTCAAGACGATTAACAGCTGTTTCGGAAACATAGAATTCAGAGATTATATGGAACAGCAGAGCGATAAACGCCTGATGATTATTGGCCTGCAGACAAACTACTGCATCGACTGCACAGTAAAATCAGCTTTCGAAAGAGGTTTTGAAGTAATTATTCCGGAGGGAACAAACTCTACCTTTGATAATGATTACATGACCGGTGAAACAACAGTCCGGTATTACAACGAAGATGTCTGGGAGGAACTTGTTGACTCCGTAACAATCGAAGAAGCCATAGATATAATGAGCAAATAATGCCCCGGAAAAACGGAATATATGTTTTGATTTTGCTTGCGATCGACAAATCGGAATTTGTCGATATATTCCTTCTTGAACATTCTGTTGAGACAGTGGTATTGATAATCAGACAATAAACTGACAAATCTGTATTGAAGCTGTAAAGCGAAGGAGGTTAAGTATGATCCTTTTTTTGACAGGCAACACGTTCAGAGACAGAACGGGGTGCGAAGATAAATCCGAGATGATTCCTGACAACCATTTAATAGATGAAATGCAGAAAATGTTTCCTGATCCGTGCCGTGCGCTTTACTTCAGCGACGGCCCCGACGACTTCGAGTTCAACGATTTTATCGCCAACGATACCAAAGATGGCTTTGAGTATTCGGGATTTCAGTTCGAGAGCTTTATCTGCGTGGACGATAGGAACGCTTCTCAGGCAAAAGAGCTGATTCAGGAAGCGAATTTCATCATTCTCGGCGGCGGACACACGCCGTCGCAGAATCGTTATTTCAGGGATATCGCGCTTGGTGATCTGCTGAAAGACTATGACGGTGTCATTTGGGCAATCAGCGCCGGAAGCATGAACTGCGCTGAAACCGTTTATGCCGCCCCCGAGGAGGACGGTGAGGCGGTCGATCCCGAGTATAAAAGATTCCTGACCGGGCTCGGTCTCACATAGACAACGATCTTGCCACATTATAACTATTGGAAAGACAGAACCCTGGACGGCCTCAACTATATCAACGAGATAATATTGCCTGACAGTATGGGGAGAACTTTCTGTTACATTACAGACGGCAGCTACATACTGGCTAAAGACGGCATTGAGGAACTAAGAGGTGAGGCGTACATCGTACACAACGGTAAGACTAAACAACTCTCTGCAAATGGTGACAGCGTTTTGCTGTGACATATATATGCTGTCATAAAGATGGCAAAACGAAGGTGATAAATTCGGATCTGCGGAGGTGTTCAGCGAATGAAAAAAGATGTTATCACGTTAGAAAAGATCACTTATAAAAATTATGTGAAAGTACTATTTGGGTTGAATGTAAACAGGAAACAAAAGGAATTCGTAGCATCCAATATGTGCTCTTTAGCGGAAGCATATGTCGCTTTGACGAACGGTTATCCTCCTTATCCTTTCGCCATATGCCGTAACGGCAAACCTGTTGGCTTTTTGATGATCGGCTGCGGGGCCTCTGAAGAAGAAAGAGAAGAAGGAGATCCGGATTTCTTTTTTGACAATTATTGCATCTGGAGACTGATGATCGATAAAAGATATCAGGGCAGAGGATACGGAAGAAAAGCAATGGAGCTGGCTTTAGAGTTCATTCGAACCTGGCCAAGCGGTAAAAAGAAGTATTGCTGGCTGAGTTATGAGCCTGAAAATGAAACAGCAAAGAAGCTATATGCTTCATTTGGTTTTGTCGAACAGCCTCAATACTTTAAGGATAAACCCGGAGAAGAGATGCCCGCTATCCTGGAATTATAATAAAAACTAAATGAATTCCAAATGAAGCATGGGAAGGATTTATAAGGGATACTGACAAATTCCAGTTTATCAGGATACCTTGGCACGCAAAATCGGAAGTTATTTTTTGAGATAAATGAGTAAGGAGATACGATTTTGGGGCAGAATGAAAAATACAGCGAGATGAGGAAGAAGCCAATGGAATATCGTAAGGTGTTTGACACAATCCCGGAACAGTTTGATAAGTTCCGACCCCGTTACAGTGCGGAACTGTTCGAATATTTCATCAGGGAAGCCGGTATCGGAACTGAAACGAAGGTGCTGGAAATCGGCCCGGGAACAGGCCAGGCGACGGATCCGATTCTGGATACCGGCTGTGATTATCATGCCATTGAGCTCGGGGAGCATCTCTATGAGAAGATGAAAGAAAAATACGATACAAGACCGAATTTCCACATTGTGAATGACGACTTCATTACGCATGATTTCGGTGAACAGAGGTATGATGTGATATACTCTGCTGCGACGATCCAGTGGATTCCGGAGAAGATCGCTTTTTCCAAGACGTTTGAACTGCTAAAGCCAGGGGGAACGCTGGCGATGATGTTTCTGATTGGGGATTATAAATCGCCCAATGAGGAGCTGTTTAACAATATCCAGAAGGTTTACGACGAGTATTATAAACCGGTGACGGAATACAAAAACATGAAGGAGCCTTTTGACTATCTTCATGCGACTGACTACGGCTATGTGGATCTGACGCGGCATGATTTTTACGGAAAACGCATTTTTTCTGCAGATGAATATGTGATGTATTGCGGCACGCACAGCGATCACATTTTGATCCCCGAGCCCTATAAAACGAAGTTTTTCGAAGGACTTCGGAGTGTGGTGCTTGCGGGCGGAGATAAAGTCGAGTTCCGGGATACTTATGTGCTGTATCTGACGAAGAAACCGGCGTAGTGCATAGTAAAATAACTCGGAAGTTATCTTTACAAGATGAATCAGGAGAATGCAGATATGAATTATTTCGTAGAGGGATTGCAGGGCAGTGGCAAAAGCACCTTGGTTCAGAAGCTTTCTGATATGAATCCTGGATATTCCACAGTCCGGGAAGGTGAATACTCTCCGGTAGAACTCTCCTGGTGCGCTTACGTGGATGACGATCAATATCACAGGATCCTGGGAAAGTATCCCGAACTGCGTTTGCAGATCGAAAAAAAGACATGTTCTGAAGGATGCAAAAAGATCGTCTGTTATACGAAGGTCATCACAGAGAACCGGGATTTCTATCAGGATCTTGAACAGTATGAGATCTATAATAACCGGGTTCCCTTTGATACGTTTCAATCGATCGTGCTTGGGCGTTACCGGAAATGGGACACGGATCGAATGATCTTTGAATGCTCGCTGTTCCAGAACATCGTGGAGGATATGATCCTGTACCGGCAGGCAAGGGATGAAGATATTCTGTCATTCTATAAGCAGATCCGCGAAGAACTGAAAGGAAAAGAATATCGAATTGTATATTTGAAGGCATCAGATATCCGGGGAAATCTGGAAACCATCCGGAAAGAAAGATCGGATGAACATGGGCATGAATTATGGTTCCCGATGATGCTGGGCTTCTTTAATAACTGCCCTTATGCGGAATCCAGGGGCCTGAAGGGAGAAGAGGATCTAATCCGGCATTTTATTCATCGGCAGGCTTTGGAATTAAGGCTATGCAAAGAAGTTTTCCCGGACAGAAGCATCATTTTGGAATCAAAGAATTATTCGGAAGAGGACATACTGAATTTGCCTTAACTTTTGAGTGTCTCAGGTTTTTTCTCAAATAGTCTTGACCTTACACTTAACTGCAATGATACCTTCCCCGTGAGGAGGTTGGGATATGATCACGATCCAGGGATTCGCAAAGCTCTGCGGATGCAACACCCAGACGCTGCGGTACTATGACCGCATCGGCCTGCTGACGCCGGCAAAGGTCGATGAATGGACAGGATACAGGTACTATGAAGAAGAGCAGGCACTGCTGTTTGTGAAGATCAAAAATCTGCAGCAGGCGGATTTCTCCATTGAGGAGATCAAAACGCTTCTTCCGGAAGATGACGATCTCCTGACAGCAGCATTTGAACGGAAAATCCGGGAACAGCAGCAGAAACTGGAACGGATCCGGGAAATACAAAGATCATATCTCAAAGAAAAGATGGATATGCAGAGACTGGTCAACGCAATCATCGGGTTTGTGGAAGGGCAGCTGGACAACCCGGCTCTGTGGGAAGAATTCGGCATCAGTACGGATCGAAAGGCAGAGATGACAGCAAAGGCCCACGCGATGCTGGCTGACATGATGTCCAAAAACAAAGAAACGCTGGAGACCGTTACCATGACCATGGATGATCAGGCGGTAACCGGGGCTGAGAACGTGATCCGGGCTATTCAGGACGGCAGCCTGGATTCAGCTGACAGAATCCTTGTCAATCCTGACGGGACAGAAGAACCCAACCGGGTCCCGGAAGACGCCGCTGTCGTTTTCGAGCGTCACGGATGGTCCCATATCTCTGAATGGATCGGGGATATGCCTGTCCTGAATGAAGAGGGAGAGCGTTACTGCGTATTCGGACTGACGGAAGAAAGTGCGGCCAGATATACCGGTCTTCCCACAATGATGCTGGTCATGATGGCTTCTGAAATGGATGAATTCAAAGGGGGTGTAACGTGCAATACTACACCCAGCAAGGACGAACAGAATCATTTTACGCTGTTGTATAAACAGGCGGTAAACAGCTAACTCGGAAGTTAATCTTACAATTTCAGTTTACCATACTCCCCGGCTGGTCTCTCAAAACCCAGCCGGGGAGTTTTCCATTGCCGTTCCTGACCGTGTCTCTGTTTTGAAGCATCCTGCACAGGCAGCTGCTCGTCAGGCTCCTGCGTCACCGCATCGATGGCGGCATGCCGCTTTCTCGCTTGGTTTGGTTCATGTGTTTTCTCCACCCTTCCACTGCTCACAAATCCTGTCGCTGCTGTTTACAAACGTCCGGCACATGGACAGCTTACAAGATTCTGCCCCTTCGGCTCAGTGATCCTCCAGCCCCGCGATCTCCTCCTCCAGCGCCTGCGCGAAGCGGCCGATGTGCACGCCGTCCACCGTGCGGTGATTCACCTCGACGCAAAGCCCGAGGATCAGGCGGCTGCCGCGCTCCTCCCAGCGGCCCCAGGCGATGCGCGGGATGCAGTCGTCCGGATCGGGGCTGCGCTCGTTGGTCAGGCCCGTGAGACGCACCCAGGGCAGGCAGGAGATGAACAGCAGGTCGCTGCCCTCCTTGCTCATGTCGAGGAAGCAGGTCTGGGCGCCGCTGACCTCCTTCGCTTTGCGCGCGAACGCCTCCGCCGTGCTCTCCGTGGGCATGGTGATGATGTGGAACTGCTCCGCGCCGGGGTGCAGGTCGGTGAAGGACGGGACGCGGCCGTCGTACTGCCAGACCTCGCCGCCGATGACGGTCTGCAGCATGGCCGGGACGCGGTTCACGGCCCGGGTCACCAGCCACACCATCACAAGGTAGAACGAGACCCCGTGCGCCTTTGCAAAGGCGCGGGCGGCGGTCACGTCCGCGTCGAAGGTCACCGAGTAGAACGGCCAGGCCAGGCGCGAAAAATGCTCGTAGGCCTGCCGCCGCTCCCAGGTTTCCATATCGATCTTCTTCATCGTGCTGCACATCCTCCGGTCGGTTGATACCCTGATCGTAGCACGAACGGCCGCGGAGCGCAAGCGGTCTTTTTTATCGCCCGGCGCGGGTCCGCGCATCGTTGACACCCGCCGTCTCTTCCGATATAATAGAAACTGCCGGAGTATGCCGGTGATCTTTTCACGACCCAGAAAAAGGAAGATGCCCATGAGCGACAAACGCAACGATTTCGGCCCCGTCCGCACCGGCAAGCCCTCCTCCCGCCCCTACGCCGGGCGCCCCGAGCGCGTCCTGCCCAACGCGGGAAAAACGCGCAGAAGTGGCGATCAATCCACCGGAAAGCCGGAAAACGGCACAAAGAGTGGCGGAAACAAAAAGATTTATCGGAATTTCGAGCACAAGAGTGGGGGAGACGAGGCGAGAAGGCCCTTCCGCCCGACCTATCCGAAAAAGCCGTTTGACAAAAAGCCCGCGGAGCGCGGGAAAATGAGACCGGGCGCCACCGACGGCATGCCCGCCCGGCGCATCGCCCTCGACGTGATCCGCAAGGTGACCGAGGAGGGCGCCTGGGCCTCGCTGGCCCTGGACCAGAAGCTGCACGGCTGCACCCTCTCCGGGGCGGACCGCCGCTTTGCCGCGCGCCTCGTCTATGACACGCTGGACAACCTGATCTACCTCGACCACGCCCTGCGGCAGGTGATGGCCAAGCCGGACACCGACATCCGCCTGGTGAACATCCTGCGCCTGGGCGCGTGCCAGCTGCTGCTGGACTACCGCGTGCCCGAGAACGCCGCCACCGACACCTCGGTCCGCCTGTGCCGGGAACTCGGCCTCGACGGCCTGAGCGGCGTGTGCAACGGCATCCTGCGCAATCTGATCCGCAAGAAGGACGAGCTCTCCTGGCCCGACCCGGCGGCGGAGCCTCTGCGCGCCCTGAGCGTGGAGGCCAGCGTGCCCGAGTGGCTGGTGAAGCGCCTCCTGGACGACTGGGGACAGGCCGACGGCACGGATCTGGTCCGCCGCCGCGCCCGCAGCGAGGGCATCACCCTCCGCCCGAACCTGATGCGCCTGGACGACGCGGCCTTTGAGGAACTGCTGAAGAAGAAGGTCTGGGAGCGTGAGCCCGGCCGCGTGCCGCACAGCGTGAAGGTGCGCGGGATGATCGACATTACCGCCGACACCGACTGGCAGCAGGGCCTGTACTCCATCCAGTCCGAGGGCTCGCAGGCGGCCTGCCTGGCCGTGGACCCCAAACCCGGCTGGCGCGTGCTTGACTGCTGCGCGGCCCCGGGCGGCAAGGCCTGCTACCTCGACGAGATGATGGGCGACGCGGGCCGCGTGCAGGCCTGGGAGATCCATCCCCACCGCACCGACCTGATCGTCTCCCAGGCCCGCCGCCTGCACCTGGAGAACGTGCGCCCCATGACCCGCGATGCCTCCGTGCGCCGCGAGGACCTCGACATGACCTTCGACGCCGTGCTGCTCGACGCCCCGTGCTCCGGCACCGGCGACATGGCGGAGAAGCCCGACATCAAGCTGCGCCTGACCGAGCGGAAGGTGGAGGAGATGGTCCGCATCCAGGCGGAGCTCCTCGACAACGTCTGCCTTGCGGTGAAGCCGGGTGGCGTGCTCGTGTACGCCACCTGCTCCCTCCTGCGCGACGAGAACGACCGGCAGGTGGAGGCCTTCCTGCGCCGGCACCCGGACTTCCACCTCGACCCGCTGCCCGACAGCATCCCGGACGTCCTGCGCGCCCACGCGGCCACCGGCCTCCAGCTGATGCCCCACCGCGACGGCATCGGCGGCTTCTATCTCTGCCGCATGCGGAGGGACCGCCTGTGAGTGCCGTCCTGGCGGGGATGGACCCGCGGGAGCTGACCGAGTGGTGCCGGGCGCAGGGCCTGCCCGCCTTCCGCGGGAAGCAGATCTTCGCCTGGATCCACCGCGGCGCCGACTTTGACGCGATGACCAACCTGCCCGCCGCCCTGCGCGAGGAGCTGAAGGGGAAGGCCGTGGCCCAGCCGGTCTCGATCCGCCTGACCCGGGTCAGTGCCCTGGACGGCACGGTCAAGTTCCTCTTTGAGATGCGGGACGGCCACTGCGTCGAGGGCGTGCTGATGCGCTACCACCACGGGTGTACCCTCTGCGTCTCCACGCAGGTGGGCTGCCGGATGGGCTGTGCCTTCTGCGCCTCGACCCTCGAGGGCTGCGCGCGGAACCTCTCCGCCGGGGAGATGCTCGGCGAGATCCTCTGCGCCAACCGCTACCTCGCGGAAAACGGCGAGCCGGAGACCCGCGTCCACAACGTGGTCCTCATGGGCAGCGGCGAGCCCTTCGACAACTACGATGAGGTCGTGCGCTTCCTGCGCCTGCTGCGGGACCCGGAGGGCGTCTGCATCGGCCTGCGGAACGTGAGCCTCTCCACCTGCGGCCTGGTGCCGAAGATGCGCGCCTTCGCGGAGGAGGACCTGCCGGTGACCCTCTCGGTGAGCCTGCACGCGCCCAACGACGCGGTACGCCGCCGCCTGATGCCGGTGGCCAACACCTGGTCCGTCGCCGAGGTGATGGACGCGAGCCGCTATTATGTGGAGAAGACGGGCCGCCGGGTGATCTTCGAGTACGCGCTGGTAGACGGGGTCAACGCGGCCCCGGCCCAGGCGGAGGAGCTGGCGCGCCTCCTGCGCGGCCTGCAGTGCCATGTGAACCTGATCCCCCTCAACGACGTCCCCGAGCGCGGGCTGAAGGGCGTGACCGAGGCCCAGGTGAAGCGCTTCCTCGACACCCTGACCGCCTGCCATATCTCGGCCACCCGCCGGCGGGAGATGGGCGACGACATCGAGGGCGCCTGCGGCCAGCTGCGGCGCAGGGAAACCCTCGGGATCCGGAACGAAACCTGAGATCACGCGCTCCGCATCCCCGGCCCTTTCGGGCCGACCCGCAGCGCTGAGTTTTTTCGCTTATTAACCGATTATTGATGGGAAATGATGACACGATCGCACGAAAACGTGCGGATGGAGGCATGTATGAACCACCGTTTTCGCCTGAACCGTTCTTCCCGCAAGCGCATCGAGAGCTTCGACACCGTGCAGGAGAGCGCGGCCCAGCGCCCCGCCGCCGACACGGCCGCCGAGCCCGCGGCGGAGAACACCGCCCCGGAGACCCCGGAGGAGGAAGCCCCGGTCAGCGCGCGCGACGGACTGGCTGTCTGCGCCCTGACCGACATCGGCATGGTGCGCCGCTCGAACCAGGACAGCCTGATCTGCTCGGGCAGTCTCTTCGGCGTGGCCGACGGCATGGGCGGGCACCTCGGCGGCGAGATCGCCTCCGGCCTGGCCCGGGACACCCTGATCGAAAAGCTCGCGGACCGCGAGCCCTCTGAGGAGGCCCTCCTGTCCGGCATCGCCGCGGCGAACTGCGCGGTCTACGCCCGCTCGGAGGAGGACGAGAGCGTTCGCGGCATGGGCACGACGATGACCGTGCTCTGGTTCGGCGAGGAGGACATCATCCTCGGCCATGTCGGGGACAGCCGCTGCTACCGCTACGCGGACGGCAAGCTCGAGCAGGTCACCGACGACCACTCCATGGTGATGGAGATGGTGCGCGCGGGGATCCTGACCGAGGAGCAGGCGGCCGTCCACCCGATGCGCAACGTGATCACCCGCGCCGTGGGCACCGATCCCGAGACCGACGTGGACGTGAAGACCCTCAGGCGCTGCCCCGGCACGCTGTGGCTCGTCTGCTCCGACGGCCTGCACGGCATGATCACCGACGCGGAGATCACGGAGATCCTCGCCCGGGACACCGAGGACAGCGACAGGGCCCATCAGCTGCTCGACGCCGCCCTCACGGCCGGCGGCCATGACAACATCAGCCTGGTGCTGGTGCGCGAGGAGGAGAAGGCATGACCGACATGAACGACCGGATCCTGGGTGGCCGGTACCAGCTGTTCCAGCCGCCGATCGGCACCGGCGGCATGGCCATCGTCTACCGCGCGCTGGACCGGCGCACGGGGCACGACGTGGCCGTGAAGATCCTCCGGCCCGACCTGGCGCAGAACGCCGAGTACGTCAACCGCTTCCAGCGGGAGGCCCAGGCGGCGTCCAAGATGACGCACCACAACATCGTCAACCTCCTCGACGTGGGCATGGACGGCGAAAACCGCTACCTCGTCATGGAGTATGTGCAGGGCCAGACCCTCAAGGAAGTCATCAAGGAGAAGGGCCGCCTGCCCGCGCGCGCGGCGGTGGAGATCACGATCCGCATCCTCTCCGCCCTCCAGCACGCGCACGAGAACGGCATCGTCCACCGGGACATCAAGCCGCAGAACATCCTCGTCAACGAGGAGGGCCACGTGAAGGTGGCCGACTTCGGCATCGCGCGCATCGCCGACACCCAGACGATCACGCGCTCGGACACGGTCATGGGCTCGGTGCACTACTTCAGCCCCGAGCAGGCCAAGGGCGATCCGTCGGACGTGCGCAGCGACCTCTATTCCGTCGGCATCGTGCTGTATGAGATGCTGACCGGGCGCGTGCCCTTCGACGGCGACACCCAGGTCTCCGTCGCGATGCAGCACCTGCACGGCCAGCCGATCCCGATCGCCAAGCTGGCGCCCGACGTGCCCCCGGCCGTGGCCCACGTCTGCATGGTGGCCATGAGCAAGAACCCCGACAACCGCTACCAGAGCGCCCGCGAGATGGCCACCGACCTGCGCATGGCCATGGACGGCCGCATGGAGGTCATCCAGAACCATCCCCTCGAGCCCGCGGCCGCCGCGGCGATCGCCCGCCGGAGTGCCCCGCCCCAGCCGCCGGAGTCCGAGCGGAAGCAGGGCGACGGGAAGGGCGGCACCTCCGACACCGGGAGCGGCAAGCGCGTCCGCGTCAACAAGACCTGGTGGATGATCACGGGCGTGGTCGTCCTCCTCGTCATCGGCATCCTCGGCTACGGGATCTACCGGATCATCCACCCGGCGGGCCCGGCCTGGACGGCGGCCGACTTCACCTTCACCGGCATGACCTATGACGAGGCGGCCGAGAAGGCAAAGCTCGTGAACGTCACCCTGACGCGCAATCTCGTCAGCCACAGCACGGTGCCGGAGGGCACGGTCATCTCCCAGATGCCGGAGCCCGAGAACGTCTGGACCGGCTACACGGTGACCCTGACGGTCTCCGACGGCCCCGACCGCACGGCCAGCGCCAGCGTGCCCAAGGTCACCGGCGAGACCCGCGCGCGGGCGGTCGAGATCCTGCGCGCCCGCGGCCTGTCCGCCGACGTGCGCCGCGTGCTCTCCACGGACGCGGAGGGCTTCGTCCTCTCCCAGAATCCCGCCGCCTATGAGCCGATCCCCGAGGACGGGACGGTGTATATCACGGTCTCCGGCGGAAGCGTGCCGGTGCCCGTGGTGGAGAACAACACCTTCGAGGGTGCGCGCGCCATGCTCGAGGGCGCCCAGCTGAAGGTCTCCAAGCATGTGGACGTCGCGACCACGGCCGACCAGCAGCTGGTCTCCACCGTGGCCTATCAGGACACGCGGAACAACCAGATGATCGACACCGGGATCGGCCTGACCGTCTATGTGGTGCGGGCCTCGCTCAAGAGCGCCGAGGTGCCCGTCGTCCTGCCGGAGAGCGAGAGCCAGCTCTATGTGACCGTGACCCTGGACATCACCGGGAACGAGGTCATCGCCTTCGACAACACGAACGCCGGCGGCGACCTCACCCTCTGGGAGAACGTCGCCTACGGCGCCGACGCCCCGCGCGAGCAGACCCTGACCCTCTCCCACTGGAAGGGCGGCACCTGCGTGATGCGCGTGTACGTCAACGAGGCGCGCATCTACATCGACGACGACGCGCAGAAGCCCGTGATCGAGCAGGAGGTCACCCTGCAATGAGGACCGGAGGAAGAGCCTATGCCTGAGGGGATCCTGATCCGGGGGATCGGCAGTTTCTACACCGCGCAGGACGCGGACGGCGCGGAGTTCATCCTGCGCGCCAAGAAGAAGTTCCGCCACCAGGGCCAGACCCCGATAGTGGGCGACCGCGTCCGCTTCACCCCCGGCATGGGGGAGGAGGAGGGCTGGATCGAGGAACTGCTGCCGCGGCGCTCGGTCTTTGTCCGCCCGCCGGTGGCCAATGTGGAGACCCTGCTGATCGTCCTGTGCCCGGAGCCCGAGCCGGACTTCCTCCTCGCCGAGCGCCTGCTGGTGGAGTGCCGCCGGCAGGGGATCCGCTCCGTCCTCGTGGCGGCCAAGAGCGACCTTGGGGACGGCCTGGCGGAGCGGCTGAGGCGGGAGTACGCCCTGGCGGAGGCCCCGGTGTACGCCGTCAGCGCCCGGACCGGCGAGGGGCTCGATGCGCTGCGCGAGGCCATGCGGGGGAGCCTCTGCTGCCTGGCCGGGCAGAGCGGCGTGGGCAAATCCACCCTGCTGACGGCCCTGACCGGCATCGACCTGGAGACGGGCGAGATCAGCCGGAAGATCGCGCGGGGCAAAAACACCACGCGCCGGGCGGAGCTCCTGAGCGGGAACGGCCTGCGGGTCTTCGACACGGCGGGCTTCAGCCTGCTGGCCCTGACCGGGCGGATGGAGCCGGAACAGCTCCGCCTGTACTATCCGGAGTTCCTCGAGCACGAGGGCACCTGCCGCTTCGACCCCTGCCTGCACGACCGGGAGCCCGGCTGCAGCGTGACCGCCGCGGTCCGGGAGGGCCTGATCCCCGCCGCCCGCCAGGCGCGCTACCGCCAGCTCCTCGCCGAGGTGCGCGAGGCCTGGGACAGGCGGTATGACTGACGGCACCGAATCCCACACATTCCAGACATCCGGGAGGTTACCGACGTGAAAAAGCTGATCTGTGCTGCGCTGATCCTTCTCGCGCTGACCCTGTGCGGCGCCGCGGCCGCGGACCTGGAACTCTACGGCGTCACGTTTTCGGAAAACGCCGAGGTGATCGACTTCGGCGAGACGAAGATCCTCGACTTCGAGGCCCTGTTCGCCGTTCTGGACCGGATGCCCCGGCTCCGCCAGGTGAACATGTTCGCCAACCAGATGAAGGAGGCGGACTGCGAGCGCCTCGCGTCGCGCTATCCCAATGTGCGCTGGGGCTGGACGCTCGTGATCGCGGGGAAGGACCACCGCCACCTCGTGCGCACGGACACGCAGACCTTCTCCACCCTGCACAACAACCAGACCTCCCACCACCGGAGCGAGGACTTTGAGATCCTGAAGTACGTCTGGGACCTGAAGGCCCTCGACGTGGGCCACAACTCGGTGACGAGCCTCGATTTCCTGTACAACCTGCCGGACCTGCGGATCCTGATCATCGCCTGCAACGAGGTGACGGACATCACGCCCATGGCCTCCCTGCACCGGCTGGAGTACGCGGAGATCTTCAAGAACCGGATCACCGACCTGACTCCGCTGCAGGGCTTGGATCACCTGCTGGACCTGAACATCTGCTTCAACAGCATCACGGACGTGACGCCGATCCTCGGCCTGAAGCAGCTGACGCGCCTGTGGTGCTACCGCTGCTCGTGGTACAAGACCTGGGGCGAGATCCCGAAGGCCACGGCGAACCTGCTCAAGGAGTCCCTGCCGGACACGCAGGTGGACTCGGTGCACTACTCCACCGCCGGCACCTGGCGTTACCTCAACAGCCAGCAGACGAAGCTCCACCCGCACTATGAGGTGATCACGAAGAACTTCGGCGCCGACAGCCGCCATCCGGGCGACGGGACCTACTATCCCTTCGCCGAGAGCTGGCCGGAGGATCCGGAGCCCGAGGCTCCCGCCGAAGAGACAACCGAAGCCGGGCCCGAGGCCGTGACCGTGATCCCGGTGCCCCTGGAGGAGCCCGAAGAGCCCGCCGCGACCGAAGAGGCCGTGCCGGACAAGCCGAAGCATCAGATCCACACCGACGGCATGTCGATCGGGGGAAAGTGAGGAGGGAGCACGATGCGGAAGGTCATCATCGCGCTGGTCTGCCTGGCCGCGGTTCTTGCCCTCGGCATAGCGGCGGCGGAGAAGAGCGGAGACTTTGAGTACAATGTGCTCGAAAACGGCGACGCGGAACTGGTGAAATACACCGGCAGCGAGAGCTATGTGGTGATCCCCAATTCCCTCGACGGGCATCCGATCACGGCGGTGAAGGGGAACCCGTTCTATGACGGAATATTCTCATTGGACAAGAGCTGTACGGTTGCGGTACACCTGGATCACCCATACTTGGCAACAATCGATGGGGTGCTGTTCGGCAAGAGCGACCGGAAGCTGATCTTCTGCCCGCCTGCACTGGGGTTAAAGGAATACACGGTGCCCGACGGGATTCAGGTGATCGGGGATTGTGCGTTTTACGGTTGTGATAGCCTGACAAGTGTGACGATCCCGGACAGCGTGACGAGCATCAGTGGTTTTGCATTCAATGGTTGCAGCAGTCTGACGAGCGTGACGATCCCGAACAGCGTGACGCGCATCAATGGTTATACATTCAATGGTTGCAGCAGCTTGACGAGCGTGACGATCCCGGACAGCGTGACGGACATCGGCGGTTCTGCGTTCAAAGATTGCAGCAGTTTGACGAGCGTGACGATCCCGGACAGCGTGACGAGCATCAGTGGTTTTGCATTCTTTGGTTGCAGCAGCCTGACGAGCGTGACGATCCCGGACAGCGTGACGAGCATCAGTGGTTTTGCATTCTTTGGTTGCAGCAGTCTGACGAGCATGACGATCCCGGACAGCGTGACGAGCATTGGCGATGCAGCGTTCTCCGGTTGCAGCAGTCTGACGAGCGTGACGATCCCGGACGGCGTGACATACATTGGCAGTTCAGCGTTCTCCGACTGCAGCAGTTTGACAAGTGTGACGATCCCGGACAGCGTGACAAGCATCGGCTTTTATACGTTCTGGGGCTGTAGCAGCCTGACAAGCGTGACGATCCCGGACAGTATACAGGAGATCGGAAAAGACTGCTTCAAAGCCTGCAGTGACAAGCTGTACATCACAGTCCCGCAGAACTCCGTGGCGGAAGCCTACTGCGTGAAGAACGGCCTCAACTACACCTACCCCGACAGCCCCATCGGCGACGACGACAGCTGGCTGAACTGATTTACCGGGACGGAACGGGGAAGTTCCCTTCCGACGGAAATCCCACGGATCCCAAAGCCCACGACGACGGCGAAACGAGGAGACATATATTATGAAACACCTCGTCCTCACCCTGCTTGCCATCGCGATGCTGCTGGCCGTGCCGGCCCTGGCCGACACCACCCTGATGGTGGCCTCGGACCTGCACTATCTCGCCCCCTCCCTCTTCGAGGGCAGCGACCTCTTTCTCCGCAATATCTCCCAGGGGGACGGCAAGGCGCCCCAGTACTCGGCGGAGCTGCTCCGTGCCCTCCTCGACGAGGCCCTGGAGATCCGCCCGGACGCCCTCCTCCTCACCGGCGACCTGACCTTCAACGGCGAGAAGCAGAGCCATCTCGAGCTCGCCGCGGCGATGGACACCCTCCGGGACGCCGGGATCCCGGTGTGGGTGATCCCCGGCAACCACGACATCAACAGCCCGCGTGCCTTCGCCTATCACGGCGAGACCTATGAGAAGACCGAGGCCGTGACCCCGGCGGAGTTTTCCGAAATCTGGCAGCGCTGCATGCTCCCCGCGGAGGCCTCCGTGGGCCTGAGCTACCACGTGCCGCTGAACGATTCGGTGTGGCTGGCGATGCTGGACGTGAGCGTCTACGAGGAGGCGGTGGAGGCCTACGGCTTCTACAGCGAGGAACTGCAGGAATGGCTCCTCCCGCTGATGGCGGAGGCGAAAGAAAACGGCGTCACCGTGGTCAGCGCGACGCACCAGAGCCTGATCCCGCACAGCAGCTACCGCCCCGGGAGCTACTGCATCTACAACCGCGAATACCTGCAGGAAGACCTGCGCTCGGGCGGCGTGACGCTCAACCTCTCCGGCCACATCCACGTCATGCACGTCATCCGTCAGAACGGCCTGACCGATGCGGCCACGGGCTCCATGTGCGTGTCGCCCCACTGCTTCGGCCTCGTGACGATCCCCGAGGGCGGGGAACCCCGCTATGAGCGGCATACGCTGACCCACCTGCCGGAGGACGTGCGCACGGCCACCGCGGCCTGGTTCGACGCCAACACCCGGCGGCAGTTCCTGGACGTGCTCGAGACCCTGGACGTCACCCCGGAGGAGAAGGAGGCCATGGGGCGCTACGCCCTGTGGTACCAGGCCTCGTACTTCGGCGGCACCGTTCCGGACCGGGAAGCCCTGCTGGCCGATCCGGCCTACGCCCTGTGGGAGACCTACGCCCCGAACAGCTCTATCTTCAATGCCATCCGCAGGATCGTGACCCAGGACACGGGGGAGGCGCCCTGATTGACCGAAGCATGCACCCTCTGCCCGCGCCGCTGCGGCGCGCGGCGGGACGAGACCCGCGGCGGGGGCTTCTGCCGCCTGCCGGACACGATGCGCATCGCGCGCATCGCCCCGCACCTGTGGGAGGAGCCGCCGATCAGCGGGCAGCGCGGGACCGGAGCCGTCTTCTTCTCCGGCTGCACCCTCCGCTGCGTCTACTGCCAGAACCGGGCCGTCAGCCATACGGGAGAGGGAAGGGCCTTCACCCCGGCGGAACTGGCGGAGAGCCTCCGCCGCCTGGTGGAGGAGAAGGGCGTGCACACGGTGTCCTTCATCACCGCCACGCCCTTCACGGAGCGGATCCTGGAGACCCTGGCGATCTACCGCCCGCCGGTGCCGCTGGTGTGGAACACCTCCGGCTACGAGACGGTGGAGACCCTGCGCCGCCTGGAGGGCATCATCGACATCTACCTCCCGGACCTCAAGCACCTCACCCCGCGCATGGCGAAGCTCTGCTGCGGCGCCCCGGACTACTTTGAGGCCGCGTCCGCCGCGATCCGCGAGATGGTGCGCCAGACCGGCCTCCCGCAGATCGGGGAGGACGGCATCATGCGCCGCGGCACCCTGATCCGCCACCTGATCCTCCCGGGGCTGACCGGCGAGTCCGTCGCCCTGCTGGAGTGGGTGAAGGAGAACCTCCCCGGGGGCATCCCGGTCTCGGTGATGAGCCAGTATGTCCCGAACCCGGACAGCGGCGTCCCGGGCCTCAACCGCCGGATCACGAAGCGGGAGACCGCCCGCGTGGAGGAGGCCCTCCTCCGCCTCGGCCTCCCGGGCTTCACCCAGGAGCAGAGCAGCGCAAGCGAGGATTATGTGCCGGGGTTTAACGGGGACGGGGATTTTGTGTAAAGGAAAGAGACAGCCCTCTTCGGACTGCCTCTTTTGCATTGCTGCGGAATCTTACCTGCGGCCGGGGTCGGTGTCGTCCCAGGTGGTGCGGTTGTTTTCCTTGATGTAGTCGATGATCTCGTCCACATAGCCGAAGGCCAGGCCGACGTAGCTGTCGGCGCAGCCGTAGTAGATCGCGATGCGGCCGGTGGCGGGATCCTGCAGGGTGGCGCAGGGGAAGGTGACGTTCGGCACAAAGCCGCGCTCCTCATACCACTTCTCGGGGGTGAGCAGCCAGTTGGAGCAGCGGTACTTCACGACGGAGGGATTGTCGATATCGAGGATCGCGCCGCCGATGGAGTACACATAGCCGTTGCAGGTGCCGCTGACGCCGTGGTAGAACAGCAGCCAGCCCTCGCTGGTCTCGATGGGCGCGGCGCCGCCGCCGATCTTGAGGCTCTCCCACCACTCGGAGGAGCGGCCCATCACATGGCGGTGATTGCCCCAGTAGTGCAGGTCGGGGCTCTCGGAGAGGAAGATGTCGCCGAAGGGCGTGTGGCCGGAGTCGGACGGACGGGACAGCATCACGAAGTTGCCGTTGATCTTCCGGGGGAAGAGCACCGCGTTGCGGTTGAAGGGCAGGAAGGGGTTCTCCACGCGGGTGAAGGTCTTGAAGTCGGTGGTCTTCGCCAGGCCGATGGAGGCGCCGTAGAAGTCCTGGCACCACATCGTGTAGTAGGTGTCGTCCACCTTCACCAGGCGGGGATCATAGGCGTAGATCGGCTGGAAGGGCTCGCCCTTCTCGTCCACAAAGTGGATCTTCTCCGGCTCGAATTCCCAGTGCACGCCGTCCTCGGAGCGGCCGAGGTAGATGAAGGATACGCCGTCGCACTGCTCGCCGCGGAAGACGCCGATATACTTGCCCTCGTAGGGCATCACGGCGCTGTTGAAGATGCGGGCCACACCCTTGAGCGGGTTGCGGCCGATGATCGGATTGTCGTTCCACCGCCACAGGGGAGAGTTGGACGGCTCATCCGTCCGCTCCTGCCAGGGCATGTTGTCCAGAGCCGGGGCCAGGATCTGATACTTGCTCATGGGAATCATTCCTTTCTTGTTCCGAATGCTTCCGGGATGGGTACATTATATCGGAAAGAGGCGGGGTTTGCAAGACGAATCTGCAGCCTGCGTCATTCCGCGATCCAATCCTCAATGTGCAGGCCGGCAACCCGTGAAAACTCGCGTACGTTGTGCGTCACCATGGTCAATCCGAGAGACCGGGCATGGGCGGCGATCAGCACATCACGGTCGCCGATCGGCGTCCCGGCCCGTGCGAGATCTGCCATGATCTGCCCGGCGTGTACGGCGGCGGCCGTGTCAAAAGGAAGGATCGGGATGCTGCCGACAAGCTTCTGCGCGGTTTCGAGGTTGTGCCTTGGGTCAGCGCTCCGGTACGCGCCGTAGACCAGTTCGGCCCAGGTGACCGGGGAGAGATACAGATCCTTTCCGATATGCGCGCACAGGATGCCGACAAGCGGATGATGCGGCTGGCGGATGGCCCGGATCAGGATGTTGGTGTCCGCCATGTATCCGTTCACAGGGTCTCCTCCTCCGCGGCGGTCTGGGGCGGACGGCCCTCCGCCATGAAGTCGGGGGTAAACTCTTCCAGCGCCTCCAGAAAAGAGGACTGCAGCTTGCTTACAGGCGTCAGGATGATCGCATCCCCGACGCGGGTGATGAAGATCTCCTCATC
Organism: Clostridia bacterium; assembly: GCA_017429265.1. Lineage (GTDB taxonomy): Bacteria > Bacillota > Clostridia > Christensenellales > Aristaeellaceae > RUG11272. The sequence continues at coordinate 15,659 of JAFRPG010000062.1, read as the reverse complement.
CGGAAGCCGGAATTCCTTCGGCAGTCTGATCGCCTGACTGCGTCCGGTCATAAAGGGCCTGGTCGTCATATTCAGCACCTCCCACAGATAATATATATCATGGTAGGTATCATTGTCAAGCGCGGATCGCCGCTTGTCATCCTTTCCTGTGCGTCAGGCGCAGCAGGGCGGCGATGGCGGCGGCCAGGGCGATCATCAGGGCGAAGGAGACGGGCGCCTGGCCCCAGCCGCGGTGCGCGAAGAAGTAGAAATCGTTGCCCTCGATCCCGTTGACGGCCAGATTGCCGACGTACCAGAAGCCGTAGAGGAGCATCGGCGAGACGCCGAAGAAGATCTCCCGGGCGTCGATCCGCCCCCGCATCACGAAGCACCAGGTCAGCATCGACAGTACCGGCACGATCAGGTGGAAGTGCAGGTTCGAGCCCTGGAACATGAACGGGAAGCCGAAGACCGGCCCCAGGTAGACCATCACGGTGAAGAAGGTCAGGCCGACGCTGACGGCCGCGGCGTAGTTCAGCAGGATCAGCCAGCGCTTTTCCCACCGGGCGGGCAGGAGCAGGCACACGGCCGTGACCAGCGACACCAGCCCCTGGAACAGGTTCGACAGCACCGTGAAATACTTGAGGATCGCCCAGCCGGAGCCGTCGAGCGTGCCCACCTCGTGGGCGGCGAACATCCGGTTCCAGGCGTAGGCCACCAGCACCGCGATGACCGCGTGGAGAGAGACGGCGGCGATGCGCCGCGTCCGGGCGCTCACGTGTCCTCCGCCGTGCGGGTCGCGGTCTCAGCCAGCACCAGGCCCTCGTTGTTCTCGCAGGCGAGACGGATGGACCACTCGTTCTCAAACAGCAGCACGTCGCGGCCGCGGCTGTCCTTCGCCCGGCCGGAAGTGGAGGTGAGCTTCAGGTCCTCCACGGGCTTCGGGGTCTTCGTGACCCAGCGCACGTGGCGGAAGGGCATCGGCTCCATGACCAGCTCGGCCTGGTACTCGGTGCGCAGCCGGTGCTCGAGCACCTCGAACTGCAGCACGCCCACGACGCCGACCATGAACTCCTCGCGCCCGGTTTCGGTGCGCAGGAAGGTCTGGATCGCGCCCTCCTCGGCCAGCTGGGTGATGCCCTTCTGGAACTGCTTGCGCTTGAGGGAGTCCTTCGGGCGAACGCGGTTGAAGAACTCCGGCGCGAAGACCGGGATGTTCTCGTAGTGCATCTTCGGGCCGGTGGAGAGGGTGTCGCCCAGCTGGTAGATGCCGGGGTCGAACAGGCCGATGATGTCGCCGGCGTAGGCCTCCTCCACCGCCTCGCGCTCGTCCGCCATGAACTGCTGCGGCTGCTTGAGGGCGACCGGCTTGTTCGTGCCGGAGTGCCAGACCTCCATCCCCTTCTCAAAGGCGCCGGACACGATCCGCATAAAGGCGAGGCGGTCGCGGTGGGCGGGGTTCATGTTGGCCTGGATCTTGAACACGAAGCCGGTGAAGAACGGGCTTTCCGGCCCGATGACGCCCTGGTCGCTCTGCCGGGGCAGGGGCGGGGGCGTGTACTGCAGGAAGCGCTCAAGGAAGGGTTCCACGCCGAAGTTGGTCACCGCCGAGCCGAAGAACATCGGCGTCAGCCGGCCGGCACGCACGGCCTCGAGGTCGAAGGGCTCGCCGGCCTCGAGCAACTCCATCTCGTCGGAGAGGCGGGTGCGGTAGCCCTCGGCCAGGACGTCCGCGAGGGCGGGATCGTCGAGGGAGAGGACGGTCTTCTCCACCTGGCGCTTGCCGTGGTCGCCGCCGGTGTAGAGCTCCACCTCGCGGGTATCGAGGTGGCACACGCCCTGGAAGTCGCCGTCCACGCCGATGGGCCAGTTGACGGGGCAGGAGCGGATGCCGAGGACCTCCTCGAGCTCCTGCATCAGGGCGAAGGGATCCTTCGCGGCGCGGTCCATCTTGTTGACGAAGGTGAAGATCGGGATGGAGCGCATCCGGCAGACCTTGAACAGCTTGATGGTCTGGGCCTCGACGCCTTTCGCCGCGTCGATGAGCATGACGGCGGCGTCGGCCGCGACGAGCACGCGGTAGGTGTCCTCGGAGAAGTCCTGGTGGCCGGGGGTGTCGAGGATGTTGATGTGGTAGCCGTCGAACTCGAACTGCATGGCCGAGGAGGTCACGGAGATGCCGCGCTGCTTCTCGATGTCCATCCAGTCGGAGGTGGCGTGCTTGTCGGTCTTGCGCGCCTTGACGCTGCCGGCGGAGCGGATGGCCCCGCCGTAGAGCAGGAGCTTTTCGGTCAGAGTGGTCTTGCCGGCGTCGGGGTGGGAGATAATGGCGAAGGTGCGGCGCTTCTCCACCTGCTCGTGGACGAGGGCGGCGTAGGCCGGGGTGTTCTGTTCGGGCAACATGGGGGTTTCCTCCTTACACGGTCGAATGATGCTACGCTGTGCCGGAGAAAACCGTCAGGTGGGCGTGTGCTGCATGGATGCGGCCTCCTGTTTCTTTCGGATAGCGGCTTATTGTACCACAGAAACCGCGATCCCGCAACGAAGGGAAGGGGATATATTTTGGAAGGAAACGGGAAAACGGGCCTCTGCGCTGCGGTTCTTTATGTTCGGGGAGGGGTTCCGCGCTCTGCGGAGCGCGCCAGGGGCTTTCCGATCGCCCCTGGACCCTTCGGGATCGCCTCTTCCTTGTCTGGTACTGGGTAAAGTCATGTTGATATATGAACCTTACAATACCAAAGCCTACCATTAACGGGTCGGCCCCGAAGGAGTCCAGAGGGCGATCGGAAAGCCCTCTGGTGCGCCCGCAGGCGCATTCCCTTTTCTGACATAACGAGAACGTCTTTCAGATCGCTTTCCGGGACTGTAAAATGATAAGGGAATCACCGTTCATACAGGGGGCGCCGCTTGCTGCGCCCCGGAAAGCCCTCCGGTGCGCCCGCAGGCGCATTCCCTCTCACCCCGTGAGGAACGCAAAACCTCCCCCGCGTTTCGGCGGGGGAGGCGCATTCATGGGAAATCAGTGGGAGAACTGCAGCACATAGGGGCCGTAATCGGACTCCTGGGTGACATAGACGGTGTAGATCTGACCGGCCTTGAGCTCGACGGAGATGCCGTCCTTCTGGTGGCAGTAGCCGGAATTCAGCTTGTAGTCGCTGGCGTCGTAGACAACGATGTAGATACTGACCTTGCGGTCGGCCTTTTCGACCTGGATGCGGTACTTCCCGTCCACCTCCGGGATGAAGGTGTAGCGGTTGGACTGCTTGCGGAAATAGACGCTGTCGCGGAAGTAGGCACACCCGCTGAGGTCGATCTTCTCCCGCGCGAAGCCGAGCGTCAGGTCGTACTCACCGTACTTACTCTCCTGAATGACGTGGATGTAGTAGGTCTTCCCCTCCGTCAGCTCAATGTTGATGCCGTCGCCCTGGTGGCAGTAGGCGCTGTTGAGCTTGTACCCGGCCTCGTCGTAGACGGAGACATAGATGGAGACGCCGGCGTTGGCCTTGCCGATCTCAAAGCGGTAGACGCCGGAGGTCGGCGCGGTGAGCAGGTAGCGGTTGTCCTGCTTGCGGTAGGTGAGGCTGTCGTGGATGATCTGGTTCGTGCCCGGATCCTGCCACTCGCGGGGCTCGCCGAGGGAGACGGTGAAGCCGTCGTAGCTCCGCTCCTGCGTGAAGGTGAAGGTGTAGCGCTGTCCGGCGGTCAGCTCGAAGTTGATGCCGTCGTCGCGGGAGCAGTAGGCGCTCTGGAGGCGGCTGCCGGAGGCGTCGAAGGCGGCGAGGTGGACGGTCGTGCCGGCGTTGGCCTCACTGAGCCACAGGCGGTAGGTGCCGGTGACGGGCGCGGTGTAGTTGTAGGTGTGCTTTTCCTTGTTCGCGCTGAAGGCGTCGCGGTACTCGATGACCGGCACGGGCTCGTACCAGATCTCGGTCATCACGGTATCGGGGACCATCATCGCGCGGGCGTCGTCCGGGTGATGCTCTTCGCCGCAGATCATGCAGAAGGTGTCTTCATCCGGGCAGACCTCGCTGCAGGCGGAGCAGACCCAGGCGTTGCTGGTGCTCTCGACGGCGAACTTCTTCTCGGGCTGGGGCGTGCGGCACTTGCCGCAGAAATTGGCGCGGCCCGGGTTTTCATGGCCGCAGGTGGGGCAGATCCAGCTGTCGTCCGCGGCGGCGCCGAGGCAGCACGCGAGGAGCACGGCTATCGCCGCAAGGGCAAGCAGGACACGGATTTTCATGCGGGATCCCTCCTTATTCAGATGCAGCGGTCGCTTATGTCATGACAATTATAGACGGGAAGCGGACCCCTGTCAATATTCACCCGGACATCCTTGACAGGAGGCGCGAATCCATGTACCATGCTTGGAGACCAAACGCGGAGGAGGAAACCGACGGTGTTGGAAAGCAAACAGCTCACGAAGCGCTTCGGGAAGAAGACGGCCCTGGACAGCGTGACCCTGACCCTCGAGGCCGGGCATGTGTACGCGATGCTGGGACCCAACGGCTCCGGCAAGACGACCTGGATGAAGCTGGCCGCGAGCCTGCTGAAGCCGGACGGGGGCGAGATCCTCTTCCGGGGCCGGCGCGTGGGCATCGAAAGCCGCCGTCACGTCGCCTACATGTCCACCGAGCCCTTCTTCTACCGCTGGATGACCGCGCGGGACGTGGGCCTTTTCTTCCGCCGCTTCTACCGCGACTTCGATCCGGCCCTGTACGCCGGGCTGCTGGAGCGCTTCGAGCTGGAGGAGGGGATGCACACGAGCGAGATGTCCTCCGGCATGATGGCCAAGCTCAAGGTGGCCGCCACCCTGGCGCGCAATGCCGACGTGTGGATGCTCGACGAGCCCTTCAACGGCATCGACCTGATCGCCCGGGACGATATCGCCGACGCGATCCTCGAGCGCCTGACGCCGGAGAAGCTGATCCTCCTGTCGAGCCATCTGGTGGAGGAGCTGGCCGCCTGCTGCGACCGGGCCGTGTTCATGCGGGACAGCCGCCTGCTCGCCGTGACCGACATGCGCGCCGTCGACCGGAGCATGGCTGAGATCTACCGCGAAGTCTACCATGTCAGGAGGTCGGAGGCATGATCCATCTGCTGCGCTATGAGGTCCGCAGGACGAGGACGGTCAAGCTGGCCCTGCTCGGCGTGTCGGTGGTGCTGGAGGCGATCTTCCTCCTGGCCGTCATGCGGCGGAGCAGGCCGGGGACGGTGCTGTCCGGGATCCTGCTCTTCGTGCTCGCGATGGCCGGCACCCTCGCGAGCGGCCTGTCGAGCGTGATCCTCCTGCACCGCGATCTGACCACGGAGGAGGGCTACATGCTCTTCCTCACCCCGCACCGCTGCTGGAGCATCCTCGGGGCGAAGATGCTGGAGTGCGTGATCTCGCTGACGGTCTGCGTCGCCTTCTTCGCCGGGCTGATCTACTTCGACGTCCGGTATCTGTTCAGCCACCAGGGGCAGCTGCACTCCTACTGGAAGATCGGCACGGAGTTCCTCTCCAACCCGACCTTCTATCTGCAGGACGTTTTCCGGGTCAACGCGGATTTCCCGATCCAGGTCGATCTGCGGGACGGCACGCTGATCCTGTGCGGGTTCATCTCCTATGTGGCGACGTGGGAGAGCTACATGGCCGCGGCGACGCTGGCGATCGTGCTGGCGCAGACGGTGCTCCCGGGGCGGCGCCGCAGCGTGATCGGGGCGTTCCTGATCTTCGCGGCGATCGGTTTCCTGATCAACTGGAGCCAGACCGCCCTGCCGGCGCTGGCGTACTATCAGACAAGCCTGCTCATGGCCAGCGGCCTGGCCCTCGCCGAGAGCCTCGCGATGTACTTCATCGCCGCCCCGATCATGCAGAGCAGGCTGAGTGTGTGAGTGGGGAAATACGAAAAGACACCGGACGACGCATCGTCTCCGGTGCCTTTGGCAGGGGCCCGGTCCCGCGCGGTAACGGACCGCGCCAGGGGCTTTCCGATCGCCCCTGGACCCTTCGGGAGCATGTCTTCCTTGTTTGGTATTGGGCAAAGTAACATTGATAAAGCCTTGCAATACCAGAGCCTATCATTAACGGGTCGGCGCCGAAGGAGTCCAGAGGATTCGGAGCGCCCGGAAAACTGTCCGGGGGACAGTTATCAGCGGAGAATGGGCGGCAGCCCCGGACCGATCGGAAAGCCCTCTGGTGCGCCCGCAGGCGCATACCCTATTACTCCGACCGGAAATCCGAATCACTCGGGCTTGGAGAAATCCGCGGTATCGTTGGGCATGATGATCGCCGCCACGATATAGGCCAGCAGACCGCTGCCGAAAATGATCGAGCAGGCGACGAAACCGAGCCGCACCAGGGTCGGGTCAATGTTGAAATACTCCGCGATGCCGCCGCACACGCCGCAAACCATCTTGTTCCTGCTGCTCTTGCGAAGGGTCTTCATATCTCATATCCTCCTCATGATCGGGGTTCTTTCGTCCGCAAGCTCAATTCCCGGCTTGCAGGCACATCATACCGCCCGGACAGATGAGAAACAAGGCGGAAACGATGAGAGGATCATTAGAAGGCCGTGAAAGAAAGGGGATGCCGCCATGCTGATCCGCAACGCCGTCGTATTCACCGGACAAACCTTTGCACCCGGCCTCCGGGTCCGCATCGTGGACGGACGCATCGCCGAAACCGGGGATGCCCTGACCCCCGCTCCGGGGGAGGAGACCCTCGACCTCGGCGGCGATTTCCTGCTGCCCGGGCTCGTGGACGTCCACATCCACGGCATCGCCGGCCATGACGCCATGCGCGGGAAGGACGACGTCCTCGCGATGGGTCGCACCCTCCGCACCTACGGCGTGGCGGCATTCTGCCCCACCACGATGAGCGCCTCCGACGCCGACACGGCCGCGGCCCTGGCCGGGATCCGCGCGGCGCAGCGGGAGACCGGCCCGGACGGCGCCCGCATCCTCGGCGCGCACATGGAGGCGCCCTACCTCTCGGACCGCCACCCCGGCGCCCAGGACGGCCGCTTCTTCCGCGACCCGGATCCGGCGCATCTCCTCGCCCTCACCGGCGGGCGCCCGGAGACCGTGCGCGTGATCACCCTGGCCCCGGAGCGCGCGGGGAGCGAGGCCTTCATTCGGGAGGCGGTGCGCCTCGGGATCCGCGTCTCCGTCGGCCACACCGACGCCGACGCCGAGACCCTGCACCGGGCCGGGGACGCCGGCGCGACCCGCCTGACCCACACCTTCAACGCCCATCCGCCCCTGCACCACCGCGCCCCGGGTTCCGTTGGGGCGGCCCTCGCGGACGAGCGCTTCTACTGCGAGCTGATCCCGGACGGCGTGCATCTGCACCGCGACACCGTGCGGCTGATCGCCCTGTGCAAGCGGGAGAAGGCGGTCGCGATCACCGACGCGATGGAGGCCGCGGGGATGCCGGACGGGGTCTACAGCCTCGGCGGGCAGCGCGTGACCGTCGAGGGTGGGGCCGCGAGGCTGGCCGGCGGGTCGCTCGCCGGGTCCGTGCTGACCCTCGAGCGGGCGCTGGAGAACCTGATCCGCCGCTTCGGGATCGATCCGGCTCTTGCCTGTGCGATGGTGACCTCATCCCCCGCGGATTCCGTCGGGGAGGAAGCCTTCGGCCGCATCCGCCCCGGCACCCCGGTGCCCCTGACCCGCTGGACACAGGACTGGCGCTTCGCCGGATGCATCGGGTGAGGGGAATGCGCCTGCGGGCGCACCAGAGGGCTTTCCGATCGGTCCGGGGCTGCCGCCCATTCTCCGCTGAAAACTGTCCCCCGGACAGTTTTCCGGGCGCTCCGAATCCTCTGGAAACCTTCGGGGCCGACTCGTTCATGATAGGACTTGGGATAGAAAGTATCTTTTCTCAACGATCCTTTACTCAATGCCAAACAAGGAAGACATGCTCCCGAAGGGTCCAGGGGCGATCGGAAAGCCCCTGGTCACGCTCCGCAGAGCGTGAAATCCCCTTTCCATTCATTTGTCCGTGGATGAGGGAATGCGCCTGCGGGCGCACCAGAGGGCTTTCCGATCGGTCCGGGGCTGCCGCCCATTCTCCGCTGAAAACTGTCCCCCGGACAGTTTTCCGGGCGCTCCGAATCCTCTGGAAACCTTCGGGGCCGACCCGTTAACGATAGGACTTGGGACTGAAAGTATCTTTTCTCAACGATACTCTACCCAATACCAAACAAGGAAGACATGATCCCGAAGGGTCCAGGGGCGGTCGGAAAGCCCCTGGTCACGTCCGCAGGCGTGAAACCCCTTTACCTCAAACACACCTCATGTTATAATATGGAAAGATCAGGATAATCCCGACACAGATGATAAGGGGGAGGTCTGACCGTGATCCCGCTGAGCCTGATGCTGGTACTTGCCGCCCTGCTCGCCGCCATGATCGCCAAGAGACACCGTCTCACCTGGCTGTACGCCGTCACGGCCGTCTGCGGACTGGCGGCGGCCTACGTCCTCGTCTCTCTGATAGACAACGTCTCCCACGGCGCGGCGGCGGGGAAGTACGTCTACTACGTCAACGGCGTGCGCGTCTCCGAGGGCGCCGCCTTCCTGACCGAAAACCTGGCCCTCTTCGCCATCCTCGGGCTCTTCCTCGTCCTGATCCCCCTCCGCCTTGGCATCTTTCTGGGGCGGAAACTGGAAAGCGCGGACCGCTCCGGACGTCGCCCGGCCTGGGCGTTGATCATCTGGCTGCTGTGCGCGCTGGCGGGCGGATGGGTCCTCTGGACCTCGATCACCGGGCTGTCCCGCCCCACGCGGCCCCCGATCCCCGGGATGCGCAGGCAGACCGTACAGACCGTCGGGATCATCGTCTGCGCGGTCAGCGCCCTGGTGACCCTGACCGGCCTGGCCGGGGCCGTGCGCTTCCTCGCCGCGGGGAACAAAAAAAGATAAGCGGAAACAGCCCGGCGCGGGTCCTGTAAAATGCAGCAAAAAGGCATGGGAACGGTTGACAATCCCGTGCCTTTGTTTTACCATAAACGATGGCGGTTCCTGCGCCTTTTTGTGCATGCGAACCGAAGCCTGACAAACGGAGGTCATCCGAATGAAGATGCGACTGCTGGCCATCCTGCTCTGCGCGGCGATGCTCCTGGGCCTCGTGCCCGCCGGGGCGGAGACCGTGACGCAGGTTTCCCTGACGATCTACGGCCTGACGGGCCTGGGCGACGGCAGCTTCGAGCGCGAAAAGCTCGTGATGCAGTTCGACCTGAGCCAGAACGGCGAGAAGATCGGTACCCTGACGACCTCGGACGGGTCGATGTTCACCCTGCCCACGGCCGACGCCCTGACCCTCACGCCCGTCTCGGACACCGAGGGCTGGCAGATCTCGCGCCTGGGCTATGTGATGCCCGTCACTCCCGGCGTGCTGAACCAGGCCGCCATCGAGGTCTACGCCAGGGCGGGCCTGTTCGCCGTGACGGCGGACCCCGGCGCGCGCTTCACCCTGACCGCGAAGGAGGAAGGGGCCGAGCCGGTGGAATACACCGCCGACGAGAACGGGCAGATCGTGCCCGAGCGCGCCGTGCCCGCGGGCGACTACCTGCTTGCGGACGCGGAAGGCCTGTATCTTCCGGTCGAGATGACCGTTGTGACCTATACCGGCGACGCGTCGCAGATCCTGCGCGTGCAGGCGGACAGCGCGAGCCTGCAGCCCGTTCCGGCGGATGGCATGCTGACGGTGGCCCTCGCCGGCGATACGGCGGAAGAGCCCACGCCGGCGGCCACCCTGTCCGGCAGCGGCGGCTCCTGGGACTTCACCCTCCCCGCCGAGCTCACCCTCGCCGGGGGCGACTATACCCTCTCCGTGACCCTGCCCGAAGGCTACGGCGCCTATGAGTCCCTGCAGCGGCAGGTGAGCGTGACGGCGGGCAGCGCGGCGGAGATCACCCTGACCCTGTACCGCCCCGCGGCGGTCGAGGCCGGGATGGACACGATCCCCGACGGCCGGCTGCTGCTGACCGGCGCGGCCGGCAACGCCGAGGGCGCCCTGCGCGACGGCTTCTGCCGCATCGACGGCCTGGTCCCAGGCGACTACACGGTCAGCCTGTCCCTGCCGGACGGCCTGTACGAGGGCGAGGGCTGGAGCCTCACGCCCGCGGACGGCGCCCTCACCGCGACGATGACGCTGACCCTGGCCGGCGGCGAGACGGCCTTCCTGCCCGGACTGACCCGGATCGAGGCGGTCGCGGCCGACGAGGAAACCCAAGAGGCGGAAGCCCCCGCCGCGGCGGAGCCGGAAGTTCCCGTGACCAACGAGGCCCCCGAGACCTCCGCGGAGCCGGAGACCCCGGATGCCCCCGAGACCCCCGCCGAGCCGGAGACGCCCGACGTCCCCGAGACCCCGGAGGAGGACGCTCCCGACACCCTCGCGCTGCCCACCGCCGCCGAGCAGGCCGCGCTGGAGCGTGAGGCCGCCTGGGCGGACAAGCTGTCCGCGGACCGCAAGCCCGTCTACGTGGCGCCCCGCGATCTGCCGAAGCTGACCGGCGTGACCGGCACCGGCACGGGCACGATCAGCGTCCAGGTCTTCAACGACGGCAACCGCGACTCCCAGATGAATAACAGCGAGCGCGGCCTGCCCGGCGCGCTGGTCACCCTGATCAAAGCGGCCGGCCCGGAGGGCGAGGGCATCGTCGCCTCCCGCACGGCCGAGGGCGACTGCATCGTGACCTTCGGCGAGCTGCCCGCGGGCGTCTACCTCCTGCAGGTGACCCTGCCCGAGGGCTTCGCCTTCACCGACCGGAGCGAGAAGCGCATGACCCTGCGCCAGAACATCATGGAAGCGACCTTCGCCCGCACGGGCGTGAGCGAGGCCCTGACCCTCGGCACCGGCGAGACCGTCGAGTGCGCCGCGGGCGGCACGGCGACCTCCACCGTCTCCGGCCGCGTGTGGCAGGACGACGGCGACGGCGCCATGGAGGAGGGCGAGCCGGGCTTTGCGGGCGTGCTGATGGAGGCGGAGAGCATCCGCACCGGCGCGCGCGTCCAGACCGTGACCGACGAGGACGGCCGCTACACCATCCTCCAGCTCAAGCCCGGCGACTATTATCTGCGCTGCTACCTGCCCGACGGGCAGATGTTCACCGTCAACAACACCAAGGTCAACAACCGCCTGCGCACGGTGATCGGCGGCGAGGGCCGCACCACGGGCCGCAAGAACCTGACCGTGGAGCGCGGCGGCAACGTCACCGACCAGAACGTCGGCCTGATCCCCGGCGCCTCGGTGCAGGTGGTGGCCTTCGTGGATGAGAACTACAACGGCGCCTGGGACGAGGGCGAGGCTCCGCTGCCCGGCGTGACCGCCTTCCTGATGCGCCAGGCTAACGGCAACGAGCTGTCCAACGTGACCACGGACGGCAGCGGCGTGGCCTCCTTCGGCGCCCTGCGCACCAACACCTACAAGGTCAAGACCCGCATCCCGGAGGGCTGGCACTACACCTTCCGCGGCACCGGGGAGTATGCGAACCGCTTCTATGAGCCCGACCGCCGCGACGACGTCCTCAACAACGTCACCGTCACCGACGCGGGCCAGACGATCACCCTTTACGCGGGCGCGATCCAATACGCCACGATCAGCGGCGTGGTCTACATCGACCAGAACTTCTCCGGCACGATGGAGGACAACGAGCGCCGCCTCGAGAACCTGACCCTGGCCCTGCTCGGCGAGGATCACCTCGTGAAGGCGACCGCGAAGACCAACGCCCGCGGCGAATACCTCTTCTCCGACATCCTGCCCGGTACCTACACCATGACGCTCACCTCCCTGGCGGAGCACGCCTTCACCGTGGAGGGCGAGGGCAACGTGATGATCAACCGCGGGGCGGGCGCCGGCTCCACCGATCCCTTCTGGCTCGGCAGCGGCGAGAACCGCACCGGCATGAACGCCGGCATGATCCGGCCCGCCAAGCTCCAGGGCATCTTCTACGCCGACCTGAACGACAACGGCCGTCAGGACGCGGGGGAGGGCCGCCTGGAGGGCGCGAAGGTCGTGCTGACCGGTGAGGACGGCTCCGAGACGGTCTGCGTGCCCGGCGAGGACGGCAACTTCGTCATCGACTCCATCATGCCCGGCGTGTACGGCATGCGCTGGGACCTCCCGGAGGACGCGGTCTTCTGTGAGGTGCCCGACGACATGGTCCGTGAGGGCAGCAGCCTGCGCTACCGCGACACCTTCGCCCTCTCCTCCGGGAACGTGGGCACCTTCCTGCCGGTGGGCGCGATCAGCCTGGCGCGCGTGAGCGGCACGGTCTTCAGCGACCCCGACGCGAACGGCGTGACGGCCGGCGGCGAGGGCCTGAGCGGCGCCACGGTCACCCTGACGCCCGCGCGTGAGGGGATGATCCCAGTGACCTGCGTCTCCGCGGCGGACGGCAGCTTTGTCCTGGACGGCCTGCGCCCCGGCGTGTGGCAGCTCACGGTCGAGCTGCCCGAGGGCCTCGTGCTCTCCCGCCTGGCGGACGTGACCCTGCCCCTGACCACCGGACTGCAGACCCAGACCGCGGAGCTCTCCGTCGAGATGGGCGCGCGGTTCGAGAACCAGATGCTCGGCGCGGTGCAGCCCGCCGTGATCCGCGGCCTCGCCTGGCTGGACGAGAACAACGACGGCAAGTATGAGGCGGAGGAAGCGGCCCTCGCCGGCGAGACCGTCTTCCTGGTCGACCTGACCGACAGCGGGGAGGGTGTGCCCTACGCCGAAGCCGCGGTGGCCGAGGACGGCAGCTTCGTCTTCGAGGGCGTGATCCCCGGCGTCTACCGCCTCGAGTATGCCCTCACCGGGCAGAGCGTCCCGGCGGACAGCGGCGACTCCACCTTTACCCTGAGCGGCGACAGGCTGGTGATGGACGGCCTGCGCCCGGCATCCGGCGAGACCCTGGACGGTCTGCGCCTGGGCGTCAAGCGCTATACCAGCCTCGGCGGCCACGTCTGGTTTGATCAGGGCGGCGAGCTGGTGCCCGTGGAGGGCGCTGCCGTGCAGTGGCTGAACGCCGAAGGCGCGGTCGGCGGCGAGACGGCCACCGACGCCGAGGGCAACTGGCGCTTTGACGGCCTGATGCCCGGCGAATACCGCGTGTCCGTGACCTTCCCCGAGGGCACCGTGCCCGTGGAGCCCGGCGACGCGCGCCTTGGGGACGGCCTCGTCAGCATCCTGACCGAGCTGAACGGCCGCACGGGCCTGAGCGGCGTGATCCTCCTGCACATGGGCGAGGATCAGCTGAGCCTGGACGCCGGCAGTGTGAGTGCGGGCAGCCTGGGCGACCTGGTCTGGCTCGACCTGAACGGCGACGGCCTTCAGGCCTCCGACGAGGGCGGCATCCCCGGCGTGACCGTGCACCTGTGGCGCAACGGCGCCGAGGTGGCGCAGACGCAGACCGACCAGTACGGCTTCTTCCGCTTCACCGGCCTGTATCCGGCCGCGTACACGATGTCCGTGGACGTGACGGGCGTGATGCCGACGGTCCTGCGCAGCGACATCCCGGGCATCGTCTCGGTGATGGGCGGCGACGGCTTCACCGTCCCGGTGACCGTTCTCAGCGGCACGCACAACTACAACGCGGACATGGGATTCATCCCCCTGACGGAGGGTTCCTTCCCCGCCGGCTACGGCGAGGGCGAGACCCAGATCTGGAAATAACCGGAGGACGCGAGAATGAAAAGACTGTTTGCGGTGATCCTGGGCCTGTGCATGCTCCTGACCGCCTGCGCCGGCCTGGCCGAGACCGCGGAAGCGGTGGAGACGACCGCCGAGGCCATCGAATACCCGATCGTGAAGATCACCGTCGCCAACGCGGGCGACATCTATGTGGAGCTGCGGCCGGATATGGCGCCGGCCACGGTGGCCAACTTCCTTTCCCTGGTGGACCGGGGATTCTATGACGGCCTGACCTTCCACCGGATCATCTCCGGCTTCATGGTCCAGGGCGGCGACCCGATGGGCAACGGCATGGGCGGCAGCGAGGAGAAGATCCCCGGCGAGTTCACCGCCAACGGCTTTGAGGGCAACACCCTGAAGCACGTCCGCGGCACGATCTCCATGGCCCGCGCCGCCGATATGAACAGCGCTTCCAGCCAGTTCTTCATCATGCACGATAAGGCCCCGCACCTCGACGGCAATTACGCGGCCTTCGGCACGGTGCTGGCGGGCATCGGCGTGGTGGACCGCCTCTGCGCGACCGTGAAGCCCGATGACAAAAACGGCTCGGTCGCCAAGGCGATGCAGCCGGTCATCACCGCCGCGGTGCGCTCCGACCGGGCGGCGGCGGAGGAAGCCGCGGCCGCGGAGCGGGCCAACGGCCGGGGCGGCAACGTCTTCACCGATCCCACCACCGGCATGATCGTCACCCTGCCCGAGGGCTGGGAGCTCCTGCAGCACGCGGGCTTCATGTCGGCCTTCCGCCCCACTGCGGGCGAGGGCGTCCTCGTGATCAGCGCCCAGGACATCTGGGCCTACAGCTTCGGCATCAACGCCGGGGACAGCACGGAGAACGGGAACCGCGGCATGTTCAACACGATCAGCATGGGCCGCGACCTGCTCCTCAAGTCCACCGGCCTGAGCGATACCTCCGCCTTTGCGGAGGAGAAGCACGGCGACGCCACCTGGCTGGTGGGCACCGTGCAGGAGGGGGAGCGCAGCCTGCGTGTCGCCGTCGCGATGGCGGACGGCGTCTTCGCGGCGCTGGAGTGCGACGCGAGCCTGGCCGAGGCGATGGACTGGATCCTCGACCGCATCGTCCTGCATCCCCATGCGGAGGAAACCGTTGAAACCACGACCGAAGCGACCGTGGAAGGAGAATGAGCATGGACGCGAACATCACCCGGCGCAACGCCCTGCTTGCCCAGAAGATCATCAAGGGGCTTGCCTCCCGCAACATGACCGGCTATTACGCCGAGACCCGTGAAGAAGCCCTGGCGCAGGCCCTGGCCCTGATCCCCGAGGGGAGCAGCGTCACGATGGGCGGCGCCATGAGCGCCCAGGAGATCGGCCTGGTGGACGCGGTGAAGAACGGAAACTACAACTTCCTCGACCGCAATGCCTATGCCGACCGCCGCCAGGCCCTGCTCGACGCCTACGACGCCGATGTCTTCCTCTCCAGCGCCAACGCGATGACCGAGGACGGCATCCTCGTCAATATCGACGGCAACGCCAACCGCGTCTCCTGCATCTGCAACGGCCCGAAGAAGGTGATCTTCATCGTCGGGATGAACAAGGTGACGCCGGATCTGGACAGCGCGATGAAGCGCGCCCGCAATGTCGCCGCCCCGATCAACGCCGTGCGCATCGGCACCGACACCCCCTGCACGAAGACGGGATCCTGCATGGACTGCAAGAGCCCGCAGACCATCTGCTGCCAGTTCCTGATCACCCGCTTCTCCCGCCATGAGGGGCGGATCCATGTGATCCTGGTCAACGACGCGCTGGGGTTCTGAGCCTCGGAGGCATACGAAAAGACAGGCACCTTTTGCGAGGATGCCTGTCTTTTGGATTCACGAAACTCCGTTGACGAGGGGATGCGCCTGCGGGCGCACCAATGGGCTTTCCGATCGACCTTTGGAAACCTTCGGGGCCGACACGTTAAGTATTTCTTTGGGAAACCGAAGCAGAGGATATGCGCCTGCGGGCGCACCAGAGGGCTTTCCGATCGCCCTCTGGACTCCTTCGGCGCCGACCCGTT
>JAFRPG010000092.1 GCA_017429265.1 Clostridia bacterium | reverse complement strand
CAAAGTGAACGGAAGGGGATCCGCGCTCTGCGGAGCGCGAGACGGGGCGCAGCAAGCGGCGCCCCTACGCAAATCAGCGGTTGCCTTCCTCGTCTGCCTGCTCCGTATTGCTGATATAGGGGCGCTGCTTGCTGCGCCCCCATCCACCAGCCATGCTTTTCCCAATCGCCTGAATCGAACGGGTCGGCCCCGAAGGAGTCCAGAGGATTCGGAGCGCCCGGAAAACTGTCCGGTGGACAGTTTTCAGCGGAGAATGGGCGGCAGCCCCGGACCGATCGGAAAGCCCTCTGGTGCGCCCGCAGGCGCATCCCCCTTCACCCCGGGACCTGTCCCGTCGGATACCGCACGATCTCAAACCGTACCTGACCGCCGACGGCGCCGGAGGTGCCGGGCTCCGACACCAGGCGCAGGAAGTCGGCGCGGGCGCGGCGGAGAATGCAGATCCCGCCCGGATAGGGCAGGTGCAGGCCCCCGCGGGGGATCAGGGCGGCGATGCGCTCCATCGCCTCAAAGCGGCGCGCATTCCCGCCCTCCTCTGCCGGGACCCAGGCCGTCAGGGCCGCATAGCCCGGCCTGCGCCAGTCCGCCGGCTCCACCGTCAGCGTGAGGTAGGGCAGATGCGCGTCCGCGGGCACCCAGCCCGAGAGGAACAGCGGCATCCCGAGCCCGGAGAACCGCGCCGTCAGCGCCTTCATCAGTTCCCTCACGGCCCCACCACCTCCGCCTGCATCTCGAAGATGTGCCACAGGGAGCCCTCCGGCGTCTCCCAGTTCCCATCGGAGAGGATGCGCATCACGGTGCCGTCCTTCACCCTGCGCACGCGTCCGGCAAAGGGCAGGCCCTCCGACCCGAAGAGCAGCATCACCGTCTTCATGGCGGGGCGGCCGGCCTCGTCCTCGCGGATCGTCCGGGCGGGGATCGGGAAGAGCTGCACCGCCTCGCCGTCCTCCCAGGTCACCGTCTGGCCGCCCATCCCGTCCGGCGTCTCCACCCGGTTCAGGCGGATGAATGTCTCCGTCCGCATCAGAACGTCTCCTTTCCGAACATCTTCCGGTACGGGATCAGCCGGGCGCGGAAGACGTCGGTCCAGTCGCAGGGGAGTCCCCCGCGGGTCACGGCGCGGCGCCGGCTGTAGCTGCCGAAGCGCTCGGCCGTCACGGGGTCCCTGCCGTTGCGCGCGTCCCAGTCCGCGATCTCCGCGCACAGGCTGAGGAAGGCGTCCGGCGGCCGGAGGAGGGTGACCTCCCCCTCGAACCGCTCGTCGCGGACCCCCTCGATCACCCCGTGCTCGCCCACGCGCCGGATCCCGTCCGAATGCCGCGAGCCGCGGATCAGCACCCAGTCGCCCTCCAGCAGGAGGAGGTCGTCCGGCGAGAGCACCCCGCCGGAGATCTCCCAGGCCCCGCTGCGGGCGGCGAAGGGAAAGCAGTTGCGCACCTCGCGCATCACGTCGCCCACCGTCACAGCCATCGTCCCGTATCGCGCCTCCTTCCCGTCATCAGGCCGAGAGGGTCCACACGGCCACGCAGTCGGGCTGCAGGACCTTCGCGCCGCAGAGGCTGAGGGCCTTGACGCCGTCGTCGAAGCCCTTCTCGCGGCGGTAGGCCTCCATCCCGGCGATCTGCTGGGCGAAGGTCACGCCCTCCTCGGTCAGGGCCACGAGCTCGTCGGTCAGATCGGTGGAGACGTAGATGTCGAAGCCCGCGGCCCGCGCGACGGCTCCGTCGGCCAGGGCGTGCTCGGCGACCGCGCCGCCGGCGGTGACGAAGCGCGCGTCCTTGAGCAGCTCCGCCTCCGCCGTGGGCGGCACGACCAGGCAGCGGCCGTGGCGCGGCACGTGGCGCAGGTCCATCGCGGTCTTGATCTGGAGGAGGACGGAGTAGAGGTCGGCGGAAGCCGCGGCGTTCTGCCTGATGCCGGCGTCCCGGCGGATCACGCCGAGAAGGTAGGTCTCCGTGTCCTCGGCGAGGCGGCGGGCGGCCCCGCGCATCGCGGCCTCCATCACGTCTGCGCGGGTCTGCGCGGCGTCGACGTCGCTGAGGAAGAAGTTGCAGTAGACCGCGTGGTCGATCGTGAGGGTGGTGTCGGTGCCGCTGAGCTGCTCGGGGTCGGCGATGTCCTCGCCGGGGGTGTAGGTGCGGACGGTGATGTCCTGGAGGCTGTTGATGTGGACGGTGTCGCCGTAGGACTTGATGTCGCCCTCGTACCAGCGGTTGCACAGCCCGCCGAAGACCAGCTGGCGGTGCAGGTTTTCCTGGAGCCTCGCGCTCCACACCTCGGGAATGAAATTCGTGACAGCCATCGGTGAAAATCTCCTTTCGTCTCGGTCGTTGGGTCCTTGCCGGGAATTACCTTCTCCCCGCCTCGCCCAGCCTTCCCAGCGCGCCGCGCACGTCGTCCCAGCGGGCGTTGATCTCGCCCGGGGTCATGGCGCGCAGGTCTTCGCGGGTGAGGAGGGCGCCGCCGGGGGGCGGGGGCGGGGACAGGGGCGGGGCCGGGATCTCCTCCGTGCGGCGGAAGAGGATCCCGCCGTAGCGCTGCCTGAGCGGGGCGATGACCTCCTCCGCGCGCAGGAGGCCGCCGGAGGCGTCGAGCTCGACGCTGTCCGCGTCCACGCTCCCGGCGAGGATGCCCACGGTCTGCGGCAGGGCGCCGCCGGCGAGCAGGGCCTCGCGGAGGGCCGCCGACGCCCGCGCCCGCTTCACCTCGGCGCGCAGGCGGGCGTTCTCCTCCCGCAGGGCCCGCTCATTCTCTCCGGAGACCCCGGTGTCCGGGACCTCCTTCGCGGCGGGGGTGCCGCCGCCGACTGCTTCACCGTTCTCCGGCTCCTTCTCCCGGAGCCCGGTCTCTTCCACGGATGAACCACCTCTCTTTCTCTGTTTTCGTGTCGGGGAACCTGTTCGGGAATGGCTCCGCCGCCTGCCGGGGAGCCCCGGCCGGGTCTCTCGCCTCCCGGCCTGAGGAAACGATAGAACATATGTTCGCGTTTTGTCAAGGCCAAAATTTCGTTTTTGTTATAATTTGCGCTTGTCATATTCTGAATCGGACTGCGCTGTCCGGTCCGGTGTTTCGCGGATCCGGCATGCGGGTGTTTTCGCGGACACGTGTCTCAAAAATGATCAGCCATCCCTGCGCATAAACAACCGCGGGAGGGCCCCGAAGCGGCTCCGCGGCCCCCGCGGGCTGTACTCAATATTCTTCGCAATAATGCACAGGATCCGGCGCAAAAAACCCGTCAGCCCCTGAAACAGGCCGCGGGAAGCGAAAAATGAGCAGGCGCAAAATTTGAGCACACCTATGACAAAACATGAGAAAAGTTGACCAGATTTTCCATTTCCCGACTGTGCATCCTTATGCATAATAAGAATCAGCGAGCAGACAGAACGACTGCTCAGAAAAAACATAGGGAGGTACAATCATGAGAAAGTTCCTGGCTGCGCTCCTGACCCTGTGCATGCTGGCTTCCTTCGCGATCGCGTTCGCGGATGAGCCCATCACCCTGACCGTGTTCCGCGGCGATCCCGGTGATCAGCCCACGGCCGACAACAAGATCTACAAGAAGATCGAAGAAACCTTCGGAGTCAAGTTCAACATCTCCTACCTGGCGGGCGACCTGGACCAGACCCTGAGCCTGCAGCTGGCCGGCGATGTGTATCCGGACCTCTTCGACGGCGGCAACAGCGCTGACCTGATCATTACCGGCGGCGCGCTGATCAACCTGCTGGACTACATCAGCCCCGAAAAGACCCCCCGCCTGTGGGCGCACATCGAGCCCCAGAAGGCCCGCCTGATCGAGAAGGACGGCGAGGGCAATGACGTCCTCTACATCATCCCGAACTACGGCCTGCCGGATGGCCCCCAGATCGCGCTGTCCGTCGGCGGCCCCGCCTTCTTCATCCAGAAGCAGGTCCTCGAGTGGGACGACTATCCCACCATCAAGACCCTGGACGAGTACTTTGACCTCCTGGAGCGCTTCCTGGACGCCAACCCCACCGACGAGAACGGCACGCCCTACACCGGCTTCGCGATCCTCTGCGAAGACTGGCGTCACTTCTGCCTGATCAACCCTGTGCAGCACCTGATGGGCCGCCCGAACGACGGCGAGGTGTACATCTGCGTCACCGACCAGAACTACGAAGTGACCGGCAACGATCCCGCCGAGCCCTTCAAGACCGAGACCTTCATCGATAAGCCCTATGCCAAGGCCTACTACAAGAAGCTGAACGAAGCTTTCCACGCCGGCCTCATCGACCGCTCCACCTTCTCCATGAGCTATGACCAGTACATCGCCCTGATCTCCAACGGCACCGTGCTGGGCATGTTCGACCAGGCCTGGGACTTCGGCACCGCCACCTCCGCCCTGATCGACAGCGAGAAATTCGACCGCACCTATGTGGCCCTGGGCCTCGTGTATGACCCGGACTATGTCAACGGCGCCGAGATCGAAGAGCACTATCTGAACGGCTCTCTGCCGAACGTCCGCCGCGGCTTCGGTATCTCCACCACCTGCGCGAATCCTGAGCTCATCGTGGCCATGTGGGAAGAGATGCTCTCCGACGAGTGGCAGATCCTCCTGAACTGGGGCGTTGAGGGCGAAGATTACTTCGTCGACGAGAACGGCCGTCTGAACATGACCGCCGAGCAGTATGCCAACACCCAGAACAACCAGTGGAAGCTCGCCAACAAGGCGGACGCCATCTTCCAGTCCAGCCCCAAGAAGCAGGGTTGGATCATGAACGACATCACCCTGCCCAGCGGCACCGTGATCAAGGCCGGCAACTGCTGGGAGCCCGGCAACCAGGACGAGATCGTGTTCGGTCTGATGAACGAGTATGACAAGAGCTTCCTGGCCGCGTACGGCTTCTCCAAGTTCGCTGACTTCGTGAATCCGCCGATCGAGCTGGCGCCCTACGGCGAAGCCTGGCAGATCGACTACACGCCCGTCACCGTGGCGCACGACAACTTCCTGAAGGTTCAGGACCGTGTGCTACCCGAGCTGATCCAGTGCGATCCGGCCGAGTTCGACGCCAAGTGGGATGCCTTCGTGCTTGAGATCAAGCCTTATGCCGACGAGTTCGCCGCCTACATGCAGGAAGCGGTCGTCACCGAGGCGCACAAGGTTCTTGACAACGCGGACTGATCCTGACTGACCACCCAGAGGGGAGAGGTTCTTCTCTCCCCTCTGATTTTTCGGAAAGGGGCAATGGGCATGACGATTCAACGGAGAGGGACCGGAGCGGGACAGCGGTCTAGCATTGGCGTTCAGGGCTTTTTCAGGAGGCTCGGCAGCCAGTGGCAGCTCGTGCTCATGTCCGTTCCGATGCTTCTGTACGTTTTTCTGTTCAATTACGCGCCGCTGTGGGGCTGGAGCAATGCCTTCCGCGATATCGCCTTCGCACGCGGCACCTGGGCCGACTTCCTCAAGGGCAAGGAAGTGCCCTGGATCGGCCTGCAGAACTTCGACGACAAGATCGGCCTGTTCCGTTCCGGCGCCATCCTCTTCACGGATACGATCCGCAACACCGTGGCCATGAGCGTGATCAACCTGGTGCTGAGCACGCTCGCCGCCATCGTGCTGGCGGTCCTGCTCAACGAGGTGCGCCAGAAGGCCTTCAAGCGGACGGTGCAGACCGTCACCTATCTGCCGCACTTCCTGAGCATGGTCATCGTGGTCGGCATCGCGCAGATCATCTTTGACAGCTCCAACCTGAGCCCGGGCCCGGTCAACAGCCTGCTGCTGTCCACCGGCATTGTCCGCCAGGGTCCCGACTGGCTGAACACGCCCGGCTACTTCTGGTGGCTCGTAGCTGTGATCAATGTGTGGAAGGAAGTCGGCTGGGGCACGATCATCTATATTTCCGCCATGACCGGCATCGATCCGTGCCTCTATGAGGCGGCGTCGATCGACGGAGCGGGGCGCTGGCAGCGCATCCTGCACGTCACCCTGCCCGGCATCCGCGCAACGTTCGTCATCCTCCTGATCATGAACATCGGTCACCTTCTGGACACCGGCTTCGAGATGCAGTACCTGCTCAAGCGCAATGCCACCGAGCAGGTCGCCTACACCATCGACCTGTACGTGATGGAGTACGGCATCCGCCAGAACGATTACGGTCTGGCGACCGCGGCCGGTATCTTCAAGAGTGTGATCGCGATCATCCTGCTCACCGGAGCGAACTTCATCTCGAAGAAGCTCGGCGAAGACTCGCTGATGTGACAGGGAAGGAGGTGTGACCATGGAGATTGCACGCAAAGTACCTTCGGTTCCGAAAAAGCAGGAACCCGGGATCGGGGATATCCCCGCCACGCTGCGCCGGCATGCGCGCATGAGCAACAAACAGCTCCGCTTCAGCCTGTTCATGTCGACGGTCCTGATCATCCTTCTGGCCGCCCTGATCATCGTGGCGCAGAACAGGGTCGACGTGATCCACAGGAACAACGAGAGCGCCGCGCTTCTCAAGGAGGCCATGCACGCCGAGCGCGTCGAGCTGACGAACAAACTGGCCATGAACACCGACTACGGCACTGCCGCCGTGGACGGCAAGCGTCTGTTCGTGCTCCAGGAGATCGGTCAGCAGACCGGCACCGAGGGCAACAAGCTGTACTGGCTCGTCTACTGCAACAAGGACGAGGTCAAGACCTACGAGAAATCGATGAAAAACTACAAGCAGCTGATCCCCCTGGACGAGGAGGGGGAGAAGGGCTTGTATGTCGCCGTGGCCAGAGCCAGTGAGATACCCGACATCACCGCGGCACTGGCTAAGCAGGACATTGACGCCCACTTCATCGCCGTGGACGAGCTGGGGGATACGCCGACGCTCACCGGCGTCTCCGACGCGGACCGCGAGACCCTGGCCGCGATGTTCAAGGAGCTGACCATCTACAACTTCGGTTACAACGCCGACCAGTCGGTGCGCCTGTCCCGCGGCACGAAGGCCCAGATCCAGGCCAAGCAGGACGAGCGCAACACCCTGCGGCTGTACCGGCTGATCCTGATCGCCGCGCTGATCATCGCCGCGGCCTTCCTGGTGAGCAGCCTGAAGCGCGAGAACACCAGCGAGCTGAAGGACAAGTCCGTCTTCCGCCGCCGCCGCATCATCATCCTGGCGATCGCGGCCGTGCTGATCGGGGGGATCCTGTACGTCTCCTCCCTGGTCAACGCGAAGAACGATGAGATCGTCCTGATCGACGACCTGATCGCCGCCACGGACCCTGTCACCGAAAAAGCCGAAGGCGCCGAAGCCGCGGAAGGCGCGGAGGACGCCGCGGAGAAGTTCGTCTACCGCGTCGGCAAGGGCAAGAACGAGAAGGTCTACACCGTCTCCTTCCCGACTCCCATGACCGGCATGGGCGCCTGGCGGGCCGTCTTCTACATCGCCGCCGCCCTGCTGATGATCGTGTGCATCGGGATCCTGTACCTGTTCCGCTATGAGCACGACCTGGGCTTCCCGGTCTTCAACACGGTGCTGCTGGTGGTGCTGATGGCCATCACCCTCTACCCGGTGCTCAACACCGTAGCCTACTCCTTCAACGACGGTACCGACGCGGCCAAGGCCGGCATCCACATCTGGCCCCGTGTCTTCTCCACGGACAGCTACAAGGAGGTCATGACTCCCCAGCTGTACAAGGCCGCGGGCATCTCCGCCGCGAAGACCATCATCACCACGGCGCTCAACCTCTTCTGGACCGGCATGCTGGCCTTCGCCCTGTCCAGGCGGGAGTACGTGCTGCGCAAGTTCATCACCCTGGTCATGGTCATGACCATGTATGTCAACGCGGGCCTGATCCCGAACTTCCTTCTGGTCAGCCGGACCCTGGGTCTGCACGACACCTTCTGGGTCTACATCATCCCCTCGATGTTCTCCTGCTTCAACATGATCGTGCTGCGGACCTACATCATGGGCCTGCCCAACGAGCTGGTTGAATCGGCGCGCATCGACGGCGCGGGCGACCTGCGCATCTACTGGCAGATCATCTTCCCGCTGTGCGCGCCGGTGCTGGCCACCGTGGCCCTGTTCGTGGCCGTGGGCGCCTGGAACTCCTGGTTCGACACGATGATGTACAACCTCAAGACCCCGGACCTGTACACCCTGCAGTATTACCTGATGATCAAGGTGCAGACCGCCGGACAGACCTCGAACCTGGCCAACGGCAGCATCGACGCCGCCAACGCCCTCTCCCGCCAGAGCGTTTCGTCCCGTACCGTGCAGTGTGCCACCACCGTCGTCACCGCTCTGCCGATCCTGGTGATCTACCCCTTCCTCCAGCGTTACTTCGTCACCGGCATGGCCCTGGGCAGCGTGAAGGGCTGACCCGGCACCGCAAGAAGCCTCCCGTGACAGACGCCCGACCCCCCGCGAAAGGAAATGCGTATGCAGCAGAAGCAGCCAACAGGACCCTCCGAGAGGAAGCGCTTTCCGGACGGTTTCCGCGTCCTGCAGGGACGGCAGGAGTTCATCACCTACCTCGAGCATTCCTCTGTCCGGGTCTGGCCATCGGATGTGGCCGCCCATTTTGAGACCCACACGCACTCCGCGGTGGAGATCATTATGCCGAACCGGGGTGCCTCCGTCTACCGGCTGGCGGACCGTGAGTACAGGGTGGAGGCGGATGAGATCCTCATCATCCCCCCCAACCTGCCCCACGACCTCACCGAGGACAGCGACATTCTCCGCTACCTGATCCTGTTTGAGCCGACGCCCCTGTACAGCCTGCAGGACATGCAGCAGGTGTCGCAGATCACCCAGCAACCGATCTACCTGGACAGCAGCTCTCCGGTGCGCAGCCAGGTGATCAAGATCCTGCAGCAGCTGGTGGACTGCTATTTCCAGCACAAGCCCATGTGGAACACGCAGTGCTATGCGTACCTTCTCCAGGTCTATGCCACGATCACGGCGCAGTACGCCCCCACGGCCCCCGCGGCGGCGGAGGACGCCCACCGGAGCATCGACCCGGAGATCATGAACATGACGATCAACTACCTGGCCAACCACTACATGGAGGATGTGACGCTGGAGGCCGCCGCGGCCTTCGCGGGCTACTCCAAGTACTACTTCTCCAGGGCCTTCAAGAACTACTTCGGGATCTCCTTCACGGACTATCTGCTGGTCAAGCGGGTCAACGAGGCGGCGAACCTCCTGATCCACACCGAAAAACCGATCGGCGATGTCGCGAAGGCCGCCGGCTTCGGCAGCATCGCGACGTTCAACCGCATCTTCCGCAAGCACAAGAACTGCACGCCCACCCGCTACCGCGCCATCTACAGCGAGAGCATGCTCGGCGAGGGCGTGTGGTGAGAGGCAATCGGATCCCGACAGCCGCCGGCGCAGGCCGGCGGTTTTGCTTTCCGGATCCTGCGCCTTCCTCCGCTTGTTTCACGTGAAACATTGTGCTACAATCTCCTCACCGGGAAGGAGGGAGCGGCCTTGGAGTTCACCGATGATCAGATCACCGCGATCTATGCGGACAACCATACGCTGCTGGTGAGCGCGGCGGCGGGGTCCGGCAAGACCGCCGTGCTGGTGGAGCGCATCGTGCGCCTCGTGCTGCAGGGGGACCGGATCAACCGCATGCTGATCGTCACCTTCACGCGCTCGGCCGCGGCGGAGATGAAGGAGCGTCTCCGCAGGCGCCTCCAGGAGTGCGCCGCCCAGGCCCCGGAGCGCATCGACCGGGCCATGGCCGACCTCGAGGTCGCGGACATCGGGACGATCCACGCCTTCTGCCAGCGCTTCCTGCGCGAGGAGTTCCAGGCCGCCCTGATCGACCCCACGGCCCGCGTCTGCCGGGACGACGAAAAGGCACGGCTCTTCGACGAGTCCGCCCGCGCCGCCCTCAACGAGCTGCTGACCGAGGGGACCGAAGCCTTCCGCGACTTCGGCGCCTCCTTCACGGTGGCGGAGATCCTCGCGATGAACGACCGGCTCTACCACTTCCTGATGGCTCTCTCAAAGCCCTTCGACTGGCTGGAGGAGAAGGTCGCCGCCGCGGAAAAACTGCCGGTTGAGGACCAGGACTGGATGCGGGCCGTCCGCGAGCGGTGGGTGGGTGCTCTCGCTGGCATCCGGCAGTCCCTCGCCCTCTACGCGCGCACCATGGACGACCCCCTCGCCGTCGCCAAACTGACCGCGACCGTGGACGCCGACACCGACCTCCTCACGCCCGCCCTCAACGCTGCGGAGAGGGGCGACGTTTCCCTCGCCGTCACCCTCCTGCCGGAGAAGTTTTCGCGCGCCCTCCCCGTCACGAAACCCGCCCCCGCGACCGCCGCCTGGCACGAGGGCTGGAAGAAGGCCCGCAATACCCTGCTGGAAGCCGTCGGGGAACTGCGCGAGGACGCCGCTGCCGTATCCCGTCCCGCGGACGAGCTGGAGCGCGACGTCCGGCAGATCGCCTCGTCCCTGCGCAGCCTGCAGCGCCTGACCGTCCGCACGCACGAGCTGTTCATCGCGAGGAAGCGCGAGGAGCGGGTCATCGACTTCAGCGATATGGAGCAGATGACCTACGATCTGCTGACGGACGAGAAGCGGCCCGAGTACCGCGAGCGCTGGGCCGACGCCTACGAGCACATCTTCGTCGACGAGTGCCAGGACGTCTCGCAGATCCAGAACGACATCATCGCGGCCCTGCAGGGGGACGTCACGAACCTCTTCCTCGTCGGCGACGTGAAGCAGAGCATCTACCGCTTCCGCCAGGCGAACCCGACGCTCTTCATCGACCGGATCGCCGCCTTCTCCCGCGCGCAGAACGCGGCGCAGCGGGCTCTCTTCCTCTCGCAGAACTTCCGCTCCGCCGAGCCGGTCATCGACGCGGTGAACGCCGTGTTCGGGCGCGCGATGTCCGGCGGGGCCAACGAGATCGACTATTCGCCCGACGACCGCCTCGTGCAGGGCCGCACCGACGGCGGAAACGCCCCGGTCACCGTCCGCATCCTCGAAAGCGCGAAGGCAAACGCCTCCGCCCGCCTCGCCTTTTCTGTCGACGCGGCCGTCCGCGAAATCCGCTCCGTCGTCGGCTCGGAAAAGCCCGGCGGCGGGAAGTACCGCTGCGGGGACATCGCGATCCTGATGCCGCGGCTGAGCCGCCAGGGGGAGTCCGTTGTGCACCG
The DNA here is from genome assembly GCA_017429265.1 of Clostridia bacterium. GTDB lineage: Bacteria > Bacillota > Clostridia > Christensenellales > Aristaeellaceae > RUG11272. Next base: position 10,679 of record JAFRPG010000092.1, on the reverse strand, counting down.
GATGCGCGAGCAGGGCATCCCCGTCTATTACGACGGGCGCGACGCCTTCTTCGACCTGCCGGAGATCCGCGCCTTCCACAGCCTCCTCGTCGTGATGCAGTCCCCGACCGACGACATCGCCCTCCTCGCCGTGATGAAGGGCTCCCCCTTCCGCTTCACCGACCGCGAGCTCGGCGAGATCCGCCGCCGATATCCGAAGAAGCAGTACCGCTGGCACGAGGCCTTCTTCGCCATGTGCGGGGAGGAGGAGACCGGAGCCCTGGCCGAAAAATGCCGCCGCTGCCGGGAAACCCTGCGCGAGTGGCGCTTCCGGCGGGAGACCCTCCGCCTGCACGAGTACATCTGGTACCTCCTCCGGGAGAGCGGCCTGTACGCGGCGATGGGCGCGCGGCCCGGCGGCGAGCAGCGCCAGGGGAACCTCCGCATCCTCGCCCGCAAGGCCGACGACATGGAGGCTCGCGGGAAGTCGACCCTCGCGGCCTTCCTCGACGAGATCAGCGGCGAGATGGAGAGCGACGACGGCCGCAGCGCCCACCAGATGGGCGAGAACGAGGACGACGTCCGCCTGATGACGATCCACAAGTCGAAGGGCCTGCAGTTCCCGGTTGTGATCCTCCTCGACCTGGAGTCGCCGATCCACGGGCGGAAGAACGGCCTGCCGCTGATCCACCGGAACCTCGGCGTCTGCCTCCCCTACGTCAACCGTACCCTTGGCATCCGCCGCCCGTGCTACGCCGAGCGCCTCTTCGCGCAGACCCTCGACGAGGACGAGCGCGCCGAGCGCTGCCGCGTCCTCTACGTCGCGATGACGCGCGCCCAGGACCGCCTGCTCGTGATCGCCTGCCCCGGCGACAAGGAGCCCGACGCCTGGTCCCGCACGCCGGACGCCGCCCGCGCCGCCGAGGTCACCTCGATGGCCGACTGGCTGATCCAGGCCGCATCCGACCTGGCGGACGAGGCGGACAGCCCCTTTTCGGTCGTCCGGGAGGAGGCACGGGAGAACGAACAGGCGGAGGCTGCGGCCCCGGCCCTCGCGACGTCCGTCGCCGGTGCGGCCGTCGGCTCCCTCAAGTGGTGGGACGGTCTGCTCGCGGAGCGGGAAGGCCTGTCCGCCCGGCCGCTCAAGACGAGCGTCTCCTCCCTCGTTCGCAGAAGCCTGGAGCCCCCGGACGACGACGAGGAGACCGCCGAGGACAAGCGCCGCGAGGACCTGCTCCGCACCCCGATCCTCCTCAGCGAGGTCCCCGCGGAGCCGGACTGGCTCGTCGAGGGCCGCCATCAGGCCGGAGGTGCGAAGCGTGGCACCGCGAACCATCACTTCCTGTCGCTGGTCCCCCTGGACGCCCTGCGGGAGGCCGGGGACGGCCGTCTCCTGAGCGTCCTCGCCGACGCCCTGCGGGACATGCGGGAGAAGCACATCCTCACGGAGCAGGAGGCCGCCCTCGTCTCGCTGCGGCAGTGCGCGGCCTTCTTCCGCTCGGAGCCCGGGCGGGAGATGCTCGCCTCCCCGCGCGTGGAGCGGGAGTGGCGCTTCAACCTCCTCCTCGGGGACGACCCGTCCGGCGGGCAGACGATCCTGCAGGGCATCATCGACGCGGCCTTCCTCACGGGGGAGACCTGGACTCTCCTCGACTACAAGACCGACCGCATCGAGGACCGCGATCTCTTCATCGCCCGCCATACGGAGCAGCTGAACTGGTACGCGGAGGCCGTGGCGCAGCTGACCGGGCGCCCCGCGGAGCGCCTGCTCCTGTGGTCGCTGTCCCTGGGCGAGGTGTTCACCGTGCCCCGCCGCGCGCCGATTGTTTCACGTGAAACATTGCCGGACAGCGCCAAAATGTGACAAAAGTGGGGATGGGCGCCGCGTTTTCGACGATTTCTTGTCAAAAAATGGGGATTTATAGCGATTTTATGTCATTTTCGTTTGACATTGTGTGCGTTGTGTGGCATAATGATGCAGAAATCGCAACAGTCTTTCGCATGAAACGAAGCCCGTCGGAAGGGAGGGGAGAGCCGTGGAACGGACGCTGAAAGTCACCTACTACCTGCACAGCGGCTTTTCCTGTGCCCTGGACCGGGTGCTGCTGATCTTCGACTACTGGCTCGGGGAGAACCGCGAGCTGGCCGAGAACAAGCGCATCGACCCGGCCGACTTCGCAAACTACGACGAGATCTACGTCTTCATCAGCCACGCCCACCCCGACCACTTCGACCCCGAGGTCATGAACTGGCACCGCCTCTTCCCGGTCACCTACGTCGTCAGCCACGACATGCCCATCGGCGTGCGCGGCAAGCGCATGGCCCCCGGCGACGCGGTCTCCTTCGGCCACCGGGTGAAGGTGAAGGCCTTCGACTCCACGGACCTGGGCGTGTCCTTCCTCGTGGATCTGGACGGGATCCGCATCTTCCACGCCGGGGACCTCAATTTCTGGCACTGGCGGGAGGAATCCACGGTCGCGGAGATCGAGGAGGCGGAGGAGGAGTTCAACCGCGCCCTCGTGCCGCTGAGCGGGGAGCCGATCGACATCGCGTTCTTCCCCGTCGACCCGCGGCAGGGGCGGATGTTCGACGCCGGGGCCAACACCTTCATCATGTCGGTCAAGCCGCGGCTGCTGATCCCGATGCACTTCTGGGGCCGTGCGGAGACCGCGGTCGAGTTCGCGCGCCGCGCCCGCTGCCGGGATACCGAGGTCGTCGCGATGGTGCGCCCGGCCTCGACGCTGACGATCCTTTTCGACGAGGACGGTTTCATGACGATCCGTGTCAGCGGCGGCCCTCCGTCCGCCGACGGCAAGGCCGGCCTCCCCGGGGACGATGTCTTCAGCGAGAGCGATCTGCCGGTGGAGCTGTAGCCGTCAGAACAGAAGGAACCGCTTTTCCGCAAAGGAATGGGTCTTCACGTTCAGCCTGGGAAACACCGGCGATGAGGGGATGCGCCTGCGGGCGCACCAGAGGGCTTTCCGATCGCCCTCTGGACTCCTTCGGCGCCGTCACGTTAAGATAGTCTTTGGGAGTTGTCAGGTTTTAAGGATTGTTAGGTACGGTTTCTCAGCCTTGCCCGACAATAGTCAAGGAAGAGGGGATCCCGAAGGGTCCAGGGGCGATCGGAAAGCCCCTGGCGCGCTCCGCAGAGCGCGAACCCCTCCCATTTGGTTTTCCCCAACTCTCCGCGAGAAACCAAAAGAATCCACATACCCTGTGGATAAACCTGTGGAAAGTGTGGAAAACTTTCACAAATTGCAAAGAGTTTTGCACTTTTGGCCGGATTTCCTGTGGATAACCGGCCTTTTTCTGTGGAAAAGCCTGTGGACGATCGGCGTCTCCCCCGAAACGTTACAAAAGCTTGCGGAATTGTGGCATCGTTTCTTTCCGCCATTGCGCGCCGGGCGGAGATGGTGTATAATCGGATCAAAAGGAGGCGATAGTATGAAAAAGCTCCGGCGCTTTGTCTGCGCTCTTCTCGCGCTGTGCGCGGCGATGACCCTGTGCGCTTCCTCCCTCGCGGAGGAGGCGGCCGACCCGAAACCCGGCGACGTGATCGTATTCGGGACCTACAATCAGGATGACATCAACTCGAACGGACGCGAGCCCATCGAGTGGCTCGTCCTTGACGTGCGGGACGGAAAAGCCCTGCTGCTCAGCGTCCTCGGCCTGGACATGCAGTTCTTCGACCCGTCCGAAAAGGAAACCGACTGGGAGCGCTGCGGCCTGCGCGGCTGGCTCAACAAGACCTTCGCGGAGAAGGCTTTCACGAAGGAACAGCTCGCCGCCATCCCCGTCACCGAGGTGGACAACGGGCGGGGCAAGCATATCCCGACGTCCACCTCGGACGACCCGACCACCTACGACCGCCTCTTCCTCCTCAGCTTCATGGAGGCCGCGGAATACCTGCCGAACCGGGATGCCCGCCGCTGCGTCCCGACCCCGCACACGAAGGCCCGCGGGGTGGTCATGCAGGAGGACGGCCTGGAGGAGAACGAGTGGACCTGCTGCTGGTGGTGGCTGCGCTCCCCCGGCTCCGACCACACCTTTGCCGCCTTTGTCTATGCCAGCGGCCAACTCAGCGACAACCGGGCCCTGAACGTCGCGCCCATGGCCGTGCGCCCCGCCTGCTGGCTGGACCTGGACGCCTGGCGCGCCCTGAACGACTGACCGAAAGGAACTTGACATGCAGACTTACACCGACATCCTGATCATCGGCGCGGGCGTGGTGGGCTGCGCGGCCGCGCGCGCCCTCTCCCTGCGCACAAAGGCCGACATCCTCGTCGTCGAGCGCGCCGGGGATGTGGCCGAGGGCGCCTCGAAGGCCAACAGCGGCATCGTGCACGCGGGCTTCGACGCCCATCCCGGCAGCGAGAAGGCCCGGCTGAACGTCCTGGGCGCGCGCATGTACCCGGCCCTGTGCGCCGAGCTGCAGGTGCCCTTCCGCGCCTGCGGGGCCCTCGTCGTCGCCTTTGACGAGGCCGACCGCGCCACGGTCGAAAACCTCCTCGCCCAAGGGCAGGCCAACGGCGTCCCGGGCCTGCGCATCGTGGAGAGGGAGGAGCTCCTCCGCATGGAGCCGAACCTGAACCCCGCGGCGGTCTGCGCCCTCGAGGCCCCGACCTCCGCGATCGTCAGCCCCTACGAGCTGGTCTTCGCCCTCGCGGACCACGCGGCGCTCAACGGCACCGAGTTCCGCTTCGACACCGAAGTCCTCGGGCTCACGCAGACCGAAAGCGGCTGGCTCGCCCACACGGCGGAGGGCGACATCGCCTGCCGCTGCGTGCTCAACTGCGCGGGCATCGACTCGGCGCGCCTGCACAACCAGGTCTCCGCCGACAAGCGCCATCTGACCGCCCGCCGCGGCCAGTACGACGTCCTTGACCATCCGGAGACCCCGCCCTTCTCCCGCACGATCTTCCAGTGCCCGACGAAGATGGGCAAGGGCGTCCTCGTGACCCCGACCGTGCACGGGAACGTCCTCCTCGGCCCGACGGCGGAGGACATCCCCGACGGCCTCGACGTCGCGACGACGGCGGAGGGCCTGGCCGACGTGTTCGCCAAGGCGAAGCTGACCTGGCCCGGCGTCTCCCTGCGCACCGCGGTGACGAACTTCTCCGGCATCCGCGCGCACGAGGACAGGGGCGACTTCCTCGTCGGCCGGACCGCGCCGCACTGCTGGGAGGCGGTGGGCGTGGAGAGCCCCGGCCTGACCAGCGCTCCGGCCATCGCGGAGGAGCTCGCCGCGGCCATCCTCGCGGACGAGGCCTTCCCCGCAAAGCCGCGGGAGGAGACGGCGGCCCCGTACCGCCGCGCGAAGCCCTTCAATGAGATGACCGCGGAGGAGCAGGCGGAGGCCGTGCGGAAGGATCCGCTCAACGGACAGCTGATCTGCCGCTGCGAGGTCGTGACCGAGGCGGAGATCCGCGCCGCGATCCGCCGGCCGGTCGGCGCGCGCACGGTGGACGGCGTCAAGCGCCGCTGCCGCGCGGGCATGGGCCGCTGCCAGGGCGGTTTCTGCGCCCCGCGCGTGGTGGACATCCTCGCGGAGGAGCTGGGCCTGCCCAAGACCGCCATCACCAAGGGAAGCGGCGAGAGCCGGATGCTTGTGGGGGAGATCTGATATGAGTGAGATTGATAAGGTCCGAAAGGACCTGGTGATCATCGGCGGCGGCCCCGCGGGGCTTGCGGCCGGCATCGCGGCGCGGGAGGCCGGCGTGGAGGACCTCGTGATCCTCGAGCGTGAGGACGAGGCCGGCGGCATCCTCCGCCAGTGCATCCACAACGGCTTCGGCCTGCACCGCTACGGCGAGGAGCTCACCGGCCCGGAGTACGCGGCCCGCGACATCGCGAAGGCGGAGGAGCTCGGCCTGGACGTCCGCTGCGGCACCACCGTGCTCAGCGTGGACGGGGAGAAACGGGTCACGGCCGTGTCCAAAAAGGACGGCCTGCAGGTCTATGAGGCCGGGGCGGTCATCCTCGCCATGGGCTGCAGGGAGCGTCCGCGCGGCGCCCTCGGCACGCCGGGCACCCGCTGCGCCGGCATCTACACCGCGGGCGCGGCCCAGAAGTTCGTCAACATGGAGGGTCTGATGCCCGGCCGGCGCGTGGTCATCCTCGGCTCCGGCGACATCGGCCTGATCATGGCGCGGCGCATGACCCTCCAGGGCGCGAAAGTCCTGGCCTGCGTCGAGCTGATGCCCTACTCCTCCGGCCTCAACCGGAACATCGTCCAGTGCCTGGAGGACTACGGCATCCCGCTCTACCTCAGCCACACGGTGACCGAGGTCCGCGGCCGCGAGCGCCTCGAGGGCGTGACGGTGCAGCAGGTGGACGCCGCGAGAAAGCCGATCCCCGGCACGGAGATCAACTTCGACTGCGACACCCTCCTCCTCTCCGTCGGCCTGATCCCGGAGAACGAGCTGAGCCAGCGCATGGGCGTGGCCCTCTCCCCGGTGACCAGCGGCGCCGTCGTGGACGACACCCTGCAGACCAGCGTGCCCGGCGTCTTCGCCTGCGGCAACGTCCTGCACGTCCACGATCTGGTGGACTTCGTCTCGGACGAGAGTTTTCGCGCGGGGAAGGCCGCCGCGGCCTATCTGCGCGGGGAGAAGGCGGAGGGCCTGACCGTCGCCGTGCTCGACGGCGATGGCGTGCGCGGCGTCGTGCCGCAGCGCCTGCACCCGGACGGCGATGTGACGCTGATGTTCCGCCCGGCGGGCGTCGTGCGCAACGCGGCGGTCACCGTGAAATCCGGCGGCCGGGAGCTCGCCCGCAAGCGGCAGATGATCTTCACCCCGGGCGAGATGGTCGCCCTCACCGTGAAGAAGGAGCAGCTGGCCGGCGTCACCGATGACATCACCGTGAGCCTGGAGGTGAGCGGCAAATGAGCGAGAGAATCATCACCTGTATCAACTGCCCGATGGGCTGCCGAATGACCGTGACGCAGGATGAGACAGGCGCGGTGGTCAGCGTGACAGGGAATACCTGCAAGCGCGGGGACACCTATGCCCGCCAGGAGGTCACCGCCCCGGTGCGGATGGTGACGGCGGTGGTGAAGGTGGAGGGCAGCGGGGTCCCGGTTTCGGTGAAGACCCGCGAGCCGATCCCGAAGGCGGAGATCCCGGCGTGCATGGCGGCCCTGCGGAGCCTGCGCCCCCGGGCCCCGATCCGCGCGGGCGAGGTCGTCCTGGCCGATGTCTGCGGAACGGGTGTCGATGTGATCGCCACGAGGAGCGTGGGGTAACCAGGGGCTTTCCGATCGCCCCTGGACCCTTCGGGATCGCATCTTCCTTGTCAGCTGTCGGGCAAGGCTGAGAATAGAACCTGACAATCTCTCAAAAACTGACAATCCTCAAAATCCTTCTTTTACGGGTCGGCCCCGAAGGAGTCCAGAGGGCGATCGGAAAGCCCTCTGGTGCGCCTGCAGGCGCATACCTTCTCATCTCCGTACACAAAACAGCCCCGGAGGTGTTATCCATGACGATCAGACGGCTTTGGCGCGCCATCGCGCTCTGCGTGGCGGTCTGCCTGTGCGGATGCGCGGCGGCGGAGACCTGCGGCGACTTTGTGTACGAGAAGGTCGCGGCCGACGGCGCGGAACATGCCGTCATCACTGGCTACACCGGGAGCGACGCCGTCGTCGTCATCCCCTCCGAGCTGGACGGGATCCCCGTCACGGGGATCGGCTTTCTGGCCTTCTCCCCGCTCGGGAGCATCACGTTCCGGCATGAGGACCTGACGCTCAACGCCTGCATCCGCCTCGAGTACGCCATTGTACAGCCCGGGGACGCGGACGACGCGGCCTGGGCGCAGGCGCTCGCGGACATGCCCGGCGCCGTCCGGAAGCGCCTCGCCGATTGGCCGGACGCGCGGGTGCGCGTAAGCGGCGAGGACCTGGAGATCGAGCTCCCCGTCCGCGGGACGCCGGCCTCGGCCCTCCCCGCTCTGACCGAAAAGCTCACCGCGGCGCTGAGGACGGACACCGTCGAGATCTGTGACCAGGACGGCGTCCCCTTCCTCACCGGAGCGGACATCGCCCGCGCCGACTCCGGGCCCGACAGCTACGATGAGAGGTACAGCAACATCTGGCTGGAACTGACCGATGACGGCGCCGAGCGCCTGTACGCCGTCACCGCGGCCAATGTCGGCCGGAGCATCGAATTCTACCTCAATGGCATGATGCTGATGAATCCCGTGATCCAGATGCCGATCTCCGACGGCATGGTGATGATCAGCGCTTTATTCACCGCTGAGGAGGCGGCCTCGATCGCCGCATCCCTCAACGCCGATCCGCTGCCGGCGGAGCTGCGGCTGCGCGCGTCCCCGGTCCTCACCGAGAGCGACATCCTCCCGCTGACGCAGGTCTGGGCGGGCGCCTTCTGCCCGCTGGGGATCGAGATCCCGGACACCGTCACCACGATCGAGGACGGGGCCTTCCTGGGCGCGTATGACCTGCAGTACATCCGCATCCCGGCCTCCGTTACGCAGATCGGGGAGCGCGCGTTCGATGACCTGTTCCGTCCGAAGGACAATCCCTCGGCGAAGTACGTGGCGGAGCACATGGTGGTGCTGGTGGTGGAGCCGGGCAGCTATGCCGAGCGATTCTGCGCGGATCACGGGCTGCACTGCTCGCATGAGGTCCCCTCCCTGCGTTGAGCGTCGCCCGGTGCGATGAATGACAGGCTATAACGGTGTTTGCCAGTAAAATAATAGGTCCTTCACGTCGTTGATAAGGGAATGCGCCTGCGGGCGCACCAGAGGGCTTTCCGATCGCCCTCTGGACTCCTTCGGGGCCGTCCCGTTCATGATAGGACTTGGGACTGAAAGTATCTTTTCTCAATGATCCTTTACCCCATACCAAACAAGGAAGACATGCTCCCGAAGGGTCCAGGGATTCGGAGCGCCCGGAAGACTGTCCGGTGGACAGTTTTCAGCGGAGAATGGGCGGCAGCCCCGGATCGATCGGAAAGCCCCTGGCGCGCTCCGCAAAGCGCGGAACCCTTTCCGTTCACTTTGGCAGATCATATCGTTGAAAAGGGTATGCGCCTGCGGGCGCACCAGAGGGCTTTCCGATCGCCCTCTGGACTCCTTCGGGGCCGTCCCGTTCATGATAAGACTTGGGACTGAAAGTATCTTTTCTCAATGATCCTTTACCCCATACCAAACAAGGAAGACATGCTCCCGAAGGGTCCAGGGATTCGGAGCGCCCGGAAAACTGTCCGGTGGACAGTTTTCAGCGGAGAATGGGCGGCAGCCCCGGATCGATCGGAAAGCTCCTGGCGCGCTCCGCAGAGCGCGGAACCCCTGCCTTCCCGAACTATCCTTGAAGACAAAAAAAGCAGCTGCGTCCGCTGCCTGACTGACAAGGAGGCATGCCCATGGTGATCTTCTGGGCCCTGACCATCTTCATGCTGAAAAGATCGAAAGCCACGCTTTCCATACGCGGTGCGTTGATCTCCTGGTTCATCGGGCTGGGCTTTGACGCCATCATTGTTTATGAAGCCGTTGCCCGGACCGCCTCACAGCCTCCGAGCCCTGTCGTGGCCGCCATCTTCGTGGGCGTCGATGTTCTGCTGCTCATCTGGATCCTGATTCGCGTGGGTCAGCTCCGAAAGGAAAGGGTCGTTGCCGCAAAAGAACAGGCGCAGCGAAACAAGAAAAACGCGGAAGCCCTGGAACAGGCCAAAAAGGAGGAAGCCGAGGCCCTGGAAAAGACCCGGAAGGAAGTAAAAGACAAGGTTCTGGGCTGGCAGGCCAAGCTCCGGGAATACCTGGATGATCACAATTTCCAGCAATCGGCGCAGTATCTGTTCGAGGACGGAGACGTGCGCAAATCGGTGCCGGGCCGCGCGCCCGGTCATTCCGAACTCGTGATCGAGCCTGTCTGGTCAAAGGGCTTGCTGATGGACAACCGCAATCGGCAGATGTGCTTTGCCTGGCTGACGGACCGGCGCGGTCTCGGCAACTATATTTCCTGCAGCGGCTACAACAAGATGCTGATCAGGTATGACGATGTGATCGCCTGCGAGATCATCTGTGATATGGACCGCACGGTATACGCGGACTCAACAAGCAGTGTTGAGCGGAATACGCTGTATGTGAATACAACGGTGTCCACCGATGACAAGATCAAGCATCTCGCGGTCAAACTGAATCTGCGCAACACGTCTTCGCCGTCCTTTACGTTTGAACTGAAGGATCCTCAAAGAATCTACGCAGATAAGGACAAGTATATGGCTTATGCAAATCAGGTCTGCGATGCCGTGAACGCGGCTATTTGTCTGTAATCAGTGGCTCTTCACGTTCAGTCAGGGAAGACTCGGCTGGTGAGGGAATGCGCCTGCGGGCGCACCAGAGGGCTTTCCGATCGCCCTCTGGACTCCTTCGGGGCCGACCTGTTAAGATAGGCATTGGGAAACGAAGGGAGAAAACCTCTCTGTCACTGCGGTGACATCTCCCCTTTCAGGGGAGAAAAGGGCAGTAAGTTACCCAAACCTCCCCTGAAAGGGGAGGGGGACCGCCGCAGCGGTGGAGAGGTTCCCCGTGCAGGCTGTACCGATCATCATACTAAATGATGCGGCCCCGAAGGGTCCAGGGGCGATCGGAAAGCCCCTGGCGCGCTCCGCAGAGCGCGGAACCCTGCCCGCGGAAGTCGTTCACTTTATGCTTATAATACGAAAGAACTCCCCCCGATT
>JAFRPG010000091.1 GCA_017429265.1 Clostridia bacterium | reverse complement strand
GGGAAACTCCGTTAATGAGGGAATGCGCCTGCGGGCGCACCAGAGGGCTTTCCGATCGATCCGGGGCTGCCGCCCATTCTCCGCTGAAAACTGTCCCCCGGACAGTTTTCCGGGCGCTCCGAATCCTCTGGACTCCTTCGGGGCCGTTCCGTAAAAGGACAGGTACTCGTATTGCAAGGTTCTTTTCGTGTTTTATTGCTTTATTCAACATCAAATAAGGAAGATACGATCCCGAAGGGTCCAGGGGCGATCGGAAAGCCCCTGGCGCGCTCCGCAGAGCGCGGAACCCTCTCCCACATGGTTTTCCCGAGCTTTCCGTGAAGAACCCTCTTTATGTGTGGCAATGCCATACGGATTCCCATCTACTGTGAATCATGCGGGATCCGGGATCATGTCAGCGACGGCTCCTCCGGCTTCCTGCGGAAGCTCAGCCACGGCGGGAGCTTCAGGGTCTGCTTGCCGCGGACGGAGAGCACGATGCTCTGCATGACGATGAACAGCCCCAGCATGGCGCCGCTGGCCATCTGCTGCCACCAGGCATCCTTCAGGCCGCTCAGGCCGATGACCTTCTGGATCGTGGAGAGGATCATCACACCGAAGAAGGTGCCGATAATGTTGCCCACGCCGCCGGTCAGCAGGGTTCCGCCGATGATGGAGGCCGCGATGGCGTCCATCTCGCTGCGCAGGGCGACGCTGCTCGGGTCGGCCTTGGCGTTGTGCATGATGTACACAAATCCAGCGAGGCCGCTGAGCACACCGCTGATCACATAGCTCCAGAAGCGGGTGCTCTTCACGTTGATGCTGAGCATCATGGCGCTCTGCTGGTTGCCGCCGATGGCGTAGATGTGGCGGCCGAGCTTTGCGTAGCGCAGGAGCAGCCAGACCAGGACCACGACGATGATGGCGATCAGGGCGCCGAGTTCCAGCTTGGGGGAGAGCAGCACGCCCTGGGCATTCATCGTGCCGAGGAAGGGCAGCTCCATCTTGGTGTCGCTCTTGAAGCTCTTGAAGATCGCATTGGCGAAAGTGACTGGCTTGGCGGACAGCACGCTCGTCAGGCCTCTGGCTAGCACCATGCCCGCCAGGGTGACGATGAAGGGCTGGATGTCGAGCGTGGCGACCATGAAGCCCTGCAGGAGGCCGAACGCGAGGCCGATGCCGAGGGCTACCAGGAGGGTCAGAGAGACGGTCAGGAAGGGGCTTTCGATCGTTCCGCTGATCCAATTGAGGAAGAGGCCGCAGCTCATGGCGGTCAGGCCGATGACGCCGCCGACGCTGATGTTGATGCCGCCGCCGATCATGACGATGGTCAGGCTGCAGCCGATGATGAGGAGGTGGGCGTTCTCGTTGATGATGTCGATCATCATCTTCGGCTTGTTGAAGCCCTTGTCGCCGAGCGTCAGGACGGCGACCGCGTACATGATGACAAAGATCGCGATGCTGATGAGCATCAGGAGCGTGGCGTCTGTCAGCGATTCACGCTTCCTTTTCTGAAGGCGCACGGTTGCTGCCGTCATCTCAGTTCACCTCCCCGCTCTCGTCGTCGGAAAACGATTTCGGCGCGGCTCCGCCGTCTCCCGCGTGACGGCGGCTGATGACGTGCAGATCATCGACCGCCTGGCCGAACGCGTAGACGATCCAGGCGATGATCCAGGACAGGACGCAGCCCGCGAGGACCGTGAGAATGCCTGTGCCGATCCCGCGGGACACGGCGAGGATGATACCGCAGATCAGGGACGCGGGCGGCCCGAACAGGGCGAAACCCTTTGCGATGGTCATCACGACGCCGCCGATGTCGTCGAACATCGCGCCGAAGCGGCGGGAGATGCGGTCCGTGACAGCCCGCATGTCGATTTTGCTCATCAGGGCGGCCAGCTTCTCCTTGATCACGGGCGATCCCGCGATCACGATGATGATGATGACGCACGCCTTCACGGCCTTGATGGAGGCCGGGTTGTTGGTGATCATGGCGTTCAGCGTCGTATTGAGCGTCTGGATGATGTAGGCGCCCATGATGCTGCCGGCCATCTTGAACTTGCCGCCGCCCAGGCTGTTGCCGCCGATGGCGACCGCGAGGATGGCGTCCATCTCATAGCTGTCCAGGAGTGTCTGGTGGCTCAGCTGGCCCATGCGGGCGATGCCGATCACGCTGGCGACGCCGACGCAGACGCCGAGGAGGACGAAGCTCAGGAGCTTGACGATGATGGGATGGATGCCGTTCAGCCTGGCCGCGCCCTGATTGATGCCGACCGACTGGGTGTACAGGCGCAGGTTGGTGAAGCGGAAGATCAGCGCCATCAGCCCGCCCATGATCAGCACGCCGAAGATCGGCGTCGGGATCGGGATGCCGGGGATGTTCTGGCCCATGGCGGCGATGATCGGGCTGTCGACACGCGGCGTCGCGCTGCCGGTGATCCAGTAGGCGATGGAGCGTCCGCAGGAGAAGAGAATCAGGGTCGCGATCATCGGCTGGATCTTGAAGACCGCCACCAGGGTGCCGTTGAACAGCTTGAAGGCCACGGCCGTCAGGCAGCACATGACCAGCGCGGCAGCCACCGTGAAGACGTTGATCGCGCCGAACCAGTCCAGCAGCACCTTGACGAAGACGGCGCCGGCGATCGAACCGACCGCGCCGACGGAGATGTCCTGTCCGCCGCAGGCCGACGTGACCAGCGTCATGCCCATGGCGATGATCACCAACTCACTGGCGCTGCCGATGATGCTGATGATGTTGCCGTCCAGCGTGCCGTTGTTGGGGTTGATCGTGATGGAGTAGAAGCCCGGATCGCGGATGAGGTTGAACAGCAGGAGCAGCGTCAGGGCGACCAGCGGGATCGCCAGCTGTGCGGCGACGGATTTGGTCTTGCGGACGAGATTCATAACGCTTCACCTCCCGCGATGGTCTTCATGACATGGCTCTGCGTCAATTCGTCCCCGGTCAGTTCGCCGACGATCTTCCGGTCGCGCATGACGATCAGGCGTGAGCAGGTGCGCAGCATCTCCTCGATCTCGGAGGAGATGAACGTGACGCTCATGTTCTCCTCCGCCAGTTTCAGCACGAGGCGCTGGATCTCGATCTTGGTGCCGACATCGATGCCGCGGGTCGGCTCGTCGAGGATCAGGTAATCCGGGTGTGTCAGCAGCCAGCGGGCGAGGATGACCTTCTGCTGATTGCCGCCCGAGAGGGACTTGATCGGCGTGTCCTGCGAGGCAGTCTTGATCTGCAGGGCCTTGATGTACTCATCGGTGAAGGCGTTCATCTCCGCCTTTGACATGGGGCGGAAGAAGCCCCGCATGACCTGAAGGGCTAGGATGATGTTTTCCCGGACGGACAGGTCCGCGATGATGCCGTCGCGCTTGCGGTCCTCGGGCAGGTAGCCGATGCCGTGCTTCATGGCGTCGTGCGGGCTGGAGATCCGGACGCGCTCGCCCTTCACCGTGACTTTGCCGCCGGTGACGCGGTCTGCACCGAAGATGGCGCGCACACTCTCGCTGCGGCCGGAGCCGAGCAGACCGGTGAAGCCGTTGACCTCGCCGCGGCGGATCCTGAAATCGAAGGGACGGCACTCGGAGCTGGAGAGGCCCCGGGCCTCGTAGACCACCTGGTCGCCGCCGGAACTCTTGCGGCCGACCTGCTCCAGATCGACCACGTTGCTCAGATCCTTGCCCATCATGCGGGCGACAAGCTCGACCTGCGGCAGCTGGGAGGTCTCGTATTCGCCCACGAGCTCGCCGTTGCGCAGGACCGTGATCCGGTCGCTGATCTCATAGACCTGCTCGAGGAAGTGGGTGACGAAGATGATGCCGATGCCGCGGCTCTTCAGGTCGCGCATCAGGCTGAAAAGCATCTCGACCTCCTTGTCATCCAGGGAGGAGGTCGGCTCGTCGAGGACGAGCACCTTGCAGTTCGTGTCCACCGCGCGCGCGATGGCGACCATCTGCTGCACGGCGATGGAACAGTGGGAGAGCTCCTGCTTGGCCCGCGCGGGGATGCCGAGGCTGGCCAGGAGCTCGTCCGCCCGCTGGTTGTTCCGCCGCCAGTGCGTGAAGGCGCCCTTTGTCCGTCCGATGAACATGTTCTCGGCGACGGTCAGATTCGGACAGAGGGTGATCTCCTGATAGACCGTGCTGATGCCGGCTTCCTGGGCGTCCTGGGGCGAGTGGATGCGCGCTTCGTCGGGACTGCCGTCGATCCAGATGCTGCCGCCTTCCTTCTCGTACACACCGGTCAGCACCTTGATCAGCGTTGACTTGCCGGCGCCGTTTTCGCCCATCAGCGCGTGGACCTCACCCTTGCGCAGCGTGAAATCCACCTGGTTGAGCGCGATGGTACCGGGGAACCGCTTGCATATCCCGCGCATGGCCAGCACGGCGTTTTCGACAGGTATCTGTTGTTGCACTTTCCCGACCTCCGATCATACTCTGAAAGAAAGCGCGGTATGAACGCGCGTCACCGTCCGTTCATACCGCGCCATGTCGTGCGATGGGGATTACAGGCCGTACTTGTCGATGTCTTCCTGGGTGATGGTGGTGGCGTCGAAGCCAACCTCAACGGAGATGATCTGGTTGAGGTCGTTGAGCTGGTCGGCGATGGAGCCGCCCGCCTCGAGGACCTTGATCAGTTCGTCGATCTTGGTGGCCTGGAAGGGGCTGCACTGGCCGTCATAGTTCCACTCGCCGGCGAGCAGCTTCTCAAGCGCCCACTTGTTGCAGTCGAAGCCCATGATGATGACGTCCTTGCCAACGCCGTGGGTGATGCCCTTGGCGTCCAGAGCGGCCACAACGCCGTCAGCCATGCCGTCGTTCTCGGCGTACACGATGTTGAACTCTTCGCCGGCATCCAGAGCGGCCTCAGCGATCTTGCGGGCTTCGTTGGGATCCCAGCTGTCGCCGCCGGTGCCTTCACGGACGATGGTCCAGTTGGCTTCCGCGGCGCACTTCTCGGTCAGGGGATCGCTGCGGCCGATCTGCGCGGCGCTGCCCAGCTGGCCCTGGATGTGCAGGATCTTGTACTCTTCGAGGTTAAGGCTCTCGAGCCAGGCCACAGCGGTCTCACCCTCAACGCGCATGTCGGAGACGACAGCGGCGGTGTAGAGGCTCGGATCGCACTCGATCATGCGGTCGAACAGGAAGACCTTGATGCCGGCTTCCTGGGCTTCCTCGAGGACTTCGTCCCAGCCGGTGGTCTCGGCGGCAGATACGAGGATGTACTTCACGTCAGCGGTGATGAAGCTGCGGAAGGCGTCCAGCTGCTTGTCGGCGGTGGGAGCGGTGATGAAGGTGGCATCATAGCCGTTCTCGACAGTGAAGGTTTCCTGCAGATTGCGGACATTGGCTTCACGGTAGCCGGACTCGGAGGGATCCAGGTTGATGACGCCGACCTTGATCAGCTCGCCATCAGCGAGGGCGGCAGAGGCGCAGAGAACCAGCGCGATTGCCAGAAGCAGAATGACGATTTTCTTCATGGTGTATGACCTCCCGTTTTTTCGCCCCGTTCCGAGGCTTTGATGGTTTTATTATAGAGGGACGCGCGCGTGTTTTCATTCGCTTTTTTTCGATGTTTCCTGTAAGATTTTGTTCTGATCCGTCTCTCCCGGCGCGCGGTCTGACACTTTCTTTTGAACCTGACACTTTTTTCCGAAGTTGGTCCGCGGGGCATCGAAATCGGCCCGACATGTGCTATACTGATACAATCATGCGGCACGGGAAGAGGGGAGGAGCGCCATGACGGCAGGCAGAACCATCCGGCAGCAGATCCGCAGGCTGATGTTCGCGGTTTCCGCCGCGATGATCGTGATCACCGTGGTGCTGACCATGATGCTCATCGGCATCAACGCGCAGTACTCGGGCGTCCTCTCCTGCGCCAACACGGCCGCCGACTTCAACAAGGAATTCAAGAGCACCATCGACCATGAGATGTACAACCACGTGATCCGCCCCCGCAGCGGACAGTCCGAGGCGGAACTGCCCATGCGGGAGCTCGACGACGCGGAGACGGTCCTCACGAGGCTCTCGGAGGAGACCACCCTCCCGGACAACCGCTGGCGCGTGAAGAGCATGCTCGACATGTGCCGGAACCTGCGGATGTATATGGAAGAGATCGCGCGCACCGAATCGTACGACCTGCGCATGGAACTGCTCGACCGCAACATCCGCGGCGAGACGGGCCTGACCAAGCTGATCGAGAACTACATGCACGACTTCCTCGGCGACGAGGTGCGCGAACTGGCCCGCCTGCGCGGGGTCATCAACCGGCAGAGCACCTACCTCATCATCGCCGCGAGCGCCGCGGCCGCCCTCCTAGTCGCGATGCTCCTGCTCTACTCCGTGCGGGTCAGCCGCCGGATCACGGCGCCCATCAGCGCCCTGTCGGAGAAGGCGGAGCGCTTCGGGGCGGACAACTTCAACAGCGAGCCTGTCCGCACGGACTATGCGGAGCTCAAGACCCTCGACCGGAACTTCGACCGCATGGCGGACCGGATCACCTCCCTGATGGAGAAGCAGCGCCAGGACCAGCAGTCCCTGCACCGGGCGGAGCTCGAGCTCCTGCAGGCGCAGATCAACCCGCACTTCCTCTACAATACCCTCGACTCCATCGCCATCCTCGCCGAGTCTGACCGCGGGGAGGACGTCATCGACATGGTCACCAGCCTGAGCACGTTCTTCCGCAACTCCCTCAACCGCGGGGAGGACATCATTTCCCTGCGCTCGGAGCTGAACC
This sequence comes from Clostridia bacterium, assembly GCA_017429265.1. Taxonomy (GTDB): domain Bacteria; phylum Bacillota; class Clostridia; order Christensenellales; family Aristaeellaceae; genus RUG11272. Next base: position 10,620 of record JAFRPG010000091.1, on the reverse strand, counting down.
AGTCCAGGGCCTATCTGGAGATCCAGCAGATCCGCTACAGCGACATCCTGACCTGGTCCATCGACGTGGCGGAGGAGATCCAGGACTGCCCCGTGCCCAAGCTGATCCTCCAGCCCCTGATCGAAAACGCCCTGTATCACGGCATCAAAAATCGCCGCGGGCTCGGCTCGATCGCGATCACCGGCGGCGCGGAGGGGGAGAGCATTGTGCTGCGCGTGCGGGACAACGGCGCGGGCATGAGCCCGGAGCAGCTGGCGCAGCTGCAGTCCGGCGTATATGAGGAACATCACAGCGGCCTCGGCCTCAAGAATGTGCACCAGCGGATCCGCCTGTACTGCGGCGAGCCCTACGGTCTGTCCTTTGAGAGCGAGCGCGGCGTCGGAACGACCGTGACCGTTCGGCTGCCGCGCGGCGGCGTGACCGCGATCCGGAAGGAGGAGAACGAAGCATGAAGAGCTGCCGGCTGATCCTGATCATGGCTGCCCTCTGCCTGGCGCTGTCCGGGTGCGGCGGCGGAAGCGACACTCCGGCGCAGGCACTCGAGGATCTGACCGTCGTCGGCTTCTCCCAGGTCGGCGCGGAGAGCGACTGGCGCAACGGCAACACCCGGAGCATGCAGGAGGCTTTTTCCGCCGGGAACGGCTACCGTCTGATCATCGACGACGCCCAGCAGAAGCAGGAGCGCCAGATCACGGCGATCCGCAACTTCATCAACCAGGGCGTGGACTACATCGTCCTCGCGCCGACCACCGAGCGCGGCTGGGACACCGTGCTGGCGGAGGCCCGCGCGGCCGGGATCCCCGTCATCATCGTGGACAGGATGATCGAGGTGGACGACCCCGATCTCTTCACCTGCTGGGTCGGCAGCGACTTTCGCAGGGAGGGGGAGACGGCGGTCAGATGGATGGAGGAGCACCTCGGGGACGGACCGCTCCGGATCGTGCACCTGCAGGGCAACATCGGCTCCTCCGCCCAGATCGGGCGCACGGAAGGCCTGGACGCCGGTCTGGCCGCGCATGAGGACTGGGAGCTGGTCTTCCGCGAGTCCGGCGATTTCACGCAGGCCAAAGGGCAGGAGCTGACCGAGGCGATCCTCGGGCAGGGCCTGCGGTTCAATGTGATCTACAGCGAGAACGACAACATGGTCTACGGTGCGATCGACGCCCTGCGCGCCGCCGGCCTCGTGCCGGGCCGCGACGTGACGCTGATCTCGTTCGATGCGGGCAGCAAGGCGCTGCGCCTGATCCTGACCGGGGACATCAGCCTGGACGTGGAGTGCAATCCGCTCCACGGGCCGAGGGTGCGAGCGATCATCGAGCAGCTCAGGAAGGGCGTGACGCCGCAGAAACTGACCTATGTGGACGAGACGTATTTCGACGCGGGCAACCTCACGGAGGAGATCATCGCGGGCCGCGGCTACTGACCGGGCGGCTTATGCCTCACTCTGGCTGTCCCTGCGGTATTCCTTCGGTGTAACACCCTCCGTCTTGCGGAAAACGTGGCTGAAGTAGTTGGGCTCGTTGTACCCGATCTCCATCGCGATGTCGCTCAGGCGCATGTTCGTCGTCCGGAGCAGTTCCTTGGCGCGTTCGATGCGCAGGGCGGTCAGATAGGCGATGAAGGGGCGCCCGGTGGTCTGCGAGAATACCGTGCTGAAGTGCGCCGAGCTCATGCCCACATGGCGGGCCGCGCTCAGCAGGGAGATGTTGGGATCGCAGTAGTTCTCGCGCACGTACTGCTCGGCCTGGCTGATCACATGGGCGTATTTCTGGTCGGCGGGTGTTTGACGCGCGGCGCCGAGGGCATCGGTCAGCAGGCCCTCCGCGGCCCGGCGGAAGGAGTCCCGGTCTCCCGAAGAGGCAAAGATGTCGTATTTCGCGCTCAGCCGGGCGGCGATATCCTTCCGGTCCTCGCCGGGGGATCGGCGCTGGATCAGCTGCACCGCGATCCGCATCAGATCGATGAGGCCGTAGTAGCGCATGAGCGTGCTGTCGAAGGCGCTTCCGTCCGGACCGGACAGGGCGCTGTCAAGGAGGGCCGGCACATCCTGCGCGCCCGCGCGGGAGATCCGCTCCAGAAAGTCCCGGCCGAAGACTCCGTCGAAGCTGACGATATCGGCGGCGACCTGAACGGTGTCCGCCGCATTGATCACCTGACCGGCCGAGACCGTGCTGACACGCTTGAGAAGGCTGGCCGCCGCACGGTAGGAGCTGCTGATGGCGGCCAGACGCCGGACGGAGGTGCCGATGACCGCGGTGATCACGGGGCACAGATCGCGCAGCTCGTGCTTGAGGATGCCGATGAGACGGTACATGCGCTCATCGAGGGCTTCCTCACTGCCTTCGCAGACGAGGATCGCCAGCTGGTCCTCTGCGGTGAACTCATACAGGGTCTGTTCCTCGACGGACATGATCTGCTCTACCCGCAGGCGGAGGAGCTTCTGATCCGGGTCCTGCGCATCGAACAGGCAGACGGTCACCTGATAGCAGGCGCGGATGATGTCAAGGTCCAGCGTCCGGGCCTGCTCGATCAGGGTGGCCGCGTCCGCCCCGTCGAAGAGGAGCTGACGCGTGAAGCGCTGGCGGAGAGCCTGGTTGACCTCGTCCCGGCGGAAACCGCCCGGGATGGCCGACTGGGCCTTTTCCTTTTCGATGCGCGCGGCCATCTCCTCGATGACGCGGACAAGGTCCTGGCTCCGCACGGGCTTGAGCAGGTACTGGTCCACCCCGAGGTCGATGGCCTTCTGAGCGTACTCGAAATCGCCGTAGCCGCTGATGATGACGACCTTCAGCCAGGGCATCATCGCCCTTGCGTGTTTGATCAGGCCAAAGCCGTCGAGAAACGGCATGCGGATGTCGGTCAGCAGGATGTCGGGCATCAGGTCCTGCATGATGGAGAGGGCCATCTCGCCGTCGGAGGCTTCCCCGCAGAAGGCGTAGGGCCCCTGCATGTGCTCGATGGCATTGCGGATGCTCTGCCGGATCAGCAGCTCATCCTCGACAACAAAGATCTGATACATATCAACCTCACGCCCCGGCGGCAGGATAGTGTCATCGGATTTCTCTTCCTATACATTATATGATTTTTGGCGATGCCGGTCAAGGGCGGGGACGGAATGATTCCGTATGCCGCTGCCTACGGAGAAAACGAAAAAGGGCTGCCCCGGCGATCGCTTTGTGATCAGCCGGAGACAGCCCTGCTGCGGTTGTGTATCCTGCCCGCTATGGCCGTCAGGTGCGGCGGCGGGCGTAGAAGCTCTCGAAGGCTTCCTTGCGGACTTCGGGATGCGCACGGTTTGCACGCACGATCATCGTGATGCCGACCGCGATCAGGATCCACGGGAGCAGGCCCTTCAGGGACCACACGAGGATCGTCGCGATGCCGGAGAAGATCGAGAATACGCCGAAGACGACCAGGAACGCCAGTGCCCGCCCGGTGCGGAACAACCCGCCAAGGATCTGGAAGGGCAGCAGGATCGCACCCGCGAGAATGAGAATCAGGCTCAGCATTGTTATCCCTCCTGTCGGCGGCATGGTTTTCGGAGCGTTGGCTCCATTGCCTTTCGACGGTTACAGGATAGCAGAAAGCCGGATTAGATGAAAGGTGATTTTGATTAGAGATTGCTTAGAAATTCACAATCCGCTTGCCGAGCTCGTCCTGGACATAACCGGCCAGGATGTCGACAATCCGCGCGTTGCGCCCGCCGCCGGCGACGATCACGTCCGCGTACTGAATGTAGTTGCGGATGTACTTGTCGTACATGGGCTTGACCGTGGTGAGGTACTGCATGGCGATGCCGTCGATATCGCGGCCGCGCTCCTTGATGTCCCGCTCGATGCGGCGCAGGAGGCAGATGTCCGGTTCGACCTTCATGTAGAGCTTGAGGTACATCAGGTCCCGCAGGCGCTCGTCGTGGAAGCAGTGGATTCCCTCCAGGATCATCACATCCCGCGGCTCGATGGTTTCGTTGGTGTCGGCGCGGCGATGCTGGCTGTAGTCGTAGCGCTTGCGGGTGATGGGCTTGCCGTCCATCAGTGTTTTGATGTCCGAGAGCAGGAGATCATGGTCGAAGATGTCCGGCTCGTCATAGTTGAGGAGCTTGCGCTCCTCGAAGGTCAGCATCGGGTGGTCCAGATAGTAGGCGTCCTGCTGCAGGACAAAGCAGTGTTCGTCGCCCAGCCTCGCCTGCAGAAATTCAGCCAGGGTGGACTTGCCGCTGCCGCTGGCACCGCAGATTCCGATAAAGAGCATCGTTTGCCTCCTTGTGGTTCACCCTCCCGGCGAGGGAAAGGGCAGCCGTCCCCGCGGACGGACTGCCCCTGCTGTGATCACTTGTCGTAGTTGACGATGGCCGAGAAATCCTCCGCCTTCAGCGACGCGCCGCCGATCAGGCCGCCGTCGATCTCGGGCTGAGCCATGAGGCCCTTGACGTTGCCGGGCTTCATGGAGCCGCCGTACTGGATGCGGACCTTGTTGGCGACGCCCTTGCCGTACTTGCGGGCGAGGGCCGCGCGGATGACGCCGATGGTCTCGTTGGCCTGCTCATCGGTGGCGGTGACGCCGGTGCCGATGGCCCACACGGGCTCGTAGGCGATGACGATCTTTTCGACCTGCTTCTTGTCCAGGCCGGTCAGGGCGATCAGGGTCTGATACTCCACCAGGGCGTCGGTGTAGCCGGCTTGGCGCTCCTCAAGCTTCTCACCCACGCAGAGGATGACCTTCAGGCCCGCGGCGACGGCGGCCAGCACGCGCTGGTTCACGGTGGCGTCGGTCTCGCCGAAGTACTGCCTGCGCTCGGAGTGGCCGATGATGACGTACTCGACGCCGGACTTCACGAGCATCTCCGCGGAGAGCTCGCCGGTGAACGCGCCGGACTTGGCCCAGTGAACGTTCTGGGTGCCGACCTTGATGTTGGACTTCTTCGCGGCTTCCTTCACGACCGGGATATCCACGGCGGGCACGCACACGACGACGTCGCAGGAGGCATCGGCCACGAGGGGCTTGAGTTCCTCAACGACCTTTTTGGCTTCTTCGGGCGTCTTGTTCATCTTCCAGTTGCCGGCAATGATGGCTTTGCGCATGGGAATCGTCTCCTTTCCGAATCACCGTATTGGCTTTGAAAATGTCCCACGGCCCGGGGAACCGAACCGTGGGACAGGGTGTCTGGCGGGATCAGGCCTCGTCCAGGCAGGCCACGCCGGGCAGGACCTTGCCCTCGAGATACTCGAGAGAAGCGCCGCCGCCGGTGGAAATGTGGGTCATCTTGTCGGCCAGGCCCATCTGCTCAACGGCAGCCGCGCTGTCGCCGCCGCCGATGATGGTCACGGCTTCGCTGTCAGCCATGGCCTGCGCCACAGCCAGGGTGCCCTTGGCCAGGGTCGGATTCTCGAACACGCCCATGGGGCCGTTCCAGACGACGGTCTTGGCGGACTTCACGGCGTCGCCGAAGAGCTCGGCGGTCTTCGGGCCGATGTCGCAGCCTTCGAGGTCGGCCGGGATCTTGTCCGCATCGCACACGCAGGTGTCGATCGGGGCATCGATGGGATCCGGGAACGCCTTGACGCACACGGTGTCCACGGGGAGGAGGAGCTTGACGCCCTTGGCCTCGGCCTTGGCCATCATGTCCTTGCAGTAGTCGATCTTGGTCTCGTCGAGCAGGCTGTTGCCGACCTCATAGCCCTTGGCCTTGAGGAAGGTGAAGGCCATGCCGCCGCCGATGATCAGGGTGTCGACCTTCTCCAGCAGGTTGTCGATGACGTTCAGCTTGTCGGAGATCTTCGCGCCGCCCAGCACGGCCACGAAGGGACGGTCGGCGTTCTCCAGGGCCTTGCCCATGATGGAGAGCTCTTTGCCGATCAGATAGCCGGCCACGTTGGGGGAGGTGAACTTGGTCACGCCCTCGGTGGAGCAGTGCGCGCGGTGGCAGGAGCCGAACGCGTCATCCACATAGCAGTCCGCCAGGGAAGCCAGTTCCTTGGAGAAGTCCTCGATGTTCTTGGTCTCTTCCTTGCGGAAGCGGGTGTTCTGCAGCAGCACCACGTCGCCATCCTTCATCGCGGCGACAGCGGCCTTGGCGTTCTCGCCCACGACGGTGTCGTCATTGGCGAAGACAACATTCTTGCCCAGCAGTTCGGAGAGGCGCACAGCCACGGGAGCCAGGGAGAACTTCTCCTCCGGGCCGTTCTTCGGCTTGCCCAGGTGGGAGCAGAGGATGACTCTGCCGCCGTCGGCGATCAGCTTCTGGATGGTGGGCAGGGCCGCCACAATGCGCTTGTCGTTCGTGATCTTGCCGTCCTTCATGGGGACGTTGAAATCGCAGCGCACGAGGACGCGCTTGCCGGTTACTTTGATGTCGTCAACCGTTTTCTTGGCCATGGGAATGCACGCTCCTTTTTCGAGTTGTCCATACGGGTTTGCACCATGGATATCATAGCACGTCGGGCCGCGATGTGCAAGGCTCCGAAAGAAAAATCGTGAGGGGGTCTTCTCAAAATCGGTCAACGGCATACAATGGGAATTGACCGGTACGGTCAACGGAGGGATCGGCATGAATGAGAAGTTCTTCGCGCTGCCGGAGGACAGGCAGCAGGCGATCATCAACGCGGGATACCGTGTGTTTTCGCGCAACACCTACAAGAACAGCCCGATGAGCGAGATCGCGGACGCCGCGGGGATCAGCAAGTCTCTGCTCTTCCACTACTTCCATAACAAAAAGGAACTCTACCTCTTCCTGTGGGACAAGTGCGCCGAGATCACCATCAGGACCATGACAGCGTACGGCTGCTACGGGCAGTCGGAGCTGTTCGAGAGCATGGAGCGCGGGATGCGGGTGAAGATCGAGATCATCCGCCGCTATCCGGATATGGGGAACTTCACGATCAAGGCCTTCTACGAGACCGACCCGGAGATCCGCGCCGCCGTGCAGGAGAGCTATCACCGATATTTCAGCCTGAAGGCGGACAAGACCCGGCTGAACCTCGACCCGTCTCAGTTCATTCCGGGGCTGGACGTGCCGATGATGTACCGGGAGATGTACTGGGCCAGCGAGGGATACCTCTGGGAGACGGTGCAGCGCGGTGAGATGGACATTGACCGGATGGTCGGGGACTTCGAGAAGCTGCTGGCCTTCTGGAAGAGTGTCTATCTGAGAAAGGAGCGTCGGCATGGAAGCGATCAGGACTGAGAGGCTGACCAAGTATTACGGCAAGGCCAGGGGCATCGACGGTCTCGACCTGACGGTGGAGGCGGGGGAGTTCTTTGGCTTCATCGGACCGAACGGCGCCGGCAAATCCACCACGATCCGCACCCTTCTCGGACTGATCTCGCCCACGGGCGGCGGAGCGAAGGTGCTCGGCATGGACATCGTCCGGCAGAAGACGGAGATCCTGCGGCGCGTCGGATACCTGCCGTCGGAGGCTGCGTTTTACCCGAAGATGCGGGTGCGCGACGTGCTGAAGCTGTCCGCCGGCCTGCGGCAGCGGGACTGCTCCGCCGAGGCGCGGCGCCTCTGCGAGCGTCTGGCGCTCGACCCGTCCCGTCGGGTGGACGAGCTTTCCTTCGGCAACCGGAAGAAGGCCGCCATCGTCTGCGCGCTGCAGCATGAGCCGGAGCTGCTGATCCTCGACGAGCCGACCGGCGGTCTGGACCCGCTGATGCAGCGGGAATTCTTCGACATCCTGCGGGAGCGGAACGAGGTTGGCACGACCGTCTTCCTGTCCAGCCACATCCTCTCCGAGGTCCAGCGGCACTGCACCCGGGCGGCAATCATCCGGGAGGGAAGGATCATCGCCTGCGACAGCGTGGAGGCGCTCTCCAGGACCAGCGCGAGGCGCGTGACCGTCCACGGCAGCGTGGACCTCTCCTCGCTTGACGGCATCCGCGACAGGACGGAGGCGGACCGGACGGTCAGCTTCCTCTACAGCGGGGAGATGGGCGCGCTGCTGCAGGTCTTGGCGGACGGTCAGGTTTCGGATCTGAGCGTTTCGGAGCCGGATCTGGAGGAGATCTTCCTCCACTACTATGGGAAAGGCGGTGAACAGGCATGACACTGATCCGTCATGAGCTGAAGCGGGGCAGGATCTCCTTTCTGATCTGGACGGCGGCCGTCGGGGCCATGCTGGCGGTCTGCATCTTCCTGTTCCCAGAGATGAAGGGGGAGATGGAGGGCATCGGCAGCGTGTTCGCCTCTATGGGGTCCTTCACCGCGGCCTTCGGGATGGACCGCCTCGATTTCGGATCGCTCACCGGCTACTACGCGGTGGAGTGCGGCAACGTCCTCGGCCTCGGCGGCGCGTTTTTTGCGGCCCTGTGCGCCGTGTCCTCGCTCAGCACGGAGGAGAAGGAGCGGACGGCGGAGTTCCTGCTGACCCACCCCGTCAGCCGGGCGAGGGTCGTCACGGGCAAACTGGCGGCCGTGCTGCTGCAGGTCACGGCGATGAACCTGATCATCTGCGGCATCGTGATCGGCTCCGTCACGGCTATCGGGGAGCCGGTTCCGTGGAAGCTCATCTGGCTGCTGCACCTGGCATACTTCCTGATGCAGGTCGAGATCGCGTGCATCTGCTTCGGCATCTCCGCGGCGATCCGCAAGGGGAGCGTGGGCATCGGTCTGGGGATCGCCCTCGTGCTGTACTTCCTCAACCTGATCGCCAACATCGCGGAAGCCGCGAAGCCCCTGAAATACATCACGCCCTACGGATACTGCGACGCGGCGGACATCGTGGTTTCCGGCACCCTGGACGGGCCCGGGATCGCCGTCGGCATGGCGCTGGCTGCGGCCGGCGTTGCGGCTGCCTATCTCCACTACACCCGGAAGGACATCCGCTGAGGAATCGCCGGGAAAGAAAACCGCCTGCTTCTGTCTGATCACAGAGTGCAGGCGGTCTTTTCGTTATCCGTTGAAAGCGCTTTTGATTTTGTCCATGAAGGTTTTTTTGGATTCGTACTCGCGGCCGGTGGAGGCGGAGTCGAACTGCCGCAGCAGGTCTTTCTGCTTCTCGGTCAGACGCCGCGGGGTCTCCACGCGGACCTTGAACACCAGGTCGCCCTTCTGCTTGGTCTGCAGGATCGGGATGCCCTCGCCGCGGACGCGGAACTCGGTCTCGGTCTGCGTGCCCTCCGGGATCCTGTACTTGACCGAACCGTGGAGGGTCGGCACGTCGACCTCAGCGCCGAGGGCCGCTTGGGTGAAGCTGACGGGGAAGTCCAGCAGCAGTGTGCTGCCGTCCCTGCGGAAGAGCTTGTGCGGCTTGACGCTGACGGTCACGTACAGGTCGCCACTCGGGCCGCCGCGCAGACCGTGCTCGCCCTGGCCGCCCATCACGATGGTCTGGCCGTCGTCGATGCCTGCGGGCACCTTGACCGTGGCGGTCCGGCGGACCCGCTTGCGGCCGGAGCCGCCGCAGGACGTGCATTTGTCCGTGACGGTCTTGCCGGCGCCGCGGCAATTGGGGCAGGTACGCATGACGCTCATCCAGCCCGTCGACTGGCGGATCTGCCCCGTTCCCTTGCAGGTGGGGCAGGTGACCGGCGTGGTGCCGGGCTTTGCGCCGCTGCCGTGACAAACGTCGCAGTTTTCGGTCCGGTAGAAATCGAAGGATTTGCTGCAGCCGTCCGCGGCCTCCTCAAAGGTCAGTTTGAGGTCGTAGCGCAGATCGTTGCCGGCCTCCGGCCCGCTGCGCCTGCTTCCGCCCATGCCGCCGGAGAAGAAGCTGTTCAGGATGTCATCCATCCCGAAGCCGAACCCGCCGGCTCCGCCGAAGGGGTTGCCGCCGCCCATGCCGGCCATCGGATCCTCAAAGCCGAACTGGTCGTAACGGGCGCGCTTGTCCGGGTCGGACAGCACCTCGTTGGCCTCGTTGAGCTCCTTGAAGCGGGCCTCGGCTTCCTTGTCGCCGGGGTGCTGGTCCGGGTGGCATTCCTTGGCCTTGCGGCGGAAAGCGCGCTTGATGTCGTCTGCCGTGGCATTGCGTTCCACGCCCAGAACCTCGTAGTAGTCTCTCTTGTCTGCCATATGATCACCTCACAGCAGCGCACGGCTGAAGGGGCTGCTCTTTGGAAAATCCTGCGGAGCGGTCAGGCCCCGCAGGTGTAAGATCTGTCCTCTTCGGATCAGTGCACGTCGCCCTCGGCGTTGACCGTGCCGTCCGGATTGACGCCGCCCTGCTCAGGCGCAGCGCCCGCGGCACCGCCCTGCTGCTGGTAGAGCTTGCCGAAGATGGCGTACACCTTCTGGGTGAAGCCCTCCATGGCGCTCTTGATGGCCGCGGCGTCGCCGCCCTCGCGGACCTTCTTGAAGGCTTCCAGCTCGGACTGCAGCGTGCTCTTGTCCTCCGCGGAGAACTTGTCGCCGTTGTCGCGCAGCTGCTTCTCGGTCTCGTAGATAAGGCTGTCGGCCTGATTCTGGGTCTCGACTTCCTCCTTGCGCTTCTTGTCCTGCTCGGCGTACTGCTCGGCTTCCTTGACGCGCTGGTTGATCTCCTCCTCCGACAGGTTGGTGGAAGCGGTGATCGTGATGTCCTGGGCGTTGCCGGTGGCCTTGTCCTTGGCGGTCACGTGCACGATGCCGTTGGAGTCGATGGAGAAGGTGACCTCGATCTGCGGCACGCCGCGGGGCGCGGG
>JAFRPG010000090.1 GCA_017429265.1 Clostridia bacterium | reverse complement strand
GGCAGCCTCGGCGGGAGCGGCTTCCTCGGTCGCAGCCTTGTTCTCGACGGCAGCCTCTTCGGTCTTGGCGGCCTCAACGGGAGCAGCAGCTTCCTCGGTCTTGGCAGGCTCAACGGGAGCAGCAGCTTCCTCGGTCTTGGCGGCCTCAACGGGAGCAGCAGCCTCTTCGGTCTTGGCGGCCTCAACGGGAGCAGCAGCCTCTTCGGTCTTGGCGGCCTCAACGGGAGCAGCAACTTCCTCGGTCTTGGCGGCCTCGGCGGGAGCAGCAGCCTCTTCGGTCTTGGCAGCCTCGACGGGAGCGGCTTCCTCGGTGAGAGCCTTGTTCACGACGGGAGCGGCTTCCTCGGTCTTGGCGGTCTCAACGGGAGCGGGCTCTTCGGTGGGAGCCGGGGCGGGCTCTTCAGTCGGAGCGGGAGCAGGCTCCTCAGTGGGCGCCGGAGCGGGCTCCTCAGTGGGAGCGGGAGCAGGCTCTTCGGTAGGCGCCGGAGCAGGCTCCTCGGTCGGAGGAGCGGGAATCTCCTCGGGGTTTACCTTGGTCGGATCCTGCTCTTCAGCCGCGGGTGTGGCGGTTGCAACGGGCGCGGCAGGCTGAGCACCGGGCGCCGGGCCCGTCAGCTTGACCACGAGGAATACCACCAGCGCGATCAGCACAAGCACAGCAGCCAATGCAGCTTTGTTCTTGGTGAGCTTTTGCATGGATATGAACCTCCTTCTGATTTGCAGGCCTCCAGACCTGTTTAAACAGCATGAATTATAGCATGAGCAGTCAACTTTTCAATCGGTGGGCAAATGAATTCATCAAATCAAAAGAGAATTGTAGCGAGTGCAAAACTTCTGTAATAAATGTGAAAGAAAACCGTGCACCTTGTCGATGCACGGCAGATTTCATGGTTCCGGACTGCCCGGTCACTTGGTGGCGTGCGCTTCCACATACTTTGCGACATCGCCGACCGTGCGGATGTTCTCGAATTCCTCGAACTCGAATCCGAACTCCTCCTCCGTCTCCATGGCCAGAAGCATGATGCTCATGGAATTCAGACCGAGGTCTGCGGTCAGGTTTGTCTCCATTCCGATGGCTGATGTATCCACATCCGGAAGGATCCTCTTCAAAATGGCAATCAGTTTCTCTTTCATTTATATAATGCTCCTCTGACAGACTCTTATTTGCGGATGATCTTCATGCTGGCACTCTTTTCGAAATCCTCGGTGCGCAGATCGAAGCGGGCGGGTCGCATGGTGCTCGGAAGGGTCGCACGGATCTCGTCGAGTGCCTTGCGGACGGCGGCTTCATCATACCCGGGCATCGGCTGCACCTCAAGCACGATCGAGGGAGTGCCGGCAATGTCCGCTTCCCTGGCGAGGCAGTCATGCACGACAGGCGACTTGTAGAAGACCTGCTCGACTTCCTCGGGGGAGACGTTCTCACCGTTGGCCAGGATGATCAGGTTCTTCTTCCTGCCGACAATGTAGATGAAGCCGTCCTCGTCGATGCGCGCCAGGTCGCCCGTGCAGAGCCATCCATCCTCGGTGAAAGCGGCCTTGGTCGCGGCCTCGTCCTTCCAGTAGCCGTCGAAAAGCATGTCGCCGCGGACCTGGAGTTCCCCGTCGACGATGCGGGCTTCCTGCTCCGGATACTGCTTGCCCATCGAGTCGGGATGGAGTTCCATGGTCAGGTTGCCGCTGACGAGGTTGGCCGTCTCCGTCATGCCGTAGCCGGCGAGGACCTGGACACCGAGGGGGAGGAAGCCGTGGTAGAGTCTCGGCGGGACCGGAGCCGCGCCGGTGATGATGGTCTTCAGGCTGCCGCCGAGGGCGCCCATGCCTTTTCCGCGGGCGATGGTCAGCATCAGCTCGGCGAGCCCGGGCACGGCGATCATGGTGGTCGGATGTACGCGCTGCATTTCCTTGAAGACCTCGCGCATCTGACCGCAGACGCCGACTTCGGAGCCTGTATACAGACAGCTCAGCAGACTGAAGATCATGCCGAACACATGGATGAACGGGAGCACGACCACGAAGCGTTGGCCGAAGACTGTCCCCTTGCGGTAGGTACCGTTGAGTGTGCCGCGCATCAGGGCGCGGTGGCTGAGCATGACACCTTTCGGCGTGCCGGTGGTTCCGCCGGTGAAGAAAATCGCAGCGCGGTCTTTCGGGCTTACATCAGAAGAGACTTCGGTCTCTTCTGCGGCATCCCGCATGCCGAGCAAAACGGACACCGGTACGTTCTGTGTCTTTTCGGACAGGGAGGTGTCCGCGATCAGCGCGCTCAGCTCATAGTGAACGGCACTTCGGGCCAGCACATCCGGGCTCAGCGAGGCCGGGAGCATGACGGCGGTCCGGCCGGAGCTTGTCACGGCGAGGAACCAGGCCGCCTCGTCGATGCTGTTGACGCCGAGCAGGCCGACGTTTGACGCGGCGGGAACACAGCGGTCGGAGAGCAGACGCCTTTTCCGGGCCACAAGCTGACCGAGTTCGGCGTACGTGAGCTTCCTGTCCGGATCCGATAGGGCGACGCTGTCCGCGTACTTTTCACAGATCCAGTCGGTGAAAGCCGCAGTCGTCGGCAGCCACGGGATCAGCTCGCGCTCTTCCGGCAGCATATGTTCAATGAAGTAGTTCATGTTGTCCAGATCCTTTCCGGTGTATTGGATTACCCTATGACAGTATACCTTTTTTTGCGTCAAAGACAAGCCCTATTTCAGCGGTGTTTGTACAAGTGTTTTTTCTTCGCATTTCCTTGTTGCGGAGGAAAACATATGCTATAATCGCTCCTGTATCCGATTTCCAATCTGACCTGACGCTTGGGGGATGAACTCATTGAACAGAATCCTGGAAAAACGCGAACTGAACCCGACGGTGACCATGATGAAGGTGGACGCTCCGCTGATCGCACGCAAGGCCGAGCCCGGTCAGTTTATTATCCTGCGCGCCGATGCGGACGGCGAGCGCATTCCGCTGACCGTTGCCGATTATGACCGCGAGGCCGGAACGGTGACGATCATCTTCCAGATCGTCGGTGCGTCGACCTTTACGCTGAACCGGCTCAACGAGGGCGACATGATCCACGACTTTGTTGGGCCCCTCGGACGGCCGACGGAGATCGAAGGCCTCCGGAAGGTCGCTGTGGTCGGCGGCGGCGTGGGCTGTGCGATCGCCTATCCCGTGGCTAAAAAGCTCCACGAGCAGGGCGCTGTGGTGCACAGTGTCACAGGCTTTCGCAGCAAAGATCTCGTGATACTCGAGGATGAGTTTGCACGGGTTTCCGACAAGGTCTGCAAAATGTCCGATGACGGCAGCTGGGGTGAGAAGGGCCTGGTCACCGATGCCCTCCGGGAGCTGATCGAGAGCGGTGAGCAGTACGACGAGGTCATCACCATCGGACCGCTGATCATGATGAAGTTCGTCTGTGCGCTGACGAAGCAGTACGGGATCAAGACCGTTGCCAGCATGAACCCGATCATGATCGACGGCACCGGCATGTGCGGCGGCTGCCGCCTGACGGTGGGCGGCGTCACAAAGTTTGCCTGCGTGGACGGTCCTGACTTTGACGGCCATGAGATCGACTTTGACGAGGCGATGGCGCGCGGCCGCATGTACGCCGATTTTGAGCGCCATGCATACGATGAAGCCTGCAATCTCCTGAAGGAGGCGAAATGACCATGCCCAACATGAGACTGACGAAAAACCCCATGCCTTCTCAGGATCCGACGGTCCGGAACGCGAATTTCGAGGAAGTGGCCCTCGGCTATACCGAGGAGATGGCCCTCGACGAGGCACAGCGCTGCCTGAACTGCAAGCAGAAGTTCTGCGTCAGCGGATGCCCGGTGCGCATCGATATCCCGGCGTTCATCCACGAGACCGCACAGGGCAACTTTGAGGCGGCCTACCAGATCATCAGCCTCTCCTCGTCCCTCCCGGCGGTCTGCGGCCGTGTCTGCCCGCAGGAGAGCCAGTGTGAAGGCCAGTGCATCCGCGGCAAGAAGGGCGAACCGGTGGCCATCGGTCGTCTGGAGCGCTTTGTCGCCGACCGCCACAACAGCGCGGAACACGCGGAAGTCTCCGTGCCCGAGAAGAACGGTCACAAGGTGGCGGTGATCGGCTCCGGTCCCTCCGGCCTGACCTGTGCCGGCGACCTGGCGCGCAAGGGCTATGAGGTGACGATCTTCGAGGCCCTGCACCTGCCGGGCGGCGTGCTGGTCTACGGTATTCCGGAGTTCCGTCTGCCCAAGGCCATCGTGCAGCGCGAGATCGAAGGCCTCAAGGCGCTGGGCGTGAAGGTGGAGACCAACGTGGTTATTGGCCGCACCCTGATGATCGACGAGCTGATGGAGGAGATGGGCTTCGAGGCTGTGTTTATCGGCTCGGGCGCCGGTCTGCCGAAGTTCATGAACATCCCCGGCGAGAACCTCAAGGGCGTATACTCCGCCAACGAGTTCCTCACGCGCATCAACCTGATGAAGGCCTATCGGCCCGACGCCAGCACCCCCATTCAGCACGGCAGGTCCGTGGCTGTGGTCGGCGGCGGCAACGTGGCCATGGATGCCGCCCGCTGTGCTAAGCGGATGGGCGCCGACGTGACCGTCGTGTACCGCAGGACCGAGAAGGAGCTTCCGGCGCGCCGCGAAGAAGTCGAGCATGCGATGGAAGAAGGCATCCGCTTCCTCTTCCTGACCAATCCCGTCGCCATCGAGAGCAATGAGCAGGGCTGGGTGAGCGGCATCCGCGTCCAGAAGATGGAACTGGGCGAGCCGGACGCATCAGGCCGCAGGCGCCCCGTCCCCGTGGAGGGAAGCGAGGAAGACCTGCCGATGGATTGCGTGATCATGGCGCTCGGCACCAGCCCGAATCCTCTGATCAAGTCCACCACAGAGGGTCTTGCGACCCAGCGCTGGGGCGGCATCATCGTGGAGGAGGAGACCGGCAAGACCAGCCGTGAGGGCGTCTATGCCGGCGGCGACGCGGTGACCGGCGCCGCGACCGTCATCCTCGCCATGGGCGCGGGCAAGACGGCTGCCGCTGCCATCGACGCAAAGCTCAGCGGGAACGCCTGAAACGAACTCTTTATCCCGGGACGCTGACACAGGATCGGCGTCCCGCTTTTTTGTCACAAACGGACAGAGACAAAGTTGACCTTTTCTTCTGGAAACGGATGCGATATGATGCGGGTGTGGGAGGGATTTCCGTGAAATACAGGAACGCCAGGGATATCTTTCCGGAAGCGCTGCTCCGGCAGATCCAGCGGTATGTTTCGGGGGAGACGATCTACATCCCGGCCCGGGGCGAGAAGAAGGCCTGGGGAGAGACGTCGGGCTACCAGCAGTACATCCGCGAGAGAAACGCCGCGATCCGCAGCGCCTTTGCGGGAGGAGAAAGCATCGAAACCCTGATGGAGCGTCACGCGCTTTCCTATGACTCCGTCAGGAGGATCGTCTATCGGAAGAAGGAGGTCGCCGCATTGCAATACGCAGCCACACTGTCCTCCGCGCAGGCCTATGCCGCCGCGGAGAAGCTGGACGTCTGGATCCATCTGTACCTGAACGAAAACGGGCGGAATATCCCGTTCTCGGACGGGCTGAAGCTCTTCGACCGCTGCTATCTCGGCCCGATCCGGATGCCGCTCAGCCTGTTCAGGCGCTGCGCGGGACCGGAGCCTGAGATGCGATATCAGATCCACCCGGAATGGTTTGCGCAGCATGTCGCGAAGCTGGAGAAATCGATCAGGGAGGATCCGGACATGCCGCCGCTGATCGTGCACTATACCGCCGAGGGCTTTGAACTCAACGACGGAAACCACCGCTTCCAGGCATATCTGAATCTGGGCTGTACGGAGGCCTGGGTGATCGTCTGGATCACTGAGACGACGGAGTATGAGGATTTCATGGACAAGTACGGATCGTACGCGAAGGAAGCGGTCATGATCCGCAGATGACGCAGAGGGGGAGAAAAGCATGAAGCTGTTTGCGATCACCGGGTGCTGCGGCGCCGGGAAATCGACCATGCGGGATGAACTCGCAAAGAGACTGGACCCGGATCGCTTTGCATGCATGGATCAGGACGAGATGGGGCTCAACTGGTGGGACTACGCGGGCAGGGAAGACGCTTACCGGTACAAGGACGAAGGCCTGGCCGAAGCGGTCCGCAGGGCACGGGGGAGACACCTGGTGTTCGTCAGCTGCATCAATCCGCAGGACTTCATCGCGCAGCAGACCCTTCCCGCGGAGATCGAAGCCACGGAGTTCATTGTCCTGATCGCGGATGATGAGGTGATCGCCCAAAGGCTCTGGGATCGTCCCGCGGAGCGCGGCTTTACCTCCGAGGAGATCATCGCGCCGCACATCGGTTTCAACAGGTGGTTCAGGAAAAACAGGAACAAGTTCGCATTCGTCCTCGACAACACAACCCTGACCCCGGAGGAGGCCGCGGAGATCATCGCCGCGCATATCCGGAAGCGTGCGGAATAACAGAAAAGAGAAAACGACACCCGCTGCCGATGAGATGTGCAGCGGGTGTCGTCGGTTTATGCGGTATGCCTGACCAGCAGGGCGACGGCCTGGGCGCTGATGCCTTCACCGCGTCCCTCGAAGCCGAGACGCTCGGTGGTCGTGGCCTTGACGCTGACCGTGTCGGGGGAGACTTCAATGGCCTCCGCCACCGTCTCCCGCATCCGCGGGATATACGGCGCCAGCTTCGGCGCCTGCGCAACGATGGTGACATCGGCGTTCCCGACCGCGTAGCCGTGTTCACGCAGGAGCGCGCAGACATGGCGGAGGAGCAGGATCGAGGAGATGCCGCGGTAGCGCTCGTCGCTGTCCGGGAAGTGCTTGCCGATATCGCCGAGAGCGGCCGCTCCGAGGAGCGCATCCATCAGCGCATGGACAGCCACGTCCGCGTCGCTGTGCCCGTCCAGGCCGAGCGTGTGCGGAACGTCAACGCCGCACAGGATCAGCTTCCTGCCCTCCGCAAAACGATGGACGTCGTAGCCTGTCCCGATGCGGAACGGGACGGGGGAGGCGGACAAAAGGCGTTCTTCGGCCATGCGCAGATCCTCCGGTTCGGTGAGTTTGAGATTGGTCCGGCTGCCCTCTGTGACGACGACGGGGTGCCCCGTACGCTCGACAAGAGAAGCGTCGTCCGTGCCGAGAAAGCCGTCCGCTTCAGCGGCGCGGTGAGCGGTGAGCAGGACCGGCAGCGCAAAGGCCTGGGGCGTCTGAACGGCGCGCAGGGCCGTACGGTCCGGCGTCGAGAGGATGCGTCCGTCGGGATCGACCTGCTTCACGGTGTCGCTGAGCGGGATGCCGGGGATCGCGGCTCCGCACTCCAGTGCGGCGTCCCGGACGCGGGCGATGATCCCGCTCTCCGTTATGCAGCGAGCGCCGTCGTGGACAAAGACATGGGTCGCGTCCGGAGGCAGCCTCTGCAAACCCTGAGCAACGGAGGCCTGACGCGTCGGGCCTCCGTCGGCAAAGCGGATCGGAAACTCAGCCCATCCGTCCAGCGCCGAGACAAAAGCGTCCCGCTCCGCGGCGGGGCAAACGATCACCGCACCCCGCACAAAGCCGGAAAAGCACCGCACGGCATGCCGGATCACCGGCTCGCCCGCGAGCGGCGCCAGCACCTTGTTGTAGCCGAGCCCCATCCGGGTGCCGGACCCGCCGCCGAGAATGACGGCATACCAGACAGCCTGCGGGCTCATGCGCGCTCGGCGGCCACCGCCGCATCCTCCGCGATGATCCGGTACATCGCGTTCGCATCGCCCTTGCGCACGGTCTCCTGGATGGAAAGGATCTCGTACTGACCCAGCTTGTCGCCGAAGCGGATCGTCATCGTGTCGCCGACGTGGACCTCCGCACCCGGTTTGGCTACCTTGCCGTTGAGGGTGACCCGTCCGCCCGCGCACGCCTCGTTGGCGACGGTGCGGCGCTTGATGATCCGCGATACCTTCAGATATTTGTCAAGACGCATGAATAACCTCCGATAAAAGACCCGCAGGAATCTCCCGCGGGCCCGAACAGACTGATTGCGACGGATTACTTGTTCACGGCATCCTTGAGCGCCTTGCCGGCCTTGAAAACCGGGGCCTTGGAAGCGGGAACCTTGATCTCCTTGCCGGTCTGGAGATTGCGGGCAACACGGGCGGGGCGCTCTTTCACGCTGAAGGTGCCAAAGCCGACGAGCTGGAGCTTGTCGCCGTTCGCCAGGGCGTCGGTCACGATATTCACAAGGCTGTTGACGGCCAGTTCGGCATCCGCCTTCTTCAGGCCGCTCTCGGCCAGCTTGCTGATCAGATCGGTTTTGTTCATAGTGAATTTCCTCCTTCATTTATCCGCACGCATCTCCCTTTGGGAGAGCGACGTCAGCGGGTTTCGGAATCATGCTTGATCCTGTTCCAGTATACATCCATTTCCGCCAATGTCAAGCCCTTGAAGTCCTTATTATCACGGAGGATCGCTTCTTCCATGCGCGTAAAGCGGCGGATGAATTTCTCGGTCGCGGCGGTGAGGACCTCTTCCGGATCGCAGCCCGCCAGACGGGCCACATTGACGCAGGCGAAGAGCAGATCGCCGAGCTCCTCGGACGGATCGCGGGCTGCGGCGAGTTCTTCCTGCACCTCGGCCACCTCCTCGGTGACCTTGGGGAGGGCTTCGGCGGCGGTGTCCCAGTCGAAGCCGACCTGAGCGGCCTTCTTCTGCACCTTGGCGGCGCGGGTCAGTGCGGGCAGGGCTTTCGATACGTCGCGGAGGACCTCACTCTGGGTCCTTTGGTGGCGCTCCTCGCGCTTGATGCGCTCCCAGTTGTCGGACACCTGATCCGCGGTCTCACAGCGGTCCTCGCCGAAAATGTGCGTGTGACGGCGGATCATCTTGCGGCAGATCGTGCTGGTGACGTCGGTGATGTCGAACTCGCCGGAGCTCCTGCCGATGTCCGCGTGGAAAACGATCTGGAGCAGCACGTCGCCCAGCTCGTCCGCAAGGTGTGCCATGTCGTCCTCATCGATGGCGCCGGCGGCTTCGTAGGCCTCCTCGAGGAGATATTTGCGGAGGGACTGATGCGTTTGCGCGCTGTCCCACGGACAGCCGCCCTCGCCGCGCAGACGGGCCATGATGCGGACGAGGTCCTCAAAGCCGTAGCGGACGCGGTCCGTGAGCCCGGCCGGCGGGAGCACGGCACAGACGGTGTGGTCATAGGCAGGCTGCCTGTCCAGCTCACAGAGCGTGATCCGGGCGGGCTTTCTCGAGGTTTTCGCGGTGGAGGGGCAGAACAGGACAGGGGCTTCATCCCCGTAGAGCGCGGCCAGATGCAGCTTGACCTCGCCGGCGAGGATGCGGTCGTCGATCTCGGTGACCAGCAGCGGCCACTCGGGGTCGGGCGTCACGCGGCCGATGTCGCTTGCGGGCACGATCAGCCAGCCGTCCCCGACGACGCCGGCTTCCGCCAGGGCCACGTCCGAGGCTGAGATTCCCGGGATCACCCGCAGGGAGGCCCCGTCAGGCTGCGTCTCACGCAGGCAGCGCACCGCGCCGTCGGTGATGGCGTCCTGCACCGCAAAGGTCACAGGATGCCGCTCCGCCTCCAGCCAGAGCGCTTCCGCCATGGCCCTGTGCAGCTCGTCAAAGGAATCATAGCGCTCGTAAAGGGTGTCGAAATCGGTGAAGGCGATGCCCTCATCGCGGAGCCAGTCGGCGGTCCGGTGGCGCGAGGTACGGAGGATCAGATGCCTGGCCTCGCGCAGGGCCTTTTCGGCCTGGCGGGTGAGATAGTTCGGGTTGCCCGGACCGAGCGTGACGACGGTGACAGTCTGCATTATCGGACGAACCTCCTCACCAGCTTCTGTACTTTGGCGGGCAGGTTTTCCACCTGAACGGCGCCGGTCTTCAGGATCAGGAAACCGTAGAGCACGACGCCCACAGCCACGCACAGCAGGATACCCGCCACGAGCAGGAAGCCGTTCAGATGCCCCGGATCACCGAAGCCGAACGTCCAGATCGCGTACACGACGGACCCCATCAGCAGGGCGCAGGCCCCGGGCAGGAGGATGACTTCCGTGAGGCTGAAACGGTATCCGGTGCACTTGCAGACATAGTACAGATTCGGGACCATGCTGACCGTGTAGCACAGCAGGGAGGCCCAGGGTGCACCGTGGATGTTGATGTCGGCGCGCTGTACAAGCGTGTAGTTGAGGGCGATCTTCATCGCGACGCCGATCACGAGGGTGATCATCGGGATGTGTTGCTTTCCGGCGCCCTGCAGGATGCCGCTGGTGGCCTGCACCATGGTGAACAGCACGATCGTCAGCGCCGAGATCTGGAGGAGTTCGGCGGCGATGTTCAGATAGTAGGCGTCGTACGCGCTGCGATAGCACAAATAGAGGAGCGGCTTGGCGAGTAGGCTCATGCCGACGGAGCAGGGGAAACCGACCACGGCGGCCATGCGCAGGCCGATCCCGGTCTCCCGGACCACATAGGAGCGGTCTCCGCGGGCCAGGCCGGCCGCGATATCGGGGACAAGGTTCGTCCCCATGGCCATGGCGATGGCTGTGGGCACGTTGATCAGCGTGATCACCGGACCGTTGTAGGCGCCGTAGAGGATGCGCGCCGCATCGCGCGGGATGCCGGCGTTCTCCATCAGCGGCCGGATCATGTGACTGTCGATGAAGCCCGCCAGCGGTACGATACAGGCGCCGAGCGTGATCGGGATCGCGACCACGACGAGCCTGCGAACGATGTCCCTGACGGTGAGCGGGACGGCTTTCGGATCCTGCGGCACTTGATCCAGCCCCTTGGCCGATTTGCGGTGCTGCACGAGCATATAGATCAGGGCGGCACCTTCGGCCAGCGTATAGCCGAAGAGAGCACCCGCGACGCCGTGGGCAATCCCGCTCCGGCGCATGCCGATCAGCGCGAAAGGCAGAGCGACAAACACGCGGCCGATCTGTTCGATCAGCTGGGAAATCGCCGTCGGGATCATGTTGCGCTGGCCCTGGAGAAAGCCGCGGTAGGCGCTCATCACACAGACGAAGAAGAGGCTCGGCGCGATGGCCATGAAGCTGAGACGCGTGTCCGGATCATTGTGCGAGGCAGCCAGCACGCCCGAGAGGGAGAACATCAGCGCGGCTGCGATCACGCCGAACACCAACAGTGCACGCATGGCCGTTTGGAAGATGCGTTTTGCGTTGGCCGGATCGCTGCGCGTGATGTAGTGCGCCATCATGCGGGAGATGGCGACGGGCAGACCCGCCGAGGAGATCGTCAGCAGGAGGTTGTACGTGGGATAAACCGTGGAATATACGCCCATGCCGTCCTGCGTGACGATGTTGGCCAGCGGGATGCGGTAGAGCACGCCCACCACCTTGCAGACGATACCGGCCACGCCCAGGATGGAGACACCGCTGACAATGGATTTGGTTTTCTGGGTCAAGCGGGGATCATCTCCTTTATCGACAGAATCATACCTTGCGCCACGCCCCCCTGTGGAAAACGGCGAGGATGGGGAAGAGCTCCAGACGGCCGGCGAGCATCAGGATGCTCATGACGACCTTGGAAAAGCTCCCGTACTCGGAGAAACCGTTGGCCGCCGTGCCGAAGCAGGGGCCGATGTTGCTGACACAGGTGAGGGATGCGGTGAAATTGCTGATCAGATCAAACCGGCTGTCGCTGCTCTCCAGGGAGATCAGCAGGGTCCCGCCGAGAACCAGCGCAACATAGACAAAGCAGAAGACCGACACCTGATGGAGCATGGTCTCGTCGATGCCCCGGCCGTCAAAGCGGACGCGCTGAACCCGCCGCGGATAGAAGGTGCGCCCGACTTCCCGCTTGCTCTGCTTGACGAGGAGGGCGATGCGCATGGTCTTGATGCCGCCCGCCGTGGAGCCGACGCAGGCGCCGCAGAACATCAGGCAAAGGATGATGCCGTGCGCGGAGACGGGCCAGTAGCTCGTGGTGAAGCCGTCGATCGTGAATCCGGTGGTGGACATGACGGTGGCCACATTGAAGAAGGAATGCCGCATGGCCTCGCTGATGTTTCCGGTGTAGACGGGCAGCGTGAGCAGCGTGATGAGCAGTCCCGATCCGACCAGCATGCAGAGGAACCAGCGCAGCTCTTCATTTTTCGCAAAGTCGCGCCAGCGGCCGGTGGCCACGGCGTAGTAAAGCGCCATGTTGATGCTGAACAAGGTCATGAAGACCGTGATGACGATATCGACGGAAGGATTGTTGTAGTACGCCACGCTCGTCGATCGGTTGCTGAAGCCGCCGGTCCCCGCGTTGGAGACCGCGTGCAGGGCCGCGTCGTAGGCCGGCATGCCGCAGAGCATGAGGATCACGAACTCCGACACCGTCAGCGCGGTATAGATGATATAGAGGATCTTGGCCGTGTCGGTCATCTTCGGAGCGATCTTGGACAGGGAAGGGCCGGGACTTTCGGCGCGCACCAGATGAGCCGAGCGGCCGGTCAGCTTTGGCAGGAGGGCGAGGGAAAGGACCAGCACGCCCATGCCGCCGATCCAGTGAGTGAAGGCCCTCCAGAAGCCGATGCCGTAGGGCATGCATCCGCCGGCGTCCATATACTGGCCCTTCGTCAGGACCGTGGCTCCGGTTGTGGTAAAGCCGGACACCGATTCGAAGACGGCGTCGAAGAAATTGGGTATAAAGCCGCTGAGCATGAAGGGCAGAGCGCCGAAGAGAGCCAGCAGAAGCCAGGAGAGCGCCACGATGAGGAAGCCTTCCCGCGCCCGGAGGTTGGAAGACTGGGGCTCCACCAGAAAGCGCATCGGCAGGCCGGCGCTCGCGCAGATCAGGATGGAGATCAGCAGGGCCGACCAGCTGTCCTCCACATGCACGACAGCCAGGATCAGCGAGGGAAACATGCAGGCCGCTTCGATCAGCAGGATGGTCCCCAGCGTGCGGATAATCAGCTTTCTGTTCATTTGCGGATGACCTCGTTCAGATCGCTCAGGCCGCTTTCACAGGTGATGATGACCACGCTGTCTTCGCTCTCGATCGTGTCGTTGCCGAAGGGGACGATCACCTTGCCACGGCGGACGATCACGGCGACCAGCGAGTTCGGGCGCATGGTCAGGTCCTTGAGCGGGATGCCGATGTAGGGATCCTCGGCCCGCGCCAGGAACTCGAGCGCTTCGGCCTTTCCGTCCAGGAGGCGGTAGAGCTTTTCGACCTTGGTTCCGTGGCGGTTGATGCGGGCACGGACGTAGCGGAGGATGTAGGCGCTTGTGATGTGACGCGGGCTGATGATGGTATCCAGGCCCATGCGGCTGATCACGTCCGCGTAATTGACGCGGTTGTTCTTGACGATCACCTTCGGCACACCCTGGGAGGCGGCGTACAGGCCGGTCATCAGGTTCTCCTCATCGCGGTCGCTGAGGGTGATGAAGGCGTCCATCTGCTGCAGGCCTTCCTGATCGAGGAGCTCCTGGCTGGTACCGTCGCCGAGGAGAACGTTGACCTGCGGGAGATCTTCGCTCAGGCGTGCAGCCTTTTCCGGGTTGATCTCGATGATGGAGACCTTCATGCCGAGGTGAGAGATCATCCGGGCCAGATAATAGCTGATCCGGCCTCCGCCGAGGATCATGACGTTCTTGACCGAGTGGATGTTCCGACCGAGATAGCGGAAGAAATTGGTGATGGTCAGCTGGTCGCCGGCCACAAACACGCGGTCGCCCGCACGGATCATGAAGTCGCCCATCGGGATCACGACCGATCCGTTGCGTTCCACCGCCGCGTACAGGACGCGGGGGAGACCCGGCAGACGGGTGCTCAGGTCGCGCAGCCGGCAGTCGGCCAGCACGTCATGCTGCTGCACGCGGAACTCGACCATCTCCACCAGGCCTTTTGCGAAGGATTCGATGTTGCTCGCGAAGGGGAAGCGCAGCAGCTTGCTGATTTCCAGAGCGGTGGCGCGCTCCGGGTTGACGGCCAGATCGATGCCCAGCTCGTGCTGCAGGAGGGTGAGGCTCTCGTTGTACTTCGGGTCACGGATGCGGGCGATGGCGTACTTCGCGCCAAGACGCTTGCCGATCAGACAGCAGAGCATATTGACTTCGTCGCCCGCCGTTGCCGCGATCAGGATGTCCGTTCGGTCGACATCGGCGTCCAGAAGGGTCTGCGCGTTGGCGCCGTTCCCGTAGACGCACTTGACGTCGTACATGTCCTCGCAGCGGTGGAGGACTTCGTCATTTGAGTCGATGACCACGACATCGTGATGCTCGTTGGTGAGGTGCTCCGCCAAGGTCGCGCCGACCTTGCCCGCACCGACAACCAGGATTTTCATTCTCTATCTCAACTCCGCGTTGCTGCAATGTCACGGGCCGCAGGGCCCAATGACTATTCTATCACATGAACAAGTTTTTTCAAGGGCTCGGGCAGGACGGAAATCAAAAGTCCCCTCCGAGGAGGGGAGAAAGCGGGAAAGCCCCGCTCAGTAGATGATGTCATCGTCGAAGGCGATGTCGAGCGCACCGTGCCGGATGAAGCCGCGGGCCGTCTGTCCGCCGATCGTGGTCTCGATGTAGTCCCAGGTCTCCGAGTTGTACATCGTGGTCAGGTAGCGGACCGTGGTCCCGGCCTGGACGGTGCAGAGAGCCTTGCCCGTCAGGGCGGGGTCGTCCGTCATGGTGGAGGTGGTGAGGACCGTGCAGCTCCGGTTGTCCCAGGTCAGGTTGGGCAGGTTCGGGAGGGAGCCCTTCTTGATCTCGGCGGAGTTCACATACCCCACGCGGTACTGGCCTGCGGCGTTGGCTTCATAGAGCATCAGCATCCAGCCGGAGTCCCAGCCGAGCGCGTAGACGGCGCCGCTGGTGTTGCAGGAGGCCTTGCCGTTGTTGGCGCGATAGGCGCTGTAGGAAGGCGCGGTGTAAACGGCCAGTTTCTGGTTGGGCTTGAGATCGACAAAGTTGAAGCCGCGCGGCTTGTTCACGTTGGTCGGCGGGGTGGGCAGACCGCGGCCCTTCGGGTTCTTGGTGCCCATGGCGCGCATGTCGGCACGCACCTGCTTGATCAGGTCCACGTTCTTGTTCTCGATGGACGAGCAGGCGGCGTAGGTTTCGTGGTGGTTGGTGGAGCTTTCGCTCTCGTTGGCGTGATACCACGGCATCTGCGTGAACCACATCCAGCAGCGGCTGCCGGTCTCGAATTTGTAGCCGTGGCGGGCGTAGATCTCGTTGAAGGCATACATCAGGGTGTCGTACTGATAGTTCCAGAGTTCGTCATACGTGAGCAGACGGGTGTTGCTGTCGGGGATGATGTACAGCTCGTCGGCGAAGCTCACAACGGGAAGCGCGGACAGCATCAGTACAACCGCCAGCAGAAGACAGAGTTTCTTCAAGTTTGAGCACCTCCTTTTGATAGGAGCATTATATACCAACCGCGCAAAAGATCAAGCAAATCGTGCGAAAATCACCGTTTTCATCCCGATTATCTATTGCCAAACACGGAAGTTTGTCATAGACTATGGAGGCTTGCCGCCCGCCGGCAGGCCGGATGATCCGCAAGGCTTCAAGGAGGCAGATGCCCATGAGAGTTTCCCTGACCCGTTCCGCAGCCGCAGGTATCCTGATCTGTATGGGCTGCATCGTCAATCTGAAGGTCGGCGGCGGCATTCCCGGTGCGGTACTCTTCAGCGCGGGACTCTGGTTTGTCGTCAACTTCGATGCCGAGCTGTTTACCGGTCGGGTGACGCGCGCGGACTATTCCGTGACCGACAAGCTGATGATGCTGGTTTTCAACATCGTCGGCGCGGTCGGCTGCGGTCTGCTGGCGTCGGTCTTCCTGCCCGAGATCGCGGAAAGCGCACAGAAACTGACCGCCGCCTATGCGGATCCGATCAAGGTCATATGGCAGAGCGTCATGTGCGGGATCTGCATGTATCTGGCCACGACGCCGCCGGTCAGGGAAGTGGGCCGCCTGCCCTTCGTGGTCTACGGCGTGGCCCTGTTCATCCTGTCGGGCTACGCGCACTCCATCGCCCTGGCCGGGTATATGGGGATCGCGCGGGGCATCGGCTGGTGGGTGATCCCGCTGGCGGCTGTCGGCAACGCTGCGGGCAGCTACCTGATGAAATGGCTCCTGACCGGAAAACTTTTCAAAAAGTAATTCCTTTTGACGGATGATACGGAACGGAGGCAGATCGGATGTCCGGCAATGCATTACAGGCGCCTTCCCTGCGGGAGGCATATGATCACAGTTTTCTGATCGGCGCGGCGATCTCCGGGAGAGAGCTTATGGATCCGGGCAGGGAAGCCCTGCTCCTGCGGCACTTCAGCTCGATCACGGCGGAGAACGCCATGAAGCCAGAGCGCATCCTTGACCGCGCGGCGACGCTTGAACGCGGCGACCCGGTGCGGACCGTGCAGAACTACACGTTTGTCGACCGCATGCTGTCCTACGCGGAGGCGCACGGGCTGCGCGTCCGCTTCCATGTGCTGGTATGGCATAATCAGACGCCGAAATGGTTCTTCCGCGAAGGCTGGTCCGACGCGCCGGACGCGAAGGACGCGGAGCCGGATCTGCTCCTGCGCAGGCAGGCGGCATACATTGCCGACGTGATGGATCATGTGAACGCGAAGTATCCGGGCCTTGTCTACGCCTGGGACGTCGTCAACGAGGCGATCGAGCCGGACCAGGGCGGGGAGAACGGCTGCCGTACGCGCAGCGAGTGGTACCGCATCGCCGGCCCGCGGTTCATCACGGCTGCTTTCCGGGAAGCCCGCCTGCATACCCTGCCGGGTCAGAAACTGTTCTACAACGATTACAACGCCTACTTCCCGCAGAAGCTTGACGCGATCCTTCACACGCTGCGCGGCCTGTGCGCGGAAGGCCTTGTCGACGGGATGGGCATGCAGAGCCATCTCGAGCTGAACCGCATGAACGTCGCACTGTGGGAGCAGGCCGCCAGAGCCTACGCATCCCTCGGCCTGACACTGCATGTGACAGAGCTGGACATCCACTGCAACCGCAGCGACGAAGCGGGGCAGAAGGCGCTCGCGCAGGCCTACCGCGACTTCTTCGGCGCTCTCCTCGGGCTGCGCCGCGACGGGATCCCGTTGGAGAGCGTGACCTTCTGGGGCCTCACCGACGCGGAGAGCTGGCTGACCGGTTTCCGCAGGGAACAGAGCTGGCCCCTGCTCTTCGGCGGAGATCTGCAGACCAAGCCGGCTTTCGACGCCGTCATCGGTCTTCCGGAAGAACGGTAAACGAAAACGCACTGTGCGTGATGGCTTCCATCATCGGACACAGTGCGTTTTTCGCTGTTGTGAACAGGAGATCAGCCGCCGTAGCAGGCGCTTGCGCAGGCCTTTTCGGCAGGGATCAGCTTCTCAAAGCGGGCCAGGTAGGCGTCAAAGCCATCGATCTCACTTTCATCCGCCTGCAGTGTGACGGATTTCGCGCCGGCAAAGACGCAGCGGTTCAGGTAATCCTGCAGGCTTTCGTTCTCCGCCTTTTCGGTCGCATAGGCGGCCAGCAGGGCGATGCCCCAGGCGCCGCCTTCGCCCGCCGTCTCCATCACGGTGACGGGGCAGCGGATGGCCGCGGACAGGATGCGCTGACCGACCTCGGGGGTCTTGAACAGACCGCCGTGTCCGAGAACGCTGTCGATCGCGACCTTCTCCTTTTCGGTCAGGGTTTTCATGCCGATGGCGAGGGTGGCCAGAGCGCTCATCAGCTGCATACGCATGAAGTTCGGCAGGGTCATCGGGAGATCGGGTCTGCGCGTGAACATCGGCACGCCTTCGTCGGTGCCGGTGACAGGCTCGCCGGAATAATAGTTGAACGCCGTGAGTCCGCCGCAGTCGGGATCGCCCTCCAGGGCGGCACGGAAGAGCTTGGTGTAGATTTCATCCATGCTCACATCGGAGCCGAAGAGCTGCAGCGTCTGCGCAAACAGCTTCACCCATGCGTTCAGGTCGGAAGTGCAGGTGTTGCAGTGCACCATGGCGACGGGCATGCCGGAGGGCGTCGTCACCATATCGATTTCGGTATGGAGCTCGCTGAGCGCCTTCTCCAGCACGATCATCGCGAAGACGGACGTGCCGGCCGACACATTGCCCGTGCGCGGAGCCACGCTGTTGGTGGCGACCATGCCGGTGCCCGCGTCGCCTTCGGGCGGGCACATCACGGCGCCGGGCTGCAGGTCACCGTCAGGATCGAGGAAGCGGGCACCGTCTGCCGTCAGGCAGCCGGCGGACTCGCCGGCGCACAGGACACGGGGGAGGATCTCCCGCACCGTCCAGGGATAGCCGCGGCCGGCGATCAGGGTCTGATACTTGTCGATCATGGCGTAATCCCAGTCGCAGCGCGTGCTGTCGATGGGGAACATGCCGGCGGCGTCGCCCACGCCGAGGACCTTCTCACCGCTCAGCAGCCAGTGGACATAACCGGCCAGGGTCGTGATGAATGCGAGCTTCCGCAGGTGATCCTCACCGTTCAGCACCGCCTGGTGCAGATGCGCGGCGGACCAGCGCTGGGGGATGTTGAACTGCAGGAGCTCCGTCATCTCGGCCGCGGCGGCTCCGGTGATGGTGTTGCGCCAGGTGCGGAAGGGTACGAGCTGGTTCATCTGCGCGTCAAAGGCCAGATAGCCGTGCATCATGGCACTGACGCCGAAGCCGGACAGGGTCTTCAGGGTTTCACCGTACTGATCCTTCACCTGCTGCTTGAGGTCGCGGTAGCAGTCCCGAAGGCCGGCGTGAATGGCATCCAGGCTGTACGTCCAGACACCGTCGAGGAGCTGATCCTGCCACACATGGCTGCCGGAGGCTATCGGCTGATGATCGGGTCCGATCAGGACAGCCTTGATGCGGGTCGAGCCGAATTCAATTCCCAGCCAAACCTTTCCGGAAGCGATCGCCTGCTGAGCGTTCATACAGTCCATCCTTTCTTATCGCGTGAACTTGACGGTTTCGCGGAACTTCGGGTAAACGGTGTTCTTGTACACGTTCCTGTATTCCAGCGGAGCGGTCATGCGCACGACCACGAGGGTCTTGTTGACGGTCACGGCGTGCACGCGGCCCCACACCTTGATGTCCGTCCCCTTGAGGGTGCCGGTGAAGTCGGCATAGCGGCCCTTCTTGTCGAAGAGCGTGCGCTCCGCGGTATTGCTGGGCTCAAAGCCGGAGTATTCCGCCCGGATGGCGCTGAGGACGCTCTTCACCTCACGGTTGAGGTCGCTGGTCGTGTATTCCGTGGACACGGCCTTCGATGTGATCATCAGCTGCGCCTGGTAGGAGACACGGGTGCTGGGGTTGGTAAGGATGTAGGTATCCGGCAGGCTGTCGTCGATCGTCCAGTTCTCGGGGGCCTGGAAGGAGAGACGTAGCTTGGTGGCGTCGTAGGTGACGAAGGTATTGAAGGCGAGCGCGGGCGCGGGGGTGGGCGTCGGCTTGTCGATCGGGTCGATGACCAGCGGCGTGGCGCCGACATTCACACGGGGAGGCGTTGCCGTCGCTGTTGCGTTGTTTGCGGCGGGATTCTCGTAGATATCCTCGACATCGCCAAAGTCTTCCTCGGCGGCCGGATCGTAGTCACCGAAGTCCGCATCGTAATCGACCGCGTCAGAACCCTCGCCGACCAGGTTCTGGGGGATGCCGGAGACCGCTTCCTGTGACGAGGAAGAAGGCGCGGCGGCGGGCGTCTGCGAACCGCTGCCGCAGGCGCAGAGAACGGCTGCACAGAGGATCAGGACGATGGCAAGCATGGCGTTCTTCATGAATGAGTCCTCCTTGATTCTATGGTTCTCGGTTCAGTATGGGAGCAAACCGTTTTCGGATGCGTCCGGTGCGGAAGGCGTTTCCTCCGCGGCGGGTTCCTGCGGATCTTCCGGCACCTGCAGGTCGCCGCGCCAGTTCGGATGGTACATGCGGCGGTCGTCCAGGTAAGCGATCCGCTCGGAGAAGACCCCGACGGGCGTCCGCTCCTGGATCGCCTGCATCTCATTCATCTTGGCGTCGAGGGTATCGATCCAGTGCAGGGCTTCCGCCTCGGGCGTCATCGGGAGGCGCGGACTGCCATACTCCGGTACGCCGTGATGGCTGAGCATCATGTGCTGGAGAAGGAGGGTCATCTCCTCGTCGGCTCCGACCTTTTCGGCAGCCTGCTGGAGCATCACGGCACCGCGCACGAGGTGCCCAACCAGGATGCCGTCCGCTGTGTAATCACTGACATTGCCGAAGCGATCACTCTTCAGCTCGACGGTCTTGGCCAGGTCGTGCAGGATAATGCCGGCCATCAGGAGATCGCGGTCCAGATATTCATAGACCTCGCACAGCTTTTCGCCCATCCTCAGCATGCTGGTCATGTGGTGGAGCAGGCCGCCGTGCTCGGCGTGATGCATCCGCTGCGCGGCGGGGTAGTAGCTCAGGGATTCGCCGGTCATATTGAGCATCTCGCGGACCAGCGCGCGGAGCGAACCGCTGCGAAAGCTGTCGGTCACGGCGTCGATCTGCGCCAGCATCACCGGGGCGGGCTCCGGGGAAGCCGGGATCAGGAGGCGAAGGTCAGGGTTGGAAGCGGGACGGATCCGGTTGATCCGCATCTGGTTCCTGCCGTTGAAGCTCTCCACCGTGCCCTCGACCGTGACGGCGCCGCCGGCCACCGGCGTGCCGGGCACGCTGTCCGGATCCCAGATCTTTCCGTTGATATCGCCTGTCTTATCGCCGAGCATCAGATCCAGATAGGCCCTGCCGGTCTTTCCGACACGCTTTTCGATGGAGCGCACCAGCAGGTCCCCTGCGAAGCTCATGCCCGGCGTCAGTTTGCTGACATTGATTTGCTCATTCATAGAACATGATTCCGTCCTTTGATCAATATGGTTTCTCCTGGCCGTCCTGCTGCGGGAGCAGGTTGGCGTAGGACGCGAACTCGCTCAGCCAGGCCAGCTTCACGGTACCGAGCGGGCCGTTGCGCTGCTTGGAGATGATGACTTCGCCGACGTTCTTCTCATCCGAATTCGGGTCGTAATAGGCTTCGCGGTGGAGGAACATGACGACGTCGGCGTCCTGCTCGATGGAGCCGGAGTCGCGCAGGTCGCTCAGCTGCGGACGCTTCTCGGAGCGTGCCGTGGGGGCGCGGGAGAGCTGCGCGCAGGCGATCAGCGGGATTTTCAGATCCAGCGCGATGGCCTTGAGCGAGCGGGATATCTCGCTGACCTCCAGCTGACGGTTCTCCGCGCGCCCGTCGATCCGCATCAGACCGAGGTAGTCCAGAACCACCAGGTCCAGGCCGTGATCCATCATCAGGCGGCGGCAGCGGGAACGCAGCTGCGTCGGGGTGATGCCGGCGGTATCGTCGATGAAGATGTTCGACGCCGCCAGGGGATTGATGGCGTTGATCAGCC
Organism: Clostridia bacterium; assembly: GCA_017429265.1. GTDB lineage: Bacteria > Bacillota > Clostridia > Christensenellales > Aristaeellaceae > RUG11272. Next base: position 218,726 of record JAFRPG010000090.1, on the reverse strand, counting down.
GGTCCCAGTCATCCATGCTCAGGTTGCCCTGGCGCACCCGCTGCATGTCCACGTGCGCTTCGCCGCAGAGCATGCGCATCGCAATCTGCTCGCGCGGCATTTCCAGACTGAAGAACGCGACGTTGCGCTTTGCGGCGAGACCGGCATAGGTCGCGATGTTGATGGCGAAGGATGTTTTGCCCATGGAGGGACGGGCACCGATGAGGATCAGCTCGCCGGGATGCAGGCCGGTCAGCAGATTGTCCAGATCGCGGAAGCCGGTCGGCACGCCGGCGATATCGCCCTTGAGCCGGTCCAGGTCTTCGATGGTGTTGAAGGTGTCGAGCAGGACCTCCCGGATCGGCTTGAGGGCTTCGGAGGAACCGCGCTTCATCACGATATCGAAGATGCTCTTCTCGGCGTGGTTGAGCACGTCCGTGACGGGGTTCTGCTGGCTGTAGCTGTCCTGGATGATGCTCTGTGACGCGATGATCAGGCGGCGGAGCGTGCTCTTCTCCGCCACGACGGCGATGTATGCGTCGACGTTGGCGGTGGTCGGCACATACTGCCGCAGGCCGATCAGATACGCCGTGCCGCCGATCCCCTCGAGGGAGCCCCGGCGGGTCAGTTCCACGTTCACGGTCGTCAGATCGACGGGCCGCTGCATGGAATACAGGGACATCATCGCCTCGAAGATCTCCCTGTGGCCCGAATCATAGAAATCCTCGGGCTGCAAATCCTCCGCTGCCTTGATCACGGAGGCGGGATCCTGCAGCATGGCGCCCAGGACACATCGCTCTGCCTCGGGACTGTTCGGCATGGTTGCCGCCTGCAGCTCTGACATGTCCTTCACCTCCGGTTCTGTGTTTCGCTGCGGTTATTTGGCCAGCGGGACGACATGCAGGATCATGTCGGTGGTGATGCCGCTGTACACCCAGATCTTGACCGGCACATCGCCGACCTGCTTGACCTGCTCGGCGAGCTCGATCTTCTTCTTGTCGACGGTCACGCCGTGCTGAGCCTTGAGCTGCTCGGCGACCTCCGCGGTGGTGACGGAGCCGTAGAGACGGCCCTTCTCGCCGCACTTCACCTGCAGCTCGATGACCTTGCCCTTGAGCTGGGCGGCCTTCTCGGTGGCGACCCTGCGGCGCTCGGCCTCACGGGCGTCCTCGGCGGCGCGCTTGCGCTGGATCTCTTTGGTTGCGCCGGACGTGGCCTCGGCGGCCAGCTTCTGCGGGAAGAGGAAATTGCGGGCATAGCCGTCCGAGACGGTGATGATGTCGTCGCGTTTGCCCTGGCCCTTGACATCCTGAAGCAAAATGACCTTCATTCGGATCACCTCATGTGTGTTGTGAAATCCGGCAGTTCCGCGGCGGCAGACCTGCCCATTCAAGCGTATCATAGCACATCTTTCTCTGTTTGTCATCATAAACGTCACAGATTTTTAATAGTATTTCACCGGATCGCTCCGCTGCCCTTGCCGTCTCGCGGCACCGCGCCCGCAGAATGGACTTGCGGCTTTTCACCGGCTATGGTAATATTCCCGTGAAAATGATCACGATAAAGAGGCGCTGTGAATGAGTGAACCGAAAGTGGTATGCGTCGTCACCGGCATGATTGAGGAGAAATGCTACGTGGTATTCCTGCCGGAGAGGGAGGATTGTCTGGTGATCGACCCGGGCGACGAACCCGGAAAGATCCTGCACGCCATCGGCGGCAGAAAGATCGCGGCCATCCTGCTCACGCACGGGCATTTTGACCATATCGGCGCGGCCGGGGCCCTGATGAAGCCCGAGACCCCGCTGCTGATCCACGAGGCCGACAGAGGCATGCCGACCGATCCGATCCTGAACGTCAGCTGGATGACCGGGAGCGCGGGGACTTATCCCGCGCCGACCGGCACTTTCCGCGACGGCGACATCCTGCGCTATGCGGGGCTCGAGCTGAAAGTCCTGCACACACCGGGGCATACGCCCGGCAGCAGCTGCTTTGAGCTGGGGAATCTGCTCTTCACCGGCGATACGGTGATGTCGGGCGGAGCGGGGTACGGGCGGACGGACCTGCCGGGCGGCAATGACGGAGAGATGTACGCTTCCCTGAAAAAACTGCGCCCGATGATGACTGACCACACGATCTACGGAGGCCATGGCTGATGCCGGAACATGAAATCAGGGAGGCTCTGGCCTCCATCGAGCCGGATCTGGTGCAGATCACGCGCCTCTTCGGCCTGCCGGACGAGCCCTTCTATACCTGGCGGATGACGGCCGACGGCGAAGGATTCACCTGCGTCTGCGAGGGGATGGAGCAGCGGACTGTGCGTTCCGTCCCCTTCCCGGAGACAGCGAACGACGCACGCGTGAACGCCCTCCACAGGAGGCGCGCGTGCCGGCGCCTGTGCCGACAGACGCTCTACGATCTCTGCCGCCTGTGCACCGGCATCCATCCGGCCTGGGGCAGCCTGACCGGCATTCGCCCGACCCGGCTGATCTACGAGCAGCTGGAGCGCAGCTGCTCGCCGGAGGAGGCAAAGGAGCAGCTGATCGGCGGATTCGATGTCCTGCCGGAGAAGGCGGACCTCCTGCTGGAAACGGTGCTCTCCCAGCTGAAGCTGCCGCCCCCGGATGACCGCTATGTGGACGTCTATGTCGGCATCCCCTTCTGTACGACGCGCTGCTCCTACTGCTCGTTCTCGTCCGGTGAGCTGGGAAAGGGGACCCTGGTGGAGCCCTACCTGGCGGCGCTGGAGCATGAGATGGAGGCCGGCGCCCAGCTCCTGGCGGAGAGCGGAAGGCAGCTGCGTGCGCTCTATGTCGGCGGAGGAACGCCCACCTCCCTGAACGAAGATCAGCTCCGGCACTTCCTGTCGGCCCTGCTCCGCTGTTTCCCCGGGGCGTGCGAGTACACGGTCGAGGCCGGGCGCCCGGACACGCTGAACCCGGAGAAGCTGAGGATCCTCCGCGACACGCCGATCGGCAGGATCAGCATCAATCCGCAGACGATGAATGACCGGACCCTGCGCGTCATCGGCCGCGCCCATACGGCCGCCCAGACCCGCGAGGCCTATGCGATGGCCCGGGAGCTCGGCTTTCATCATATCAACATGGATGTGATCGCCGGACTGCCGGGGGAGTCGCTTGAGGACTTTGCCGTGACCATGGACGCGGCCCGTGAGCTTCGTCCGGAGAGCCTGACCGTCCATACCCTCGCGATCAAGCGGTCCTCCCGCCTGCATCTGGAGCAGTTCCCGCTGCCCGATGCCGCAACAGCCGCCGCCATGACGGCCATGGGACGGGAGACTGCCCGCGGGATGGGGCTTTCTCCCTACTATCTCTACCGGCAGAAGCAGATGGCCGGCGCGCAGGAAAACGTCGGTTATGCCCTGCCGGACCACGCCTGTCTGTACAACGTGGACATCATGGAGGAGCAGACGCATATCCTGGCCTTCGGGGCGGGCGGTATCTCAAAGCGGATTTATCCGGATGAGGGGCATATCGGGCGCGCGCCGAATGTCTCCAATATTGGGCAGTACATTGAGCGCACGGATGAGATGATCGAAAGAAAACGCAGGCTGTTTGCGGAGGAGGAGTGAAAGCGGATGCCATTGCAGATTATCCGTCAGGATATCACGCGCATGGACGTGGATGCCATCGTCGATCCGACCAATGAGCACTTCCTGGCGGAAGGCGGGACGGACGCCCAGATCCATCTCGCTGCCGGACCGGAGCTCGATCTGGAGACGAAGGCCATCGGCCGCCTCACGGTCGGCGGCGCGGCCGTGACGGACGCGTACCGCCTGCCGTGCCGCTGGATCATTCACACCGCCGGCCCGGTCTGGCATGGCGGGGAGGACGGGGAGAAGGAGATCCTCCGGGAATGCTACTTCTCGTGCATGCGCGCGGCCCTCGACAGGGAAGTCCGGTCGCTTGCTTTTCCGCTCCTCTCGGCAGGGACCTACGGCTTTCCGCGGGACGTCGCGCTGCGCATCGGGACGGACGCCATCCGCGACTTCCTGATGGAGCACGAGATGGACATCTTCCTGGTCGTCTATGATCCGGATTCCTACGCGATCAGCCAGCGGCTGTATGCCAACATCCAATCCTTCCTGAGTGACAATGAAGTCCGGGCTGCGCAGATGCAGAGCATCACGTACAATGCGCCCGACGAAGCCGAGAGCGCGCCCGGCAGGAGAAGAGGCATCACGCAAATCCGGCCAAGGAGATCCGCTGCGGAAGCGGCCGCGCCGGTCATGGCACCCAAACCCAGTCAGGCGACACCGGCCGCGATACCTGCGGCACCCTGCGACAGCGGCGCGCGGCCGCAGTCTCTCGAGCTGTATCTCAGGCAGATGGACGAGAGTTTCAGGGATATGCTCCTTCGCAAGATCGACGAGCGTGGGATCACCGATTCGGCCTGCTACAAACGGGCCAATGTGGACCGCAAGCTGTTCAGCAAGATCAAGAACCAGCCGGGCTATCATCCGGGCAAGCCTACCGTGGTCGCGTTCGCGCTGGCGCTGGAACTCTCCGAAGCCGAGACGCAGGAGATGCTCCGGAAAGCCGGATACACCCTGTCTGCCTCCAGCAGGTTCGATATGATCATCCGTTACTTCATCGAGCGCGGAGAATACGACGTCTACGAGATCAACGAGACGCTCTTTGCCTTCGGGCAGGCCACGCTCGGATCCTCCATCGCATAAAAAGAAAGCGTACAGCCTCGGCTTTCGGGGCTGTACGTGTTTTCATGAACGTCATTCGATGCAGCCGGCTGCCGGGACACTGAGCTCATCCAGTGTCAGGGTGGCCTCCGGGAGACTGTCCGGAGCGGTTTCCTGCGGGTTTTCCAGCTGTCTGCGGAGTTCCTGCAGGCGCTCGATCCGGTTCTGCACGCGGCGTCCGGTCAGGGCTTTGAGCTTGTAGCGGTCAAAGAGCAGCCGCACGCCCATCGTCACCGGGATGGCCGGGATGAAGCCGGCTGCCGTTGCGACAGCAGCGCCGAGTCCGAGCGCCGCGCCGGTCTTGACCATGCGGAAAGCGCCGTCCTTCGCGCCTGTCTTCATGGGTTTTCTTCCGAGGATCACCTTGGTTCCTTCGGCCGCCGCGATGATCACAAACGGAAGCGCGCCCGTGATCGCGCCGGTCAGTTCCGTCATCAGGCCGGTCTCTTCGAGGATGCCCGTGTCCACCGCGATCTCATCCACATAGGTCAGCGCCGTGGACAGCGTGTCCACCATGGTGTCGTGCTGTCTCTTCTGATAATCCCTGACGATCTCCTCATAGGTCTTCATGTGCATCCTCCTTTCCGGAAATGATGGTTCCGGTATCAAAGCTTGTTCACGATGGTGACGATCACCCAGGCGCCGCACACGATGGCGGCCAGGATGATCAGCTGGCCGATCAGGTTGCCGCCGAAGAGGCGCTTTTTGATCTTTTCTTTTTTATTCAGCGACTTCTCGATCACGTCCAGCCTCCCCTCGATGGTGCGGAGACGCTGGTCGGAAGCTTCCTGCTGTTCCCGGAGCATGTTCTCCACGCTCCTGATATCGCTGTCGAGGCTTTGCCGGTCGCGGTCCTCCCGTGACTGCAGATCATCCATTCGGCTGCGGATCTTCGCCTGGTCCTCGCAGAGCCCCTCCACCACCATGGTCATCTCGGCGGTGAAATTCTCGACCAGGGTTTGAGTGGTGTCTCCTTTGACCGTGCGAAGGGCCGAGGTCCAGAGCTTTTTGGCTTTCCCGACTTCTTTCTGTTCCGTCATGCTGTGCCTCCTGTTCCGGATTTCCGTATCCGCGCACCCATATTATAGCACATTCGGTTTCTTTACGCAAATGCACGGATCCGAACGCCCTCTTGACACGGGGAGACGGATCGTTCACAATAGCGGCGTGGAGGTGAGGAACGGTGTTTTATCCGACGGATGACCTGACAAACGGAGAAATCCTGCTCCGCCTGGCGAGGACCGCGGAAGCCATGCCGGAGAAGCGCTGGCTGCCCGCGTATTATTTCGACATCTGCCTGACCGACGGGACAAAGATCGGCGCGTGCGACCTTCGGATCGGGCATAACGACAAGACCTATATCGGAGGCAACATCGGCTATGCGATCGCGGAGCAATACCGCGGACACCGCTATGCGGCGCAGGCCTGCAGGCTGCTCTTCCGCCTCGCGGCCAGGCACCGAATGGAGTATCTGATCATCACCTGCGATCCAGCCAACACAGCTTCTGCCCTGACCTGCCAGATCGCGGGCGGGCAGTATGTCGAAACGGCTTCCATCCCCGAGGACAATGAGATGTATGCCGAGGGCAAACGCGAGGTGATGATCTACCGCTTCGACCTGACGGAAGGCCGGGAGCGCGTCCTGAGCGCGATCATGAACAGACGCAGCTACCGCGGGAAATTCCTCCCGACGCCCGTCCCGCGTGAGGACCTGAGGCGGATCATGGAGGCGGGGCTTGCCGCGCCGTCCGGGTGTAACAGGCAGACGACGAGCCTGATCGCCGTCGATGATCCGGAGACTCTGAAGCGGCTGCACGCCGTGATCCGTCCGCCGGTGGGGGAGACGGCCCCCGCGGCGATCTGCGTGCTGACGCGGCGGATCATCGCTTATCGTGACCGCTGCTTTGCGGTGCAGGACTATGCCGCCGCCATCGAGAACATGCTTCTCGCGATCACGGCTCTCGGCTACGAAAGCTGCTGGTATGAGGGCCACATCACCGACACGGACCGGATCGGAGAGCAGATGGCGCGGATCCTCGGCGTGCCGGAGGAGTATGAACTTGTCTGCTTCCTTCCCGTCGGCATCGCGGAGGGCCGCCCGGTTGAGCCGCGAAAGAAAACGTTTGAAGAGCGTGCCTGGTTCAACGCCTTTCCGGCATCCGGAAATGCGGCGGATCCGTAACGCCGAAAAGCTGCAGTCCCTATTGAAAAAAAGAACCGAAGCCATGCGACTCCGGTTCCTTTTTTGTTATGCGGAGATCTGATTGCCCGTGTAGAGCTCGTAGTACTTGCCCTGCTGGGCGATGAGCTGATCGTGCGTGCCGCGCTCGATGATGCGGCCCTGTTCGAGGACCATGATGCAGTCCGCATCGCGGACCGTGGAGAGACGGTGCGCGATGACGAAGGTCGTGCGGCCCTTCATCAGAGCGTCCATGCCCTGCTGAACGAGGGCCTCGGTGCGGGTGTCGATGGAGGAGGTCGCCTCGTCGAGGATCAGGCAGGGCGGGTCCGCCACGGCCGCGCGGGCGATCGAGAGCAGCTGGCGCTGTCCCTGGGAGAGGTTGGACCCGTCACCTCGCAGAATGGTGTTGTATCCGTCCGGCAGGCGGCGGATGAAGCCGTCGGCATTGGCCTTGCGCGCGGCCTCGATGCACTCCTCGTCGGTGGCGTCGAGGCGGCCGTAGCGGATGTTCTCCATCACCGTACCCGTGAAGAGATGCGTCTCCTGCAGCACGATGCCGAGGGAGCGGCGCAGGTCAGCCTTGCGGATCTTGTTGATGTTGATCTCGTCGTAACGGATCTTGCCGTCCTGGATATCGTAGAAGCGGTTGATCAGGTTGGTGATGGTCGTCTTGCCCGCGCCCGTGCCGCCGACAAAGGCGATCTTCTGCCCGGGCTCCGCGTAGAGCGTGATGTTGTGCAGGACGGTCTTCTCCGGCACATAGCCGAAGTCGACATCATTGAAAGTCACGCCGCCCTCGAGACGGGTGTAGGTGGTCGCGCTGCCGTCCTGGTGCGGATGCTTCCACGCCCACAGACCGGTGCGCTCCTCCGTCTCGGTCAGCGTGCCGTCGGCCTGCTCCTTCGCGTTGACCAGCAGCACATAGCCGTCATCCTTTTCGGCAGGCTCGTCCATCAGGCCAAAAACACGGCGCGCGCCGGCCATGGCCATGACGATGGAGTTCATCTGCTGGGTGAACTGGCTGACCGGGCGGGAGAAGTTGCGGTTGAGGGACAGGAAAGTGACCAGGTCTCCGAGTTTCAGCGGGATCACGCCGCCGATGGAGAGGGTCGCGCCGAGGATGGAGCAGATCACGTAGCTGATGTGGCCCATGTTGCCGTTGATCGGCATCATGATATTGACGGTGCTGTTGGCCACGGTGGCCGCATCGCGCAGCTCCTCGTTGAATTGATCGAAGGCAGCCTTTGCGGCCTCCTCATGGTTGAAGACCTTGATGACCTTCTGGCCGCCGGTCATCTCCTCGATGTAGCCGTTGAGGGCACCGAGGGTCTGCTGCTGGCGGACAAAGCTCTTGCCTGCCCGGCCGGCCAGCTTGCCGGAGATCATCATGGTGACGCCGAGCAGGAGGAGGGACACGATGGTCAGCTGCCAGCTCAGCACGATCATGCTCACAAATGTCATCACGACCGTGACCGCCGAGTCGACAAAGGACGGGATGCTCTGGCCGATCAGCTGGCGCAGGGTGTCGACGTCATTGGTGTAAATCGACATGATGTCGCCGTGGGCATGCGTATCGAAGTAGCTGATGGGCAGCTTCTCCATTTTGGCGAAGAGCTCCTTGCGGATACGGCGCATGCTGCCCTGGGAGACATAGGTCATCAGCAAATTGGAGGTGTAGGTGCAGGCCACGCCGACGGCGAGGATGACGGCCAGGCGGATCAGCGCCTGAAGCAGCAGCGGAAGACCTTCCTCCGGGCTGCGTTTGAGAGGCTCCTCCTTTGCGGCGCCGCGCTCCGCGTCATCCGGTTCGGTTTCCCTGATCTGTTCGCCGTAGACGCCGGCGTCGAGCTTGCCAGCATCGATCTGATACCGGATCATCGGAGTGATGTGTTCATCGATGAGCGAGCGGGTGAAAAGCGTACCCTGCAGGGTGCACCAGGTGGCCGTGATGAGCAGCAGGATGACGGCGATCACCTGAACGGGATAGCGCTTCAGGACGAAGCGCAGCACCCGCCTGAGGATGGCGCCCTGTCCTTTCATCGACTGACGGGGCATGAACTGTCCTCTGCGCGTCATACCTGATCACCTCCGATCTGCTCGGGCTTGTCAAAGTCGCCGCCGGCCCTGGTCTGGGTCTCGTAGATCTCCTGATAGATCGCATTGGTCTTCAGCAGTTCCTCGTGCGTGCCGAAGCCGTTCACCTCGCCTTCCTCGAGGACGAGGATGCGGTCGGCATCCTGCACCGAGGAGATGCGCTGAGCGATGATCAGCTTGGTGGTGCCGGGGATCGCCTCGCGGAAAGCCTTGCGGATCTTCGCGTCGGTGGCGGTGTCCACGGCGGAGGTGGAGTCGTCGAGGATCAGGATCTTCGGCGATTTCAGCAGAGCCCGGGCGATGCAAAGGCGCTGCTTCTGTCCGCCGGAGACGTTGTTGCCGCCCTGCTCGATGTGCGTCTCGTAGCCGTCCGGCATCCGGTCGATGAACTCGTCGGCACAGGCGGCGCGGCAGGCGGCCCGGCATTCCTCGAGCGTCGCGTCCGGCTTGCCCCAGCGTAGGTTGTCGAGGATCGTGCCGGAGAAGAGGACGTTCTTCTGCAGCACGACGGAGACGCTGTCGCGCAGCACCTCCATGTCGTAGCGGCGGACATCCTCTCCGCCGACGCGGACAGCGCCCTCCGTGACATCGTAGAGGCGGGAAATCAGGCTGACCAGCGAGGACTTGCCGGAGCCGGTGCCGCCGATGATGCCGATCGTCTCGCCGCTGCGGATGTGCAGGTCGATGTCCTTGAGCACGGCCTCGCCCTTGCCTTGCTTGTAGGAGAAGGTCACATGGTCGAAGTCGATACGGCCGTCGCTCACGCGGGTCAGCGGCTGATCGGGATTGACGATGCTGGCCTTCTCGTCGAGGACCTCCGCGATGCGGCGGGCGCTCGCGGCGGACATGGTGAGCATGACGAAGATCATGGACAGCATCATCAGCGACATCAGCACGCTCATCACATAGGAGAACATGCTGGTCAGTTGCCCGGTGGTGAGCGTACCGTCTACGACGATCATGTTGGCGCCCAGCCAGGAGAGCATGATGATGCAGGCGTAGATCGTGAACATCATGACCGGGCTGTTGAGGATGACGACCTTTTCGGCCCTGACAAAGAGGTTGTAGAGCTTGTCCGCCGCGAGATCGAACTTGGTCTTCTCGTGATCCTCGCGGACGAAGGCCTTGACCACCCGGATGGCGGAGACGTTCTCCTGCACCGAGGCGTTCAGGTCGTCATAGCGCTCGAAGACGACCGAGAAGCGCTTGGTGGCCGTCTTCACGATCAGGCTGAGGCACAGGGAGAGGAAGAGGACCGCGCCCATGAAGATCAGGGACATTTGTGCGTGCGTAATGAAGCACATGATCATCGAGAGGATCAGGGTCAGCGGAGCGCGGACCGCGATGCGCAGGATCATCTGGAAGGCGTTCTGCACATTGCTTACGTCGGTGGTCAGCCGCGTAATCAGACCTGCGGTGGAAAACTTGTCGATATTGGCGAAGGAGAAGGTCTGGATGTTGTCATAGATCCCCTTGCGCAGATTGGCCGCAAAGCCCGCCGAAGCCTGCGCTCCGAAACGGCCTCCGCCGATGCCGAAGAGCAGCGAGACAAACGCGCACGCAAGCATCAGCAGGCCGAAACGGATGATCGCGCCGGTGTCGCCCTTCTGCACGCCTTCGTCGATCAGCGAGGCCATGATGTAGGGGATCAGCGTCTCCATCAGCACCTCGCCGATCATGCAAGTCGGCGTCAGGATGGCCGCGCGCCTGTACTGTTGGATATAGGATGCAAGTTTTTTGAGCATGGGCAACCTTCTTTCCTAAATAACGCAGAGCCGCACGGCGGATTCAGTGTGCCGCTTCGGAGAGGAAGTGATCCTCGACCCAGTCCATAATGAAGACGACCGTGGCAGCCGGGGCGTATGCGACCAGCCGAACGCCTCCGCTCAGGAAGGAGCCGAAGACCTGCTGCGTCAGTTCACGCAGGGACGAATCGTCCAGGGAAAAGAAGTTGACGCCGTTCAGATCGCCGATCTGCCAGGCGGGCCATTCGGCAGGCTGCGTGTCTGTCACCGTGAGGCGGATGCGGAGGAGATCGCTGCCCGCCCGGTCCCGGAGCACATAGCCGTCCGCTACCGGGTCAAGGCGCAGGCTCAGGACCCCGCCGGCATCCGCGACGGAGGAGGCATGCAGGACTTGGCCGTTCGCCGACTCCCGCAGTGAGAGGAAGGGGAGGGAACTGATCTGATCCCCGGAGGCCGTCAGGGTGACGGAGCCCTCGGGGGAGACCGTCAGTCGGACATCCGTTCCCATACCGCCGATGCCGAGCACGATGCGGATCTCGCGTCCGCCCTGACCGTCGCTCTCGTCGCTGAGGCGCAGCATTTCGCCGCCCAGCGGGTTGGGGAAGGAGAAGACGGTCTGCGATCCGTCATTCCTGCGGCGGAAGACCACCCATTGCCCGGAATCCCACGTTTCGCCCTCGCTGTCGCGGGTGACCGTGAAGCCGTCCGGTGCCAGACGATTCAGCCAGTCCGCGAGACGCCTCGGGAAGTCGGGGCTCGAAACCGGGTTCATGTCATCGCCGAAGATTGCCTTCAGAAGATGGCGGAAGGCACGGTCGGTCTGCGCCAGCTCGTTCAGCCGCTTGATGAAGTCGATCAGGTCGGCGAGGGGCACGGTCCCGCCGCTTTCGGGCACGTGGATGTACTCGTTCCACGCGCCGATCGGAGCGGCCAACGCATCCTTCCAGACATAGGGATACAGGAGCGGGAGGCGCTGCACCGGGAAACCGAGATGATCGTGGATCTTGTTGCCGTACTCGACCATGGCGGGATTGTTGAACATCAGGGAGATACCGCCGAGCAGCGGGGATTCCGCGATCCAGCGGTCCTCACGGCCATAGAGCCGGAATGCCGTCTCGCTGCGCCGGCCCTCGTCCAGCCAGAACCGTCCGTCCAAGGTAAAGGCACCGCCGCGGTCGGCCCAGGTACCCTCTGCGCTCAGGGCGTTCAGCAGATCGACCCAGGCCCGGTCGGCGGCCGTGTCACCGGGCGCCGCGGTCTGAAAGGAGAGGCTCCAGCGGAAGGCGCGGCCGTTCTCCGCAGAAGCCGGGAGCAGCCACGCCGTGAGCATCACAGCCGCAAGCAGGATGAGCAGCGCTCGTTTCATTGCGAAACCTCCTCGATCCAGTCCGGCAGCTCATCCTCGATGAGGTCTGTCGGCAGCGTTTCTTCTTCCTCGTTCTCGTCCGGCCCTTCGCCGAGGCTCGGGATCTCCTCGGGTTCATCCTTCCTGTCATCGGCGGGAGTTGAGAAGAGTGCATCCAGATCCCAGCGGCTGTCCAGCGTGAACTCGTCGTCGGCGGTGGCGTCGATGACAGCCCAGCTCTCCGGACTGTAGAGCGCGTCGAATCGGATGTATTGGTCGATGAGGGTTTGGGTTGAGATATTGGCGATGCCGTTGACCTTCAGATCATTCCGGGCCTGAAAATCACGGATGGCCTGCGCCGTCGCGCCGCCGTACACGCCGTCCGCACTGCCGGGATCGAGATAGCCGAGGCGGATCAGCTTCTGCTGGAGCTGCAGGACCTTCTGCCCGCTGTTTCCGCCGCGGATCGTCCAGTCGCAGACGTCGTGGACGGTTCCGTAGCCGAGGATGCGGCTGTAGGTGAGGTCGTAGGTGGCCCGCTTCACCGACACCGGGGTGTTGCCCTCGATGCAGTGGATCTTCACATTGCCCTCGTCGTCGCGTGTGCAGTATTCCACGATGGCCACGTGGTCGGTGTTCAGGTCACTTGTCCAGGTGAAGAAGACCCAGTCGCCGGGCTGCGGGATGTAGTCGCCCGTGGTGAGAAATTGATCCTCGCCTTTCAGCCACTGATAGCCCCAGTCCTCCAGATTTCCCCACCGGACCAGGAAACGCCCCTGCTGGATGAACCAGCTGCGCCCCGTGTTGGAACCGGAGTAGCGTGGAAAGACGCTGTTCAGCAGGCTCGTTCCGTGCTGCTGATCAACCTGGTCGACGCACCAGCAGAGGAACTCGGCGCACCACTGGCAGTAGGGATCGCCGGCCCATTCGCCGTACTTCGTATATCCGTGGTCACCCTCCCGGTAGCCGACCTCGCCGACGGCCGTGTCCAGCAGCCAGGTCACATATTCGGGGACGGGATACGAGGGCGGGATGCGCGTCTCGCCCGCAAGGGCCGCGCCGGGGATCAGAAGCGCCAGGATGAACAAAAGAGCCATGAAAGGCTTCCGCATACGGCTCCCTCCCTTCATGGCTCCCTGTTGGTTTTTCATATCGGTCATTGCGCGTCGGATGAGGGCGTGTCGGCGCGGTAGACGATCATCAGCAGCGCGCCGTCGCTGGTCGTGTGTCCCTCCACACGGATCGGGAAATCGTAGTCATTGCGGAAGCGGAGGTTCAACTGGCTGTTGCCGACCGCCGCGTCCACGCCGTGAGGGAGATACTTGGCGCCGCTCGGCCCGTGCGGGCGCCGCTGCAGGATCGTGATGCCGGGCAGCTGAAGCAGGGCGTTATAGAGCGTCGAGGAGACCTGGCAGGTGCCGCCGCCATAGCCGATGCCGGTCTCTGTGAGCACGCCGGCTTCCAGATAGCCCAGCGACTTCCGGTAGGGGCCGACCTGTTTGTTGAAGTCGAGGGATTCGCCGGGTTTCATGACGCGGGTCAGGCGCCTGCAGGCCACGTCGATATTGACCAGGCGGTTCATGTTCTTGGGCGTCTGCACCATGGTGTAGAAGGACGTGTAGGCCGCGATGGGCGCGTCGTCACGCAGTGGCGTATCCGTGGGGGAGACGGGGATCAGGTCCGTCAGGTTCTCCATACGGATATAGCCGTATGTCCGCCAGTAGGGGACTACGGCCCAGCCGTCCTGGATGCGCCAGATCGACAGCTTGGTGCCGGGATTCAGCACCACCCAGCTGTCATCCTCGTCGCTCATCGACTTGCGCACCGGGCACTCGACCGCGGTCTCGCAGATGTAGGTGGACTTCTGCACGCCGTAGGGCGGGGTGTTGACGGGGTCGACGGGGGTCACGTCGTAAAGCTTGTCGCGCTTGATGTAGCCGACCTTTTTCTTGTAGCGGATGATGCACCAGTTGGCACCCACGAAGAGCAGCTCGCCCCTGGAGCCCTTGCCGCTGGAACGGATGATATGCGTGCCGAGGATGGCGTCGCGGATCGGATAGATGCCGGAGTCGTCCTTGACCCTGCAGGTATAGAGGGCGGGCGTTTTGCTCGTGACCTCGGACAGTTCCATCTCATGCCAAGTCGGGCCGACGGTGAAGGTCGGCTCGCCGTCGTTCTCGTCGATGTCATCGAGGTCGTGCAGCTCCGCCAGATCGTCGTCGGTCAGGGACTCGGGCGTCTCATCCTCGAAGTCGTCGCCTTCCTCCTCGGCCAGTGCGGGAACGGCGGTCATCAGGAGCAGAAAGGCAAGGAGCAGGCTCATCATTCGTTTCAGCATGAACGGTATCCTCCTAAACGGAACTTGGATCTCTGACAGGACGGCGGCGTCAGTCTGCCCCGGCGGGAAAACTGATCGGCTCGCCTTGCTGCAGGAGTTTCTTTCTTCTTTTGAGGAAGGTCTCGCGGTCCATCATGACCACACGGCCGCAGCCGCTGCAGCGGATCTTGATGTCCGCACCGATGCGGGTAACGGTCCACTCGCTCGACCCGCAGGGGTGAGCCTTGCGCATTTGAACCACATCGCCGATGCGAATCTCCTCCACGCTCAAGGCCGTCCCTCCTCTCACACCGGATGATTATACCATTCTTTTCCCATGCATGCAAGCGTCAAAAAACGCGGCATGGAAAAGAAATGCTTGCTTTCCACGGCTCTTTCCTGTATAATGGCATGGAGTATGGAGCGGAATGCTGCCGTCCCGCACGGCGGCGTCCCATCAAGGAGGTCATACGGGAGATGGAGTGCAAGGTCACCAACGAGATCGGTACCATTTTCATCACAGAGGATGTCCTGCTGAAACTCGCCGGCTATGCGGCTCTTGAGTGCTACGGCATCGTTGCGATGTCCGCAAAGCGCGCCACCGACGGCATCGTTGAATGGCTCGGCCGCGAGAACCTGGCCAAAGGCGTGCAGATCCGCAATGTCGGCGATGAGATCGACGTGGATCTGTTTATCATTGTGGAGTACGGCATTTCCATCGCGGAGGTCTGCAAAACGATTGTGGACACGGTCCGCTATAAGATTGAAAGCATGACCGGCCTGAAGGTACGCAAGGTCAGCGTGACGGTCGAAGGAATCCGCGTCTGAGGCGCGGAGCACTGAACGGAGGAGAATTTCGTTGAGTCATATTCAGACGATCGATGGCCTGCTGATGCGTGAAATGGTTGTGGCCGGCAGCGCCCTTCTGGAAGCAAACCGGACCGAGGTGGACGCGCTGAACGTCTTCCCTGTGCCTGACGGCGACACCGGCACCAACATGTCGCTGACCATGCAGAGTGCGGTCCGGGAGATCAGCGCGAAGGAGTACCTGCGGGCCGACGAGGCCTGTGCGGCCCTCTCCAAGGGTGCGCTGAAGGGCGCACGCGGCAATTCGGGCGTTATTACTTCCCAGCTCATGCGCGGATTCGCCAAATCGCTCGGCGGTGCGGAGACCATCAATCCTGTCCAGTTTGCGAGGGCGCTCAAGGCCGGTTCCGACCTGGCCTACAAGGCGGTTATGAAGCCCAAGGAGGGCACCATCCTGACCGTGGCGAGGGTCATCGCGGAGCACGCTCTGCAGCAGGTGGAGCAGAATCCCGACGACTTCGAGGCACTCTTCGAGGTCATGCTGCAGACAGGCGCCGAGATCCTCAAGAAAACGCCGGACATGCTCCCAGCCCTGAAGCAGGCGGGCGTCGTGGACTCCGGCGGCAAGGGCCTCCTGTACATCTACACCGGCTACGCGGCCATCATCCGCGGGGAATCGGTGGAGGAACTGCTCAAGCACGCGGCGGCCGCCGGCACCTTCGTCGACGACCATGACGCGATCAAGGACCTGACCTACATCTATCACATCGCCTACGATCTTTCCTCCCTCAAGGAGGACTGCGGGAACGGCGACGTGGACTTCCTCAAGCGCCGCCTGAACCGGATCGGCAACGCGGTGTCCATCCAGGGCGAGGATATCCCGTATCACGTCCATGTGCACACCAACAACCCCGGCAGCGCGCTGGAGTTCGGCGTCGAGCTCGGCGAAGTGACCGGCGTCGAGGTCGAGAACATCGCCGCGACGCGCCGCGCGAAGCAGGCCGCCGAAGCGCCCGCAGCCGAGGAGAGCAGCGAGGAAGTCGACGAGAATGCCGAGCGCAAGCCGTACGGCATGGTGGCCGTTTCCCTCGGCGACGGCTTCTCGAAGATCTTCCGCGACCTGGGCGTGGATCACATCGTGGAGGGCGGACAGACCATGAACCCCTCCATCGACGATATCCTGCAGGCCGTCAAGCACGTCCATGCGGAGACGGTTTACGTCTTCCCGAACAACGGCAACGTGATCCTCGCTGCCCAGCAGGCAGCCGAGCTGGCCACGGAGACCGTCTACGTGATCCCGACCAAAAACGTGGCGATGGGCATCGCGGCCGCCGTGGCCTTCCAGCCCGACGCCGACGGCAAGCAGAACGCCGAACATATGGAGGAAGCGGCCCAGCACGTCAAGACCGCGACCATCACCTATGCCGTCCGTGACAGCGAGAACAACGGCGTGACGATCCACGAGGGCGACTACATCGGCCTGTCCAACGGCAAGATCTCCTACGCGGGTCAGGACATCGACGAGACCGTCGACGAGCTGATGAACTCGCTGATGACCGAGGACGACGAGCTGATCACTGTGTACTACGGCAGCGACGTCACCGAGGAGACCGCGAAAAAGCTCGCGGACCGCATCGCCGAGAACTGGCCGGACTGCGACGTGGAGTGCCTGGCCGGCGGACAGCCTCTCTATTACTATCTGATTTCGGTGGAATGACATGGAACTCTCAGCCATCAAGGGCATCGGGCCGTCGCGGCTGGAAGCATTGCGCGCAGTGGGCATCGGCTCATTGCGCGATTTGTTATACCGCCTGCCCCTGCGCTATGAGGACAGGACGCATCCGGTCGACATCGCGCAGCTGCTGCCCGGCCCGGCCATGATCCGCGGCACTGTCGCGGAGCCGCCGAAACTCAACCGCTTCGGCGGGCTCACCCGGGTGACGGCCACCCTGCGGGACGGCACCGGCCGCATTTCCCTGGTCTGGTTCAACCAGCCGTGGATGATGCAGCAGCTGCCGGTCGGGAAGCCCGTCATGCTCTTTGGCACCCTTTCGGTGAAAAACGGGCGGCGCAGCTTTCAGAATGCCTCCGTTGTGACCGAGCCCTGCATCCTTCCGGTTTACAAGGCCGTGCCCGGCATCCCCGCGAAGAGCTACCGGACAATGATGCGGCAGGCGCTGGACGCGGTGGACGAGTGCTGCCCGGAAACCCTGCCGCGCCCCCTGCGGCTCCGTCACGGACTCTGCGAGAAGAATTACGCGATCCGCCAGGCGCACTTCCCCGACAGTGCGGAAGATCTTCGGCTGGCCAGACGAAGGATCAGCTTTGAGCAGATGCTGCTGTTTCAGGCAGCGCTCGCCGATGCCCGCAGCACCGTGGAGCCCGGCTTTCCGCTTCCGATCGCCGACGATGCCCCGGACCGTTTCTGGGCCGGTCTGCCTTTCCCGCCGACCGCTGCCCAGCGCCGGGTCCTCGGGGAGATCGCGGACGACCTCCGCCGCGACCGGGCCATGAGCCGCCTGGTGCAGGGGGACGTCGGCTGCGGCAAGACCGCCCTGGCCTTCGGAGCGATCGCCCTGACCTGCGGCTGCGGATACCAGTGCGCGATGATGGCGCCGACGGAGATCCTCGCGCAGCAGCACTATGAGACCGCCTGCCGGATCCTGGAACCGATGGGTATCCGCTGCGGCCTGATGACCGGCAGCATGAAGGCCTCCGACAAGGCGCGCGCGCACCGGGCCGCGTCCGACGGCACCTGGCAGGCCGTGTTCGGGACGCATGCTTTGATCAGCGAAGGCGTGAGTTACGCCCGGCTGGGCCTGGTCGTTACGGATGAGCAGCACCGCTTCGGCGTCCGCCAGCGCTCCGCCCTGCGCGACCGCGGCGAACAGCAGGGGAGGGTGCCCCACGTGCTGGTGATGTCCGCGACCCCGATCCCGAGAACGCTCGCGCTGATCCTCTACGGCGACCTGGACCTGTCCGTGGTCGACGAGTTGCCGCCGGGCCGCACGCCGGTCCGCACACGGCTTGTGCCGGAGAACAGGCGCGATGACATGTATGCCTTTGTCCGTAAGGAAATCGCAGCGGGCCGACAGGCCTATGTGGTCTGCCCGCTGGTGGAGGACAGCGAGACCATGGAGGACGTCCGATCCGCCCAGGCCACCTGGCGCGAGCTGTGCGAAGGTCCGCTGAACGGCATCCGGGTCGGGCTGACCTGGGGTGCCCAGCCTCCGGCGGAGAAGGAGCAGGTGCTGCATGAATTTTCCGCCGGGAACCTCGACGTGCTTGTCTCGACCACGGTGATCGAGGTCGGTGTCAACGTGCCGAACGCCACGGTGATGATCATCGAGAACGCCGCGCGCTTCGGTCTCAGCCAGCTGCACCAGCTGCGGGGCCGCGTGGGACGGGGGAGCAAGGAGAGCTGGTGCTTCCTCCTCGCCGAGGATTCGGAGAAGCTGCGTTTCCTGACCACGACCAACGACGGGTTCAAGGTCTCCCAGAAGGATCTTGAGCTCCGCGGCCCCGGTGATCTGATGGGTACGCGCCAGTCCGGCGAGGCCTTCGTCGAAATCCTGCTCGACGGCGACGTTCGTCTGCTGGACGAGACCGCCGCCTGCTTTCGCCGCCTGAAGGAGGACCCCTCGCTTGCCGGTGAACTGGACATGGTCCGGTCCTCGGCTGCCGAGGCCATGCGGGACCGCATCCGCACGATCGCCAGAAACTGAACGATACAGAGAAGACCGATGAAAAGAGGACATGGAAATGAACGATACCGCCTGCTTTGAGAACCGTGAACTCAGCTGGCTCAAATTCAACGAGCGCGTGCTGGAGGAAGCCGAGGACGACCGCGTGCCGCTGTGCGAACGGCTCAGCTTTCTCTCGATCTTCCAGAGCAATCTGGACGAGTTTTTCATGGTGCGCATCGGCTCCCTGCACGATCAGCGGCTCGTGGACGCGAAGGCCCGCGAGAACAAGACCAACATGACGGCGGGGGAGCAGATCGAGGCGGCCCTCGCATCGGCACGCGACCTCTGCCACCGCCGGGACCGGGTGTACGCGGGACTCATGGAGCAGCTCGGCGAACAGGGGGTGTCGCTCGTCGACTTCCGCAACATCAGCGCCAAGAGCGAGAAGCGCCTGAACAAGCAGTTCCGCAAGGACTTCCTGCCCTATCTCTCCGCCATGATCGTCGGGAAAAAGCAGGCTTTCCCCTTCCTGCCCAACAAGGAGATCTACGCCGTCGGCGTGCTGGCCACCAAGCAGGACAAGGAGCGCATCGGCCTGGTGCACTGTTCCTCCACGGCCTTCCCGCGTCTGATCGAGATCCCGGAGCAGCCGGGCTCCTACATGCTGGCGGAGGAACTGATTCTGCACTATCTGCCGCTGATGTTCCCCGGTTATGTGGTGACCAGCAAGACCCTTGCGCGCATCACGCGCAACGCGGACATCGACGCCGACGCGATCTATGACGACGAGGAGCTCTCCTACCGCGAGCATATGGCCGAGGTCGTCAAGCGCCGCACCCGCCTGTGCCCCGTGCGCCTTGAGCTCAGCCGCTCCCTCGAGCCGGTGGTGATCGAACGCCTGTGCAGACAGCTGAAGCTGGACCAGAAGCAGATCTATTCCTATGACGCACCGCTGGATCTGAGCTTTTTCGGCGAGATCCGCGACACGCTCCGCTCCCGGGTGCAGCTCTTCTACCCGGCAAGCCGCCCGCAGGACAGCGAACAGGTGGACATGAGCCGCTCCGTCCTGGAGCAGATCGCCGCGAAAGACATCCTCCTGCACTTTCCCTATGAGAGCGTCCGCCCCTTCCTGCAGATGCTGCACGAGGCGGCCAACGACCGCTATGTGACATCCATCTGCATGACCCTCTATCGCCTCGCCCCGCACAGCAAGGTCGTTGAGGCGCTTGCGGAGGCGGCTGAGAACGGCAAGCGCGTGGACGTGCTGGTGGAACTGAAAGCCCGCTTCGATGAGGAGAACAACATTGAGTGGTCGCGCCGCCTCGAGGAAGCCGGGTGTCACGTAATCTACGGCGTGGAGCACCTGAAGGTCCACTCGAAGCTCTGCCTGATCAAGCGCGAGACTCCCAACGGCATCCGGTACATCACGCAGATCGGCACGGGCAACTACAACGAAAAGACCAGCCGCCTCTACACGGACCTGAGCTATCTCACCGCGCGTCCCGAGATCGGACTGGAAGCGGAACGTGTTTTTGAGGCGCTGCTCCGGGCGGAGACGGTCCATGAGACGGAGTATCTCCTCGTCGCCCCGAACTGCCTGCAGAACAAGCTCCTGGCCATGATCGATGAGCAGATCGCCCGCGTTCGCCAGGGCCTGAAGGGGCACATCCGCGTCAAGATCAACAGCATGTCCGACAAGGCTCTGATGAACCGGCTGATCGAGGCCGGGCAGGCCGGCGTCCAGGTGGAGATGATCATCCGCGGCATCAACTGCCTGCGTTCCTCCATCCCCGGCAGAACAAACAATATCCGCATCATCAGTGTGGTCGGCCAGTATCTGGAGCACAGCCGCATCTACATCTTCGGCGACGGCGCCGAGGCGAAGTATTACATCGGCAGTGCGGACTGGATGACCCGCAACACGCTGCGCCGCGTGGAGATCGCCTGCCCGATCGTGGATCCGTCGCTGACGGAGCGCCTGGAGACCATCTTCCGCGTGATGTGGGAGGACAACTGCTCCGTGCGTGAGCAGGGGGCGGACGGCCTGTACCGGCGCCGCTATCCGGGCACGGAGAAGCCGCTGCGCTGCCAGCGCTGGCTGATGGAGAACGCCGTCCGCGAAGCCGAGAACGCCAGAAACACAGGAGGAAAAGCCGGTGACTGACAAACGACTGAGCCATATCCGCAATTTCTGTATCATCGCGCATATCGACCACGGCAAGAGCACGCTGGCGGACCGGATCCTCGAGACCACCGGCGTGTTTGCCAAGCGCGAGATGGTGGAGCAGATCCTCGACAGCATGGAGCTGGAGCGGGAACGCGGCATCACGATCAAGAGCAAGGCCGTCCGCATGAACTACACGGCGCAGGACGGGGAGGTCTACGAGCTCAACCTGATCGATACCCCCGGCCATGTCGACTTTACCTATGAGGTCAGCCGGGCACTTGCCGCCTGCGAGGGCGCACTGCTCGTCGTGGACGCGACCCAGGGCATCGAGGCCCAGACGCTCGCCAACTGCTACATGGCGCTGGATCACAACCTGGAGATCATCCCGGTCATCAACAAGATCGATCTGCCAAGCGCCGAGCCGGAGAAGGTAAAGGCGGAGATCGAGGACGTGATCGGCCTGGACGCCTCCTATGCGCCCTGCATCTCCGCGAAGACAGGCCAGAACATCGGCGACGTGCTCGAGGCCATCGTGAAGTACATCCCGGCCCCGAAGGGCGACGGCAGCGCACCGCTTCAGGCCCTGATCTTTGACGCCTTCTACGACAATTACCGCGGCGCGATCTGCTTTGTCCGCGTGCAGCAGGGCACGGTCAGGCCCGGCATGCGCATGCACCTGATGGCGACCGGCGGCGAGTTCGACATCGTCGAGGTCGGCACGTTCAGCCCCGGCTACGAGCCGTGCGATGCCCTGATGCCGGGTGACGTCGGTTACATCGCCGCTTCCATCAAGGACGTGCGGGACACCCGTGTGGGCGACACGATCACCGATGCGGCCAACCCGGCGGCGGAACCCCTTCCCGGATACAAGCAGGTGACGCCGATGGTCTTCTGCGGCATCTATCCGGCGGACGGCGCGGACTATCCGGCCCTGAAGGATGCGCTGGAAAAGCTGCGGATGAACGACGCTTCCCTGACTTTTGAGCCGGAAACCTCCGTTGCCCTCGGCTACGGCTTCCGCTGCGGCTTCCTGGGGCTCCTGCACATGGACGTCATCACGCAGCGGCTCGAGCGGGAGTTTGACCTCGATCTGGTCACCACGATCCCCGGCGTCGTCTATCACATCACCAAGACGGACGGCACAGAGCTGGCGATCGACAATCCGACAAAGCTTCCGCCGGTGACGGAGATCGCCGACACGGAGGAGCCTTTCGTCCGCGCGGAGATCTACACGCCGCAGGCCTATGTCGGCACACTGATGGACCTCTGCCAGGACAAGCGCGGCATCTTTATCGACATGCAGTACGAGGGCAGCCGCGTCAAGCTGAACTACGACATGCCGCTCAACGAGATCATCTTCGACTTCTTCGATACGATCAAGAGCCGCAGCCGCGGGTACGCATCCTTCGACTACGAGCTGAAGGATTACCGCAAGAGCGACCTGGTCAAGCTGGACATCCTGCTCAACGGCGACCTTTGCGATGCCTTCAGCCAGATCGTGCACCGCGACCGCGCCTATCCGCGGGGCCGTGTGCTGTGCGAGAAGCTGAAGGAGGTCATACCGCGCCAGCAGTTTGAGATCCCGATCCAGGCAGCCATCGGCGGCAAGATCATCGCCCGTGAGACGGTCAAGGCCATGCGAAAGGACGTGCTCGCCAAGTGCTACGGCGGCGATATTACCCGAAAGAAGAAGCTGCTCGAAAAGCAGAAGCAGGGCAAAAAGCGCATGCGCCAGTTTGGCACAGTGCAGGTGCCCAGCGAAGCCTTCCTGGCAGTGCTGAAGATGGAAGACAACTGAAGGCCTGGCAGGACTGGCCGCGCATAGACGGTGATCCGGCCAGTAGCGTCTGCTTCACCGGCCATCGCATCCAGCACATCCGCATGGCGCTGAGCGTGCTGTGGGAGCGGTGCGAGAAGACCGTGTCCGCTCTTTATGACCAGGGCTACCGCGATTTCATCTGCGGAGGGGCCACCGGGTTTGACACCCTTGCCGCCTCCTGCATCAGCCAGATGAAGGAACAGCGGCAGGGAATGCGCCTGATCCTCGTGCTGCCCTGTGCGGATCAGACCCGCGGATGGAAAGAAACAGACCAGAGTCTGTACAATATGCAGATCGAAAAAGCAGACCGCGTTCTGATGCTTTCCCCTCACTATTATCCGGGCTGCATGATGGTGCGCAACCGATTCATGGTGGACCACGCGTCATTCTGCGTCGCCTATCTGGACGGACACAGCGGAGGTACGATGAGCACCGTTCGCTATGCCCTTCACAGGCATCTGCCGATCCTGAACCTCGCCATCGAAGAAGAAGTCCTGCGCTACCTGCAAGAGCATACGGCGGATCCTCTGCCCTTCTGACAAGGAGGCGAACAGCAAAGCGTGGAGCTCTATCTGCACATCCCTTTCTGCCGGAGCAAGTGCCGCTACTGTGACTTTACCTCATGGTCCGGCCGGGAGAACCGCATGGAGGACTATGCCGATCTCGTGATCGCGGAGGCCAGGGAGCGGGCGGATGCCATCGGCTCCATGGCAGTCGAGACCGTCTTTATCGGCGGAGGGACGCCCTCCACGGTGCCCGCGGAGACGATGAAAAGGCTGCTGGATGGCGTCTTCCGGTATTTTCCGCCTGCCGGCGGTGCGGAGTTCACCGGCGAAGCAAATCCCGGCACGCTGACGAAGGCGTGGCTCGACGTCATGATCGGTACCGGGATGAACCGCCTGTCGCTCGGCATGCAGGCCGCCCAGCCGGAGTTGCTGCGGCTGCTGGGAAGGATCCACGGCATGGAAGATGTCCATGCCTCGGTGGACATGGCCAGGGCTGCTGGAATCCGCAATCTGTCCCTTGACCTGATGTTCGGCATTCCCGACCAGACGGAAGCCCTTTGGCAGGAGAGCCTGGAGGAGGCTGTAGCGCTGGAACCCGAGCATCTCAGCTGCTACGGACTCATTCCGGAGGAGGGCACGCCGCTGAAGCGCTCGCTCGACAGCGGTGAACTGAGCCTTCCGGAGGAAGAGACGGAACGCGCCATGTACGATGAGGCGATCCGCTTTCTCGCGTCCCGGGGATATGCACAGTACGAGATCAGCAACTTTGCCCGGCCCGGTTATGCCTGCAGGCACAACATTGGATACTG
This sequence comes from Clostridia bacterium, assembly GCA_017429265.1. GTDB lineage: Bacteria > Bacillota > Clostridia > Christensenellales > Aristaeellaceae > RUG11272. The sequence goes on along the minus strand of JAFRPG010000090.1, from coordinate 194,556 downwards.
GCGGCGGGTCCCGTACCTCGGTCTCGGAATCTCCGCTGCATCCATGCTGACCGCGGACGGTGAAACCGCGCTGCGTCAGACAAACCCGCACACCTGGGAAGGCTATGAAGCCGTGATCCGTACTGGCCGGGGACGCGAGGAGGAGACGGTGACAGGGGAGGATGCGCGCTTTGAGACCCTGATGCTCGGCCTGAGGATGAACGAAGGCGTATCGGAGGCGGAGTACCGGCGGGCATTCGGCGAAGCGATTACCGTGCGCTACGGGGACCGTCTGGAGAGTCTGAGAGCCCGCGGCCTGCTCCTGCACGAAAAAGGCGTGTGGAAACTCACGCGCCGCGGCATGGACATTCAGAACAGCATCCTGGTGGAGCTCATGGACTGACAAAAACAAACCCCCGCGGAAATCCGCAGGGGTGCGCGCAGAGTTTGGGATTCGAACCCAAGGACGGTTTCAGCCGTCACACGATTTCCAGTCGTGCGCCTTCGACCACTCAGCCAACTCTGCATCCCGTTGCATCGGTCACTTGCAACATTGGTTATTTTATCAGACAAGACGGAGATTGTCAATACTTTTTTGTGAACGGAAGGAGGGCCGCCCATGGAAGAACGCAGAACCGAGCTGATCAGCCAGCAAATGCGAAAACTCGCACCCGAGATGGATCCCCTTCGCCTGGGGACAGGCTGGACCGTGGAGGATCTGAGCAGACCGCAGATCATGATCGAGAGCACCTTCGGCGACAGCCATCCGGGCTCCGGTCATCTGGACCGGCTGGTGGAAAAGGTCCGGCAAGGTATCGCGGAAGCCGGCGGCAGGGGAGCGCGTTATTTCTGCACCGACATCTGCGACGGCGAGAGCCAGGGCACGGACGGCATCAACTTCTCCCTGGTCAGCCGTGAGATGATCGCGGGCATGATCGAGATCCACGCCAACGCCACCCCCTTCGATGCAGGCGTCTTTATCGCCAGCTGCGACAAGGGCATGCCGGCTAACCTGATGGGCCTCGCGCGCGTGAACCGTCCGGCCATTGTTCTCCCGGGCGGCACGATGAATGCCGGCCCGGAGCTGCTGACCCTGGAGCAGCTGGGCATGTACAGCGCGAAATATGAGCGCGGCGAAATCGACGAGGAGAAGCTGAACTGGGCCAAGCGCAACGCCTGCCCGGGCTGCGGAGCCTGCAGCTTTATCGGCACGGCTTCCACGATGCAGATCATGGCGGAGGCTGTCGGCCTGGCCCTTCCGGGCTCGGCGCTGATGCCGGCGGACAGCCCGGAACTGGAAGCCGTAGCGGAAGAAACCGGGCGCCGCGCGGTTGCCCTCGCACTCGAAGGCCTAAAGCCGAGCGACATCGTGACCATGGAGAGCCTCGAGAATGCGATCTATGTCCATGCGGCGATCTCCGGCTCCACCAACACCCTGCTGCATCTGCCGGCCTTCGCGCATGAGCTGGGGCTTGAGATTAACGGCGAGACGTTTGACCGCCTGCACAGGGGCGCCCACTTCCTCCTTGACATCAGGCCGACCGGCAAGTGGCCGGCCGAATTCTTCCACTATGCCGGCGGCGTTCCGGCGATCATGGAGGAATTGCGGCCGATCCTGCACCTCGGTGTGAAGACCGTGACCGGAAAGACACTCGGTGAGAACCTTGACGCCCTGCGCGCCGGGGATTACTATCAGCGCTGCGAGGCGCTTCTGGAGCGTGCCAACCGGAAGTACGGCCTGAACCTGCGCCGGGAGGACATCATCCACCCCTATGATCAGCCGCTCGGATGCGAAGGCAGCGTGACCGTGCTGAAGGGCAATCTGGCACCGGAGGGCGCGGTGATCAAGCACACGGCCTGCCCACGGGAGATGCTGAAGGCCACACTGAGGGCCCGCCCCTTCGACAGCGAGGAGGAATGCCTCGACGCCGTCCTTCACCGCCGGATCAGCAAGGGGGATGCCGTACTGATCCGCTATGAAGGCCCCAAGGGTTCCGGCATGCCCGAGATGTTCTACACCAGCGAGGCGATCTCGTCGGATAAGGAGCTCGGAAGGGCGATCGCGCTGATCACCGACGGGCGCTTCTCCGGCGCCTCCACGGGTCCGGTCATCGGGCACTGCAGCCCGGAAGCCCAGGCAGGCGGCCCGATCGCGCTGGTGGAGGAGGGTGACCTGATCGAGATCGACGTGCCGGGGAGAAGACTGGAGCTCGTCGGTGTGAAGGGCGAACGCAGATCACCGGAGGAGATGGAGGAGATCCTGTCCGAGCGCCGCAAGGCTTGGCGTCCGAGGCAGCGAAAGTACACCCGTGGCGTGCTGCGGCTCTTCGGTGAGCACGCGGCCTCGCCGATGCAGGGCGCTTACCTGGATTTTCCGGAGGAATGATTCGCAAAGGGAGCGGACAGGTACCCGATCGGTATCCCGCCCTCCGTCCGGCAGCGAATGCACCGGCATTTCTCACAATTACGGAAGCAGGCGGCAGGTCCTGCTTCCTTTTAACCGCCATGCTTGACAAGTTCGGTGAAATACATCATAATAAGCCGTGACCGATCATCATGAGGGGAAGGGCTGTCATGAAAAAGAGAGGCTCCAAAACCTTTTTGCTTGATATTGGGATTGCGGTTGCCGTTGTTTTGCTGGCTGCCGTGATCTTTTTAATGAACGAACGGGACAAAAAGGCGGCGGCTTCTGACCGTACGGCGGTTACCGTCGCGGAGGCAACGGCTGTTCCCGCGTCGCTTCCGGAGGAACCAGGCATCCCGGAGATCACCGCAGAAGCACCGGCAACGGAAGAAATACCCGGAATCACGGAGGAAAAGACCGATGCGGAAGCCGTGAATCAGTCGGAGGAGAGCATCGGAGCGCCTGCAGCTCCGGTCACAAGTGAAGCAGAGCCCGAGCCCTCCGTACCCGTAAACACCGAAGAAGAAGCACCGGCTGTGAACACGGTCCCGGCAACCGATGAGGAGACCGCTGAATCCAAACCGGCTGACACCCCCGTCGAAACAACGACCGAAGAAGCCGCGGAAGCCGGGACTGATGACACAGTCAATGAGGCGGAGCCTGTTATAGCGACCGTAGAGGCAACGGTGGAAGAAGCGCCCATAGCGAAGAACACGATCGAAGAGGCCGTCATCGAAACCGCCGAGGAAACGACCGAGGTAATCATCGAAACAGAGACAGTCGAAGAGACCACAGAGGAAATCATCGAAACAAAGACAGTCGAAGAGACCACAGAGGAAATCATCGAAACAGAGACTGTCGAAGAGACCTCAGAGGAATCCGTGGAAGAGCAGCTTTTGCCGTTCCCGACGGAAGAGTCTGCTGAGGCTGAGACTGTCGGGGAAACTGTCGAGGATTCAATGGAAGAGTCCGAAGAGGCGGAGACACCCGAAACAACCGAAGAAGAGACCCCCGCATACACCGGCGAATGGGCAATGACTGTCGAAGCCGCGGAAAGCACGCTCGAAGCAGTCATTGAGCCCGAGACTGTCGGGGAAGCGATCGAGGGATCCGGAGAGCCGGAGACTTCTGTCGAGGAGACGACCGAGGAATCCGAAGAGCAGGAGACTGTCGAAGAAACGACAGAGGAGACTGCTGATCAGGAGGCTGTCGCAGAAATAACAGAGGAGGCCACTGAAACTCCCGGAGAGGATACCACGGAAGAACCCTGTCCCGCGGATACCGTCGAGGAGGACACCGTGATTGAGCCTTCCGGGGAGGCAGCGGAAGCAACCGACGAGGAGACTTCCGAAGCGGCTGCTGAGGCGGAGTCCCTCGAGGCCGCCGCGGAAGAATCCACGGAGGAAGTGCCTTTCGAGACAGTGGAGGAAAAGTCCGGGGAAGGCATCGCGGACGATTTCAGAAAAGAGATTCCGGAGCCGACAGTGATGCCGGAGACAACAGAAGAGGCAAGTCCCGAGTATTCAACAGAGGAGACAACGGAAGAGGTTCCCGGAGAAGAACTCCCGAAGACCACGGAGGAAGCCGGAAGAGACGAAATCGAGGCAACCGCGGAAACCGTTTCCGGCGAAACGGTCGTCTTCGTGAACCCGATCGAGGTCCCGGACGACGAGCCCTCCGCCGAAGCCACGATGGAAGTGGATGAAGAACCCGAAGTGCAGGTGATCACGGTCACCCCGCTTGAGATCAGTCAGTGCAAAGCGGCCGTGCTCGGCAATCCGCTGCCTGTCCTGCCTGCCGCAGGCGATGGCAGTGAGATCTCTCAGGGCCTCTGGGAGCGGATCAACGGTGGAATGCACGACAACGTGATCTTCTCCGTTATCGCATACGAAGAGACGGATCTGACCTATACCAATGTGATGGACGATGAAAACATCGCCGCGTTCGACATCCTTGTCGACCGGCTTGGTGTGCAGGCCGCGCCCGATGTGATCATCATCGCCATGACCCCCGGAGACTATTCGGAACCCGACATTCTCTCCGAGAAGACGGTCCGGATGCTTCAGCGCCTGTCACAGCGCTGGCCCGGCAGCCGGATCGCCCTGATCCTCGGCCTGAATGTGGAGGAGTGGGTCCTGGATTCGGAGTACAATCTGTGTATCGGTAAGATGCGGAATGCCGTCGAGACGATCCCCGACGCTCATGTGATCAATGCAGCCGATCTGGATATCTCCGCGGCGGATGCGGCCGGGATCCTCACACAAAGAATTATGGACGCCCTTTATTGACAATTCAGGATTCCTGTGATATCTTAAGGGTCGTGAGCGCCCGTAGCTCAGTTGGATAGAGTGTCAGACTCCGACTCTGAAGGTCACAAGTTCGAATCTTGCCGGGCGTACGCCATTAACCCCTTGGAAATCAAGCGTTTCCGAGGGGCTTTCTGTTTTACGGAATCAACAGCAATGCATCGGGTGAAATGATGATGACTTAAGAAATATCTTACGGATGGCAAAACCGGAAGTATGTATGGGTTTTGTGTACAGTATACATGCACTTGACTGAATGATCCGATGCTCAACGGTTGCTTTTGCGAAACATTCGGTACGTCAATTCCGATGCATGTACATAACGGCAAGAAAATATGCCGATAACAGCATGAATAAACCCGAACGTTCGTGATTTATGATTGACAAAAGCAGGAAAACTGGTAGAATAAATATGAAATATAACCGTGAAGGGGTCGTTCAAATGGCACGTGAAAAGAAAAAGATGCTGATTCTGGCTATCCTTGGCATCCTGCGCGACGGAACAGACCAGGATCATCGCATCCGTCAGGCTGAGATCATCAATCGCCTGAAGGCGGACTACCAGCTGACAGCGACACGCAAGAGTGTCCGCAAGAACCTGGGCGACCTGCAGGAAGCCGGTTACCCGGTCGTTTTCCGCAAAGGATGGTTCTATGAGCATGAATTCACCCCTGCGGAGCTCAATTACCTCTCCGACTGCATCCTCAGCTCCAGCATTCCCACCGAACAGCGCGAGAACGTTCTGAGAAAGCTCGCCAAACTGGGCGGCAGTTTCTATGAGCCCCTCCACGGAAGCGGCACTATCAGACCCACCAACCCGCAGTTCCTTTACACGACGGAGATCCTGCATGACGCCATCGACGAGAAGTGTCAGGTCTCTTTCAAGTACGGCAACTACGACGTGGACAAGGAACTGCATGCGCGCACGGACGAGGAAGGCAAGCCGAAGTTGTACCGCGTCAATCCCTATCGGATCGTCGAGGCCAACGGCCGCATCTACCTGATCTGCAATGTGGATAAGTACGATACCCTCTGCCACTTCCGCGTGGACCGCATCCTTGAGGCCAAGAAACTCAAGGCGCCTGCCAAGTCCCGCGCTTCCCTCAAGGATGAGGGCACGGATCTGGAGAGCGAGACCTACATCAGCGAGCATCCGTACATGTACAGCGGCAAGCCGGAGACGGCAAACATCATCGTCAAGCGCAGTCATATCAACGACGTGCTCGACTGGTTCGGCATGGGCGTCAATTTCAAGGACGTGCAGGAGGACGAAGTCACAGCCGTCGTCACGGCGGATCCGACTTCCATCGACCTGTGGCTTCGCCGCTATGCGGATGTCGCGCGCAGGGTCTGATCCGGAGACTGTATCACAGGATCATCACCGCGCCGCGGAAACGTGGCGCGGTTTTTTCATGGAAGAGCCTGCCTCCATTGACGGTCGAGCCACCCGATGCGTCCGTGCACAAAGGCAAGGAGATCCTTTGCACAGCTGATTTTCCAGGCGTCTTTGCCCAGGTCCTCGCGCAGGGCTTCGCAGTCGGCAAGCACCCGGGCAAGGGCCTTCTCCAGCACGCCGCTCTCCATGAGACGGCTCCACTTTTCCTTCACCAACGCCTGAAATTCCGGTATCCGCATGGCGAGGATCATCCAGGCGTTCGAACGGTCCGTCTCCGCGGCGATGGGCTGGAAGGTTACGGCATAGTAGCCGCCGTCCGGCTCTCCGCCGTAGGCCCAGTTGAAATCCCAGGGGAAGGCAAAGGTCAGGCGCGGATAAAGGCTCTCCTCCGAGAAATCCACCGCCATGAAAAAGCTGCCCTCCCCGATGTCGTAGTTGTGCGTCAGTTCCTCGAGGATCACCATGTCGGCCAGGGACTCCATGTCGATCACGGCGCTGACGGCCTCAAAAGCGGTGCCATAGACGTCGTCGGCCGGAACCGCCTCATGAGCCGCATTGAGCATCATCGCCCTGCCGTGGGCCGATGCCTCGTACAGGATACGCGACACACCCGTGAGATGGCGCCTGATGAAATCGAACTGCGCCTCGCTCCGAAGATCGCTCTTAACCGAATAGCTCCGTCTGGGGAGGTAGGCGTGACCGCCTTCAAGATCGTAACCGATAACGCCGAGACCCATGGAGAAATATGGATGCTCGTCCGACGGATAGTTGTCGAGCTCAAGCAGGTACCCGACCTCGGTGCCGGTCTCGCCCTCTTTCGGCTCATGGACGTCGATTCGGCCCTTCGCCGCCTGGTTCTGTTCGCACAGGACATAGATGCCTTTGTACTCGCCGTTGATGAACAGATTGACGAACATGCAGTCGCTGGCGTAATAGCGGCCGTTGAAGATCGCACGTGCGAGGTTCAGGGCCGTGTAATCCATGGCGAGGTTCCACTGTGAGCGGAGGAGGACCCAGCTTTTGTAGGCCTGGCCGTCGTGCAGGCCGAGCATGCTCTGCTTTTTGTCAAACTTGATCCGGTACGGCTTTTCATCGCTCATATCGGCGGTGGAGTTTCCGCGTATCTTGACCCCGCCGGTCGCGGTAAGGCGGTGTTCCTCAGTGCCGTCGAAAATATCGATGACGGCGCTGACATAATCGCTCTTGGAGAGGATGGGCCGCTTACCCTCCGTCGTGATATAGACGCAGGGCTGGGTAAAGGAGGCGGCCATCTGCCGGAAACGTTTCTCCAGACGTTCCGCTTCCTCCGCGGACCGCTCCGGAAAGCTCTCGCATGAAGCCAAAGCGGCAGCGGACAGGAAGATCAGGATCACGAAAACAGTCAGCATGCGGCGCATGAGGATTCCTCCGGCATCATGAGTGTTGATCCGATTATATTCGATAAGATCGGATTGTCAATTATTTCCGGATGAATAAAATACAAAGGCAGTACAATGCACGCAGCCCGATCAATCTTGACAACCACATGGTTTTGTTATAAGATTGGAACGATTCAGCGGAAGCTGGGTCGCCATAGAGAAAAGCGATGACGGCACTATGGGTATGCGCTCTCCCTTCAGAGAACCGGCGGTCGGTGCGAGCCGGTGGCGGTGCATGACCAGTCTCCTGCCCGAGCTGACTTCCCGAATGCAGGCGCGGTAAGGAAGTCCGGATGCCCCGTTACCAAGGCAAAGCGCTTGATGGAGCGCCAAAGCGGCCGTTTTATGACGGCAATCCGGGTGGTACCGCGGTTGAAAGATCGTCCCAGAATTCTCATGAATCCTGGGTTTTTTTCTGCAAGTTCCGTCCGTTCCATCGTTTATGCCACGTATCCCGAACGAGATCAATACGAATGGGAGAGAACGCACATGAAGACAGTCCGATTGATCGACCGTACCCTGCGAGACGCGGTGGAGGCCAGGGAAACCGTCCTGTCCTTCCGGGAAAAGCTGGAGATGGCCCGGAGCCTGGATAAGCTGAAAGCGGACCGGATCGAATTGCCGCCGATCGGGGACAGCAAGGCGGATCAGCTGTTCAACAAGAGCGTGGCGGCAGCGCTTGCGACGCCGCTGTGCGCGACCGTGCCGATCAACGACACGCGCACGGAGATGATCTGGGACAGCATCCACGCCGCCCGTCATCCGAGTCTGAACGTCGAGGCGCCCTGCTCCCCGGTGCAGATGGAATATGCCGCACACAAGAAGGCACCGGCGCTGGTGGAGGCCATCGGCGCGCAGGTCGCAGCATGCCGCGCGCTGTGCGCGGAAGTCGGATTCACGGCTCTGGATGCAACGAGGGCCGAGAAGAGCTTCCTCACCGAGGCGATCCGCAAGGCCGCGGAAGCCGGCGCCTGCCGGATCACCCTGTGCGATACCGCCGGCGTGATGCTGCCGGACGAGTTTGCCGCTTTTGCCCTCTCGGTGAAAGAAGAAGCCGCTCTGCCGGAGAACGTGGTCTGGAATGTACAGATCAACGATGCCATGCACATGGCCTGTGCCTCCGCGGTCGCTGCGGTCGGGAAGGGCATCGGCGGGATCGTCTGCTCCGCATTCCCGGGGAACACAGCCTCACTCGATCAGGTCGCGGACTTCATGCGTCTGCGCGGAGATGATCTTAACCTCTCCGTCGGACTGAAGGTGACCGAGCTGCGCCGTACCATCGGTCAGCTGCAGTGGCTGATGAGCAGCCACCGCGCGGAGGGCGGCATTCTGCCCCGTGCGGCGGCGCAGGACGATGGCGCCGGCTTCTCCCTGACTGCAAGCGATGAGGCCGCCGACGTGGCCAAGGCTGTGCGCCAGCTCGGCTATGATCTGAGCGACGAGGACAGTGCCCGCGTCTATGAGGCGTTCCGCCGTGTGGCGGTCAGGAAGGACATGGTTTCCTCCCGTGAGCTGGACGCCATCGTCGCCTCCACGGCCATGCAGGTGCCTCCTACCTACCGCATCGAGAGCTATGTGATCAACAGCGGCAATGTGATCACCGCGACCGCGAACATCACCCTCGACCGCAGCGGCACACAGCTGCGCGGCGTCTCGGTCGGCGACGGCCCGATCGACGCGGCTTTCCTTGCCATCGAGCAGATCATCGGCCACCATTACGAACTCGACGATTTCCAGATCCAGTCGGTCACCGAAGGCCGTGAGGCCATGGGCAGCGCTCTGGTCAAGCTGCGCGCGGACGGCCGCGTCTACGCCGGCAACGGTATCTCCACCGACATCATCGGAGCGGCGATCCGCGCCTATATCAGCGCGCTGAACAAGATCGTCTACGAGGAGGTGTAAGCGATGAAGCTTGCGTTCTCGATCCGAGACTGGAAGGGCCTCACCTGGGATGAACTCCGCGGGCTGGCCGCTTCCACCGACATGCAGGGCATCGAACTGCACGGTGTGAACAGTCCGCTCTTTCAGGGCAGGACCGGGCTGGCCAATCCGGAACTCTCCGCGGTGATCCGCCGCGGCCTGTCCGAGCAGAAGCTGACGATCCCGTGCGTCGACACGGAGCGCGACTTCACCGCGCCCGATTTTCCGCAGGAGCTGCAGGCCAGTACCGATCTGTGTGCGGGTCTCGGGATCCCATACATCGTGATCCACACCTCCAGCGACCAGCAGGCAGCCTGTGTGGAGCGCCTGGGGCAGCTGATGGCGGATCTCCGCCAGCCTGTCACCCTGCTCGTGGACACGGTGGGTGCCTATGCCGACACCGCGCGTCTGCGCGACCTCCTCAATCATTTCGCGGACGACGAGCGACTCTCCGCCTCATGGAACATGCATGAAACCTGCGTGACCGGGGGTGAGGACGGCGAAACCTCCATCACCAATCTCGGCGCCTATGTGCGGCATGTGCATCTGCATGACTTCCGCCGCACGGAGCACGGGGCGGTTCCGGAGCTCATCGGCGAGGGCGAGCTTCCGCTGAAGGAACTGATGAATGCCCTCCGCTCGGTCAATTATGACGGGTACATCTCGCTGGAGTGGGATCCGCGCTGGATGCGTGACCTGGACGATCCGGAGATCATCCTGACCCATTTTGCCAACTACCTGTCCACCTTCGCCAGCACGCGCCTCAACCGCAAACATCTCTATACCAACAATCGCGGCACCGGATACTACCTTTGGAAGAAAGAGACCCTGATCGAGAAGACCTTCTCCCAGGTGCTCGACGATGTGTGCGCGGAGTTTCCGGATCAGCTGGCCATCAAGTATACGACCCTCGATTACACAAGGACCTACTCGGAATTCAGGGACGACGTCGACAAGTTTGCGCGCGTGCTGATCTCCCTGGGCGTGAAGGCCGGCTCCAAGGTGACCATCTGGGCCACCAACGTCATGCAGTGGTATGTGACCTTCTGGGCCACGACCAAGATCGGCGCCGTCCTCGTCACGATGAACACGGCCTACAAGATCCATGAGGCGGAATACCTGCTGCGTCAGTCCGACACGCACACCCTCGTCATGATCGACGGCTACCGCGATTCCAACTACCGCGAGATCATCAACGAGCTGTGTCCCGAACTCAGGGACAACAAGGCCGGCGAACCCCTGCACGCCCGGCGCCTGCCCTTCCTGCGCAACGTGATCACGGTCGGCTTCCGCCAGCCGGGCTGCCTGACCTGGGAGGACGCCATGGCCTATGCCGACCGCACGCCCATCGAGGAGGTCCGGCGCATGGCGGCCGCCGTCGACGTGAACGACGTGTGCAACATGCAGTATACCTCCGGCACCACTGGCTTCCCCAAGGGCGTGATGCTGACCCACTACAACATCGTCAATGACGGCAAGTGCATCGGCGACGGCATGGACCTGTCCACCGCGGACCGGATGATGATCCAGGTGCCCATGTTCCACTGCTTCGGCATGGTGCTGGCGATGACGGCCACCATGACCCACGCCGGCACGATCCTGCCGCTGCCCTATTTCTCGCCGAAGTCATCCCTGGCCTGCATCCACAACGAGCATATCACAGCCTTCCACGGCGTGCCGACCATGTTCATCGCGATGCTCTCCCACCCGGACTTCGTGAAGACCGACTTCAGCTATATGCGCACCGGCATTATGGCCGGAAGCCCGTGCCCCATCGCCGTGATGCGCGATGTGGTGGATAAGATGCACATGACCGAGATCGTCATCGTTTACGGTCAGACCGAGGCATCTCCCGGCTGCACGATGAGCCGCACCGGCGATCCGCTGGAGGTCCGCGTGGCGACGGTCGGCCGCGCCTTCCCGGAGGTAGAGTGCAAGATCGTCGATCCGGAGACCGGCGAGGACTGCCCGGACGAGGTCATCGGCGAGTTCGTCGCCCGCGGTTACAACATCATGAAGGGCTACTACAAGATGCCGAAGGCCACGGCAGCCGCCATCGACAAGGACGGATGGCTCCATACCGGCGACCTGGCCTGCCGCACTCCGGAGGGCAACTACCGCATCACCGGCCGCCTGAAGGACATGATTATCCGCGGCGGCGAGAACATCTATCCCAAGGAGATCGAGGAGTTCATCTACACGCACCCGAAGGTCAACGACGTCCAGGTCATCGGCGTCCCGGACAAGGCGATGGGCGAGGAGATCATGGCCTGTATCATCCTCAAGGAAGGTGTGTCCGCCACGGTGGAGGAGATCCGTCAGTTCGTCCTCGATCACATGGCGAAGCACAAGGTGCCGAAATACATTGAGTTTGTGGACGGCTTCCCGATGAATGACGCCGGCAAGATCCAGAAATACAAGATGCGCGAGCAGGCCATTGAGAAGCTTGGTCTGCAGCAGGCCGCCAGCATCGAAACCGCGTGATCGAGGTCAATCGCATGACAAGAATCATCGATAGCCACTGCCATATCTATCCGGAGAAGATCGCGCAGAAAGCCGTGGACGCGGTGGAAGAGTTCTACGGCGGACTGCCCCGCAAGCCCTGGGGCGGCACGGCATCGGAGCTGCTCCGGGTCGGAGCGGAAGCGGGGATCAGCCACTATGTGGTCTTCTCCGTCGCCACCAGTCCGCGGCAGGTCTCGTCCATCAACCGCTTCATCGCGCAGTCCGTGGCGGAGAGCGGGGGAACCATGACGGGCTTGGGCACGATGCATCCCGACAGCGACGACTTTGCGCGCGACCTGTCGGAGATCGAAGCGCTCGGCCTGAAGGGCGTGAAGCTGCACCCGGACATCCAGCACTTCGAGGCCGACGATCCGAGGGCATTCGCGATTTATACCCTGTGCGAGGAGCGCGACCTGCCCGTCTGCATCCATGCGGGGGACAGCCGTTATGACTTTTCCAACCCCGAACGCCTCAGCCGCATCCTTGAGTCGTTTCCGCGCCTGCGGATGATCGCGGCGCATCTGGGCGGCTGGAGTGTCTGGGAAAACGCGACGGAGCGTCTGGCCCGTTATCCCAATCTGATGGTGGATACTTCTTCGAGCATATACTGGCTGGGCCTTGACACGACGCGCAGGCTGATCCGTGTGTACGGATCGGAGCGCGTGCTCTTCGGCACGGATTACCCCCTGTGGCCTCAGCGTCCCGAGATCGACGATTTGCTGGCCATGGGGCTGGAGGACGAGGAATACGAGAACATTTTCTGGCGCAACGCCGTGAAACTTTACGGCCTGTGCCCGGATCGGGATGAGACGGAGGAGACCAAGCATGCCTGAGAAACAGAAAACCTTTGTGACCGTGGACGGCAACGAGGCAGCGGCCTACATTGCCTATGCTTTCACTGAGATCGCGGCGATCTATCCGATCACACCGTCCTCCCCGATGGCCGGAAAGACCGACTACTGGTCCGCGCGCGGAAGGAAGAATCTCTTCGGACAGACCGTTCAGCTCACGGAAATGCAGTCCGAGGCCGGTGCCATCGCGGCGGTGCACGGCGCCCTGCAGACCGGTGCGCTGGCCACGAGCTACACCTCATCCCAGGGTCTGATGCTGATGATCCCCGTCCTCCACCGCATCGCGGGCGAGCGCCTTCCGGGTGTTCTGCATGTCGCGGCGCGCACGGTCGGTACGCACGCCATGTCGATCTTCGGCGATCACTCCGATGTGATGAATTGCCGGCAGACGGGCTTCGCAATGCTCGCGACCGGCAGCGTGCAGGAGGTCATGGATCTGGCCGGTGTCGCCCATCTCTCCGCGATCAAGGGTCGGGTGCCGTTCATGCACTTCTTCGACGGCTTCCGCACCTCCCATGAGATCACAAAGGTCGAGCAGCTCTCCTATGACGATCTGCGCGCGATGATGGACTGGGACGCCGTGGACGCGTTCCGCGCGCACGCCCTGAACCCCGAGCATCCGATGCTCCGGGCGACCGTGCAGAACCCGGATATCTACTTCCAGGTCCGCGAGGCCAGCAACGGCGACTATGCGGCCCTGCCGGATATCGTGACCTCCTATATGGAAAAGATCAACGCGGTCACGGGCCGTGATTACAGGATCTTCAACTATCACGGTGCGCCGGACGCGGACCGGGTCATCGTTGCGATGGGCTCCGTCAGCGGCTGCGTCGAGCAGGTCGTGGAGACCCTGAACGCCGCGGGGGAGAAGGTCGGCTACCTGCAGGTCCACCTCTTCCGCCCGTTCGACGTGAAGCGTTTTGCCGACGCGCTGCCGGAGACCGTGAAGAAGATCGCCGTCCTCGACCGCACCAAGGAGATGGGCAGTGCCGGCGAGCCCCTGTACCAGGATGTCTGCACCGCGCTGCGCGGCCGTCCCGATGTACTGGTGGTCGGCGGGCGCTACGGCTTGTCCTCGAAGGACACCACCCCGGCCCAGATCGCGGCCGTGTTTGAGAACCTGAAGCAGGACAAGCCACTGAACAGCTTCACCGTCGGCATCGTCGACGATGTGACGCGTCTGTCGCTGAAGGAGGACCCTGCATTCACGGTCGGCGATCAGGGTACGATCAGCTGCAAGTTCTGGGGCCTCGGCTCGGACGGCACGGTCGGTGCGAACAAGAACACCGTCGAGATCATCAACTGCCACACGGACAAGTATGCGCAGGCCTACTTTGAGTATGACGCCAAAAAGTCCTACGGCGTGACCAAATCCCACCTGCGCTTCGGCGACGATCCGATCCGCTCGTCCTATTATGTCAAGCAGGCGGAGTTCGTGGCATGTCACCATCCGACCTACATGAAGCAGTACGACATCACCGGCGAGGTCAAACCCGGCGGGATTCTGCTGATCAACTGTCCCTGGGACGACAGCGCGCTGGAGACGCATCTGCCGGCCCGCGCGAAGCGGGACATCGCTCGCAAGGGGATCCGTCTGTACACGATCGACGCGGTCAAGGCCGCCGAAGCCCTCGGCCTCGGCACGCACTTCAACATGGTGCTGCAGTCCGCCTTCTTCCACCTGATCCCTGTCATCCCGACCGATGACGCGGTTGCCTATATGAAGGCGGCGGCGGAGAAGACCTACTTTGCCAAGGGCGAGGACGTCGTCCGCAAGAATCTCGCGGCCATTGACGCGGGCGGGCAGCATTTGCACCGGGTCACGGTTCCGGCCTCCTGGGAGGAAGCGGAAGACATGCCGGAGCCCAAACGCGATGTTCCCGCCGTCGTGAAAAAACTGCTCGAGCCGATCAACGCTCAGAAGGGCGATGATCTGCCTGTCAGCGCTTTCCTCGACTATAAGGACGGCGTGATGGACATGGGCATGACGGCCTATGAGAAGCGCGGCATCGCGGTGCGCGTCCCCGTGTGGGACAGCGAAAAGTGCCTGCAGTGCAACAAGTGCGCATTTGTCTGCCCTCACGCGGTCATCAGGCCCTATCTGCTCACCGCCGATGAGGCCGCGAATGCCCCTGCGGCCATGCAGATGGCCGAAGCCAAGGGCAAACAGGCTGCCGGCATGAAATTCACGATCCAGATCAGCGCGCTTGACTGCACCGGCTGCGGCAGCTGCGCCAACGTCTGCCCCGCGAAGGAGAAGGCGCTGACGATGATGCCCGTGGCCGAGGTCGGCGACACCCGTGCGGCGTGGGATTATGCGCTCGCGCTGCCGGACAAGGGGGATCTGTTCGACCCCTATACCGTAAAGGGCAGTCAGTTCCGCCGCCCGCTGGTGGAGTTCTCGGCCGCCTGCGCCGGCTGCGGTGAGACGCCGTACGCCAAGCTCCTGACCCAGCTCTTCGGCGACCGCATCTACTGGGCCAACGCGACCGGATGCTCCCAGGCCTGGGGCGCGGCCATGCCCGGCATCCCCTATACCGTCAATCAGCGCGGCAGAGGCCCCGCCTGGTCCAACTCCCTTTTTGAGAACAACGCGGAGTTCAGTCTCGGCATGCTCCTCTCCGTGCGGCAGCAGCGGGAGGCGTGCAAGGCCCGCGTGACCGCTTTCCGTGAGGTCTGCGGTGATTCGGCTGCCTGCGCGGCCATGGACGCCTGGCTGGACGGTTACGACGATTTCGAGACTTCGCCGGCCACGACGGAAGCCCTGATCCGGGCGCTTGAGACACTCCCGGACAGGCAGGCGCAGACGATCCTCCGCTATGCGGATCAGCTGTGCAAGAAGACTTTCTGGATGTATGGCGGTGACGGATGGGCGTATGACATCGGCTTCGGCGGTCTGGATCACGTGATCGCCAGCGGCGAGGACGTCAACATCCTGATCGTGGACACCGAAGTCTATTCCAACACGGGCGGACAGTCCTCCAAGGCAACGCAGATCGGCGCCGTGGCCCAGTTCGCCTCCGCGGGCAAGAAGCGTCCGAAGAAGGACATCGGCGGCATGCTAATGACTTATGGCAACGTGTATGTGGCCCAGGTGGCGATGGGCGCCGACAACGCCCAGCTGGTGAAAGCCATTCACGAAGCGCAGGCCTTCCGCGGCCCGAGCGTTGTGATCGCCTATGCGCCCTGCTCCGCGCACGGCCTGCGCTGCGGCATGGACAAGGTGCAGGACGAGATGAAGCGCGCCGTCGAGGCCGGTTACTGGTACCTTTACCGCTACAATCCCAACGACGCGCATCCTTTCCACCTCGACAGCAAGGCGCCGACCGTGCCCTACGAAGATTTCCTCGACGGCGAGGTCCGCTTTGCCTCCCTGCGCAGGACCTTCCCGGAGAATGCAAAATCTCTCTTTGCGGAAGGCGCGAAGCTTGCAAGGGAACGCTATGAGAAACTGAAGGGCATGGATGAGTAAGCCTGAAAGCATAACGGCAGGATGATCCTTCCTGAGGAGAGCACGGACGCACGAAAACCGTCCGCCCTCTCCTCTTTCCGTTGTGTTTCTCCGTCCGCCTGCCGTGAACCCGTGGCAGAAAGTCCGGCGTGCGAATCACTTGACGGATTCCGCAATATGTGGTAGCATGGCGGAGGAATTGATGCTGTTTTCCTTAAGAAATTCAGCATCATTTTATGAAGGAGCTGGGCGATGATGAAGTATACGTTTGAAGACGGATGCCGCGCCTGGCTGACTTACGCGCACACGCAGCCCGTGCCGCTTCAGCGCATGATGGATGAGTTCGGCAGTGCCACGGCCATCTATGAGCAGTGCAAACGGGACGGCGGAAAGACCCTCCGCCGCTATCTCACCGAGCGCAACGTCGAAAAGCTCCTTCAGCGCTCGGCCAGGCCGGCCATGCACGAGATGATGGTCGACATGCAGCGGCTGGAGATGCAGGTGGTCGCGCTCCGCGATCCCGCCTATTCTCCCGCGCTCCGCTTCATCAGCGATCCGCCGCCCTTTCTTTTCTATCGGGGAGATGTGTCCTGCATGACAGGACGCTGCCTGGCGGTGATCGGTTCCAGGGCCGCGTCGCCGAGAGCCGTGACATGGTGCGAGGAGCTCTGCCGTGAACTGA
Organism: Clostridia bacterium; assembly: GCA_017429265.1. Taxonomy (GTDB): domain Bacteria; phylum Bacillota; class Clostridia; order Christensenellales; family Aristaeellaceae; genus RUG11272. The sequence goes on along the minus strand of JAFRPG010000090.1, from coordinate 177,644 downwards.
GCAATCACGGCGTGACCATTGTAAGCGGCCTGGCGGCCGGCATCGACACCAGCGCCCATGAGGGAAGCATTCACGGAACGACACCCGGGATCGGCATCATGGCCTGCGGGCTGGATGTCGACTATCCCGCCAGCTCACGGGACCTCAAGCGGCGTCTGCTCGAACAGGGCGGCCTCCTGCTCAGCGAGTATCCGCCGGGAACGACGGTCCGCAAGAGTGTCTTTCCGGTCCGCAACCGGATCATCTCCGGCCTGTGCAAGGGTGTGGTGATGATGGAGGCTCGGATCACATCCGGCAGCTTCACCACGGTCCATCACGCGCTGGATCAGGGACGCGACGTCTATGCATGGCCGGGGGAGCCCGGCTCCGTCTGGTCCGAGGGCGCGCATCAGCTGCTCCGGGAGGGCGCGAGATACTTTGTCACCGCGGAGGATCTGCTCGAGGATCTCGAGTGGAACGACATCGCCGTGAAACCGGAGAAACGCGAGCCCATCGCCGCTCTGACGCCGGACATGCAGAAGATCCTCACCATCCTCTACGGAGGAGAGAAAAGCCTCGATGAACTCGCCTACGAGAGCGGGCTGAGCATCACCGCGCTGTCCACATCGCTGACGATCCTGCAGATGAGCGGCCTGGTCCGCGCGCTGCCGGGAAAACAGTACTGTGTGATCTGATGCCGTATCTCATCTTTTGATGAAAGGATGTATTACCCTTATGGCGACGAGAAAGAAGAAACTGATCATCGTGGAGTCTCCCGCGAAAGCCCGCACGGTCAGCCGCTTCCTGGGCAGCGGCTATAAAGTGGAGGCATCTCAGGGCCATGTCTGCGACCTGCCGAAATCGCAGATCGGCGTGGATGCCGACAACGATTTTGAGCCGAAGTATATCACGATCCGCGGCCGCGGCGACATCCTGGCCAGGATCCGCAAGGAAGCGAAAAACGCCTCCCAGATCTACCTCGCGACAGACCCTGACCGAGAAGGCGAAGCGATCTCCTGGCACCTGGCAAACATCCTGGGCATCGACAAGGATGCTCCGTGCCGGATCGAATTCCATGAGATCACCAAGACGGCTGTTCAGCACGCGATCAAAGCCCCGCGCAGCATCGATATGGGCCGTGTGGACGCCCAGCAGGCCCGCCGTGTGCTTGACCGGCTGGTCGGCTACAAGATCAGCCCGCTGCTGTGGGTCAAGATCAAGAAAGGCCTCTCCGCCGGACGCGTGCAGTCCGTCGCCGCGCGCATGGTGGTCAGCCGCGAGAAGGAGATCGAGGCCTTCATCCCGGAGGAATTCTGGGATGTGACGGCGAAGGGGACTTCCACCGCGTCCACGGGGAAGAAGGAGACCTATCCGCTGCGGCTGATCAGCGTGAACGGAAAGCGGGCCCCGCTTGCGGACGGGGAAACCGCGGCGCAGGCAGTCGCGGATATCGGCAAGGGGACCTTCACGGCAGGCGAGATCAAGCGCGGACAGAAGCGCAAGATGCCCGCTCCGCCCTTTACCACCTCCAGCCTCCAGCAGGAAGCCGGACGCAAGCTGAACTTTTCCACCGCGAAGACCATGCAGGTGGTCCAGCAGCTCTACGAAGGCGTCGATCTGGAGCACGAGGGCACACAGGGTCTTGTCACCTACATCCGTACCGACTCCGTCCGCGTGAGCGATGAGGCGCTCGCCTCGCTGCGCGCGATGATCCCGGTCCGCTACGGCGCGGAGTATCTGCCGGAGGAGCCGCTCCAGTACAAGGGCCGCGCCAACGCGCAGGATGCACACGAAGCGATTCGTCCCACCAGCATCGAACGCACGCCGGAGAGCGTCAAGGATTCCCTGACCAAGGAGCAGTTCAACCTCTATCGGCTGATCTATAACCGCTTTGTGGCCAGCCAGATGATGCCGGCCCTGTATGAGAGCATGAGTGCCGAGATCCAGAGCGGCGATATCGTCCTCCGCTTCTCCGGCGACCACAAGATTTTTGCCGGCTTCACCGCTGTCTATGAGGAGGGCAGCGATGACTCGGAGGCGGCTCCCGACAGCCATATCCCGGATCTCGCGGCCGGTCAGACCGTCCAGGTGACGGATGTGCGCGCCGAGCAGCACTTCACCCAGCCGCCGAGCCGCTACACCGAAGCCAGCCTCGTGAAGGCGATGGAAGAGAAGGGCATCGGAAGGCCCTCCACCTACGCACCGACCATCACCACCATCCTGAGCCGCGGTTATGTGAGCAAGGAGAAGAAGCGTCTGTTCCCAACGGAACTCGGCCGGATGGTCAACAGCCTGATGGAGCAGTACTTCCCGGATATCGTGAACACGGACTTCACCGCCTCTCTCGAGTCTCAGCTGGATGATGTGGAGGAAGGGAAGCGCTACTGGAAGGAGATCATCCGGGAGTTCTACCCGCCCTTTGCGCGTGACCTGGAGATCGCGGAGGGGGAGATCGACCGGATCGAGGTCAAGGACGAGGAGAGCGACGTCCCGTGCGACAAATGCGGGGCCATGATGGTCTACAAGATGGGCCGCTTCGGCAAATTCCTCGCCTGCCCGAACTTCCCGGAATGCCGCAACGCCAAGCCGATCCTCACCTATATCGACGCGCCCTGCCCCAAGTGCGGCGCGCGGCTGATGGTGAAGGTCTCCAACCGCGTGCACCGCAAGTTCTACGGCTGCGAGCGCTACCCGGACTGCGACTTTGTCTGCTGGGAGCAGCCGGTGGACCGCAAGTGCGACAAGTGCGGCAGCTACATGGTCCTCAAGATCGGCAGCAAAGGGGAGCGCTGGTATCTGTGCGCGAACGAGAACTGCCGCAGCCGCATCGAAGCGCCCCATCAGGAGGACGAGAATGAGTGATGCCTGCGCAAGGGTCATCGGCGCCGGACTCGCCGGATGCGAGGCTGCATGGCAGCTGGCGCAGCGGGGCGTGCATGTCCGTCTGAGCGAGATGAAGCCGCAGAAGATGTCACCCGCCCATCACGCGCTGGGATTCGCCGAGCTGGTTTGCTCCAACAGCCTCCGCTCCGATCTGCTGACCAATGCCGTCGGTCTCCTCAAGGAAGAGATGCGGCAGTGCGGCTCGCTGATCATGCGGGTCGCGGATCAGGCCAGGGTCCCCGCCGGCGGCGCGCTGGCCGTGGACCGCGAGGCTTTCTCAGGTGCGATCACAAAGGCCCTGCGCGAGCATCCGCTTGTCGAGACGGTGTCGGAGGAGGTCTGCGAGATCCCGGATGCACCGGTGATCATCGCGACAGGACCGCTCACCTCGGAGCCGCTGGCCGATGCGATCTCGCGCCTGCCCGGTCTGGACACGCTGCACTTCTTTGATGCGGCAGCCCCGATTGTCATGGCAGATTCCATCGATATGGAGAAGGTCTTCCGGCAGTCACGATATGACCGCGGGAGCGATTACCTCAATTGCCCGATGAACGAGGCGGAATACAACGCGTTTGTCGACGCTCTGCTCGAAGCCGATACGGCCGAGGTGCACGGCTTTGAGGAGAACATGGTCTTCGAGGGATGCATGCCGGTGGAGTCGATGGCGCGGCGCGGCCGCATGGTGCTGGCCTTCGGACCAATGAAGCCCGTCGGACTTCGGGATCCGAGGACCGGCCGCGAGCCCTTCGCCGTCGTACAGCTCCGCCAGGATGACGCGGGCGCGAGCATGTATAACCTGGTCGGCTTCCAGACGCGTCTGCGCTTTCCGGAGCAGCGTCGCGTCTTCGGCCTGATCCCGGGGCTGGAAAACGCGGTCTATGCCCGCTATGGGGTGATGCACCGCAACACCTTCCTGCAGAGCCCGGAGTTCCTGAACGCACAGTTTGAGATGATCTCCGGACCCGGCGTTTATTTCGCCGGACAGATGACAGGCGTCGAGGGATATGTGGAGAGCGCGGCCAGCGGCCTTGTCGCTGGGATCTCCCTGGCGGAAAAGCTTCTCGGCAGAGAGCAGACGGTCTTTCCCGGCATCACGGCGCTCGGCGCCATGGGCCGGTATGTCTCGACGCCGAACAGCAGCTTCCAGCCGATGAACTGCACCTTCGGACTGATCGATCCCCTGCCTGTCGATGCGCAGCACAAAAGGATCAGGAAAAAAGCCGACCGTTACCAGAAAATCGCGGAACGTTCGTTGGAATGGATCCGGGCATGGAGAGAGAAAACGGATGCGCCGATGACCGGCGATGCACAGTAACGCCGCTCGGAAGCGAAGAAAGGATCAACCATGAGTCAATTCAGAGGAACCACGATCTGCGCCGTGCGCAAGGACGGCAAAATCGCCGTCGCCGGTGACGGTCAGATCACGATGGGGGAGAAGGTCATCTTCAAATCCACGGCCCGCAAGGTCCGTCGGATCTACAACGGTCAGGTCGTCGTGGGGTTTGCCGGAAATGTGGCGGACGCCTTCACCCTGTCCGGGAAGTTTGAGGAAAAGCTCACGCAATGCGGCGGGAATCTCGAACGCGCCGCGGTGGCGCTGGCCCAGATGTGGCGCAGCGATCAGGGCATGCGGCAGCTGGATTCCCTGCTCATCGCGGCCGATAAAGAGAATCTTCTGATGCTGAGCGGAACGGGCGATGTGATCGATCCCGACGGCGGCGTTGTCGCGATCGGCTCCGGCGGCAACTACGCGCTGGCCGCCGCCCGCGCGCTGGTCGAGAACACGGATCTCAGCGCGCACGAGATCGCGGAGAAAGCCCTCCGTATCGCCGCCTCCATCTGTGTGTATACGAACGACAGCATTACTGTCGAGGACGCCTGAAAGGAGCGGTTTGCGGTATGTCCGAATTGTCCCCTGTACAGATCGTGCGAGAACTGGACCGCTACATCATCGGCCAGGAGCAGGCCAAGAAGATGGTCGCCATCGCATTGCGCAACCGCTACCGCCGTTCCCGCGTGGAGGAAGGGCTCCGCGACGAGATCAGCCCGAAAAACATCCTGATGATCGGCCCGACGGGCGTCGGCAAGACAGAGATCGCCCGCCGCCTGGCCAAACTGGCCCAGGCCCCCTTCGTCAAGGTGGAGGCCACCAAGTTCACCGAGGTCGGCTATGTGGGCCGCGACGTGGATTCCATCGTGCGCGACCTGGTCGAGAATGCCATCCGCATGGTTCGCGAGGAGCATGCGAAGCGTGTGGAACCCCGGGCCCGTGTGCTGGCCGAGGATCGGCTGACCACGCTCCTGACCACGCCTCATCAACAGAAAGCCGGCTCCGGCAATCCGTTCGATTTCCTGCTCGGCAGGAAGAGCGCCGAGAGCGAGCCCGCGCCCGAAGAGCAGGCCGCCCTGCGCGGCAAGCGCGAGGAGATCCGCCAGCAGCTGATGCGCGGCGAGCTGGAGGACCGCGAGATCGAGGTCGAGGTCGAGGAAGCCATGCCGCAGCTTGAGGTCGGCGGAAACGCGATCAACCTCGGCGATATGATAGGCGGGATGATGCCGAAGCGCACCAAGCTCCGCAAAGTGAAGGTCCGCGAGGCCCGCAGGATCCTGGAACAGCAGGAGAGCGACAAGCTGATCGACTCCGACGCCGTCCAGGAGGAAGCGATCCGTCGGGCTGAGCAGAACGGCATCGTCTTCATCGATGAGATCGACAAGATCGCCGGCCGTCAGGGCGCCGGCGGCCCCGATGTCAGCCGTGAGGGTGTGCAGCGGGACATCCTACCCATTGTGGAGGGATCCACCGTCAACACGAAGTACGGCCCCGTCAAGACCGACTATATGCTCTTCATCGGCGCCGGCGCCTTCCATGTGGCAAAGGTCAGCGACCTGATCCCGGAGCTTCAGGGCCGTTTCCCGGTCCATGTGCAGCTGAACAGCCTCACGAAGGAGGATTTCCGGAAGATCCTGTCCCAGCCCGACAACGCCCTCACCAAGCAGTACAAGGCGCTGCTCGCGGTGGACCGCGTCATGCTGGATTTTGATGACTCTGCGCTCGAGGCCATCGCGGAAGCCGCCTGGAACGCCAACGAGGCCGCGGAGGACATCGGAGCCCGCCGTCTCCACGCCGTGTTCGAGCAGCTGCTGGAAGACATCTCCTTCCATGCCGGGGATGAGGACATGCCGCCCTACTCGCTGAAAATCGACAAAGCCTACGTCGAGGAGCACCTGAGCGGCGAAAACAAGCCGGTCGACATCCACAAATACATTCTCTGATCGTATCGGCAGGGGAGGAACACATCATGGAGCAAGTTCCGCATATCCGCGACTATGTGGGCCGCACCGTCCATATGATCGGCATCGGCGGATCAAGCATGTCCGGCCTGGCGCAGATGCTGCTCGCCAAGGGTTACCGTGTGCAGGGGTCGGACCGCGACGAAGGCTATCTGATCCAGGATGTTCGTGACGCCGGTGCCAGGATCATGATCGGACACCGGGCCGAGAACGTTCACGGCGCCGATCTGGTCATCTACTCCGCCGCCATCCATCCCGACAATCCGGAGCGCGCGGAGGCGGCCCGGCTCGGCATTCCGTCCCTGGAGCGCGCGTATCTGCTCGGTCAGCTGATGGAGTCCAGCCGGATGGGCATCGGCGTGTGCGGCGCGCACGGAAAGACCACCACCACATCCATCCTCGCGCTGATCCTGATGCGCTGCGGGAAAGACCCGAGCATCCACATCGGCGGGAAACTTGACGCCATCGGCGGCTCCACGCGGGTCGGCCGCAGCGGGATCTTTCTGGCCGAGGCCTGTGAATACAACCGCTCCTTCCTCCACATGCCGCCACAGATGGCTGTCGTGCTGAACATTGATGCGGACCATCTGGACTGCTACCGGGACATTGACGAGATCGAAGAGACCTTCGGCCGGTATCTGCATCTGCTCCCGGCAGACGGGATCGCCATCGGAAACGGAGACGATCCGCGGATCGTGCGCCAGTTGGGCAAACTCAGCTGCCGGACAGTCACCTTCGGTTTCGGCGAGGCCTGCGATTACCGGGCGTATCCCTGCGAGGAGGACGAACGCGGATGCTGCCGCTTCGATCTTACAGGCCGTGACGGATTCAACGTCTCCGTCCGGATGCAGGTGCCCGGACGCTTCAACGCGGACAACGCGCTGGCAGCGCTCACGGCGGCACTGGAGCTCGGATGCGATCCCGCCGAGGCCGCCCGCGCCGTGGAAGAATTCACCGGCGCGCATCGCCGCTTCGAGAAGACCGGAGAGCTCAACGGCGCGGAACTTTTCCACGACTACGGACACAACCCGGCGGAGATGCGCAACGCGGTCTCCATTGCGAGGAAGCGCTGCGGGAAGACGCTTTACGCCGTCATGCAGCCGCACACCTACAGCCGCGTGAAGGCGCTCTTCAACGACTATCTGAACTGCACGGAGGAAGCAGACGTCACCCTCGTGACAGACATCTGTGCCGCGCGGGAAAAAGATCCCGGTGACATCCGCAGCAGCATGCTCGTGGACGGCATGCGAGCGCACGGAGTCAATGCCTTCCTGACGCCGACCTTCGACGACACGGAAGACTGGCTCCGCCGTCATCTGCAGCCCGGAGATCTTGCGATCACGATGGGCTGCGGTGATATCAACATGCTGAACGAACAGATCCGCAGGCATGAGGCGTCCTCTGCCGGCGCCGATGAAAATCGGACGAATTCATAACGATCTCTTGTCTCAGCGCCGCGCGCATGGTATAATTGCCCTGTAGGAGGTGACGGGATGCACAGCATGACCGGCTGCGGGAAAGGCCTTGCGGAGGACGGCCGCTTCAGCGTCACGGTGGAACTGAAGAGCGTCAACCACCGCTATCTGGACATCTCACCGCGCATCCCGCGCGCCTATGCGTTCCTCGAAGACGCTGTCCGCCGTCAGCTTTCAGGCAGTCTTCACCGCGGACACGTGGATGTGACGGTCACGGTCCTGCAGAAAGCGGATGCGGATGTCCGGCTTTCGGTGGACGAAGCGCTCGCCGCAGCCTATCTCAGGGCCGGAGAGACACTGAGCCGGATGGGTGCGGGAGGAAGGCTGTGCGTGCAGGACCTCCTTGTCCTCGATGGTGTGGTTGCTCATGAGGACGCGCCGGTCGACGAGGATACAGTCCGCGCCCTGACGTCCGAAGCCTGCGCTTCGGCCATCTCCGGACTCATTCAGATGCGGCAGGCGGAGGGTGTGAACCTGAAACGAGATCTCGAAGCCCACCTGGAGCGGGTTGCAGGCCTCCGGCAGCAAATTCTGGAGATCGCGCCGAGCGTTGTGGAGAGCTACAGGCAGCGCCTGGAGGAGAAACTGAACCAGCTTCTGCCCGCAGGTTCGCCCGTGGACCCGGCCCGCCTCGCTCAGGAAGTGCTCCTCTTCGCGGACCGCTGCGCGATCGACGAGGAACTGTCCCGCCTGGAGAGCCATATCCGTCAGTTCACACGGTACATGGATTCAGCGGAGGAGACCGGCAAGAAGCTGGACTTCCTCTGTCAGGAGCTGAATCGCGAAGCCAACACCATCGGCAGCAAGGCAAACGACGCCTTCATCGCGCATCTGGTGGTCGAACTGAAGGCTGAGATCGAGAAGCTCCGTGAGCAGGTCCAGAACGTGGAGTAACGGGAGGGGGAGCGCTGCGATGATCAAAAAGACCAAGGGACTTCTGCTGGTAATTTCCGGTCCGTCCGGAGCAGGGAAGGGGACGCTGGCCTCCATGCTCCTTGACCAGGATCCGACCTTCCGCTTTTCCGTCAGCGTGACCACGAGGAATCCGCGCGCGGGGGAGATCCCCGATGTCCACTATCACTTTGTGGACGAACAGACGTTCGATGCCCTTACGGCCTCCGACGCGTTTATCGAATACGCCAACGTGCACGGTCACCGCTACGGAACGCTGAAATCCGAGGTGACGGATTTCCTCAACAAAGGAATCAACGTCCTGCTCGACATCGACGTGCAGGGTGCACTGATGGTAATGGAGAGGATGCCGGACGCCGTGAGCGTCTTCGTGCTTCCGCCGTCCTTCCGCGAGCTCCGTGACAGGCTCGAGAAGCGCAACACGGAAACCGGGGAGGAGATCGACCGCCGCATGCGCAACGCACGCGAGGAGATCCGCTTCGCCGGCGATTACAATTATCTGGTTGTCAATGAGGCCGCTCCGCAGGAAACCTTCAAAACCCTGAAGGCGATCGTGGACGCCGAGAAGTGCAGAACGACAAGATTCTATGTGGAACTTGATGACTGACAAGGAGGAAACCGTAATGTCTATCGTCGAACCCAACGTCATGGATCTTCTGGAGAACGCCGATACGCGCTATACACTCGTTGTGGAAGCTGCCAAGCGCGGCCGTCAGCTGGTGGCCGGTGCTCAGCCGCTGGTCATGGACGCGGGCGAGCAGGTCAACAAACCGCTTCGCATTGCCGTGGAAGAGATCCGCCGCGGCCTGGTGACCTATGAGCGCACAAACTATGCGGAGGATCATCAGGAAGCATGAGCGGCATCGATGGAAAAACCATTGTGCTTGGTGTAACCGGGGGCATCGCCGCCTACAAGGCATGCATCCTCTGCTCCGCGCTGCGCAAGCAGGGCGCGTCGGTTCATGTCATCATGACTGAGAATGCGACCAGGTTTGTGGCTCCGCTGACGTTTGAGACCCTGTCCAATCATCCGGTGGTGACCGACACCTTTGCGCGTCCGGAGACGTGGGAGGTCGAGCACATCGCGCTCGCCAAAGCGGCCGACGTGTTTGTCATCGCACCGGCCACGGCCAACATCATGGCCAAGATGGCGCATGGCATTGCGGACGACATGCTTTCCACCACGGTTCTGGCCACGAAGGCACCGATCCTGATCGCGCCGGCGATGAACACGGGTATGTGGACCGCGCAGGCAACCGTGGAAAACGCTGAGATCCTGCGCGGCAGGGGAGTCCGCTTTGTCGGTCCGGAGGGCGGCTATCTGGCTTGCGGCGACAACGGTGCGGGCAGGATGAGCGAGCCGGATGCGATCCTTGCAGCCATAGAGGAGATCCTGACGCCAAAGCGGGATCTCGAAGGGCTGAAGGTCATGGTGACCGCCGGCGCGACCCGGGAGCCTCTCGATCCGGTCCGTTTTCTGACCAATCACAGCTCCGGAAAGATGGGCTTTGCCATCGCTGAGGCAGCGAGAGACCGCGGCGCCGACGTGCTGCTTGTCTGCGGCTCGGTGTCGGCTGAGATTCCCTCCGGCGTCCGTATACTTCACGTAAAGACCACACAGGACCTCTATGACGCCGTCACGGCCAATGCGCCGGATATGGATGTCATTGTCCAGGCCGCGGCTCCGGCTGATTACCGCGTCGAGGAAGTCAGCACGCAGAAGATCAAAAAGACAGACGGCCAACCGCTTGTCATCCGCCTTGTGGAGAATCCCGATATCGCGGCCGCTGTCGGAAAGATGAAAAAAGCAGGTCAGACTCTGGTCGGTTTTGCGGCGGAAACAGAGAAGATTGAGGGCAATGCCCGCGTCAAGCTGAAGAAAAAGCATCTGGATCTGATCGTGGCCAATGACGTGACACAACCCGGCGCAGGATTCAATGTCGATACCAACATCGCATCCCTGATCACCGAGGATGCGACGGAGGATCTTCCGATGATGATGAAGTCCGAGCTCGCGCACCGTATCCTGGACAAGGTTGTACAATTGAGAGGCTGATCATCAAAAACCGCTCTGACACGCCGTGAGGAAACACGGGCATCAGAGCGGTTTTGCTCGGCACGGGATTATCCGTCTGTCGGATCGGGCCGATCTTCCTCCTTCGGTTCGTCGTCCCGGTCGGTCAGATGGACATGGCCGGCTGCCATTCTTCTTCGCGCGTCGGTCATGTCGGCGTAGTGTTTTCGGGTCGTGTCGACCGAGGAATGACCCAGCACGTCGGCTACCAGATAGATATCGCCGGTCTCCTGATAAAGGTTGGTGGCAAAGGTGGACCGCAGTTTGTGCGGGCTGATCCTGGTTTTCAGCGGTGCGGAGACGGCAGCATACTTTTTGACCAGATTCTGCACGGCCCGCACCGTGATACGGCGCTTCTGAAGGGACAAAAAGAACGCATTTTCGTGCCCTGGGACCGTTTCGGTACGGATCCGTTCCTGATAGTAATCCTGAAGCGCTTCGCCGACGTCAGGCGGGAAATACAGTACGACCTGATTGCCGCCTTTGCGGGTAACCACAAAGGCCCGTTCATCGAAATCCACGTCCTGCAGATTGATGCCGACGCATTCGGAGACGCGGATACCGGTGCCGAGGAACAGCATCATCAGCGCGTAGTCGCGTTTGGCTGTCAGCTTCTGGTAACTCTGCTGGCGGTCCGTCAGTCCGTCGCCGGTTTCAGCTGCGTTCAGAATCCGGCGGACTTCGTCGGGATTCAGGCGGATGATCGGCTTTTCGTGGATCTTCGGAAGCGGGACGAGCAGCGTGACATTGGCCGGGATCCGCTGCTCCTGAAACAGATAGTCGTAGAATGCGCGGACCGAGCAAAGCTTCCGCTTGATTGCGATCTCGTGGTTGATGAAGGATCTCGGCCTGTCGTTTTCCAGATCGTCCTCACGGATGTAATACTGAAGATACTCCGTGTAAGCCGTCAGATCCTTGGCGCTGAGCCTGGCCAGATCCTCATCTTCGTACAGCTCGACCTTTTTGCCGCCGAACGTGATCCGTTCTGCGTGTAGGTAATGAAAGAACGTCCGCAGGTCCAGCGCGTATGCAAGCCTTGTGAATGTACCGGTCGTCATCGCGATGGCACGGATAAAATCGCCGCAGGCCTGCGGAAGTTCGCGGCAGACGGCGCGGATCTGCAGCATGCGCGCCTGATCAATCGATTCACGATAACTGATTTCGTTCATTCGGATATCCTCGTAAACCCTGATTTCGCCCTGCAACTATTCATAAAACTATGGTTTAGCGAATAGTTGCAGAAAGATGGACTGGTCAGTCCGAAATCATCCCTTCGTACTCACCCACTGCATTCATTCGACGACGGAACGCTTTCTCCTTTTTTTCGGGATTGAAAGTTCACACACCGATTCCACGGATTTGGTCCGTCCGGCAGGATTTCGGATACCGGATGGCGAACAGGAATATGTTTCATGATGATTCTTCCGGAGGTATCCATGTCAGCCAAGATCCGTGAAGCCCTGCTCAGCGCGGCGATCACGCTCCTGCTGTCCGTCGGGCTGATCCTGCCTCTGTCCGCGATGCTCGGCCTGCTGAGTGAGCCGGTGACGGTCACCGGCTGCTTTGGCGCACTGATTATTTCGCTCATCGCGGGTTTTCTCTTTCAGCTTCCCAAAGGGACAATGGTCGGTTTTGTTACCTTTTCCCTTGTCACTGCAGGATGGCTGATCTTCGGCGGATTCAGGCTTGCCGCCGATATGGCTTCCATGATCAGGCTGGCGGGATACGGTATCAGCATCCCACTGAACACCTCCTACGGGCGTCTGATCCTCCCCCTTGCATGTCTGATCACCTTTGTCTCCGCCGGGATCGTAAACGGGCGCAGTGCGTTTGCTGCACTTTGTGCGGTATTGGGATTACTCATCGCGCTTTGGCTCACAAAGCACGAAAGCCACCTCCGGCTGCTCATCCCATCCTGCGCGGCGGCACTGGTTCTGTGGTCCGGCGAGCACAGTGAAGCCTCCGTTTCCTGGAAGAACCTGATCCTGATGCTCACGACAGCCTTCCTGTGCGTCCTGATCGTTCCGCTTCACGGCGTGACGGTCGATCCGCTGAAGAACGCTGCGGACACGATCCGGCAGAGCATACTCGACAGATACTTTTTTATCGATCCGAGGAACATTTTTTCGCTCTCGCATGAGTACAATCTCAGCCAGCTCGGCGGAAAGCCGTACCTGTCCGACAATCTGGTGATGACTGTCGAAACACCCCGGGTCGTCTATCTGCGCGGTGCGATCCTCGATACCTACACAGGCCGCGCGTGGCGGGATACTACGGCCGGCTCGAGATATCTATGGGACGGGCTTCGCTGGCGCAACGAACGCAAACGCATTTTCGACGAGGCGCTCCCGGCCGTTTCATCCGCCCGGGACAACGAGATCGAGATCCGCGTGACCATGAAGGGAAAGCACACCTCCACCCTCTTCGTTCCGCAGCGGATCCGCGGCATACGGACCGAGGGCAATCTTATTGTATACTTCAACGAAGCCAGCGAGGTGTTCACCACCCGCGACCTGACGGCCGGTGATACGTATCGGGTCACAGCCGTGACGGACACCCATGCGACGCCGGGAATGGCGCAGATCCTGGATGAGTGCAGCCGATACGGGGACCCGGACCGTGATCTGGAGATCCGGGAAGCCTACCTCTCCCTCCCCGCCAATCTGCCGGATCTGGACGCGCTCAACCGAATCGCCGGCGAAGCTGTATCCGGAGCCAATACGCGTTTCGAGATGGCGTCTCGGATCGCGCGTTGGCTGGCGACGCACTGCCGGTATACGCTGGACGTGCCTGAACCGAACCCTTATCAGGACTTTGTCTCCTCATTCGTGCTGCAGACGCATGAGGGTTACTGCACCTACTTTGCCAGTGCGATGGTCGTTCTCTGCCGGCTCAGGGGTATCCCGGCGCGGTATGTGGAAGGCTACACGGCATCCCCGGGCCCGGACGGCATCGCACAGGTCACCGGCAAGAACTGTCATGCGTGGGTCGAAGTATGGTTCTCCGGTTACGGATGGCTGACCTTTGACCCGACTCCGCCTGACTTTTCCGCACAGCCCGAACAGAGCAGAGGGTCTCAGCAGCAGCCGCAGGCAACACCGGCTCCGACTCCCCTGCCAACACCGACGCCGACTCCCCCGCCGGATGATCCCATGCCGGATGAGGATGAGACACAGTCCGGTGTGACGCCTCCCCCGACCGAGCCTCCGCAGGATGACAATGCTCAGGATGATCTGCCGCTGCCGCCGGAAACGCAGACGGATACGCCGCGCTCCGAAAGCGGCGGAGCTTCCCTTCGGTGGCTATGGCTCCTGCTGATCCCGGTCCTGCTCGCACTGCTCGTTATATTCTGCATATCCCGCATCCGCCGCCGTATGCCGGCCTTCCTTTCAGACCGGGTGGAGAGTGAGGACGAGCGCTGGCGCATCTGGCTCAGAGCACTGTGTGATGTGCTGTGCGTGCAGGGGCTCAACCGGCCCGCCGACTGGACATACGCGGAATGGCTGACTTCCCTGAGCGGTCGGCTCGGCTGCGAAGCACTGCGATCGATCGGCGAGACCGCCAATCTCGTCTTCTATGCGCACGCAGAGCCGATGCAGTCGGAAACCGGGGAGGTCACCGACGCTTTCCGCATCCTGTACGGCCGTCTGAGCCGGAGGCAGAAGCTCCGCTGGCTCCTGCGCCGCGGCAGACAGAAGCCGATCGCGCTCTCGTCGCCGCAATGAAGTACGGCGGTCGTCCGAGCGTATGCAAAAAGGAATGCATGACGCGGCTCGTGCATTCCTCTTTTCTTATCCGTTCTCAGGAAGGAGCGTGAGAAGGATCAGTTCACACGGATCGTTGATCCGCGGCAGAGCGCCGTGGTTCCCCACCCCGCGCGATACGAGAAGCCGACGGTGGAAATAGAACCCGCTTGTCCATTTCGGAAAGAGACCCTGACCCGGCGAATACAGACCGCGGTTGAACAGACGGATCTGTCCGCCGTGTGCGTGGCCTGAGAGGGTCAGATCGACCCCTCTGCCGAGAATCCATGGCTCGAAATACTCCGGGTGATGGCAGAGCAGGAGGCGGAAGCCGGGTTCCCGCTCCAGCAGATCCACAGCTGTGAGATCCGTCACGGACTCCTGAGAGCTGAAACCGCCGATCGACAGATCCTCACGGTACCGGATGGCCGCATTGTCCAGCACGGTAACGCCGGACCTGTCCATGATGTCCCGCCATTCGACCGCCTTCGGCATCCGCCGCTCATGGTTCCCGATCGAACAGAAGACCGGGGCGATTCGGGCGGCATCCCGGAGGAAGGCTTCAGCGTGCTTCGGAAGCTCATGCACATGCCGGTTCGTCAGGTCGCCGGCCACGGCGATCAGATCAACGCCTTCCGCATGGCGCAGCCAGGATGTGTGATCACAGTCATGGAGGTCTGAGACGAAGGCGATCTTGACCGGCCTGCGGAGCCGTCCGCCGGGGTCCGTCCATGTGATCCGGTTGATCTGCGGGGTCATGCGCGATGCCCCTCTCTGGTGCGGCGCCGCAGGAAAAGGAAGAGCAAACAGGCAACCAGGGCCAGGCCCAGGCTGATGAGGAGATAGCGGGTCAGCAGCGCCGTCTGGATACGGCTCAGTTCCATGGCGAACGCGTGTGAAACCTCCCCTGCCGCTGCGGGAATGCGAAGCGCCAGGACCGGCACGGCAAGGGATGCAGCGCCAAGACCGCCCGCGGAAATGCCGGCGAGGATCCAGACAAGCGCGCGAAGAAGACGGCGGCGGTCCAGAAAGAGCAGAAGATCCGCTGCCAAAACCAGCAGGGCAAGACAGCCCCACATGGGATACCGGATCAGCTTTCTGACCTGACGGAGCCTCGGCGCGGCCGAGTCACTCAGTTTGCCGACCAGTGAGGAACGGAACGGAAAGAAGGCTTTCCTGGCCGCACGCTCCACTTCATAGGCGCCCTCGTCGCGAGCCTCCCGCATGGTACCGCCGGCAGCGGCGAAGGTCTCATCCTCAAGGATGGCGTAAGTCAAATCGTCCGCGGAGAAATCCGGCATCTTCACGTTCTCCCCCGCGAGGAGTGTGTAAAACCACTCCACACGCGCCGCGGTCAGGTCACGGACGCGGCTCTCGGAGTAGAAGGCCAGGGCCGTCTTCGGCTCAAACCCGACGCGCTGTGCGATATCTTCAACCCTCCCGGTAAACATGGCCATCCGTTCCGGAACGGTCTCCAGTGCAGCCTCTTCCACAACCGAGCGGTCCGTCAGCAAGGCGTCGACCGAGGCGGTCAGGAGGATGCCGACTGTGCCGAGAGCGATTGCAAGCCCGCAGAGAACATGCAGGAAAGTACGGCGCTTCATGGGTTGACCGCCACCTTTACAGCCGCCAGCACGTACTCATGCAGCCGCGGTACGGCGAAGATCAGCAGTGCGGCCGCCAGCAGCAGGAACGGAACGGACAGCAGCAGCGGAAGGAAGGGATTTGCACGTTTGCTCTTCTTCATCTCAGTAACTCCATATGACGAATCTTATTTCTTGCCGCCGAAGAGGTTGTTCAGCGCACCGCCGAGCAGACCGGACACGGCGTCGCCGACGGCGTTTGCGGCCGAGTTCTTGTTGTTGATCGTGTCAAGCAGCTCGGCGCACTCCCCCTTCAGGATCTTCGTGCCGGCCTTCTTTGCATCCCCGGACGCGGTGCGGTAGTATTCGATCAGCTTCCGCTCCGCGGCGGTCACCTTCATGGTGCTGTTGGCGTTGGCGGGCGTCTTGGGCGTCGCGGTCTTGCCGGCCGTGCCCGTCTTGGCGGAAGATGCCGACGAGGGCATGGCGGCGGCAGGCTTGGACGAAGAGATGTTCTTGGGTGCGTTCAGGAGCGTGGCCTGCGTGACGCCGAGAGCCTTCGCGACCGCCTTCAGCTTTGCCTGCGTGAAGTCAGCTTCTCCCCGTTCGACCTTGCCGAGCTCGGTTGCCGTGACACCGGCGACCTTGCGCGCCAGCTGCTCCTGCGTCAGTCCGGCCGCTGTTCTCGCTTCCTTGATGACGGTGCCGACCTTTTTTGCTGCCATGACTCGTTCCTCCTTCAATTTTGTGCTTGTGCTTTCCGGAAAAATGACTATACTTTATCTATCGACTGGCGGAAGCCAGACAGATGATCATGAAAGGAAGTGCTGTTTGTGGATCTGCAGAAAATCATCACGGATCTGGTAGCGAAGCTGACCGGCAATAACAGTCTGATCGCGAAGTTCAAGAAGAATCCGATCGAGACCATCAAGGGCCTGCTTGGGAACGTGAACCTCGACAGCAATCAGCTCAAGTCCGTGGCCGACGGCGTGGCGGCCAAGCTCAACCTCGACGACGTGGTCAAGCAGGGCGGAGGCATTCTCGCCAAGATCAAAGGCCTCTTCGGCAAAAAGTGATCTCCGGACGGCGCTTCCTCGATGAAGCGCCGTTTTTCATTGCTGGAACAGCTTGAGCATCAGGGTCTCCATACTCCCCTTCGCACTCAGCTCCCCGGCCTTGATCCGGTACTCCGTGTCCAGACACAGCGCAAGCGACTGTTTCACCTGACGGTTGCTCACCCTGGCCGCCTGGCGGACGAGCTTGTCCGCCTGAAAGCCCTGGATCGACAGCAGCTGTGCGAACGAGGACTGAGGCACTTTCTCCGTCTGCATGATCTTGATGTGCTGCAGGAGCCTGTACTGCCGGAGGAAAAGAGAGAGCAGATGCAGGTCATCCTCCCCGTTGACGCGTGCGTCGCGGAGCATCCGCATGGCATCCGCCTTCCGACCCTCAAAAGAGGCGTCCAGCATCCGGAAAACGTTGTACTCGGCGGTCGGCGTGGCGGCCTCGCGGACCAGACTGACGGAGACGGTCGGGCTTTCCGTCAGCGAAATGATCTTATCGATTTCATTGGCGAGGATCGTGCTGTCCGTGCCTGCGATGAAGACCAGCTCACGCGCCGCCGCGGGATCACAGGTCTTCTCCGCCTCGGCGAACCTGGCGACGATCCATTGCTGGAGCTCACGCTCGTCCATCCGGCTGAAACGAACGATGTGTCCGAGCTTCTCCAGCGCTTTCGGGAGTTTCTTGCGTCTGTCCGCTGCCCCATGGAAGGGGTAGAGCAGCAGACAGGACGGCGGCACATGCGCGACATAATCACACAGCGCTTCCTCTGCCTCCGTTTTCCCCGAAAAACCTGCCTGATCGCGCACGACGACAAGTCGCATGGGGGACAGAAAAGGCAGGGTCTCGCAGGCTGCGATCAGGGTGTCGGTGTCCGGGGAGACGAGGGCGGCGCTGTCCAGCTCCTCCATCCCCGGCGCAAGCAGGGCAGCTCTGATGTCGCGGAGGCACTCGTCCCGCAGGCGGTCCTCCTCCCCCTCCATCAGCCAGGCTCCGGTGAGCCTGTTCTGCTGCAGGAGATTGAGGAAGTCTCCCCGGGAAACCGCATTTCCCTGCTGATCCTTCTTTGCCATCGCTGATCCCTTTCATTCCGATGCGGACTCGTGAAATCCGTGCAGGTACATCCGCCCCGCTTCGAAGCGGACCGTAACCGCCCCGATATCCTGTGTGGCCCAGACCGGGATGCCCGGCGCCCGCTCCGCCAAAGAAGCCATTCGCTCGCTGTCCGCGCCGGAGAGCAGGATGGCCTGCGGCGAGACGGCTTCCAGATATGCCGCGGACGTGGAGGCTTTGGATCCGTGGTGTGAGGCCTTGAGCAGGTCGGCGGACCGGGCGGAATACATCTCATAGGTGCCCGTCAGGTCGCCGGCTGTGAGCAGCCGCACGCCGCAGAGTTCAAACAGCATCCCGAGTGGATAGTGGTTTGCATCCTGTCCGCTGCGGACGCGCCCATGCTCCGGCCATAGAACCGTCATCGAACCGTTCGGCAGATCGAAGACATCGCCCCTCGCCGCATGCAGCACTGCTGTGCCGCGTGCCTCGAGGGCCGCGAGGGCCTCCAGGCATTCCGGCGGGATCGCCTGTTCCTCGGCGCCTTCGGGCAGGATCACACGCCGGACCGGGATCCTGTCGCTGATCAGGTCGAGGATGCCCATCGCGTGATCCTTGTGCAGGTGCGTGATGACGAGCGTATCGACGGAGAGACGCCGCTGGTGGAGGTATGTCGAGAGTGTCGCATCCTCCCCCGTGTCGATGACCCAGACCGTCCCCTCGTCCTGAAGGACAGCCGCGTCGGCGTTTCCCACGCTCAGCTGGATGTAGTCCACACCCCTGTGCGGCCAAGGGATCACCGAGAGGACCATCATCGCCGTGCCCGCGCAGACCATGACCGTCCGCCAGGTACGCTTCATGCACCACAGCCAGCACAGGCCGATCATGACCAGGACCCATCCGGCGGCTGTGAGCAGATCCGCCTGTCGCGTCCACATCGTGATCCAGTCGTGGCTCGCGAGCAGTGAAGCGCCGCCGGTGAGCAGTTCCGTCACGCGGGCGGCCAGTGATCCGAGCAGCGGTCCGACAAAGGGGATCCACATCAGAAGGAGCAGGATCCAGTAGCCCGTGAGCAGCATGGAGGCGATCGTCAGGACCGCAATGTTCAGGACGACCGACAGCAGAGGAAGCTCCTGATACCAGTACAGCTGCGGCAGCAGGATGCCGATCTGCACGGCCAGGCTGGACATCAGCGCGATCCGGATGCCGTCGGTCCACTTCCGGAAGACTCTCCTCTTCGGTGCGGGCCACTTTCCGGAAACCAGAAAGGGCCGGACAAGGATCAGCGCCAGAAGGGCCGAATACGAGAGCTGGAACCCTGCGCCCGTCAGCTGGGCCGGCATCACGAGCAGTGTGATGATTGCTGCGGCGGACAGCAGGTGGAGGCCCTCCGTCGGGCGATGCCGGAGCATGCCGTATTCGCGCAGCAGGATGAGGATGACCGCGCGGATGACCGGCGCGCCCATGCCCGCGAGGACACAGTAGGCGCAGAGCAGAACGGTCAGGATGGGCAGTCTCGCCCAGCGGCCGATCTTCAGCTTCCGCAGGATCAGGATGAGTGATCCGCCGAGCACCGCGACATGGAATCCGCTGACGGAGAGAACGTGCGCGATGCCCAGCCTGGAGAATGCGTCCCGCTCCTCCGTGGGGACAAGGTTCCGCACGCCGAGCAGCATGGTCGCCGCATAGCCGCCCGCCTGCTCCCCCATCACGGCGATCAGGCGTTCCTTCAGCGCATGTCGGACACCGGCCAGCCAGGCAGTGACGGACAAACCGCTATGCCGGACAGTCAGGTTGACGCGGCCGTATAAACCGATCCGGATGCCTTTCTGAAGGAGGTATTCCCGAAAGTCGAAACCGCCGGGATTATCTGCTCCGGAGGGATGATACAGCCGGAAATCGCCCTCCACGGTCATGCCCGGACGCAGACCGTCCGGCAGCTCGTCCGCATAGAAGCTCCAGTAGGCACCGCCCCGCACAGCTTTGCCGTCCAGAGTCACGTGCTGCAGGAGCGTTTTGCGCTGGGTGTTGCTGCCTTCGGTGATCTCATCCGCAATGATACCGGTCACATGGTACATCCCCTCGTCGGGCAGCACAGGATGCCAGGTCTGAAAACCGGCCAGTGTACCGACAGAAAGGAAGAGGAGCGCTGCCAGCACGCTTCGCCCAAGCACAGACTTCCGGACGACAATGATCCCGGTGACGGCAGCGGCGGCGGAAACAGCGGCCCATACCCAGGTGACAGCGTGTTTTCCGATCAGGATGCCGCTCATCAGACACAGGGCCATGAGCGGCAGGAGCCATCGCCTGACCGCCTCGCCGGCACGATCCGTGAAGCGCAATGCGGGATCATCCGCGGTCAGAGTCACGTCGCCTTGTACCACAGCTTCTTCTTTTTCCAGCGCTTTCATGCTTGTCCGGCGCTCTCGAACGCCTCGAGCAGGACGGTGAGGTTCCTGCGCATGACCGTCTCATAATAGTCGAGCGGCGGATTGGCCGGGCCGGTCACGCAGGGATCCAGCTGGTAGACGGGCGCGCCCGTCTCCTGGGAAACGGTTATCGCGGTGCTGTCGCTGTACTGCGGTTCCGTAAAGAGCGGCGGGTTTCCGAGGCTGCGCTCAAGCTTGACGAGTTCCATCAGTTCCCCGGCCGAGAGCGAGTCACCGGGCTCGTGCGCCATCACCGCCGCGATCTCGATGCCATAGGCATCCGCAAAGTATGGGAAAGCTTCGTGAAAGGTCACGATCGCGAAGCCTTTCAGAGGGATCGCCTGTTCCGTGATCTCGGCGTCCAGCAGCCGCAGCCGCTCCAGATAGGCGTCCCGGTTCGCACGGATGGCTTCGGCATGGGCGGGCAGCATCGCGGCCAGACCTTCCGCCAGGTTGGCGGTCATGGTCTGCATGTTGCGTACGCTCAGCCAGATGTGGGGATTGTAGGGTGTCTCGCCCTCTTCGTCTTCCTCGATCAGGAAGACACCGGGCGAAGCGTCGACGATCCGCTGCTCCAGCTCCGGCAGGGACTCCAGGGCCGGTTCGATGAACTCCTCCATATCCGCACCGTTGATCAGAAAGACATCGGCACTCGAAAGGGCTTTCATGTCCCGGACCGTCAGCTGATAGTCGTGGAGGCATCCGAAATCCGGCGCCGCCAGGTTGTGGACGTCGATGCCCTCCACCCCGTCGAAGAGATTCAGTGCGATCAGGTAGATCGGGTAGAAGGAAGTGACGACCGTCTCCCCCGCGGCTGCGCAGGGCAGGATCAGGAGAAGACAGGCAAGCAGTGCAGTCAGGATTCTCATTGTATGAACCGGCTCTTTCTTTCGTTTTCGTTTCTTTCCTGCCAGATGGAGCGCATCATGGCCTGCTCCTTCGGCGTCTGCCATGCGGCATAGCGCTCGGACAGGCATTGGAGGGCCGACAGGGAGCCGTTCTGAAAAGCCCAGCTCCGAATCATGTCAAAGTGCTCCGGGGTTTCGCTCAGTTCCCGGAATACAAGACCCATCAGCTCGTCGGCGGTATCCGACAGATCCTTTGTCGTGACCCGGAACCAGCGGATGCCGTCCGTGTACATCATGGCGTCCCCGAGGGCTGCATGGAGACCGGCGTAGAGGATGTCCTGCAGTTTCTCCTGAAGGTCGCCGAAGGATGTATGCCCGGGCCTCAGGGAGCCAAGCTGACGGCAGAGCGCGTCCGTCAATCCGGAAGCCGCTTCCGTCCGCTCGCCGAAACGCCGGATGATGATCCCTCTGACATCCGCGGTGCGTATCGTCACGTCGATCCCCCCATGGATACGATATCTTTCTTTATTCGTCGCGGCTCGCCGTAATCCTTCTTTGCTCGTTAACTATTCATGCGAATGCATATTGTTGCATGCCGTCTTCAATCACTGGTGCTTTCACCGATCGCGGAACGCTATCTGTTGGGGATGAGTTATCAACAGGTAATCTTTATCCGATTTTGGTCAACGCCTTGTTTTTGGCGGGGTTTCGTGGTATGATGAGCGCGTGGGAATACGAATCTGACTTTTCCACAGGATAGTTATCCACAGGCCTAGGCGGAAGCGCCGACAGCCTTTTTTCGCCGGAAAACGTATATCGGCACGATCGGAGAGAACGGTATGGAGATCAAGGAACTGTGGGAGCGGGCCGGACTGCTGATCCGCCAAGAGCTCACCCCTTTTGTCTATGACTATCTGGTCAACAGCTATCTGACGCCCGAGTCTCTCACCGACGACACGCTTGTCCTGCGCGTCACGTCCGATCAGATGAAGCCCGCCGTGAGCCGCCATCTTGATCTGATCACGCGCTCCGTTTCGCGCGTCATGGACCGTGAAATGCAGGTAAAGCTCTGCACGGCCGACGAGCTCCAGCAGAAGGACGGAGTCGAGGCCAGGAACGCGGGCGCCGGCTTCAACCCGCGCTATACCTTCGACCGTTTTGTCGTGGGCAGCAACAACCGCTTCGCACACGCTGCCTCCATTGCCGTGGCGGAAATGCCGGGCACCGTGTACAATCCGCTCTTCATCTACGGCGGCTCCGGCCTTGGCAAGACGCATCTGCTGCACGCGATCGGACACTATGTCCACGAACATCATCCGGACAAGAAGCTGACCTACATCACCAGCGAGAACTTCACCAATGACCTGATCTCCGCGATCCAGCAGGGCCGCAACATGGAATTCCGATCCCGTCTGCGGAACGTTGACATCCTCATGGTCGACGACATTCAGTTCATCGCCGGGCGTGATTCCACGCAGGAGGAATTCTTCAACACCTTCAACGATCTGCACAGCGCCGGCAAGCAGATCATCCTCTCCAGCGACCGCCCTCCGCAGGAGATCGCCCGTCTTGAGGAACGCCTGCGCAGCCGTTTTGCGTGGGGACTGATCTGCGACGTCAAGCCGCCGGATCTCGAGACACGGATCGCGATCCTCAGGATCAACGCACAGCGCGAACAGATGAACGTGCCGGACGAGGTCCTGGAACTGATTGCGGTCAACGTGAGCAGCAACATCCGCGAACTAGAGGAAAAGCTGTCCCGCCTCAAGGCCTACGCGACCATGAACGGACAGCCGTACACGGAAGCCCTCTGTCGCGTCGCCCTGCACGAGCTCTTCGACGACGCGCACCGCAGGGCGATCACGCCGGAGCTGATCCAGCGGACTGTCAGCGAGTTTTACACGATCTCGCAGGAGGATATCACCGGGCCGAGCCGCCGCCGTGAGATCGCCGTTCCGCGGCAGGTGGCCATGTTCCTGACACGCGAGATGACCAGCCTGTCTCTCCCCCAGATCGGCGCGATGTACGGCAACCGGGACCATTCCACCGTCATGCATGCCTGCGCTCAGGTCACCTCGTCCATGGCTGAAAACGACATTCTCGCCAACCAGGTCAGCGACCTTCGGCAGATGATCAAGGGAAGCTGATCCTTCTTCTGCGCTCCGGGAAAACCGTCAGTCCGGGCAGAGCAGTCCCGGCAGTTCGTCGGCGGACGCGGCGCGAAGCTCGCAGGGAACACTGCCAAACCGGCGATCCGGATCGAACAGGCAGCCGAGCGTGCCCGCTCCGTGTCCTGCTTCGATATCCAGCGGACGGTCGCCGATCATGCAGACCGTTTCCGGGTTCAGGCCGTGTTTTTCGATCAGCCAGCGGACCGAAGCCGGATCGGGTTTTCTCGGAAACCCGAGTTCCGAGGTCACACAGTCCGTGAACAGGCCGTCGAGCCCCTTGCTCCTCAGAGCCGCCACCGCTCCGCGATCCCGGTGTGTGACAAGGAAATGACGGACACCCTTCTCATACAGCACGTGCAGCGTGCGATCCATACCGGGCATCAGCGGAGCCTCCGCGGGCCCGGTTTTTTGTGCTTCAATGCGGTATGCCTCCGCAAGCTCGCCGCAGGAGACACGGTGTTTTTCCGAGAGGATGCGAAGGGCGTCTCCCAGGCTGATTTTCATTAGGGACAACAGGTCTTCCCCGCTCTCCTCGATCCCATGCCGGCGGCAGGCTTTCGCCAGGTGCCGCGTCATCATGGGATAAGTGTCGAACAGCGTGCCGTCAAAATCCCAGAAGAGCGCGCGAAGACGCGGCTCCGTCAGCGCCAATCGCCTTGCGACGGCGGTGTCGGCCGGGCAGAAGGAAAGTGCGAGCATATCGCGCGGAACAACAAAACGGATGGCCTCATGCTCGGTCCTGACGGGCTCCGCATCAGCCACTCCGGTGATGAATGTGAAATGAATGCCGTTCCAATCGGCGGACGAAAACACACGCAGCTGTGAGACGGGCAGCCGCAGTTCTTCCGTCAGTTCCCTGCGGAGACAGGCAGCCTCATCCTCGCCGGGTTCCTGCTTTCCGCCGGGGAATTCCCAGAGATGTGCGTTCGCATGGCCTTCTCCCCGCTGACAGACGAGGATACGGCCCTCAGCGTTGCGGATGATCCCCGCAGAAACCCGGATCATGGCGCCTGCGACGGATTCGCGTCGCTCGGATACATCTGAACGAAGGTATTGTAGTGATCTTCGGTATAAAAGACCAGACCGTCGTCGGAAAAGATCAGACGGTAGGCGGAGCGCTTGCCGCGGACATAATAGCAGTCGCACTCGTAATAGCGCCGTCCCTTTGCGGTGGGCAGCTTGCCTTCATAATTGCCGAAATGGTCGCCGCCGATCGATTTGCCGGGGGCGACGTCGGAGACATAGTTCCGCCTGCTGTCCCAGCCGAGCGCCTGGGCTTCCTTTTTTGTGATGAAATTGTCCGGCAGCGTGAAATCGTGTGCGAAAAGCCAGTCTGTGATGGACTGGGGATCGATGATCGGTCCTTCGGGCACCGGTGTGGTTTTGCTGTCGGAGACTGTTTCCGTCGGCGCGGGGGTCGGCGTACCGGGATCGCCGGGTGCGGCTGTCACGGCCGGTTTCGGCGTTTTTTTCGGCTTCGGTGTCGGAGTCGATTTACGGCGGCCCGACCATTGCTCATGCGCGGAAGCAGCGTCCGTCCTGCCCTGGAAGGCTGTTTCCGCGATCGCGGAAAGAAGGCAGGCGATCAGCGTCAGACAGACGGCGAGCAGAGCGATCCGTTTCCAGACTGGTTTCATGCGGCGGCGCCTCCTTTCAGCGGCAGCGAGCGCTTACTTCTCGTGGACATAGGGTTCGGGACTCGTTTCAATGGGATCGAACTCAAGCAGTTCGCGGACCGTCACGAGCTCATATCCCTGTTCCACCAGCCAGGGGATCAGTTCCTGCAGGCACTGATAGTCTTTCTTGCGGGTGTGGAAAAGCAGGATGCTGCCGTTTTTGACGGCCTTCTTTGCCTTCTTGAAGTTGGTCTGGCTGACATCCCATAATACGACGTGCTCGAAGCCGTAGGATTTGCAGGTGTTCATAACGGTGCGCGTCGCGTTGTTATCCTTGCCAGTGATCGCTCCGTACGGCGGGCGCATGGAGACGACGCCGTAGTGGTACCCGAGGGCTGCGTCGAGGGCTTCCTGGAAGCGGTAGAGGTGGGTGCGGATATCGTTCCGGGGCATGTGCGTCAGGTTGGTGTGATGCATCGTGTGGCTGCCGATCTCGCAGTCCGATGCGGCAATCTCACGCCAGAAATCGCCGTCCTTTGCATGGATCTGATTCCCGAGGGGAAAGAACGTGATCCGGACCCTCTGTTCCTTCACCAGTTCATAGATCTCGCGCATGAGATCCAGGTCGAAGCAGTCGTCGACGGTGATGGCCACGCGCTTGTCGCTCCTCGGACCGCTGCGGATGCCGAACTTTTGCGAATCGCAGTACCGCTCCCCCTTCGGAGGAAGGTCCCGCGTGACACCGGGCTGGGCCGGAGGAACATCCGAAGCGGCCTCGGCCGTCTCCGCCGCGCAGAAAATCGGGAGCAGACAGGTCATCAGCAATAGAACAGAAACGAGCCTCTTCATCATATATTTCCTCCCCCGTTTCCGGAAAAACACAAAAGAAAATGCGAGCGTGACCGTAAGCCGAGTTCTGTCGAGGACGATCATCTATCCAGACCCAAAGTTGCCAGTGGGCTCAAGCGATTGCGAGGACGCGACGGGCAGCCGCATTTGTCCTCATTCCATCTTGCACCGGGTGGGGTTTACATCGCGGACGAGTCGCCAGGCCGCGGGTGAGCTCTTGCCTCGCCTTTCCATCCTTACCGCTTGCGCGGCGGTATCTCTCTGTTGCACTCTCCTTGGAGTCGCCTCCACCGGCCGTTAGCCGGCACCCTGCCCTGCGGTGCTCGGACTTTCCTCATGCATGGAGCACGCGATCGTCTGGTCACCTCGCGAAACCTATTATATATCAAGCGCGGGCGGCGGTCAAGTCTCCCGTCGTATCACCAATTCTTCATGCAATTCTTATGTTTCTCGCTTGTCAATGAGGGGCGGTTGTGGTATGATGAAGGACGGAATCCAATGAAATTCAGAAGGTGGAACCGTGAGTAAGGGTAAGAAGGAACGCCGCAGCGCAAAGGAGCGCCGCAATACCTGGGTCGGCGCCGGTCTCACAGCGGCCGGACTCCTGCTGCTGTTCAGGAACGGTATCTTCTTCGGAAAGTTTAATCCGCTGCTTCTTGTACTCGTCGCCGGCGCCGCGTATCTGGTCGGAAAGACGGTCGGCGTCATGTCCTCGGGCCTGGATCTGACCACGCACAACAGGGAAGACAGACCGCCCGAGTTTGAGGATCTGGACAAAACGGGCAATGAGCACGTGGACGAGGTGATCGCCAAGGGGCAGGACGCTCTCCGGCAGATCCGCGAGGCCAACGACGAGATCAAGGATCCCCAGCTGACCGAACAGCTCTACACGATCGAAGACAAGTGCACGCAGATCTTCAGGACGATTTCGGAAGCTCCGGACAAGGTCAGTCAGATCCGCAAATTCATGAACTACTACCTGCCCACCACACTCAAGATGCTCAAAAGCTACCGCACCATGCAGAACCGCGGCATCTCCGACACTGAGCTCGGCAGACACCGCGATACGATGCGCCACGGCCTGGACATGATCAATACCGCATGCCAGAAGCAGCTGGACAACCTGTACAAAGAGGATATGCTGGACATCTCCACCGATATCGACGTGCTGGAGCAGATGCTGAAGCGCGACGGCTTTGTGGAGGGCGACCTTTCCGCCGGGTCCATCAATCAGGTCGTACAGGAAGCACGCACTGCGGCGGCGGCGAGCCTCACTCAGTCGACCCCCGTGCAGGAAGAGGACGATCATTCCGTTCCGACCCTGGTCATCCCGAAGAGTGCCGGGCAGTCCGCCCGCCGTTATTGAGCAAACCATGCCGGAAAGGCATCTCAAACGATCATCTATGAAAAGGAGTCGATCATCGTGACAGAGTCCAACAATGCCCAGATCCCCGAGCTGGTCCTGACCCCCGCCCCCGCCGCACCCGAGGCGCCCGCAGTCGAGGAGATCGTCGCGCCTGCGGTGACGGAAGAAAAGGCTCCCGCCGTGCCCGCGGCCGAGGAACCCTTCCTCCCGGCCCTGGATGACAGCACCCTGACGGATGCCGAGCGCCAGGCGATCGATACGTTCATCGCGAAGCTCGACGTCACGAATCCGGACCACGTCCTCCTCTTCGGCTCCGAGGCCCAGAAGAAGGTGGCCTCTTTCTCCGACAGCGCGCTGGCTGCGGTCAAGACGCAGGAAACCGGCGAGGTCGGTGAGATGCTCGTGCAGCTTGTCCAGGAACTGAAGAACATGGACAAGGAGGAGCAGAAGGGCGGCCTGTTCGGCAAGATCGGCAGCCTCTTCTCCAAGCCCGTCGATGCGCTGGAGCGCATGAAGGCCAACTACGCCAAGGTCTCCGTCAACGTCGAGAGCATCACCTCCAGCCTCGAGAACTATCAGGCTCAGCTGCTCAAGGACGTCGCGATGTTTGACCGCCTCTACGACGAGAACAACAGCTACTTCCATGAGCTGACCCTGTACATCATCGCCGGCGACAAGTACCTGGCCCAGGTGCGCGCCACCGACCTCGTCGAACTGCAGGAGATCGCCAAGCGCAGCGGCGATGCCATGGACGCGCAGAAGGCGAACGATCTCGCGGCTCAGTGCGACCGTCTGGAGAAGAAACTCCACGACCTCAAGCTGACCCGCACGGTCTCCATGCAGATGGCGCCCCAGATCCGCCTGCTCCAGAACAACGACAGCCTGCTGGTGGAGCGCATCCAGTCCACGCTTTCCAACACGATCCCGCTCTGGAAGAGCCAGATGGTGCTGGCCCTCGGCCTGGCTCACAGCGAGGAAGCCCTGAAGGCGCAGACCGCCGTGACCGATATGACCAACGAACTGCTCCGCAAGAACGCCGAGAAGCTCAAGGTCGGCACCGTCGAGACGGCTCGCGAGGCCGAGCGCGGCATCATCGACATCGATACGCTCATCGAGACCAACCAGTCCCTGATCGACACGATCAACGAGGTCATGGAGATCCAGCGCGACGGTCACACCAAGCGCATCGAAGCCGAAAAGACCCTGTATCGTATGGAAGCCGAACTCAAGCAGAAGCTTCTGAGCACCAATCTGTAATCCCTGCGAACCTGGGCGGCCGGACGGCACCGAGATACCGTCCGGCTGCTTTTATCAGACAGCGCTTTCCCAGCTGCCTGCGTGAAAGGAATGATCTGCCGGTGCTGATTCTAGGCCTGACCGGAGGCATCGCCTGCGGAAAAAGCACAGTCTCCCAAACGCTGCGGAAACTGGGCGCGTATATCGTCGACGGTGATGAGTTGTCACGCCGCCTGACCGCGCCGCAGGGTCCTGCCCTGCCTGCGATCCGCGCAGCCTTTGGCGAACGCGTCTTCCGCGAAGACGGCACGCTGAACCGCCGCGCGCTCGGAGACATCGTTTTTTCCGACGACGCCGAAAGGCAGCGGCTGAACGGCATCCTGCAGCCGATGATCCTCGCACTGATCGATGCGGAGATCAAACGCGCGCGAAAGGCCGATACAGACGTCTGCGTCCTGGACATGCCGCTGCTCTACGAGGAGGGTCTGGACAGGCTTTGCGACCGCGTCTGGTGTGTCACGGTGGACGAGGAGACGCAGATCAGCCGGATCATGGAGCGGGACGGTCTCACACGCGAGCAGGCACTCGGACGGATCCGCAGCCAGATGCCCACAGAAGAGAAAGCCGCCCGCGCGGATGTATGCATCTGCACGTCCGGAACGATCGAAGAAACGGCGGAGACCGTCCGCGAATGCTGGGAGAATGAACGGAAGGACAGCCGAGAGGAGGCCGCGCCTTGATCATATGCCCATATTGCGGTGCGTCGGTGGACGATCGGGCGGAGTTCTGTCCGCTGTGCTTTACGACGCTCCAGGCAGACCGCCAGCACCGCAGACGGAACCAGCCTGCCCCATACGGTGATCAGGCCCAGGCGTACAACGGTGATCTGCAGGGCCAATACCCGAATCAGCCGGTCCAGTATGTCGGTCAGCCGCAGCAGCCTGCCGTGTGGCAGTCGAATCCCGATCCGTACGGGCGGCCTCTCTCCTACGACACTCCGCCCGCGCCGGTCTATGCGCCTCCCCCGCCGCCCGCCGGATTTGACAGGGCCTACCACGCAAGGGATGACCTCGCCCGGACCGATCCGACGCTCGCGAAGGAACAGAAGCGCGCACGGCAGCCGCTTCCCCGTTGGCTGAGCATTTCCCTGATCACATCCCTGCTCCTGTGTCTCGCGGCGCTGGCTTCGGTGATGCTGATGTACGCTGACCTGCGAGGCATGCACGACAAGAAGGTGCAGGAATACCGAAGCACCGTGAACGCACATCCCCTGCCGGGCAACTATCTGCCCATCATCGAGAATTACGCGCAGCAGTACAATCTCCGGCCCGCGTTTGTCGCCGCGATCATCCTCAACGAGAGCAGCTTCCACGAAACCGCGGAATCAAGGGTCGGCGCGCGCGGCCTCATGCAGGTGATGGAAAAGACCGGATCATGGGTCGCCGACCGCATCGGCATTACCAACTATTCCTTCGATAAGCTCTGGGATCCCGATACCAACGTCCGCTTCGGCTGCTGGTATCTGAACTACCTATCGAAGATGTTTGACGGTGACCCTGTACTGGTGACGTCGGCCTACCATGCCGGACAGGGCAATGTCAGCGTCTGGCTGCGCAACCCCGATTACTCCGATGACGGGATCCACATCGAACTCGACCGTATCCCGACCTCCGACACGAAAGCCTATGCGACAAGGGTGATGAGAGATTATGCGATCTACGATGCGCTCTACTATCACGCGTACAACGGCGGCGATACTGCTATTCTCGATCCTGACGCTGACAGCGCCGATCCCGGCTGAGGCAAGCAATGTCGGACGTGCGCTGACGGTCGGCATCCAGTCCTCCAAGACAAACTTCATCCGTCCGTTGGATCCGCTGGAGCGCGATATCCTCAGCGTCTACAACCTGGTCTATGAGCCGCTGGTCCGGATCGACGACAAGTACAAGCCGTCCCCCTGCCTGGCTGAAAACTGGTCACCCAGCGAGGACGGACGCAGCTGGACGTTCACGATCCGTTCCAACGTGACCTTTTCGGACGGCTCGCCGATGACCGCGCGGGACGTGGCCGCCACGGCCAACGCGATCCTCGAACGGGCCAATGACGAGTCTTCCTCCAGCAAGGGGTTCTACAGCAATCTGCACTATTTCGTCAGCAAGGTATCCGCGACCGGGGACCATACCCTCGTCGTCCGCACGACCAGCTCCCGAAGCTATTACGGCCTGCTCTACGCGATGACCTTCCCGGTGCTCCCGGCCGATGAGATCGACAAGGATGATCCGATGGGGACCGGCCCCTATATCATCACCGACTTTACCCCCGGCGGATACATCTCTATGGAGGTCAATCCCAACTGGTGGAAGACGCGCCCATCGGTCGAACAGATCACGTTTGTCTGTCACGATACCCAGCGGGCCGTCATGGAGTCCTATGAATTCGGGCGGGTCAACACGATCTTCACGCGCTCGATCGCCGCGGCGCAGTACAAGTCGGGCAGCGCCTCCCTGGCCATGGACTACCGGAGCAATCAGCTGGAGTGCCTGCTGATGAACCAGTCCTATGCCAAGCTGGCCAGCGAGAATGTCCGGAAAGCCATCCGCTATGTGGTGGACCCCGACTACATCGCGACCTCCGTCTATCTGGGCATGGTGACCCGCACCGACACGCCGATGATCCCGGGCACATGGACCTACAACGACGGCATCGCCGGCTATTTCGTTCGCGACCTTGAGAAGGCTCGGCAGCTGATCCTTGAGGACGGCTGGGTGGACAGCGACGACGACGGCGTGGTGGACCGCGTGAGTGAGGAAGGGCAGAAGATTGACCTGACGCTCCGGATGATCGTGTATGAGGAGCCCGACAACGATGTCCGCTTCCAGGCCGCCACCATCATCCAGGAGGAACTGGCCCAGATCGGCATTGAGGTGAGCATCACCACCTGCACTTACACGGAGGCCCAGCAGAAGCTCAGGGACGGCAACTTCCATCTGGCGCTGGTCGCTTTCGCGCAGGATGTGTGTCCGGATCCCGGCTACATGCTCATCTCCGGCAACACATACAACTACGGCCGATACAAGTCCCAGGAGATGTCGGACCTGTGCAAAAAGCTCCGCACCTGCGTCGCCGAGAGCGATTACGAACAGACCCTCAGGGATATCCAGGAACTGTTCGCGAAGGACTGTCCGATGATCTGCCTGTACTTCCGTGACGGCGCCGTGCTGACGCGATTCATGTACACGACGGTGCGCGACGTGCGCGAGTATGAGCTCCTGCG
Organism: Clostridia bacterium; assembly: GCA_017429265.1. GTDB lineage: Bacteria > Bacillota > Clostridia > Christensenellales > Aristaeellaceae > RUG11272. The sequence goes on along the minus strand of JAFRPG010000090.1, from coordinate 145,803 downwards.
AGGCATCGAGAGCTTCAGGCCCTGACGATGGAGGATGAATCCGAATGGAATGGATCGAACTGATTGTACATACGACGACCCAGGGCAGCGACGCCGTGAGCGAGACCCTGATGGCCGCGGGGGCCAACGGCACCATGGTGGAGGATCGCGCGGACATCCCGGATCCCGACAAGCCCAACGGCTACTGGGAGATCATCGACCGGGAGATGAAGGACAAAATGCCCGAGGACGTGCTCGTACACGCATGGCTCGAGCCGGACGATCGCCTGAGGGACCGGATCGCGATGATCCGTTCCGGTCTGGACGCGATGCGCTGCGAGGCTTTCGGTTCCCTCACGCTGGAACAGTCGAACGTCCGCGACGAGGACTGGCTGGAGACCTGGAAGCAGTATTTCAAGCCCTTCCGCGCCGGAAAGTCGCTGGTCATCAAACCCACATGGGAGTCCTACGCCGCGCAGCCGGGCGACAAGGTGATCGAGATCGACCCCGGCATGGCCTTCGGCAGCGGGAAGCATGAGACCACCGCCATGTGCCTGGAACTGCTGGAGCAGGAGCTCAGGGGCGACGAGGAGGTAATCGACGTCGGCACCGGCAGCGGGATCCTCGCCATTGGGGCGGCACTGCTCGGCGCCCGGCATGTCCTCGCGATCGATATCGACCCGGATGCGGTGCGCGTCGCGAAGGAGAATATTGTTCACAACGGCTTTGAGGACAGGATCACGGCTGTCCGCGGTGACCTGCTGAAGGACCGGAGCGCGGTCTGTGACGTCTGCGTTGCGAACATTATCGCGGACATCATCTGTGCCTTTGCGTCTCCCCTGCGCGCGAAGATCCGTCCGGGCGGGACCTTCATCGCCTCCGGGATCATCAAGGAGCGCGAGGATGAGGTCGAGCGGGCTGTCACCGAAGCCGGTTACCGGGTGGCTGAGGTACGGAGGCGCGGCGAGTGGGTCGCTCTTCTGTGCAGGAGGGACTGACGATGCACCGGTTTTACGCAGCCGGCCGCATTGAGGAGAATGCGATCGCAGCCCTCACCCCGGAGGACGCGCGCCACGCGGTCCAGGTGCTGCGGATCAGACCCGGCGATGAGGCCGAGCTTTTCAGCGGCGGACAGCGCTGGCTGTGCCGGGCGGAGAGTGTGACTCCGAAGGAAGTCCTCTTTCGTTCGGTCACGCTCCTCCCCTCCACCGAGCCGGCACACGATCTGATCCTGTATCAGGGGCTTCCAAAGGCCGACAAAATGGAATGGATCGTCCAGAAAGCGGTCGAGCTCGGCGTGCGCCGGATCGTCCCTGTCGCGATGTCCCGTTCGGTGGTCCGGCTGGACGAGCGCGATGCCGACAAGAAGCGTGAGCGCTGGCAGCGCATTGCGCATGAAGCCTGCAAACAGTCCGGACGCTGTGAGGAACCGACTGTGGACAGGCCGATCTCCGTCCGTGCGCTGGCCGAAGAACTGCGCGGTCTGGACGCGTCGGTCGTGCCATGGGAGGAAGCGCACGGACTGACGCTCCCCGCCTTCCGTGCGGATCATCCGGAGGCCATGCGCATCGGGATCGTCATCGGCCCCGAGGGCGGGATCGAACCGCAGGAGATCGATCTGCTCGTCGGGGCCGGATGCCTCCCCGTGACCCTCGGCCCGCGCATCTTGCGCACGGAGACGGCCGGGCTGGCCTCCCTCGCCGTCCTGCTCTCTCTCTACGGTGAAATGTAACCCTGCGGAGGGCGAATCAATGACAAAAACGGTCGCTTTTCATACGCTTGGCTGTAAGGTCAACCAGTATGATTCACAGGCGATGCTGGAGCTGCTGCGCGCAGCCGGATACCGGGCTGTCCCCTTTTCCGCCGACGCGGATGTCTATGTGATCAACACCTGCACGGTCACCGGTACCGGGGACAGGAAGTCCATGCAGACCGCCCGCAGGATCCGGCGGGAGCATCCGGACAGCGCCCTCGTGCTCTGCGGCTGCCTTGCCCAGCGCAAGGGGGAAGACCTCCTCCGGGAGACCGGTGCGGCGCTGGTGCTCGGCACCCAGCATCGCGCGCGCATCGCCGAGCTGCTGGAGCGGGCGCTCTCATCCGGAACGCCGCTTTGCGCCGTGGATCAGCTGCCGCCCGGAACACCCTATGAGACGCTGCGTGTCAGCACCCAGGAGGAGCACACCCGCGCGACGATGAAGATCCAGGAGGGCTGCTCCAACCGGTGCACCTACTGCATCATCCCCGAGGTCCGCGGACCCATCCGCTCGCGTACGCTCGAGGATATCCGCATGGAAGCGCAGGCGCTGGCCGAAGCCGGGTTCCGGGAGCTGGTGCTTACGGGCATCCATCTGTCGAGCTACGGACGGGATTTCACCCCGCGACTGGAGCTGATGGACGCGATCCGGTGCGTTCACGGCATCGACGGGATCGGGCGCATCCGTCTGGGCAGCCTGGAACCGACCGTCGCGACGGAGGCGTTTGCCGGGGCTGTCGCCGCACTGCCGAAGGTCTGCCCGCAGTTCCATCTCGCCCTGCAGTCAGGGAGCGACACGGTCCTGCACCGCATGGCCCGACGCTACAACATGGACATGTATCGGACAGCCGTGCGCAATATCCGGAAGGCCATGCCGGACGCTGCGCTGACCACGGACATTCTCACCGGCTTCCCGGGTGAGACGGAGCAGGAGTTCCGGGAGACTTGCGAGGCTGTCCGCAGCATCGGCTTTGCCCGCATTCACGTCTTCCCCTTCTCCCCGCGTGAGGGCACGCCGGCCGCGTCCATGCCCGGGCAGCTGAGCCGGGAAGAGAAGGAAAGGCGCGTCCGTGAACTGATCCGGATCGGCGCCGGGACAGCGGCAGCCTATCAGAATGCCTGGATCGGACGGGAGAGTACCGTTCTGCTTGAGGAGCGGGACAGCGGCGGCCGGTGGACCGGATGCACACCGGAGTATCTGCAGGTCTCCGTCGACGCCGATCCGACGCTTTCCCGCGGACAGCTCGTCAGCGTCAGACTCGATGAAATCGTCCCGGAAGGGATCCGGGCTACACTGCTTTCAGACGAAAAACAGGAGGATGAAATCCATGAGTGACTGCCTTTTCTGCAAGATCATCGCCGGTGAGATCCCCTCGGCCAAGGTCTATGAGGACGATCAGGTCTATGCTTTCCGCGACATCCATCCGATGGCACCGACCCATGTGCTGGTGGTGCCCCGCCATCATATCGTTTCCATGGCGGCTGTAGGCGAAGCGGACGATGCCCAGCTGGCTGCCTGTCTTCGCGCCTGCAGCGCCGTCGCCCTTCAGGAAGGCCTCGTCAACGGCTTCCGCGTCGTCACCAACTGCGGTCCGGATGCCTGCCAGAGCGTGCAGCACCTGCATTTCCACGTTCTCGGCGGGAAACAGCTCTCCGAGAAAATGGACTGACGGACACCCGACCCGCGGCGAATCCGCCTTGGAGTGAAACCAAATGCAAGACAATCTGGTCATCCGGGGAGCCCGGATGCACAACCTCAAAAACGTTGATCTGACGCTGCCCCGGAACAAGCTGATCGTGATGACCGGCCTTTCCGGCTCCGGCAAAAGTTCGCTGGCCTTCGACACGATCTACGCGGAAGGCCAGCGCCGTTATGTGGAGAGTCTTTCGTCCTACGCCCGTCAATTCCTCGGTCAGATGGAGAAACCGGACGTGGATGCCATCGACGGCCTGAGCCCCGCGATCTCCATTGACCAGAAGACCACCAGCCGCAACCCGCGCTCCACGGTCGGCACGGTCACCGAGATCCACGATTATCTGCGCCTGCTCTGGGCCAGGACCGGTATCCCGCACTGCCCCAAGTGCGGACGCGAGATCCGTCAGCAGACGGTCGACCAGATGGTCGATATCGTGCAGTCTTATCCGGAGGGCAGCCGCCTCCAGGTCCTCGCCCCAATCGTCCGCGGCCGGAAGGGCGAGCACACCCGCCTCCTTGAGGACGCGCAGAAGAACGGCTTCGTGCGCGTGCGCATCGACGGAGAGATCTATGAGCTCGGCGACACACCGCCGCTGGACAAGAAAAAGAAGCACAACGTCGAACTGGTGGTGGACCGCCTGATCGTGCGCGCCGGCAAGGATTTTCAGAAGCGCCTGGCGGATTCCATCGAGACGGGTACGAGCCGGGCCGGCGGTCTGGTCATTGTCGACCTCTTCGATCAGGGAGAACTACTCTTTTCGATGAACTATGCATGCCCGGACTGCGGCATCTCCATCGAGGAACTCTCCCCGCGCATGTTCTCCTTCAACAGTCCTTACGGCGCATGTCCGACCTGCTCCGGCCTCGGCGTGCTGCGCAAGATCTCGCCCGACATCCTCTTCCCCGACCGTTCTCTTTCCCTGCGGCAGGGCGCGCTCAATGCCATCGGCTTCAATACCGATGAAGACAGCGGCATCGCGGCGCAGTTTTTCCGTGCGCTCGGGGACAAGTACGGCTTCACCATGGACACGCCGGTCGAACGCTTCTCCGACGAAGCCATGCAGGCGATCCTGTACGGCACGGGCAGCGAGAAGATCACCGTCACCTATGACAGCGCCAACGGCAAGGGTCAGTACGCGACCCCCTTCGAAGGCGTGATCCCGACGCTTGAGCGCCGCTATGCCGAGACCACCAGCGATTCGATGAAGAGCGCCTATGAGGAGTATATGTCGGACGAGATCTGCCCCGACTGCGGCGGCCGCAGGCTGAAGCCCGAGGCGCTTGCGGTGACGGTGGGCGGACGCAGCCTGGCCGATGTGAGCAGCCTGTCGATCGTCGAATCCGGACGCTTTTTCCGCGGGCTGGAGCTGAACGCGACCCAACGGATGATCGCGGAACCGATCCTCAGGGAGATCGACGCACGGCTCGGCTTCCTCAACGATGTCGGGCTCGGCTATCTGACGCTCAGCCGCTCCGCCGTGACGCTCTCCGGCGGTGAGGCGCAGCGCATCCGGCTCGCGACGCAGATCGGCTCTGCCCTGATGGGTGTGCTTTACGTCCTCGACGAGCCCTCCATCGGGCTGCACCAGCGGGACAATCACAAGCTGATCGCCACCCTGAAGAACATGCGGGATCTCGGCAATACCGTGATCGTCGTGGAGCACGACGAGGACACGATGCGCGCGTCCGACTTCCTCGTGGATGTCGGTCCCGGGGCCGGCGTGCACGGCGGAGAGATCGTCGCGGCGGGCACGGTGGAGGACGTCATCGCGTGTGAGCGTTCGCTGACCGGACAGTATCTCTCCGGGAAACTGCAGATCCCCGTGCCGGCGCATCGCAAGAAGCCCAACGGATGGCTGAAGGTCTTCGGCGCGAGCGAACACAACCTGAAGGATCTGGACGTGGAAATCCCGCTCGGGGTCTTCTGCTGCGTGACCGGTGTCTCGGGCTCCGGCAAGAGTTCTCTGGTCAACGAGATCATCTACAAGCATCTCGCGAAGCAGCTGAACCGTGCCAGAACCAGAGCGGGTGATTTCCGCGCGATCGAGGGGACGGAGGCGCTCGACAAGATCATCATGATCGATCAGAGCCCCATCGGACGGACTCCGCGGTCCAATCCCGCCACTTATACAGGTCTCTTTGACCAGATCCGCAAGCTCTTTGCCATGACGCCGGAAGCCAAGGCAAGAGGCTACAAGGAGAATCGCTTCAGCTTCAACGTGCGCGGAGGACGGTGTGAATCCTGCCAGGGTGACGGCGTCCGGCGCATCGAGATGAACTTCCTCCCGGACATCTACGTCCCGTGCGATGACTGCAAGGGCAAGCGCTACAACCGCGAGACCCTCGAGGTCACCTGGGGTGGCAAAAATATCCACGAGATCCTTGAGATGACGGTCGAGGAGGGTGTGCGCTTCTTCGAGAATCATCCGTCCCTGCGCCGAAAGCTGGAGACGCTGGAGGACGTCGGCCTGGGCTACATGAAGCTAGGACAGGCCGCCACCACCCTCTCCGGCGGCGAGGCGCAGCGCGTCAAGCTTGCGACCGAGCTTTCCCGGAAGGCGACGGGGCGCACGATCTACGTTCTCGACGAGCCGACGACCGGCCTGCACAGCGCCGACGTAGATAAACTGATCCGCGTCCTGCAGCGCCTGACGGACGCGGGCAATACGGTCCTTGTGATCGAGCACAATCTCGATGTCATCAAGGTAGCCGACTGGGTGATCGACCTCGGTCCCGAGGGCGGAGATGCCGGCGGACAGCTGGTCTGCTGCGGCACACCCGAAACCGTCGCGTCATGCGAAGCATCCTACACGGGCCAATTCCTGAAATCCAAACTGTTCTGACCACGCCGGCGGAGGGAGGTGCCTGCCCCATGGTCGTCGGACGTTTCGCTCCCACGCCGAGCGGTCGGCTGCATCTGGGCAACCTGCTCTGCGCGATGCTGGCCTGGCTGTCGGCCCGGTCCGGGGGCGGGCGGATCCTCCTGCGCATCGAGGACGTGGACACGCCCCGATGCCCGGACCGCAATACCCGGCTGTGCCTGGAGGACCTCCGGTGGTTCGGATTTTCCTGGGACGGGCCGATCCTCCGTCAGAGTGAAAGGACGCCGGAATACGAAAACGCCCTGGCCGAACTGCAGGCACACGGCCTGGTCTATCCGTGCTTCTGCACGCGGGCCGAACTCCATCCCGAGCTGGCGCCGAACCTCGGCGACACGCAGACGGTCTATCCCGGCACATGCCGGAACCTGACGCCGACGGAGGCGGCCTCGAAGGCGCTCATCCGCTCCCCCGCTCTGCGACTCCGCGTTCCAGATGAGACGGTAAGCTTTGAAGACCGACTGCAGGGCAGCGTGTGCGAAAATCTGCGGCGGGACTGCGGTGATTTTGTGATCCGGCGCTCGGACGGTCTCTTCGGCTATCAGCTGGCCTGTGTGGTCGACGATATCGCCTCCGGTGTCACCGAAGTCGTGCGGGGACGGGATATTCTCTCCGCCACCCCGCGGCAGATTTACCTGACCGGGCTCCTCGGCGGAACGACGCCATCCTACGCACACATTCCGCTGCTGACCGACGCGCAGGGACGTCGGCTCGCCAAGCGCGACCATGACCTCGACCTGACGGCGCTTTCCAGGCGCTATACGGCGCAGGATCTGATCGGGATCCTCGCGTTTTCGTGCGGGCTGCGCGATCGGATCTGTCCGGCTTCCCTCGAAGAACTGGTGCCGGAATTCGACTGGGACCGTGTCCGCCGCGACGATATCCGCCTGCCCGACCTGACCGGAGGGATGCCATGAACCCAGATGATCTCCGCCTGCCGGATGAGGATCTGCACGATCTGCAGCTGAACGGTCTCCTCATCCTGCAGAAGAAGCACGGCTTCCGCTATGGGATGGATGCCGTGCTTCTGGCCGATTTCGCGGCGATCGGCGAGCAGGCTGTCTATGCCGACTTCGGAACAGGGACCGGCATCCTTCCGCTGCTTCTGACCGGCCGGAACAAGGGCAGGTTCGCCGAGGCCTTCGAGATCCAGCCGGCCTTCGCCGATATGGCGGAACGCTCCGTCCGTCTCAACGGGCTTTCGGAACGCGTCCGGGTCCACTGTGCGGATGTCTGCGGGGCGGAGGAGATCCTCGGGCCCTGCAGCGTCGATGCCGTCGTCTGCAATCCGCCCTACGGACAGCCGGGCTCGACCCTCCGCAACCCCGATACCGTCGAGCAGATCGCGCGTCATCAGTCCGGCGATGGGCTGCTCCCCTGGCTCAGGAGCGCTCACCGCATCCTTCGCGGCAAGGGTCGGCTGAGCATGGTGTATCCCGCGCCGCGGATGCTGGAGCTCATGCAGCAGATGACGGAGGCGCGGCTGACACCCAAGCGCTTCCGCCTCGTCTATCCGCGCGCGGACCGACCCGCGAATCTCGCGCTGGTCGAGGCTGTGAAGGATGCCCGTCCCATGCTGCAGCCGGAGCCGCCGCTGATCATCTATGAGGCGGACGGACGCATGACGCCCGAACTGAGACGAATCTATCATATGGAGGAAGAGGACGAATGACGCAGCGGCAGACCACCGGTATTGTCGGCGGCGGGGCAGCGGGTCTCGCGGCGGCCGTCGCGGCAGCGGCGTGCGGCGACCGGGTGACAGTCCTGGAGCGAATGGACCGCGTCGGGAAAAAGCTGCTGGCAACGGGCAACGGACGCGGCAACCTCATGAACGGCGGCGAGCCCCGCTATCCGGGCGGCGATGGCTTCGCCAAGCAGGTACTCAGCCTTTGCGGGCCTGAAGAGCTACGGCGCTTCTGGTCGGATCTGGGGCTCTGTCTGTCAGAGGAATCCGACGGTCGCTTCTATCCCCTGACGCGCCAGGCTTCCACTGTTCTCGATGCCCTGCGCTTCCGGCTGGAACGGGACGGGACGGCGATCGAAACCGGTATCAGCGCAACGACCCTTCATTGGGACAACCCCGGATGGTGTGTCCGCACCGATCGCGGAGACCGGCGCTTCGGGCGGGTGATCGTCTGCGGCGGGGGCATGGCGCAGCCGAAGCTGGGCAGCAACGGCAGCACCTATTCCCTGCTCGAGTCCCTCGGTCACACACTGGTCAAACCGCGTCCCGCATTGACCCCTGTTGAGACGGACACCGCGCCCATACGGGGCTTATCCGGTATCCGGGTGCGCTGCGGCGTGCGCGTGATGCGGAAGGATCTCTGCCTGCATGAGGAGCGGGGTGAATTGCTCTTCACGGACACCGGCATCAGCGGCATCTGCGCCATGCAGTGCGCCCGCTGGGCCCGGAAGGGATTTGAGATCTCGATTGATCTGGCGGACGGATGGGCGGACGGCGAAGATCGCTCTCTTTTGTCCGAGCTGGATACTCGGCTCAGCAGGATCTGGAAGGGACAACCCGCGGAACGCCTGCTCACGGGCCTCCTGCCTACCCGCCTTGCGGAGCGTGTGATGTCGGCAGCGGGGCTTCGTGTGCGGGACAGATCGGCGGAAAGCCTGACGGACGCCGAACTGCTGACGCTGGCGGCAGTCCTCCGGGACTTCCGGCTGACGATCCTCGGGGTGAAGGGCTTCGACGCCGCGCAGGTGACGGCCGGTGGGATTGCGACGGACGACTTTGACCCGATCACCATGGAATCGCATCTGGCCCGCGGTGTCCACGCTGCCGGGGAGGTTCTGGATGTGGACGGCGACTGCGGCGGCTTCAATCTGATGTTCGCCTTCAGCAGCGGCATCCTGGCCGGACTGAACGGGCGCAGAAACGAATGGAGGAGAGACAGGACATGAACATTGCCGAACAGCTCGCAAAAGAGCTGAACATACAGGCCTGGCAGACGGAGGCGGTCATCCGCCTGCTCGACGAGGGATCCACGGTGCCCTTCATTGCTCGCTACCGCAAGGAACAGCACGGTGAACTCGACGACACGAAACTGCGGGATCTGGCTGAACGGCTTCGGCAGCTTCGGAATCTGGAAGCCCGGCGGCAGGAAATCAGTGACAGCCTGAAAAAGCTGGAGAAGTGGACGGAGGAACTGCAGGCCGAGCTGGACGCGGCGACCACCATGACCCGCCTGGAAGACATCTACCGCCCCTACCGCCCCAAGCGCCGCACCCGCGCGATGATCGCGAAGGAGCGCGGACTCGAACCCCTGGCAGACGCCATCCTGCTTCAGTTCCCGCGCGCAAAAGCGCCGGAAGCCATGGCTGAGGAGTATATCGACGAAGAAAAGGGCGTCTCCACCGCGGAAGATGCCCTGCAGGGGGCGATGGACATCATCGCCGAGCGTGTCAGCGATGACGCCGAGGTCCGTGACCGGCTCAGACGCCTGTATACACGGGAATGCGAGGTCCGCACGGAGGCCGCCAAAGAGGAAGACAGCGTTTACCGCATGTACTACGGCAAGCAGGAGCCGCTGCGCTCCATGCCCTCCCACCGCGTGCTGGCGATGAACCGCGGCGAAAAGGAAGGCTGGCTCAAGGTCAGCCTCTCCGTCGATGGTGAGCATGCCAGGACGAACACCCGGCAGGGCTGGGTCCTCGGCACGGGCTCACCGGCGTCGGCTTACGTTGCCCGGGCCTGCGACGATGCCTATGACCGCCTGATCGCTCCGTCCCTCGACAACGAGCTTCGCGGCACGCTGACGGATCGCGCGCAGGAAGCGGCCATCAAAGTCTTTGCCATGAACCTGCGCCCGCTGCTCATGCAGCCGCCGCTGCGCAACCGCGTGGTCCTCGGCATGGATCCCGGCATTGCGCACGGCTGCAAGCTCGCCGTCGTGGACCCGACGGGCAAGGTTCTGGATACGGCGGTGATCTATCCTCTCCCCCACCAGAAGCAGGTCGAACGCTCGAAGGCCATCGTCAAGCAGATGATCACACGCCACGGAGTCAGCGCGGCCGCGATCGGCAACGGCACCGCCAGCCGCGAGACCGAGCAGTTCTTCGTGGACGTGATGCACGAGATGAATCTCGGCGACGGGCTGAAGTACATGATCGTCAGCGAAGCGGGCGCATCCGTGTATTCCGCTTCCAGGCTTGCGGCGGAAGAATTCCCGCAGTTTGACGTCAACCTTCGTTCCGCCGTCTCCATCGCCCGGCGCCTGCAGGACCCGCTGGCCGAACTGGTCAAGATCGATCCCAAGGCGATCGGTGTCGGCCAGTATCAGCATGACCTGAAGGAAAACGAACTCGACGCGGCGCTCGACGGCGTGGTGGAGGACTGCGTCAACGCGGTCGGCGTGGACGTGAACACGGCCAGCTGGTCGCTGCTGAGTCATGTGGCCGGCATCAATGCCGCCGTTGCAAAGAACATCGTCACCTACCGTGAGGAAAATGGTCCTTTCAAAACGCGCGCCGGGCTCAAGAAAGTGCCGCGCCTGGGCCCGAAGGCTTTCGAGCAGGCGGCGGGCTTTCTCCGGATCCCCGGCGCAAAGGATGTCCTCGAGAACACCGGCGTGCATCCCGAGAGCTACGAGGCGGCCCGTGCGCTCCTTGCCCGTTATGGGATCAGTGCCGCGCAGGCCGCTGCGGGACAGCTGAAACCGGCCGTGGAGGCGGATGGGTATGCAGCCGTGGCTGCCGCCCTGCAGATCGGTGAGCCGACCCTGCGGGATATCGTTGCGGAGCTGAGAAAACCCGGGCGTGACCCGCGTGATGAACTGCCGCCGCCCAGCCTGCGCGCCGACGTTCTCCACATGGAGGACCTGCAGAAGGGCATGGAACTCAAGGGGACCGTACGCAATGTCACAGATTTCGGCGCCTTTGTGGACATCGGTGTGCATCGCGACGGTCTGGTCCATATCAGTCAGTTCACCCGGCGCGTGAATCACCCGTCCGAGGCTGTCAGGGTCGGGGATGTGGTGACCGTCTGGGTGCAGGAGGCGGATGTCGCCAAGAACCGCATCAGCCTGACGATGCGCAAACCGTAGTAAACAAAGGTACAAAGCAGAAGGCGGAAGCTCCCGTGATGGGGATGCTTCCGCCTTCGTTATGTCAAATGGATCAGATCCGGACATGCACCGTCGCACCGAGCATCCGGGCTTCTTCCTCGTCGTGTGTCACCAGGATGCAGGTGCGGTCCAGGAGCGCTCCTCTCGTATAGCTGATCACGGCTGTGCGTGTTTTTTCGTCCAGCCCCTTGAAAGGTTCGTCGAAGAGCAGCAGGTCGGAATCCGAGCAGAGCGCCCGCAGAAGAGCGACACGCCGGGACATGCCGCCGGAGAGCGTTCCGGCAGGCTGATGCATGCTTTCGCCGAGCCCGAGCGCCCGGAAGGCGCTCTCAAGCTCATTCCGCGAATGCTCTTCGCTTGCGGTCAGGCGGACATTGTCGATCGCGCTCATGGAACCGATCAGCCGGTCCTCCTGAAAGACCATGCCGACTTTCCGTCCTTCAGTGCCGGTCAGCATGCCGCTGTCGGGGATCTCGAGGTTTGCGATCAGGCGCAGCAGCGTGGTCTTGCCCTCCCCCGAAGGCCCGGTGACGCAGCTGATCCCATGTTCCGGGAAACGGCAGCTGAGATCCGTGAGCACCGGCTTACCGTCGAAGGACTTGCAGATCCTGTCCAGCGAGATGTCCGCCATGGCCTTACACCTTCTCCAGTCTTCGGGTCACAGTCTTCAAGAGATACAGGACGAGGGCCTGGAATGCGAGGCTCAGCAGGATGACCGTCACCGTCCAGGCGAAAGCATCCTGCACCTCCAGATAGGTCTTGGCGTCCCACAGCTGTGCGCCGATGGTCCCCTTCGGGCGGCCGATCAGCTCCGCTGCCACGCCGCTCTTCCAGCACAGGCCGACGGACACGATGATGCCGCTGCGCAGATGCGGCAGGAACTGAGGCAGATAGACACAGCGGATCCGTCGAAGGGTCGGGATCCGGAAGACCTCCGCCATCTCGCGCATCTGCGGATCGATGGCCCGCAAACCGGTCAGCGTGTTGGTATACAGGATCGGCAGCGCCATGGTGAGCGCGAGCAGGGTCGAAAGGTTTTCTTTGCTGAACCAGATCACAGCCAGCACGGCAAAGCTGGCCACCGGCATGCTGCGGATCGTCACCATCAGCGGGGCGAGCAGCGTCTCCGCCCATTTCAGCCGCGATGAAACCAGCGCCAGCAGGACGCCCAGCAGCAGTGCCGACAGAAAGCCGACTGAGATATGGAGAAGCGTGGACAGCACTGTCCGCCAGAAGGGGGCAGTCCCCGCCAGCTCGCACCAGCGGACGGCCACCTCCACCGGCGAAGGCAGAAGCAGCGGCAGACGGACGATCATGGCCAGTCCCTGCCAGGCACACAGCCAGAACAGCGCCGCAAAGACCTTGGCCCTTGTGCGTCGGATCATGGCGTCACCCCTTCAGATCGCGTCAGGGGAGATAGTAGAAGTCTTCGCCGGGAAGCTTGCCGCCGACGGAAGCCGGGTTTGCCTCGAAGAGAACGGACAGATAGCCGGAAAGCATTGTCTGCATCTCACCGGCGCGGATGCACACGATATTGCAGGCGGGCAGCGCTTTCTTTGCCACGGCCTCGGGCACGATCTCGAAGCTCGCGATGACAGCCGCCGCATCGTCGGTGTTCGCATTCGTCCATTCGACGGAGCCTGCGTAATTCTCAAGGAAGGCGTTCACTTTCTCGGGGTTCTCTTCGGCATAGGCCTTGCGGACGATCACGACACCGGTCAGCAGGGAGGAAGGATTCTCGCTCTCTGCCTGGAGATCGTTCCACAGGTCGTTGAGATCCAGCGCGACGCGCAGGCCTTCCGCTTTCATCATCGCGGTGGTCACGAAAGGCTGAGGCAGCAGGGCGATGCCGGTCTCATCCTGCAGGAGAGCGGTCAGGCACTCGGCGTGCTCCGTTTTCCACTCGATTTTGACATCCTGTTCGGGGTCGATACCGTTGCCGCGCAGGATATAGTTGAGCGCATATTCCGGTGTCGCACCCTGGCCGCTGGCATAGATCGTGCGGCCGCGGAGATCCTCCACGGACTGGACGGTCTCGCCGCGCTCCACGATGTAGAGCACGCCGAGCGTGTTGACCGCAATCACCTGCACCTGACCCTCCGTCTTGTTGTACAGCACGGCGGCGAGGTTCGCGGGCACGGCGGCGATGTCCACCTTCCCCTGGATCACCAGCGGGGCAACCAGGTCGGCGGCGCTTTCCACGGTGAAGGCATAGGCCTCGCCGTTGTCATCGGACATCATTTTCGCCATTCCCATGGCGGTCGGACCTTTCAGCGCGACAACACGAAGCGGATCATCGGCGAGCGCGGACGTGACAAGTGACAAAGCCAGGAGCAGAACCAGAACCGAAAGTGCCCTCTTCATATAATTATTCTCCTTCTGCGGAGTCGCTTGCTCCGCATTGATAAATCTATCACAAACATAGGTGTTTTGCAAGCGAAACTTGCAGTTGTATACAGACCGGTTCGCCGGACGGCATCCGCGTCATGAAAACGCCGCCCGTTCGGAAGGCAGCGTTAGCTCAGTAAATCTTACGGATGTCGGTATCCTGAATACCGTAAGTCTCCCGGAACTCCTCAAGGTCGTCCGCGTTCCGGATCAGCATCACGCCGGTGAACGCACCTGTCCTGCGGTTGATGAAGCCGGCCTCCTGCTCGCCCGTACAGATCGAGCAGCGGATGACCGGTGTCTGCTCGTCGCTGTTCCACCGATGGCGCGCCGATGTCTTTCGCGAAAACAGCATTGCTGATTACTCCTCCGTCCGGAAACGATTCAAAATGAATGGCCTTGTATGAGACTCTGTGATCATCATACCATGCCGGCATGATTTGTCAAGCGTGACCGCACGGCCGGTACAAACAGGAGGCATGAGGGCTGTCAGGGCGGTTCCCCGTTCTGAATCTCCTCTTCGATCATCCGAATCAGCCGGTCCGGGGTCACGGCAAGCGCCTCTGCAATCTGCCAGAGCGTATCCAGGCGCATGGTCTTCCGTCCGCCCTCGATCTGAGCCAGGTGACTGCGCGAGATCCCGGCCAGTCCTGACAGGACTTCCTGTGAGAGCCCTTTTCCGACTCTCATTCTGCTGATGACGATACCGCATGCTTTTCTGTTATAAGGCATTTGATTCCCTCCTTCTCTTCTGCCTCTATAACAGCGCATGTTTATTTCGCGAACCCGCAGCCGGAAAAAAAAAGGGACGCTGCCGTTCGGACAGCGTCGGTCAGCGGGATGTGTCAGCGGAACGAGATGCCGGTCATGATCGTCAGGCTGAACGGGACACCTGATTTCAGTTCATCCCCTTCATTCAGCGTGATGAAGACCGTCTCAGGCTCCTCCCCATCGTCGGGCGCGCCGACCACATGCCACAGAAGCTGTTTTCCCTTTCCGCGCTCCGAGTAGACGGTCAGGTTCCCCCAGTCATCTCCCTGAGCGAGGCAGGTGTAGATATAGCTGCCGCACGGAATGGTTTCCCCGGCGATATAGGCGCCCTTTGGCAGGGTGGCTGTCCTGGGAATGCCTCTGCGGACCAGCTCACTGTTGATGTCCGAAAGAAGTTTCAGGATCTCGTCATCGGTCATCGATGAGAGTCTGACGCTGTCCGCACACGCCGGAATGAGCGCGGTCATGAGCGATACGATGAGCAGGAGCACCAAGGCTCCTTTCACACAGGAAGATCTGATGCTGAACACGGACGGATCGCCTCCCTTTTGTTTGATGATTGTATGATAACCGTTCCCGTGCGGTTCTTTGTTTCCTTCAGATAACATGTTATACGAAAAAAAGGAACCGCCCGTTTCGAGCGGTCCCGGGGATGGATACGATTTTCGCTGTCAGCCCATGTTCTGCGCTTCGACCAGGCGAACGCCGCAGTACTGCTGGCGGAGCTTCGGCTTTTCGATCTTGCCGGTGGGATTGCGCGGGACAGGTGCGAAGATGATCCTGCGCGGACGCTTATAGCGCGGAAGCCCGAGGCAGTATTCGTTGATTTCCTCCTCGGTGGCGGTCATGCCCTCTTTGATCTGGATGATCGCGGCGGCGATCTCACCGAGGCGCGGATCGGGCAGACCGATCACAGCAACGTCGTGGATCTTGGGATTGGCGGCCAGGAAGTCCTCGATCTGCACGGGATAGAGGTTTTCGCCGCCGGAGATGATGACGTCCTTCTTGCGGTCCACCAGGAAGATGAAGCCGTCCTCATCCATCCGGGCCATATCGCCCGTATGGAGCCAACCGTCGCGGATCGCTTCGGCCGTGGCCTTCGGGTCGTGGTAGTAGCACTTCATGACGCCGGGACCCTTGACACAGAGCTCGCCGACCTCACCCTGCTTCACAACGGTGTCATTCTCATCGACGATCTTGCACTCCCAGCCGTAGCCCGGTTTGCCGATGGCGCCCACCTTGTGAATGTTGTCGACACCGAGATGCACGCAGCCGGGGCCGGTGGATTCGCTGAGTCCGTAGTTCGTGTCGTATTTATGGTTCGGGAAGTACTCCAGCCAGTGGCGGATCAGCGAAGGCGGGACGGGCTGAGCGCCGATGTGCATCAGGCGAAGCTGCGCCATGTTGCGGCCCTCCAGCGAAAGATCGCCGCGGTCGAGCGCCGTCAGCAGGTCCTGGCACCACGGCACCAGCAGCCAGACAATGGTGCAGCGCTCCCAGGAGATCGTGTCGAGGATCGCCTTCGGGCGGTTTCCCTTCAGCAGGACCGCACGGCTGCCAGTATAGAGGGAGCCGAACCAGTGCATCTTCGCGCCGGTGTGGTAGAGCGGCGGGATGCAGAGGAAAACATCCTCGTGGGTCGTCTCGTGATGGATGGCTTCCATGCGCGCGGACTGCAGGAGCGCGGTGTGATCAAGCAGAATGGCCTTCGGGAAGCCGGTCGTGCCGGAGGAATAATAGATGGCGGCATCGTCCGTGTCCTCGATGAGGATCTTCGGCGCCGTGGAGGAACAGTTGGCCACCGCGTCGATATAGCTCTCCGCGAAGGAGGGACAGACGGATCCGACGAAGAAGAGCAGACGGTCCTTGCCGATCGAGGGAACGATGTCCTCCACGCGGCCGATGAATTCGGGTCCGAAGAAGAGCACGTCGGCATCGGCGAGGCGAAGGCAGTACTCGATCTCCTCGGCTGTATATCGGAAGTTGAGCGGAACAGCAACGGCGCCGGTCTTGAGGATGCCGAAATAGATCGGCAGCCACTCCAGGCAGTTCATCAGCAGGATCGCGACCTTCTGGCCCTTGCGGATCCCCCTGGACAGAAGCATGTTGGCGACCCGGTTGGCCTTCTCGTCGAAGACGCTCCAGGTGATCTCCCGGCGGTACGGGGTCGAGGAGGTGGGCTGGATCAGCTCGTATTCACGCCAAGTGACGCGCGGCTCCTCCTGAATCTCCGGATTGATCTCGACCAGGCTGATTTCGTTCCCGTACAGCTTGCTGTTTCGCTCAAGCAGGTCAGTGATGGGCATACCGTTTCATCCTTTCTGAGAACGGATTCTTTTGCGCTTTACAGCTTTTATCCGTTAAAGTGATCATAATACACGCAGAGCGTTCTGTCAAGATGTTTTCCGCCAAATACCTTTTAATCATCATGATTGTCAAAAAAATAACGTTGACAGAAGCAAGGCGGATATGGTAAAATGTATTTGGTTGAAGTTGGGTTTCAGCCAATAACTTGAAGGACTATGAGAAAGAGGTTCAGCGCATGGCAAACATCGATCTGGAGAAGTACGGGATCACCGGCACAACTGAGATTGTCTACAATCCCTCCTATGAGCAGCTTTTTACCGACGAGATGGATCCTTCCCTCGAAGGCTATGAGAAGGGGCAGCTCAGCGAGCTGGGCGCTGTCAATGTGATGACCGGCATTTACACCGGCCGCTCCCCCAAGGATAAGTATATCGTCATGGATGAGGCCAGCAAGGACACCGTCTGGTGGACCACCGATGCCTACAAGAACGATAACCATCCCATGACCGAGAAGACCTGGGCGATCGTCAAGGATCTGGCCAAGGCTGAGCTCTCCGGCAAGAAGCTCTATGTGGTCGACGCTTTCTGCGGCGCGAACCGGGATACCCGCATGGCGGTGCGCTTCATCATGGAGGTCGCCTGGCAGGCCCATTTCGTCACCAACATGTTCATCCGTCCCACCGAGGAGGAGCTCGCCGTATTCGAGCCCGACTTCGTGGTCTACACCGCTTCCAAGGCGAAGTGCACGCAGTACAAGGAACTCGGCCTCAACTCCGAGACCGTCGTGGCCTTCAACGTCAGCAGCCGTGAGCAGGTGATCCTGAACACCTGGTACGGCGGCGAGATGAAGAAGGGCATGTTCTCCATGATGAATTACTACCTGCCGCTGAAGGGCATCGCTTCGATGCACTGCTCCGCCAACACCGACATGGAAGGCAAGAACACCGCCATCTTCTTCGGTCTGTCCGGCACCGGCAAGACCACCCTCTCCACCGACCCCAAGCGCCTGCTGATCGGCGACGACGAACATGGCTGGGACGACAACGGTGTCTTCAACTTTGAGGGCGGCTGCTACGCCAAGGTCATCGACCTCGACGCCGATTCCGAGCCCGATATCTACAACGCCATCCGCCGCAATGCCCTGCTGGAGAACGTGACCCTCGACGCCGACGGCAAGATCGACTTCCACGACAAGTCCGTGACCGAGAACACCCGCGTCTCCTACCCCATCGATCACATTGAGAAGATCGTCAAGAACGTCAGCCCGATCTCTGCGGGTCCCGACGCTGCGAACGTGATCTTCCTCTCCGCGGATGCCTTCGGCGTGCTGCCGCCCGTCTCCGTGCTGACCCCCGAGCAGACCAAGTACTACTTCCTCTCCGGCTTCACCGCGAAGCTGGCCGGCACCGAGCGCGGCATCACCGAGCCCACCCCCACCTTCTCCGCCTGCTTCGGTCAGGCCTTCCTCGAACTCCATCCGACCAAGTATGCCGAGGAGCTCGTCAAGAAGATGGAGAAGTGCGGCGCGAAGGCCTACCTGGTGAACACCGGCTGGAACGGCACCGGCAAGCGCATCTCCATCAAGGACACCCGCGGCATCATCGACGCGATTCTCTCCGGTGCGATCCTGAAGGCGCCCACGAAGAAGATCCCTTACTTCGATTTCGAGGTTCCAACCGAGCTTCCCGGCGTCGATCCGGCGATCCTCGATCCGCGCGACACCTACGCAGATCCCAAGGTTTGGGAAGACAAGGCGAAGGATCTCGCCTCCCGCTTCATCAAGAACTTCGTCAAGTACGAGGGCAACGAAGCCGGCAAGGCGCTTGTGTCCGCCGGTCCTCAGCTGTAATCTGATCCAGGACCCCTATACAGGGCTTTCCGGCGACGGAGAGCCCTCTTTTCTCAGACCAGAAGGAGACGGAAGTCATGCAGAAGCGCACGCGGAGCAGAAGGATGAGCATGCTGATCGCCTTCTGCGGGATGTCGGCCGGACTGACGGTCACGCTGATGCTGGTCGGCGGCCTGATCCCGGTCGCCACCTATATCACGCCGCTGCTGGCCGCGGCCCTGCTCCTGCCGATCCGGATCGAATTTCATTGGAAGGCGGCGCTGGCGACGTGGGCCGCCGCGGCCCTGCTCTCGCTGATTCTCGGCCTGGACAAGGAAGCCGCCTTCTTCTATCTGTTCATCGGCTGGTGGCCGCTCGCAAAGTGGCCGATCGACCTGCACATCCGCGCAAAGGCAGTGCGGTTCCTCCTGAAGACAGTGATCTTCGCTGCCTCGATCGGCGCAATGTATACCATGCTCATCTTTGTCCTGCACCTCGACGCAGTCGCCGGCGAATTCGGTGAGATGGGGGTCTGGATGACGGTCAGCTTCTTTGTGATGGCTGTCGTCGCGCTGCATCTGTACGACTTTCTGCTGATGCCTCTGTCGATCCTGTATGTCCGCCGGATCCAGCCGAGGCTCCGCTTTCTCCGCGGCCGATCCTGAGCCGCGACCGTACCGTCTTCACGGGAAATCCCGCCGCCCTGGCGAAATCCGGTTGATCGCAGGGCGTCGGGATGGTATACTGTTCCGTGTCGGGAGGTGACTCTTACTCATGCGCATTCTGTTCCTTGGCGATCTGCACGGCAACTGGCCGGCGACGCTTGCGATGGAAGAGGCGATCCGCGGCCTGGATGCGGACGATATCTGGTTTCTTGGCGACGCGGTCGGCAAAGGCCCCTCCTCCGACCTGACCTGCGACTGGGTCCGGACCCATTGCCGTCACTGGATCGGCGGCAACTGGGATTACGGCGTCGGCGGCCGGGAATTCTCCGAGGACGGATTCTTCTGGGATCAGCTGGGCGAAGAGCGCCTCTCCTGGCTCCGCGGTCTTCCGCCGGAGGACGAACTGACTTTTTCCGGGCTGCGCTTCCGACTCTTTCACGGAAGGCCGCTGACGCCGCTGCTCATGGCGGACTCTCCGCGCGAGGAATTCGAGGCAGTGCTCGTCACCGACCGGGGCCGCTTTGACGGTGCGATCTTTGCCGACTCCCATCGTGCGTTCGTCCGCACATTGAACGGAGCCTACGTCTGCAATGCCGGCTCGGTCGGCAACAACCTCGGCGTTCCGCGGGCGCACGCCCTCCTGCTCGAGGACCGGCCGCTGCGCATGACGATCCTCTCCGTTCCCTACGACAATGAGGCAGCGGCGGAGGACGCTCGCAAGGCAAAGGTCCTTCCCCACTGCGACGCTTATATCCGCGAAGTCCTGACGGGCGTTTACTCCCGCTGACAAAGGAGTTCCTCATGAAAGAAAGCTTCCTGGCCGCCTTCGGCGCCGTTCTGCCCTTTCTGATCTATCTCGGCCTGGGGTACTTCGCTGTCCGCGTTCACATCGCGGACCGCAAATTCATGGAGCAGCTGAACCGCTTTGTCTTCAGGCTGATCTTCCCCTTCATGACCTTCTACAATGTCTACAAGGCCACCGAGGGCGGCATGCCGTCGCTGAAGCTGATGCTTTTCTGCGGCATCGGGATCATCGCGCTGATCATCGTGCTCATGCTGATCGTGCCCCGCTTTGTGCTGGAGGACCGCCGTCGCGGCGTCGTCGTCCAGGCCATCTTCCGGAGCAACTATGTGCTCTACGGCGTATCGATGACGACCCTGCTCTTCCCGGAGCACGCCTCCATTGCCGGCGTCATGACACTTGAGGTCGTGTCCATCTTCAACATCGCGGCCGTGATCGTGCTGGAGTACTACAACCGGGAGAACGGCCAGCGGATCAAGCTTTATCAACTGCCGCTCCGGATCATCCAGAACCCGCTTCTGGACGGCTGCCTGCTGGGTCTGCTCTTCCTGGTGCTGGGTCTGCGCCTGCCGCCCATGATCGAAAAACCTGTGAAAGCCCTGTCGGACCTCACGACCCCGGTTGCCATGATCACCCTCGGCGGTACGCTGATGTTCAAGGATGTCAAACGGAACATGAACATCATCGCCCCGGTGATCGTGATCCGCCTGCTGATCCTGCCGGTCATCATGCTGGCGCTGGCGTGGCTCATCGGCCTGCGCGATGTGGAGCTGTTCCTTGTTCTGATGGGCTTCGGCACCCCGATCGCGACTTCCTCCTATTCTATGGCGGCCAATATGGGCGGCGACGGCGACCTTGCGGGAGAGCTGGTCTTTGTATCCACCGTACTCTCCCTGATCACGATCTTTGCGTTCATCTTCTTTATGAAGCAGCTGCAGCTGATCCCCTGACAGGAGGCGGCTTCCGATGATCAATCCCGATCTCCCGCAGGAGAAGAGGCGGCGCCTGCTCCTGCACGTCTGCTGTGCACCGTGCTCCTCTGCGACCCTCGAGCGGCTGCAGGATCGCTTTGATGTCGATCTTCTGTTCTACAATCCGAACATCGAGCCGCTGCAGGAGTTTGACAAGCGCGCGTCGGAGGTTAGGCGGTTTGTCGACGCATTCCGGCCGGACAGCGGCGTTCGCGTGATCATCGACGACTATGATCACGAAGCCTTTGCGGAGATCGCCCGCGGGCGTGAACAGATCCCGGAGCGCGGCGAACGCTGTTATCTCTGTTACGCTCTCCGAATGCGGCGGACGGCGATCCGCGCCCGGGAGCAGGGGTATGACTGCTTCACCACCTCCCTCTCCATCAGCCCGCACAAGAACTCCGCGTGGATCAACGAGATCGGTCTGGCGCTGGAACGGGAGATCGGCGTCGAATTCGTCTACAGCGACTTCAAGAAGAAGGACGGCTACCACCGCTCCATCGAGCTTTCCAGGGAGTACGGCCTCTACCGCCAGGACTGGTGCGGCTGCGTGTATTCCCGTCTGGAACGTGAACGGCAGAAAAAGGAGAGAGAAGTCCGTGGCGCTCAGTGCCTACTGTAAGAAATGCGGACGGGAGACGGTGCCCGGCGGCGTTTGTCCGGTCTGCGGCGGCAAGCTCGGACCCGCGCACGCCTTCTGGCGTGTCAATCAGGTGCCGGTCCGCAGCTGGGTCAGCTGGAACGCCCCGATGCGCCTGATCCTCCCCTGCGCCGGGATCATTTTCCTGGCCCTCCTGCTCGCGGAGGCGGCAAGCGGCGGAGCGGATGCCATGAATGCCTTTCTGTCCGGCGGCATTCCGACCGTTCTGCTCTGCATCCTGATCGGGATCATGACAGTCACCGGGCTGATCCTCTTCCTGCAGGGACGGCACACCTGCGAGATTTCAGCCGATAAGAGCGGCATCACCATGCGGGTGCTTCTCTCCAATCCGGACGCGCTGCGCCTGCTCGCTCATTTCCGCAGCCCGAAACTGATGGAGGACAGCCGGCTCCGCATGGAGTACGGACTGCTCCTCGAGGAGCGCAGGATGAGCTGGAAGGACGTCAGCCGTGTCCAGCTCTGGCCGGAACAGGGAACAGTCCTTCTGTACGCGCCGCGCTGGTGGCTGCGGATGGCCGTCCCCTGCGACAGCGAGGGCTGGCAGGAGATGTCCGCGCTCATCACCGAAAAACTCGGCAAGGACAGGCACGCGCACATCCCTGCGGCACTCCGGCCGAAAGAAAAGGCAGGACAGCGGAAGAAGCCCGCCGCTTCCTCACGCAGGACCGGCGGGACCGGGAGCGGAACAGGCCTCGATGACGGACAGCTTCTTGCGGAGATCCGCGCGATGAACGCGGAGATCGAGCGTGAGGAGTCCCGTCAGGAGAACTGACCCTTGCAAACAGCCGGCTGACCCGGTATAATAATATCGATTCTGGAATGACGGAGGCAGGGCATGCAGGAAAAGCAAAGCCGGAGACGGGGTCCTCACAGCGGTATCGGCGCGTCTCAGCGTGATGCGCGGTTCAGCCGTATCATCCTGGTGATGGTCGGCATTCTTGCTGTGCTGGCCGTGATCTCGATCATCCGGATGATCCGTGTGCGGGCAGAGGACGACAGGGTCAGCGCGCAGATGCTTCCCTGCGACAGTACACAGGATATCAGGATCTTCGGCGACAGCGTGCTGTATTACGACGGCACCTCGATCCACTGCGTCAACGCGACGGGCGGTATCCGCTGGAGCTATCCTGTCGGTGTCATGGCGCAGTTTTCCTGCTCGGATACCCATGTCGTGGCGTGGAACGGCATGCAGCTGTATATCATCGACCGGAACGGCCACGCATCCTACAACGACAGTCTGGACAGCACGATCCAGTTTGCCCGGGTCGGAAGCAACTACTGTGCGGTCATCGTGGGAGAAGAGACCACCCCCACCTTGCTGATCAAGAACATGGATGGCACGCAGGCGGACTTTGAGCGTGAGGAGTACAACGGCCGCGTCATCATGGACGTCGGCTTCTACGGCGAGGCGGACCAGTATCTCTGGACGCTGTCCTTCGACTACTACGCGGTCGCCCTCAGCACCACGCTTAACACCTATCAGGTTGCCCGCATGAACACCGGCAAGGTCTCGCTGGGTTCCTTCCTCGCCTACCGCGTCATCTACGAAAACGGCCGTCTCCGTGTTTTCACGACGCAGCAGATGTATACCTATAACTACAAGGCGGTGCCGGACAACAGCCGCACCATGCTCGTGCACGGCTGGCAGGTCATCGATGAAGAGGTCCCGGCACGCGGCGACATGGCGGTCCTCATGGCGAGAACGTCGGACTGGAACGGCATCGGCAGCAAGATCACGGATCTGCGCCTGATGAACGGCGATGAATTTATCCACTATTCCCTGCCCTTCCCCTGCATCGGTGCCGGCGTGGTGAGCGGCAACATTTACGCCTTCTCCGGCGATAATCTCTGCTATCTGAAGATCAGCAAGAACGATCGCCGCTTTGATCAGGTCCCCCTGCCGCTGCCCGAAGGCAAGGAAGCCCGCTCGGTTTTCGGTCTGACCTCCAACCGTCGGGCGATCGTCGCCTGCACGGACGGCAGTGTCTACGCGGTCACACTTCCCAAGTGAGACAAAAGTTTGTCATTCCGATACGCACCGGCGCTGAATGCCGGTGCTTTTCTTCATAATGAAAACGCTCCCGGTCGGGAACGTTAGATGATACTTGCTTCTCAGGCTCACGGCTGACAGGCCTGCGCGAAGGCAGAAAACAGGCGCCGGCTCGGGCTGTCGGCAGCACTGAGCCACTCCGGATGCCACTGTACGCCGAGGACCCAGCGCTTCTCCGGCATCCAGACAGCCTCCGTGAGCCCGTCCTCCGCCTCTCCCATCGGGCGAAGTCCGCTGCCGAGATCCCGGATCGCCTGATGATGCATGCTGTTGACAGCCAGGGTTTCCCGTCCGGTGATGCCGCACAGCGGTGAATCCGGCAGCAACCGGACGCTGTGTACAGGTACGTCGAAGGGAGTGGCCTGTCTGTGCGTGACCGTAGACGGACGCTGGGCAGGAAGATCGATCCACAGTGTTCCGCCGAGGGTCACATTCAGGACCTGGATCCCGCGGCAGATGGCAAGGATCGGAAGATCCCGCCTGATCGCTTCCCTGCAGAGAAAGATCTCCGCCGTATCGCGCGCCGGGCACAGGACAGCCAATCCGTCCGGATCAGCCGCGCCGTAAATCGACGGATCCACATCCGGCCCGCCGGATAGAAGAAGCCCGTCGCATCGGCTGAGGATCGCCGCGAGAACATCCCGATCCCCGGTGACAGGGAGCAGGATCGGAACGGCCCCGGCCGCGATGATGCTGTTCATGTAGTTGGTTCTGATCCAGGTCCGTTTCTCCGCCTCGTCATAGGATGCCGTGATCCCGATCAACGGTTTGGAAGCTGTCATTCTCAGGTCTCCTTCCGCTTCAGTACCGGGCCGGGTCGATCGTGGCGGCCCAGCGGATCTTCTCCCACGGCACATGACAATAGCCGCCGGGGGTTTTGTCGAGGTACTTCTGGTGGTATTCCTCTGCCGGATAGAAGCATTTCAGAGGCAGCGCCTCCAGCACCAGCGGGCTTTTATACTGTGCGGCGAGTTTTTCGATCTCTTCGCGAATGACGGGCTCATCCTTTGGATCCGTCCAGTAAACGCCAACGCGGTACTGCGTGCCGACATCGTGTCCCTGCCTGTTGAGGCTGGTCGGATCGATGATCATAAAAAAGAGGCGCAGGAGCGAAGGCAGCGGAATGACGGTCTCATCGTAGGAAACACGTACGGTTTCCGCGTGTCCGGTATCTCCCTGCTTCACGCGGACATAGGACGGAGCCTCGATATCCCCATTTGCAAAACCGACTTCGGTCTTCATGACACCGGAAAGGCTGTCCATGTACTTTTGAACACCCCAATAGCAGCCGCCGGCCAGATAAATTTCACGCACCCGTGTTCCACCTCCTGTTTTCATACACATCATAGCACAGTTGCGGGCAAATGCAAGCGATCCCGGAAATAAACCAGAAACAGACCGCAGTCTATTTTCTCCGCATCACCTGTGGATTGACCTTTTGACAGATTCATGGTATGATAATCGATGTATGGATATAGATGAAGCGATCCAAATATCCGGATCAATCCGGCAACAGGAGGAATCATTGACTTGGCAGAACCGATAACACTGCGTCTCCCGATGGAACAGGAAGAACTTGCCGTCTCGATCTTTGGCATGAATGACCAGAATGCCGCGCTCCTCGAGCAGGAATGCGGCGTGACCCTGAGCTTCCGCCAGGGGCAGCTGCAGCTCCAGGGTGAGCCCGAGCATGTCCATCTGGTCGAACGGGTCATCGAGCAGCTGGTGGTGCTCCTGCGCCGCGGAGAACAGGTGGACCGCAGCAAGCTCCGTTATGCGATCGCACTTGCGCGGGAAGGCAAGGCGGACCTGATCAGCGAAGCGCTGCAGCAGGTCGTCGCCATCACGCACCGAGGGAAGCAGATCCGCTGCAAGACCCTCGGTCAGCAGGCTTATGTCAAATCGATCCGCGACCACACGCTGACTTTCGCGGCCGGCCCGGCCGGCACCGGCAAGACTTATCTCGCCATGGCCCTGGCTGTCATGGCTCTCAAGAACAAGGAAGTGGAGCGGATCG
Source organism: Clostridia bacterium (assembly GCA_017429265.1). GTDB lineage: Bacteria > Bacillota > Clostridia > Christensenellales > Aristaeellaceae > RUG11272. Next base: position 119,964 of record JAFRPG010000090.1, on the reverse strand, counting down.
TTCTGACGCGTCCCGCGGTGGAGGCCGGCGAACGCCTCGGCTTCCTTCCCGGCGATATGACCCAGAAAGTGGATCCCTACCTCCGTCCGCTCTATGATGCGCTCTATGACTTCATGGGCGTGGACTCCTACCAGCGCCTGGTTGAGCGCGGGACCGTCGAGGTCGCGCCGCTCGCCTTTATGCGCGGCCGGACCCTCTCCGACAGTTTCATCATCCTCGACGAAGCACAGAACACGACCAGCGAACAGATGAAGATGTTCCTGACCCGCATCGGCTTCGGATCACGGTGTGTGGTGACCGGCGACCTGACGCAGACCGACCTGCCCGCCGGAAAGCGCTCCGGACTGTCTGAAGCGCTTGAGATCCTGAAGGATATCCCCGAGATCGGGATCGTGCATCTGACGGCCAAAGATGTGGTCCGTCACGAGCTTGTTCAGCGCATTGTGGCTGCTTATGATGCCTTTGATGCGCGCAGAAGGAGGACTGAACCGTGACCGAACAGAAGCAGGAGCCGAAGGCGTCCTCACCCAAGCGCCCACCCCGAAAAAAGGGCTCTCCGTCCACCACACGCTGCGTCCTGATCTACCTGGTCACCACCGTTTTGCTGGCGCTGATCCTCGTGCTGACCAGCGCGCCGAAACGCTACACACTTGAGGCCGGGACCGTCTCGGAGCATACCATCGCAGCCACAAAGGATGTTGAGGACAAGATCGCGACCAAAGCCGCACAGGACCGCGCAGCCAATGCGATCACGCCGATCTACTACATCGACAAGACCAATATCCAGAGTGTTCTTCAGCGCTTGGACAGCGCCCTGACCGATCTGCGTCAGGTCCCTCAGTACGCGGACGGCATCCGTGCGAATGAGGCTGAGACGGAACTGCATGTCTTCACCAACCAGGAAATCAACGACGCTCCGACCAGGTTCAACAGCTTCAGCCTGACCCGTTCCCAGACCGTGCTCCTGATGAACATGACCACGGAAGCCTTTGACGGCAAGGCGAGGATCGTGAAGGATCACGTCTCCGAGCTGCTGAACACGGGCATCCAAAGCTCAAGCTCGTCCGTGGACGACGCCGTGCGGATGATCACGGCGGTATTTGAAGACGAAATCGAGGACGCGGAGCGCCGGCTGCTGGATGACATCGGCCTGCTGAAGAATGCGCTGGAGCCTTATTGGCAGTATGATGAAGCCAGCACGCTGCTGGCCCGGGATAACGCTCGCGAGGCCGTGGAACCCGTCATGTACAAGTCGGGCCAGACCATTGTCCGAAGCGGCGATGTGATCAACGAGAACCAGCTGGAAATGATCCGCTCTCTGGGTCTGCTGACCGACGACACGATCGACTTCTCCATCTACTACGGCGCTGTTCTGGTCACATTGCTGAGTATGTCCGCACTGCTGATCCTGCTCCGTCTGACCTGGCGGAAGCTCCTGTCGGATCCGCACAAGACGACCGTGACATGCGTCATCCTCCTGATCTCCACGGCGATCGGCGCCGCGTCCCTGAAGCTTGTGGACAGCAACATGGCGCCGATCCTGCTGGCCTCGATGCTTGCGACCGCCCTGCTGAGCTGGCGTGCCGGACTTCCAGTGCTGGTCTGCTCTGCGGGCCTCTTTGCGGGGATGGCCGCAGGCAACGGCACGACATCGCTCACGCAGGTCATCTGCCTGCTCCTGATGGCGATGATCAGCGGTTCGCTCTCCCTGATGCTGCTGTGGCGTCAGAGCCAGAGAATGCGCGTCCTTCTCTGCGGCCTGTTCAACGCGCTCATCAACGCACTGGTGATCATCGGCATGTCGCTGATGACCTCGATGGACACCAGTTCTCTCCTCGACTCTGTCCTCTGGGCCGCTGCCGGCGCCCTGCTGGCCAGCGTCCTGACCATTGCGATCCAGCCAATCCTTGAGACGATCTTCAACCTCCCGACTCCGGCCAAGCTGCTGGAGCTTTCCAATCCCAACCATCCGCTCCTGCGCAGGCTGCTGCTTGAGGCTCCCGGCACCTACCATCACTCCATCATCGTCGCCAATCTTGCCGAGGCAGCTGCCGAGGAGATCGGTGCGCATCCGCTCCTCGCCCGCACCGGCGCCTACTTCCACGATGTCGGAAAGCTGGCCCGCCCCCTCTACTTCAAGGAGAATCAGGCGGAGGAGAATCCGCTCAACGATCTGGATCCCTATGAGGCCGCGGCCATCGTCACCGCGCACACCAAGGACGGCGTCGCCCTCGCCCAGAAGTACCGCCTGCCGCCGGAGATCCAGCATGTGATCGCCGAGCATCACGGAGATACACCGGTCATGTATTTCTATAACAAAGCGCTCGAAAACGCTCTGTCGGGCCAGGAACCCGATATCGCCGATTTCCGCTATGACGGCCCCCGGCCGCACAGCAAGGAAGCCGCCATCGTGATGCTGGCCGATACGGCCGAGGCTGCGGTCCGCACACTGAAGAAGCCGACACCCCAGGCGGTCCGCGAGCGCATTGATCAGCTCGTGCGCGGGAAGCTTGATGACGGTCAGCTGAGCGACGCTCCCCTGACCATGCGCGAGATCAGCGGAGTCTGCGAGGCCTTCGCGAAGGTCCTGGCCGGCGTCTTCCACGAGCGTATCGAGTACCCGAAGACTGCGATCCCGCAGCGGAGCACCTTTGTCAGCGAGGAAAACGAAAAGAAGGAGAAGCCTTCCGTCGTACCCGTCCCTGCCGCTCCCGCTGTTCAGGAAATCCCCTCTCCGTCGTCCGTCTTTGCTCCGGCGGTGCCCGCTGCGGCACCGGAAAAGAAGGACTTCGGCATCTGGGGCAAGCCGCCGGAGGATCTGTTTGTGGAGGAGAAGCCGAATGAAGATCATCTGGCAGAATGATCTGGCTGTCGAGCCATCCCTTCTTTCCCGTCTTCAGGCAGCCGCCGACTGCGCAGCCGTCACGGAAGGGATCGAACGTCCCTGTGCCGTGTGTGTACGTCTGTGCGATGACGAGGCGATCCACGCGCTCAACCGCGATTACCGCGGCGTGGATCGTGTGACGGACGTACTCTCTTTTCCGCTGGCTGAATATCCCGCCGGCGTCACGGCGGGACATGCGGACGGAATCATCCGCGAGCTCTATGACGATGACGCGGAAGCATGCATGCTCGGCGATCTGGTGATCTGCGTCCCGCAGCTGTACCGTCAGGCGGAGGAATACGGCCATTCACCGGCCCGCGAGGCAGCCTATCTGACGGTGCACGGGCTGTGCCATCTGTTCGGTTATGACCATATCGACCCCAACGATCAGAGGGAGATGCGTACCATGGAAGAGAAGATCCTGTCCGCCGTCGGTCTCAGCCGGGACGATCACAGTCCCGTCAGTGATGAAACCCTGCTGGCTCTGGCCAGGGAAGCGATGGAGCGGAGCTATTCCCCCTACTCGCACTTCCCTGTCGGCGCCGCCCTGCTCTGCGAGGACGGGCGCGTCTTCCAGGGCTGCAACATCGAGAACGCTTCCTACGGGCTGGGCATGTGCGCGGAACGGACGGCTGTCTTCAAGGCCGTCAGCGAGGGCGAGCATGCCTTCACCGCCGTGGCTATTGCGTCCAAAGGGACGGTTGCCTGGCCATGCGGAGCCTGCAGGCAGGTGCTCAACGAGTTCGCTCCGCATCTGCGCGTGCTCGTGACCTGGGACGGTCATGTGGAGGAGTCGACGCTCGACGCACTGCTTCCGCACAGTTTCGGCCCCGAAAAACTCATCCATGAATAAGGAGGCAGACCATGTCTGAAGCCAAAAAGCCATTTCATTCCGGCTTTGTGACGATCGTCGGGCGGCCGAATGTCGGCAAATCCACCCTGATGAACGCCATGATCCGCGAAAAGATCGCGATCGTCTCCAACAAGCCGCAGACTACCCGGAGCCGCATCATGGGCATTCTCAGTGAACCCGGAAGCCAGATCGTTTTCCTGGATACGCCCGGCATCCATCAGCCGCGCACCCAGCTCGGTGAATTCATGATGAAGTCCGTCCGCGATGCGATGGACGGAACGGACGCTCTGCTGATGCTCGTCGATGTGACCTCCGTCCACGAGCGCGACATGGAGATCGCGCGCGAGATCGCCGGGAAGAAGGTTCCCGCCTTCCTGGCCCTCAACAAGATCGATCTGATCCAGCCGGAGCAGCTTCTCACGCTGATCGCAGAGTTTGCCGACCTCTCCTTCGCAGCCATCGTGCCCATCAGCGCGAAGACAGGCGATGGCCTGGAGGACCTCAGGAACGCACTGATCAGCCGTTTGCCGGAAGGGCCTCAGTACTTCCCGGACGATATGGTCACGGACCAGCCCGAACGCCTGCTCTGCGCGGAGATCATCCGTGAGAAGGCCCTCCTCCACCTGCGCGACGAGGTGCCGCACGGCATCGGCGTCGAGATGATGGCCATCACGCAGGAGCGGGAGGATCTCACGGAGATCCACGCAACCATCTACTGCGAGCGTGAATCCCACAAGGGCATCATCATCGGCAGGCATGGGGCCATGCTCCAGACGATCGGCTCGGAGGCCCGCGCCGACATTGAAAATCTGCTCGACACCCACGTCAATCTGAAGCTCTGGGTCAAGGTCCGGCCGGACTGGCGGAACCGCAAAGAGGACCTGCGCAACCTCGGCTACAACGACTGATCACGCATGTCAATGACAGGAGGGATCGCCATGAAGGACGTCCGCAGGAGAACCAAGATTGTCTGCACCATGGGACCAAGGCTCTTTGAGAACGATCTGATTCGGCCGCTGATGCTGGCCGGCATGGATGTCGCGCGCTTCAATTTCAGCCACGGAACGCACGAGACACACCGCCAGTGGTTCAACGAGGTGTGCAGGATCCGCGACGAGCTCGGGCTGCCGGTCGCAACGATGCTTGACACAAAGGGACCCGAGATCCGCACCGGAGATTTTGAGGGCGGACGCGTCGTGCTTGAGCCCGGGCAGCTCTTCACGCTGCATACGGAGGAATGCCTCGGCGATGCCGCTCACTGCAGCATCACCTATCGCGACCTCCCCCGCGACGTCAACGTCGGCGATTCCATCCTGATCGACGACGGCCTGATCGCCATGACCGTGGAGCATATCACCGAGACCGAGATCACCTGCAAGGTGCTCAACGGCGGGCCCGTGTCCAACCACAAAGGCATCAACGTGCCCAACGTACACCTGTCGATGCCCTTCATCAGCCCAAAGGACCGGGAAGACATCCTCTTCGCGGTGGAGAACGGCTTTGACTTCATTGCCGCGTCCTTTGTCCGCTCGGCGGAAGATATCGTCGCGATACGGAAGATCCTCCAGGAGCGGGAGAACACCTCTATCCGCATCATTGCGAAGATCGAGAACCATGAAGGCGTGCAGAACCTCGACGAGATCATGCACGCGGCAGACGGCATCATGGTGGCCCGCGGCGACATGGGCGTCGAGATCCCGCTGGAAGAGGTCCCCGGCCTTCAGAAGCATATCATCCACGAGTGCGTCATGAGCGGCAGACCTGTCATCACCGCGACCCAGATGCTTGATTCCATGATCAAGAATCCGCGCCCCACCCGCGCCGAGGCGACCGACGTTGCCAACGCGATCTACGACGGGACAAGCGCGATCATGCTCTCCGGCGAGACCGCCGCCGGCCTCTATCCGATCGAAGCTGTGCAGACCATGGTCCGCATCGCGAAGAAGACGGAGGCCGACATCGACTATGTGCATCGCTTTGCGGTCGGGAACTATAACACACGTAACGATATCACCGCCGCCATCTCCCATGCCACGGTGACTTCCTCGCACGACCTCCACGCCAGCGCCATCATCACGGTGACCAAGGGCGGCGGAACGGCCCGCATGATCGCACGCTACCGCCCGAACTGCCCCATCGTCGCCTGCGCCACCAGTCCCACCGTTTACCATCAGCTGAACCTCTCCTGGGGCGTCATCCCGATGCTGATTGATGAGGTCGGCTCCACGGATGAGCTCTTTGACGCGGCGGTGGAAGCCTCCTCCCGCGCCGGGATCATTCACGACGGCGAGCTGGTGGTCCTGACGGCCGGCGTACCGCTGGGTATCTCAGGCACCACAAACATGATGAAGGTGCATGTGGTGGGTCATATGCTGCTCCGGGCGACCGGCGTCGGCAACGGAACCGCAACCGCTCCGCTCTATGTGGCTGGCGATATCAGCGAGGCACTTGAAAACTTCCGCACCGGACAGATCCTCGTCTGCAAGCAGACCACCAAGGCCCTTCTCCCCCTCGTGCGCAAGGCTTCCGGCCTGATCCTCGAAGATCCCGACATGGAGGGACAGGGCGTGATCGCAGGTCTGAGCCTGGATATCCCCGTCATCATCGGCGCCACCGGCGCGACGCGGATCCTGTCCAGTGGTGCCGTGGTGACCATCAGTGCCGCGGACGGCACCGTCTCCTGCAACTGAAGGAAGGAGTAGCAGAATGCAAACGATCTATCTGGATGCCGACCGCCTCAAAAGCGGTGAAGATGTCCATCGCGCCCTCAAGCTGCTGCTGGATCTCCCGGATTACTACGGTCATAACGCCGATGCCCTGTATGATTGTCTCTCCGAACGCACAGAGCTGGTCCGGCTCACCCTGCGGAACGCCGGAAACGAGGATGTCGCGGCAACCCTCAGCAAGGTCTGTCGAGTGATCGAAGACCTGGACGGAGAAATCATCCGTCTCTGAAAGCACTGTAAAGCCGCCTGCCGGATCAATCGACAGACGGTTTTGTTGTGAAGGCGATCGAGATCAGCCGTTGCCGGACAGGCCGCTCTCGTGCCGAAGCTCCTCGACGGAGCCATCCTGGAGATTGATCACGACGCAGTAGTACCCGTCGCCTTCCGACCATTCCCAGCTGTCATCCGCGGAATCGTCACCCCAGAGCGCATAGTTGATCACGCCGACCGGACGGCCGCAGAGGAAATACTCGCTGCACGGGAATTCCTCGTCCCAATAGCTCAGACGATTCAGGTCAGCTTTGGGGTACTGCTCCGCGATGGCCTTGCGTGCGATCCGATCCATATCCTCAAGCGTGAACCCGGTCTCGAATACCTCACCGTCATCCCCGTATCCGTCGTCATAATCCGGGAGGATGTAGCCGACATAGATGTCGTATCCGGCCGCAGCGGCAACCTCATTGGCGATGGAAAGCGAGTTGATATACTGAAACTGTGTGCGGACTTCCTCCATCACCTCGGCCAGCTGCGGAGCACCCCAGGCTTTCGATTGCATGCCGCCGTCCGTACCGACTCCGTCGTGCGTCCAGGACAGGTCAACGTTTCCTTCGGCGTCCACAACGGCCTCGTAGGTTCCCAGCAGCCAGGGCAGACCATAACCGTTATCGGGGCTGGGATACCAGTGCACGGTATAGGCACCGCCTTCAGATTCCGTGATCACGCGGATAAAATAGTCGTTCATATCCTCGGTGATCCCGTATTTATCCAGCATTGCCCGCTGGGCCGCGAGGACCGCAAGGCAGCGCGGAGAGTAAACAACGGCTTCCGCCGCCTCCGCGGTCTCGGCAAGGGCCGCAGTGCAGCAGAGCATCAGGGCCATCGCCAGGATCATCAGTTTCTTCATCGGTATAACCTCCTTTTCACTCTGTGTCCGTCAGTTCAAAGACCACAGTCACGGTTGCTGAGTAGCGCAGGCCGTCGGAGACGATCTCGGTGGCGGCGTCCTCTGCCTCTTCAACGCCGCTTGCCTTGTTGCTGCGCAGATTGAAGAGGGCGCCGTTGGTGATGCCAGCCTGTTCGGAAACGCTGACGATCACGCCCAGCTTGCCGCCGCATGCTTCTGCCATCAGCTCCGCCTTACGCCTGGCCTCCGCGATCGCGGCTACCAGCGCCTCATCCTGCGCATCAGCCGCCTTGCTGGAAGAAAAGCTGATCCCGTTGCAGGACGTAGCCCCGGACGCCAGTGCCTTGTCGATGAGCGTCCCGATCTGGGTGATGTCGCGAACACGTATCGAGAGCGTATTGCTGACCGAATAGCCCTTGACCGGCGTGATATCATCTTCCGTCACCTGATTGAAATCATAGATCGGGTTGACGTAGTAGAACTCCGTGGTGATATCCTTTTCGGCGACGCCTGCCTCAGTCAGCGCCTGCTTCAGATGCTGAGTCTGAGCGGCATTGGCCTCAGAGGCTGCCGCGACTTCCTTTGCCCGGGTCTCGATTCCAAAGCTGACCGTCGCGGTGTCCGCCTCCACCATGACCGTGGCTGTTCCGCTGACCGTGACAGTCCGTCCGCTTTCCGCAGAAGCTAGCATCGGCATCAGCACCATGCACAGAACCGACAGGATGATCAGAAGCTTTTTCATGTTCATACCTCCCGTTTGCTCATTGGGTCTCACCCATAAAACGAACGGGCCGCCGTTTTGTTCCCGATCCCGCAAAGTTTTCTGATCGCATCCCGGATTCAGGCCATATTTCATCTGATTCTCATGAAAAAAGCTTGCAGGAAGGCCGCTTCTCTGCTATAATTCGCATGTACACAACTCGAAAGGGGTAATTGACGATGAGTTTCCTGGACGCCCTTCTGGGCATTACGACGGCATATGCTGAAAATCCCGCCACCAACGCCGGCGGTGAACCGGGCATCCTTGGCACGCTTCTTGCTTTCTCTCCGATGCTGCTGGTCTTCGTGATCTTTTACTTCATGATGCTCCGGCCGCAGCGCAAGAAGGACAAGCAGGTCAAGGAGATGCTGAACAACCTCAAGAACGGTGACCGCATCTGCACCATCGGCGGCATCTACGGAACGATCACCGGCCTGAAGGACGATACCGTGACGCTGGCCGTCGGCAATCAGGACACCCACATGGTGGTGGCCCGCTGGGCGATCCGCTCCGTCGAGGAGGTTTCCGTCGAGAACGACGCCGAGGCACTCAACTGATTCTTCGCTGATCCACCAAGCCTGTCCGAAAGGGCGGGCTTTTTCCGTACTGAAAAACCCCGGAAGCATTGCTGCTTGCCCGGGGTTTTGGATTGATCAGTCGGTGTACTTCTCGCGGCGGGTGTAGTGCGTGTGCAGGAGCTCATGAGAGCGATGTCCACCGGGCTTGCCGAGGTAGTCGGCATAGATGGCTTTGATCTCGCCGTTCTCGTGGCTCTTGCGCAGCGGCTTCTCGGCATCTTCGCCGTAGAGGGCCTGCGCACGGACCGCACGCACATCGACGGTGGCGCGGGTGTCGGCATCCACGATGGGCTGGCCGCCGCCGTTGACGCAGCCGCCGGGGCACGCCATGACCTCGATGAAGGTGTAATTCTTCTCGCCGTTCTTGACGCTGTCGAGGAGTTCAGCAGCCTTGGAGGTGGAAGAACAGACCGCAACGGTCACGTCCTTGCCGGCGATGTTGATCGTGGCTTCCTTGATGCCCTGGGTGCCGCGGACAGCTTCGAAGTCGACCTTCGCGAGGGTCTCGCCGGTGATGGTCTCATACGCCGTGCGCAGAGCGGCTTCCATGACGCCGCCGGTCGCGCCAAAGATGACGGCGGCACCGGTGGACTCGCCCATCAGGCTGTCGAAGTCGCTGTCGGGGAGGGCGTTGAAGTTGATGCCGGCTTCCTTGATCATCCGGGCCAGTTCGCGGGTCGTGATCACGATGTCCACGTCCGCCATGCCGTTGTGCCCGAGCTCGGGACGGGCAGCCTCGAATTTCTTGGCCGTGCAGGGCATCACAGAGACGGTCACGATGTTGTGGGGATCGATCTCGGCCTTATCCGCGTAGTAGCTCTTCACCATCGCGCCCACCATTTCATGTGGGGACTTGCAGGTGGAGAGGTTCGGGATGAAGTCCGGGTAGTAGGTCTCGCAGAACTTGATCCAGCCGGGAGAGCAGGAGGTGATCATCGGCAGGGTGCCGCCTTCGGTCAGGCGCTCCACCAGCTCGTTCGCTTCCTCCATGATGGTCAGGTCGGCGCCGAAATCGGTGTCGAAGACCTTGTCGAAGCCGAGGCGCTTGAGGGCTGTCGCCATCTTGCCGGTGACGGAAGTGCCCATCGGGATGCCGAATTCCTCGCCGAGGGCGGCGCGGACGGCCGGAGCGGGCTGCACAACCACATGCTTGGTGGGATCGGCCAGAGCCTCCCAGACCTTCGCGGTGTCGTCCTTCTCGCGCAGAGCGCCGGTCGGGCAGGCCGTGATGCACTGGCCGCAGTTGATGCAGGCCATGTTGTTGAGCTTCAGGCCCCACGGAGATTCGATGGCGGTCTTGAAGCCGCGCATCACCGGGCCGATGACGCCGACCTTCTGCACCTTGGAGCAGACGGCCACGCAGCGGCGGCACAGGATGCACTTGTTGTTGTCGCGGACGATCGCCGGAGAGACATCGTCCACTTCGTAGTCGTTGGTCACGCCCTTGAACGCATCGCCGTCCTTAACGCCGAGCTCACGGCAGAGGCGCTGCAGTTCGCAGTTCTGGCTGCGGACGCAGGTCAGGCACTTCTTGTCGTGATCGGAGAGCACGAGCTCGAGCAGGGTCTTGCGATACTTGCGGATCGCGGGGGTGTTGGTCTTCACGACCATGCCGTTGGTGGCGGGCAGAACGCAGGAGGCCTGCAGAGAGCGGGCTCCGGTGTCCACAACGCACATGCGGCAGGCGCCGATCTCGTTGATGTCCTTGAGGTAGCAGAGGGTCGGGATGTGAATCCCGGCTTTGCGCGCCGCTTCGAGGACGGTGGTGCCGGCAGGAACCTCGACGGACACGCCGTCGATGGTCAGAGCGATCATATTCTCCATCTTTCACGTCCTCCTTTATCAAACGCGGCTGATGGCGCCGAAGCGGCACTTCTCCATGCAGGAGCCGCACTTCAGGCACTTCTGGACATCGATGACATGGGGCTGCTTGACGGTGCCGGTGATGGCATCCGCCGGGCAGACACGCGCGCAGGCCGTGCAGCCCTTGCACTTCGCGGGATCGATCCGATACTGCAGCAGGCTGCGGCAGTGATGGGCCGGGCACCGCTTCTCCTTGATGTGAGCCTCATACTCATCGCGGAAGAATTTCAGCGTGGAGAGTACAGGGTTCGGAGCGGTCTGGCCCAGGCCGCACAGCGCGGTATTCTTGATGGTCTCGGCCAGCGCCTGGAGCTTCTCGATGTCGCCTTCCTCGCCCTTGCCCTCGACGATGCGGTCGAGGATCTCCTTCATGCGCTTGGTGCCGATCCGGCAGGGTGCGCACTTGCCGCAGCTCTCATCGACGATGAAGTCGAGATAGAAGCGGGCGATGTCGACCATGCAGTTGTCCTCGTCCATGACGATCATGCCGCCGGAGCCCATCATGGAGCCGGCTGCGATCAGGTTGTCATAGTCGACGGGCGTGTCAAGCAGGGACTCGGGCAGGCAGCCGCCGGAGGGACCGCCGGTCTGCACGGCCTTGAACTTCTTGCCGTTGGGGCAGCCGCCGCCGATATCGTAGATGATCTTGCGCAGGGGCGTGCCCATCTCGATCTCGACCAGGCCGGTATTGTTGATCTTGCCGCCCAGGGCGAAGACCTTGGTGCCCTTGGACTTCTCGGTGCCCATGGAGGCATACCACTCGGCGCCGTGGAGGATGATCTGCGCGACGTTGGCGTAGGTCTCCACGTTGTTGAGCATGGTGGGCTTCTCGAAGAGGCCCTTCACGGCCGGGAACGGAGGACGGGCCGTGGGCTCACCGCGCTTGCCTTCGATGGAGTGCATCAGGGCGGTTTCCTCGCCGCAGACGAAGGCGCCGGCGCCCAGACGGATGTTCAGGTCGAAATCAAAGCCGGTCTCAAAGATGTTCTTGCCCAGCAGGCCGTACTCGCGGGCCTGATCGATGGCGATGGACAGGCGCTTGACGGCGATCGGGTACTCTGCGCGGACGTAGATGTAGCCCTGGTTCGCACCGATGGCATAGCCGGCGATGGCCATAGCTTCGATGATGGCATGCGGGTCGCCTTCCAGAATGGAGCGGTCCATGAACGCGCCGGGGTCGCCCTCGTCGGCGTTGCAGGCCACATACTTCTGGTCATTCTGGCTCTGATAGGTGAACTTCCACTTCAGGCCGGTCGGGAAGCCGCCGCCGCCGCGTCCGCGAAGACCGGACTTCAGGATCTCGTCGATAACTTCCTCGCGGGTCATGGAGGTCAGGGCCTTTTCCAGAGCCTTGTAGCCGTCCATGGCGAGGTACTCGTCGATGTTCTCCGGGTCGATCACGCCGCAGTTGCGAAGCGCGATGCGGTGCTGATGCTTGTAGAAGGTGATGTCGTCGAGCTTCTTCTCGGCGTTCTGCTCGTGGGTGGCATGCTCCACATACACCAGATGCTCGACCTTGCGGCCTTTGAGCAGGTGCTCGGAGACGATCTCATCCACGTCGTCGGGCTTCACACGGCTGTAGAAGGTGCCGTCGGGATAGACGATAACGACCGGGCCGGCCTCGCACAGGCCGAAGCAGCCGGTGCGGATGACCTTGATTTCCTTATCCAGGCCATGCTCGGCGATCTTCTGATTGAAGCGCTCGATCAGCGTGGCCGAACCGGACGAGGAGCAGCCAGTGCCGCCGCAGACCAGTACATGCGCGCGATAGATATCCATTCTCTTAACTCCCTCCGCCTTATGCGTCCTCGGCTGCGCCGATCGTGTATTCCGCCACAGGGCGGCCGTTGACGATGTGCTCCGCGACGATGCGTCCGACCATCTCGGGCTTCACATGCACGTAGGTGACCTTTTCCTTGCCGGGCACGATGACGTCCACCATGGGCTCCAGACGGCACATGCCGATGCAGCCGGTCTGGGAGACGGTGACGTTGTTGAGCTGGCGCTTCCGGATCTCGTCCATGAAGCCGAGCATGACGGGACGGGCGCCGGCCGCGATGCCGCAGGTCGCCATGCCCACCACCACGCGGGTGGCTTCGCTGTCGTTCTCGGTGCGCAGGTTGATCCGGCTGATCGTCGCCTTGCGGATCGCTTCGAGTTCTGCCAATGATTTCATCGCATGATTCCTCCTAATATCGGTTCAATTTCTTCCTGCAAAGACTGCTGCATCCACTGCACGACCTCGGGTTCCGCCAGAGAGACCTCCGGCCCCAGCACGGCCCGTACCTCTTCGGTGGAGAAACTCATCTCCCCCGCGGGTGAAGTACAGGTCAGGCTGAACTCCGGCCTGTCCGGGCTGCCCATGATCGTGGTCGCCAGCGTTTCCGCCAGATCGCCCACCGGCAGGCAGTCGATCGAGGCGGTGTTGAAGCGCGCCGTGATCGTTGTACCGACGCCCACCGTGCTCTCCAGCGTCACATCGCCGCCCGAGAGCATCGCATTCTGCTGAAGCAGCGGGATCCCGAGGCCGACCTTCCGCGTCGTACGGGTGGTGACGAAGGGGCTCCGCACGCGTTCGAGCAGCTCCGGGCTCATGCCCTTGCCGTCGTCGCGCACGCTCATGGACAGCATCCCGTCCTCCGCAAGGTCGAATCGGATGTCCACGTGGCTCGCGCCGGCCGTCACGGAGTTCTGCACGATATCGAGCAGATGCAGCGCAATCTCCTTCATGGCAGATCAGGCCTCTTTGTTCTGATACTTGGCGATGATTTCCGGCACCTGATCAGGTGTCATGCGGCCATACACATCCTCGTTGATGGTCATGACCGGGGCCAGACCGCAAGCGCCGAGGCAGCGGGTCGCCTGCAGCGTGAACTTGCCGTCCTTGGTCGTGGTGCCGACCGGGATCTCCAGCACCTCGCTCAGCTTGTCCAGCACACTCTGGCTGCCCTTGACATAGCAGGCCGTGCCGAGGCAGACGCTGATGACGTACTTGCCCTTGGGCTGAAGGGAGAACTGGGAGTAGAAGGTGGCCACGCCATAGACTTCGCTCAGCGTTACTCCGAGGCCCTCCGCGATGATCTTCTGCACATCCTCCGGCACGCAGCCGAAGATCTCCTGGGCGCCCTGGAGCACCGGCATCAGCGCGCCGGGCCAGTCCTTGTGAGCCTCGATCATCTGCCGAAGCTCCGCGTACTTGCTCTCCATCTCACTCATGGATGACATCTTCCTCCTCGCTGTTGTTGTTCATCGTCAATCAGGGATTGTCGAGAAGATAACAAAGAAATTATAGTGTCTGCACAGATAATTAGTCAACACTAATTCATCCTCAAAACGCTTGTATTTTAAGGAAGAAAGGCGATTAAAACAGTCGGGAATCGGTCTCAAAGCGCCTGATCAGATGTGTATACAGGATGCATGCTCCTGTCACCCGGAAGAGAATCGCATGGATCCGGAGAAAAACGCCGTCACAATGGCATCGCCAATACAAAAGCCGCCATGAAAGGACGGCTTGCGCATAAATTGCAATGCTCATTTCAGCACGGGATTCCACCCGTCCGCGGCATCCAGAAAGAGCTCCGTGAACTCTCCTTCCGACATGATCTGCATCAGAGCGTCCATATGCCAGATCCAGTCGGTTTTCAGCACATCTTCTTTTTCAACCCAGAAAACGCGGCCCTCCGCGGAGGATGCAAGCTCACCCGAAAACCTGTCGGCACGGAAGAGGAAGACCACATAGCGCGAGCCGTCCCCGTTGATCCATTCCTTGACGCCGCAGAGTTTCGGAGATTCGATCGTGAGGCCGGTTTCCTCCTTCATTTCGCGGATGACGGAGTCCGTGACGGGCTCCCCCGGCTCCACATGTCCGCCTGGAAAAATGATGCCGCCGGCGTCCCGGCCGATCTTCTCCTCCACCAGCACCCTGGTCCCGTCGCAGATCATGCAGAGGTTGGTGAGGATGACGCGTTCGGTACGTTCCATACTATGCTCCCCTCCTCAGCCGATCCAGGAACGCCGCGACCGACCGTTCCTCCAGGTCCATGGTGATCTCCGGTTCCAGGATGTCCCCTAGATAGTGCGCGTCGGAGGAATGGGTGACATAGCGTCCCTGCTGCGGGCTGTGCGGGCAGGGCAACGCCCGCCAGACCTCCACCGCGGTGAACTCGATGTCCGGGGGCATCATGCCCAGGTTGACCAGCAGGCCGTTGGAGCCGCGGTTGATGTGGGCTGGGACCGGTACGCCGCCGGCCTCCCGCACCAGGCCAGCCAATTGCTTCAGCGGCAGGTCCGTCGCGCCGATCAGCAGGGCGTCCTCCTCCCGGATCAGGTTGTCATCCTCGTCCATCACCCACTGATTGCCGAAAAGGGAGGGTTTGTTTTTCTTTTTCGGCAGATGATCCCGCAGGAAATCGCCGAAGTCCACGGCAGTGGGAACATCCGGAAAATACCCCAGCATATGCACCTCCTCCGAGGTGGTGATCTCGATGCCGGGGATCAGCAGCAGTCCGTAGGCGTCGGCAACCTTCTGCGCCGTGGGAAGGTTGCCTGCGGCGTTGTGGTCGGTGACGGCGACCATCTGCAGGCCCTTCACCGTCGCCATGCCGAGGATGTTGGCCGGGGTCATGTCATTGTCGCCGCACGGGGACAGGCATGAGTGGATATGCAGATCGCAGAAAAGGCGTTCCACAGCCTCACATCGCCTTTCCGGGGACGCCCGCGGCAGACAGGCGGCCGCAGATCTCATAGGCGGTCAGGGAGGTGGTCAGCACCGTCATGCCCTCGCTCACAGCCTTGGCGAGGCTCTCCGCTTCCATGCGGATATCCTCCGGTAGGACCACGCAAGCCATGTCGGAGAGCACAGCCACGGCGATGACGTTCAGATGGGTCTGCACGGTCACCCAGGCCATGCCTTCGTCTCCGTGGGCCATGACCCAGCTGAGCAGATCGCAGGTATAGCCGCAGGTAATCTCCCGGTCCTCACCGACCTCGGGGGTCAGGTTCTCTGCGCCGATCAGTTCCCGCAGTTCATTCACTTTCATGGTGGTTCCCTCCCAGATCAATCGTCGACTGCGCAAGCGTGACCATATCCTGCGCCATGATTCTCAGCTTGTTCTTCATCAGATGCACACAGTCCATCTCGGATTTCACGAAGCCGCGGACAATATCCTCGGCGAACGCCTTGCATGTCGGTGAGCCGCAGGAGCCGCAGTCATACCCGGGCAGGCGCTCGAGGATCTGGTTCATGCGGTTCATCTTCTGCAGGGCGACCACCAGGTTTTCATCGAGCCTGAGCGCGGCGCTGGGCTCAAAGGGCCTGTCGTTCTTCACCGGATACTTGGTCAGCATCGAAACCGGCACGCTGGCGTCCGGATGCTGCTGCGGCATGGCAGACACCATTTGCCGGATCGCCGCCTTGGCCACATAGTTGTTCTCGAAGACCAGCGCGCCGCCGACGCAGCCGCCGATGCAGGCATTGCCCTCGAGATACTCCAGGTCGCGGAGCTTGTCGTTTTCGACCTCCTCCAGCACGCGGATGACATTCGGGATGCCGTCCACGGAGAGGCTGCGCTCGGGTGAAACGGCGTTGGCTTCGCCGTCGCTGGTGGCCCACGCGACACCGTAGCGGGTCGCCGGCTCGAAGTCGGGATTCGACTGCATCTTGTCGATGTGCGGCATGAGCAGGCCGTAGATCTCCATCATGGAGATCGCGCCGTCCAGCTCCGACTTCTCCTGCCCGAGCGGGCGGCGGATGGCGGTCATCTTGGCCGGGCACGGGGTGATGAAGAAGCAGCCGACCTCCTCGGGTTTGCAGCCGTTCTTTTTGCAGAATTCCCCGCGTGCGATGGAGGCCGCTACTTCCATGGGCTGGCGGATGTCGATCACATGCTCGAGCAGTTCCGGAAAGCGCACCTGGATCAGCCGGACGACGGCCGGGCAGGCGGAAGAGATGACCGGGCGCGGTATGCTCTTGTCGCGCAGACGCTCGCGGATCGCGCGGGTCACCACATCGGCGCCGCGCGCAACCTCGAACACATCGTCAAAGCCGACCTGCTTCAGCGCTTCGAGGACGTACTCGGGCTTCCGAAGGCCGCGGAACTGTCCGTAGAGCGTCGGGGCCGGCAGGGCGATGCGGTATTTGAATCGCCGGATGTCCTCCAGGGTGTCCGTCACCGCGACCTTCGCGTGATAGTCGCAGATGCGGATGCATTCACCGCAGTCGATGCAGAGTGTATCGATGATATGCGCCCGGCCGCCGCGGACACGGATGGCTTCGGTCGGACAGTGCTGCAGGCAGTTCGTGCAGCCCCGGCAGCGATCCTTGTCGAGGCGGACGGAGTGATAGCGGGTTTGTTCTGGCATAGCCTGACTCGCCTTTCTGTCTGTTTCTTCGGTGGGCCGGCTCAGGCGAGCCGGAAGCCCATGGTGATCACGGTGCCTTTTCCGACCTCGCTTTGGATGTCGAAGTCGTCGGCATTCCGTTTCATATTCGGAAGCCCCATGCCCGCGCCGAAGCCGAGGGAGCGGGCTTCGTCATTGGCCGTCGACCAGCCCTCGCGCATGGCCAGGGAGAGGTCCGGGATGCCCGGGCCCACGTCGCTCGAAACGAGCTGTACCCGGTCCGGGTAAACGGAAAGAGACAGTTCTCCGCCGAGAGAGTGGATCACCAGGTTCAGCTCCACCTCATAGGAGGCCACCGCAACGCGCCGGAGCACGTCACCGGAAACACCGAGCTGCTTGAGCTTGCGCTTGATGTCGGCGCTGGCCCGGCCTGCGCTCGTGTAATCCGCGGCCGTCACAGGGTAGGTATTCGTCATCAGAGCGTTCATGCGTCATCCTCCGTATTCCATTCGAGCGGCACCGGAACGCCCCGCAGGCCTTCCGCGTACAGCATGCCGCAGGCGCTGAACGCCGTCGCCTTGGTGGTGATCACCACGAGCCCCTGCTCTTCCGCGCTCTCGAGGATATCGTCGGACGGAACCTTGCCGCGCACGAAGACCAGGCATTTCAGATCGAGCATCTCGCTGGTCCGTACAACGTGCGGATTCGTCAGGCCGGTGATCAGCACGGTTTTCTCGTCGACGAAGGCCAGCACATCGCTCATCAGATCGGAGCAGCAGGCCGTATAGACCGGCGTATCCAGCTTTTCATGACCGATCAGCACGCGTGCCTGAAGGATCCGTACCATATCCTGAATGGTCATCTTCATCCACCTCGCTTTACCGTTTGATCTATTCTAAACCACAAAACCCGGCCTGTCAATGATCTTCCGAATGCATTCGACCGACCGAAGTACATGTCAGACCACGGTCGGTTTTATGAATTGAAACATTTTTGAAATAGTTCTTGTCATCTGATTAAGTTTATGCTACAATTTATCTGTTGACCTGTCCATATAAACAAACGAAAGGCCGGTGTTCTTTCATGAAGCGGTTCGCAGTTCCGGTGCTGATCGCGCTGGCTGTGCTCTGTGCGGGAATCGCCATTGCCGACACAGTCACACTCGGCGCGATCTATGCGACCTGTGATATCCCTGATTCCTATGTCCTGCTGAAGGCGGACAACCTTTCCGGTCATCCGGAGTGGCTCACGAATCACAATACGACCGAGGAGGAGATCCTGGCCGACTGGAATGCCCGCGGTGTCCTGCTGCAGGCGTGGACGGTATCGGGCGATGCCTGCCTCGAGATCCGCGCGGTCCGCGATGAGGACGCCGTCCGGTATCACGATATCGACGACCAGACGCCCAACCTCCGCGCCACCTATCGCCGGGAGCATCTGTCCGGGCAGAAATACAAGGCACTGGGCTACAATATCACCAACGCCGAATGGAAGAAGACGTCCCAGGGCCGTTTCCTGATGCTCAAGTACAAGTGCACCCAGGATGGCGTCACCTGGCGCGGCTTTGCCCGGAAAACCATCAAGAACGGCTACACCATCATCCTGGACTACCGGGTGTTCGGCCGCGGTCTGAAATCCGGCGACAACAACTCGCTGAACAAGGTCTGGAACACGTGGAAATTCACCGGCTCGGTCGGCACCGAGGAGATCCCGACCGCCGATTCCGGCACGCTGGCTGACAGCGTGAGCGGAGGAGTTTCCGTCGGTGACCCGGGTCAGACGCCTGCGGAACCCGCACCCGCCGAGTCCACGGCGAACCTGAAGTTCACTTCGGTTCCTCCCGGAGAAACCAACACCGGCAAGTTCGCGGTGGAAGGCACCTGTGATGCGGGTACCCAGCTGATCGGCGTGTGCATGCGCATGGACGGCACCGATCCCGTCATCTTCCGGGCGGACGCCGACCGCCGCGGCAAGTTCAAGATCAATGTACAGCTCCCCCAGCAGGGCATCTGGCTGATGACCGTGAATGCCGAGAAAAACGGCCGTGTGGTGGAGGAGTATGCGTTTGATCTGACCAACTACTCCGGCAGCCTGCTCGTTGTCAACTTCGACACGCCCCTGCCCGCGACGATGGACCTGACCGGCGATACCCTCGTCATCTCCGGCACGACCGTTCGCCAGACCACCGTACAGATCAATGTCGACAACGGCTACACCAAGCAGATCCGCACGAACAATTCCGGCAAGTTCTCTTTCAAGCTGAACACCAAGACGGATGGTGTGTACAACATCTCCCTCACCTTCAGCAAGAAGAATTACACGACGCGCGTCTTCAACTGCGTGGCGACGCGGAGCATGAACGACACCGAGCTGCGGGAGCACGCCGTCGAGGAAGCCATCAAGCCCGCCTACACCATGCTGTGCAACAAGACGTCCGCTTATATCGGCCGCATCATGACCTATCGGATGTACGTGGTCAGCATCGCCCAGAGCGGTGACCAGTGGTTCGTGCAGATGGCCCAGCGCATCACCTCAAACGGATACAGCGACATCGTCGTCGTGGCCGCAAAGGAAAAGCCGACATTCGAGGTCGACTCGATGCAGCAGATGTACGGCACCCTGGTCGGCACCTATCAGGTGCAGGACAGCGTCAACGGAGACCAGTTCTATCCCTGCTTCGACCTGATCTTCTGGGTCGAAGAAACGCCTGATCCTGCTGCGGAACAGGAGCAGGTCTGAACAGACAAGCAACAGCAAAGCCTCGCGCCCGGAAACAGGTGCGAGGCTTTGCTGTTGATGGTTATTCTGTTATTTGCCGGAGATGGTCACGCCGTCGAAGGCCATGTAGGGCAGGCTCATGAAGCCGTCGCGCAGGACGTCGCTGCTGATGGCCCTGATCTGATTGAGCATGTCGGGCACGCAGCCGCTGATCATCGTCTCGGTCAGGGCGCCGGCGATCTTGCCGTTTTCGATCAGGAAGCTGTTCTTGGCCACGCCGGAGAATTCACCGCTCGCCGCGGGGGAACCGCCGGAGAAGCGCATCACGAGGATGCCGCGGTCAATGCCGGCAATGATACTGTCCAGAGACTGATCGCCCGCGGGCACCGTCAGGTTCCAGCCGTCCGTCGCAGCCCTTTGGAAGCCGGTCTTGTTTGCGCCATACTGCGACAGGGCGAAGGAGACAAGTCTGCCGCCGCGGATCAGATCGCAGTTTTCGGCCGGATAGCCCTCCTCTGTGTATCTTCTGCCGTCCACCACATAGTCGGCGCGCGGCGTCAGGGACAGGGAGAAACGGGGATCGGCCACCTGCTCGTTCAGCTTGTCCTTCCAGATGCTGGTACCGTCGATCAGGCTGCCGTCGGTCATGAAGTTCCCGAGCATGGTGTCGAGCACGATCTCGGTCAGGGCCGACGGTGCCAGGAGGGCCGTGCCGATAAACTTGCCTTCCAGGGCCTGCGTGTCAAGCTGCCTCTCGATATCCGTCAGTTCGCGTTCCAGGAAGGCGCATTCGATGATGGGTTTGTCGAGGTCGGCCAGGGTGACGCCGCTGCCGAAGAAGGACGTGCTCTTCTCCCCTTCATGTGCGGAGTACATCAGCTGGAAGCTGTAGCTTCCGGAAAGCGTCCGGTAGCACACGCCGTCGGTGTTGCGGTAGATGACCCGGCCGGCGCTGTGCTCGGTGATCATCTGCTCCATCAGGATCTTCGGATGGCGTTCGCTGATCTGTTCCATCAGTTCCTTCGTGCGCGCGAAGAGTTTGTCCGTGTCGCACTCCGGCGTTCCGTCGGTGAAAGTCTCATCGATGGGACCCTTCGCGAACTCCCAGGCTTCATCCGGCTCGGCGCTTTCGCAGGCCGCCATGCATTCCGCGACGGCCTTTTTCAGCGCTTCCTCGTCGAAGCGGTTCACATGAACGCTGCCGTTGCGGTGCTCCCGCAGGACGGTGAGCGAGACGTTCCGGTCAAACAGGGTCCGCATCAGCGAAAACCGACCGCCATCCACATTGAACTCGCGCTTCTCGCTCTCACTGACTGCGCATACAGCAAAGTCGGCGCCGAGCTTTTTCGCTTCGCTGAGCAATACTTCAGTCACCTGATACAACGCATCCATCGTCACCGACCTCCAATCATCACCTGGCAGCGCAGCGCAGGTCCGCCCATGCCGACGGGCATCGGCTGCTTTTTGCCGCACATGCCCGAAGACACCCAAATCACCTTGTCGCCCACCATGTCCACTGTCTTGAGCATCTCGAAAGCCACGCCGGAGATCGTCGTGTCCAGCAGTGCGCGTCCGAGCTTGCCGTGCTTGATCTCATAGCCCATCGTCACGCCGAACATGAACTCGCCGGTGGTGTCCGCCTGGCCGTTGCCGGAATCGATCAGATAATAGCCTTCGTCAATGGAGGCGATCATGTCCTCCAGTTTGTCCTTGCCCGGATGCACGGATGTGTTGCGCATGCGGATCAGCGGCTCGTCGGAGAAGAGCCAGGCGCGTGCGTTGCCGGTGGGCTTCATGCCGAAGTGCTGGGCGGTCTCGCGGCTGTTCATATAGCCGGTGAGGATGCCGTTCTCGATCAGCGGAGCGTCGATCGCTTCCGTACCCTCATCGTCCACGTAGACGGGCAGCGGGCAGGGCTCGCCGAAGGCTGTGTGGGCAAAGTCCGTCAGGGTCACAAGGTCGCTTGCGACGCGCTTGTGCAGGCAGGGACCGGCCACACTGCCGCCGAGGACCAGGTCGGCCTCGACCGTGTGTCCGACAGCTTCGTGCGAGAGCATGCCGGTCATCATGCCGTCAAGGATGACCGTCTTTCTGCCGGCATCCGCGTAGACGCCTTCGCGCTTCTCCATCAGGCGCGCATAGAGTTTGTCGATTTCGTCGTAGCAGGCCGCGGGATCCGTGAAGTTGATGTCGAAGGTTCCCGCACCGCCCATGGCCTTGAACAGGTCAACGGGGGTGCCCGCGGGCGTCTGCGCCGTCATCATCACATAGCAGTAGGAGCGCGGATAGATTGCGTGGGCATCCATGCCGTCCGACGTGACCAGCATCTTCTCCATGGAGTCCTCCATGGCAACGATCCTGCGCGCGACCAGGTTGGGACAGTGCTTGACGACATAGTCATCCAGCGCCTTGGCAAACTCGATATAGGTATTCTGCGCGGGATCGTGGATGTCGCCCTCCTGACGGCGGCACTTGTAAGGCATTGGGGCGATCGGTCCTTTGCCCGCGGGGACGTGGCGGTCCATAAAGGCGGCATTCTCGGTCGCGGCGCTGAGCACGCGGCGCGCGGACTCCTCAGAGCAGTCGGCCATGGAGGAAAAACCGTAGGTGCCGCTGCGGTAAACGCGGGCGGAAACGCCGGAGATATCGGAGCGGTCATTCCCGACGACATTGCCGGAGAGCAGGATGACGCGACGGTTGCGGTTCAGCTGGGCGCGCAGCTCCGAATGCGTCTGCGGATCAAATCCGCTTTTGCAGGCTGAGAGAAAATCGTGTAGCATGAGGACCTCCTTCTTTCATTGTTTATTCCGCATAAGCGTATTCCTTCAGGGAATAGCGCATCATGGTTTCGAGCAGATCCGGGTATTCCCAAGCGCAAGTCCTGCGGTTGAGGAAGCCGAAGTTTTCCCCGCCGGAGCGGAAAGCGTGGTTGTCCCACAGGCAGACCGGAATATTCCACATGGCTGCGGTGGAGACATAGACAGCCGCCCAGTCCACCCTCGCCTGCAGGTTGTTCTTATCCACCGCGCCGAACTCGCCGATCACGACGGGAACGCCCCGGCTGATCCAGGTGTTGTAAAGCTTGCGGATCGGCAGGACGACACCCTGTCGGTCGGTCTGGCTGTTCATATCGTAAGCCGCCGTGCCGTTTCTGTTCAGGGCAAAGTCATAGGGCGAATAGGCGTGTGCGGAGATGATCAGGCGATTGTCCGCGCTGTCCGCGGGCAGGGTGAAATACTCGTTCGTCGCGGTGTCCGGCGATGCGTCATAGGCGGAAACCATCAGATAGCGGTCCGCGTTCTCTCCGCCGGTGCTGCGTACGGTATCCACATAGAGCTGGTTGAGGCCGTTGATGACCTCCGCCGACTCTTTGCACTCGATGGTGACGGGGTTGAAGTACCACTCGTACTGGGTGCCCATCAGGCGCGGCTCGTTGAGGTTCTCGAAGATCAGGCGCTCATCGTAGTCGGCAAAGCGCGCGGCGACCTGGGTCCAGATCCGTTCCACATAGCGGCGGGAGGTCTCCTCGTGCGCCTTGTCCGGATAGTACCATCTGTCGCCCACGTCGTGATGGATGTTGATGATGGCGCACAGGTCCGCTTCCATGCACCAGTCCACCACGGTCTGAATCCTGTCGAGGAAGGGCTCGTTGATGGTGAACGCGCTGTCGATGTGGTTGTGCCAGCTGATCGGGATGCGGATGAAGCCGAAGCCCGCGTCCGCCACGGCCTGGATCATCTCCTGCGTCGTGTAGACGCCGACCCAGCTGCGCTCGATGGCCAGATCGTCTCTGGGATTGCCGTTGGCGGTCGCATCGAAGGTGTTTCCGAGATTCCAGCCGATGCCCATCCGGCGGAGGAAGGCCATGGCCTCGTTGTCCGGGATGTCAAACTCACCCGGCGTGATGTCCGGGATCACGATGTCCTCCCCCGCGGCGCAGGCGGCGCCGAGGATCAGGCATACGGCGATCAAGGTGGCAAACAGTCTTTTTGTCATACAGCGTCCTCCTTACGATGGTTTACACGTCTGTCAAAGAGCATATGCTCCGACCGGGCGGATGTTCAGCACGTGACAGCTGCCGGCGCCAAAAGCACCGTCCATGGTCCCGACAAAGCGCCCAAGCAGGTCCTCCGGCACAAAGTTGAGGGTCGTCCCGGCAAAGCCGCCGCCGTGGATCCGCCATGCGCCGCGTCCGCTCAGGAGCTCCTCGGCCAGCGCAAGGGCCAGGGACAGGCTCTGGTCCTGCGGCTTGGCCCAGACGTTCTGCAGATACATGAAGGAGGAACGGCCGCTCGCGATGATGTTCGCGAAGAAGTCTCCGATATCGTCGCGCTCCAGGGCTTCCACCTGCCTCGTGACCCGCTCGTTCTCGGCGTAGAAATGCATGGCCCTGAGGATCGCCCGGTCGCTGAGCTCCCCGCGGAGCGAGGGGATCGCGCGCATGAAGTCATCCTGCGGTACCTCGCGAAGGAAGCCCTTCCCGAAATGCGCGGCCACGGCTTTCATCTCCGCGGGTATCGCGGCGTAATCGGCTGTCAGGTCGGCATGGCTTCCGCCGGTGGCGACGACCGCCAGCGCATAGCCGCGGGCTGCAAAATCGTAGGAAAGGGCCTTGACCTTCGGTTCATCAGCACCGAAGTCGACGGTGACCAGTCCGCCCGCGGCGCTGGCCATCTGGTCCAGCAGACCGGACGGCTTGCCGAAATAGACGTTCTCCGCGTACTGGCCGATCTTCGCCTGGGTGACGAAGTCCAGGTTTGCGCGGCTGTGCAGGCGGTCCAGGATCGCGGCGATCAGGACCTCGAAGGCCGCGGACGAGGACAGTCCGCTGCCGGAGGCGACCGTGGAGGTGACGGTCGCATCGAAGCCGCCGATCTTCAGCCCCATCGCGGCAAAGCGGGACGCGACACCGCGGATCAGGGCCGCCGTCGTGCCCTCCTCTTCACTGTGCTTCTCCGGATCCGCCAGGTCCAACGTGATCGGCGCGTAACCCTCCGAGCAGAGATGCACCATAGAATCGCTTCGTGCGGAAACGGCTGCGAGGGTGTCCAGGTTGACGGACGCCGCCAGAACGAGTCCGTGGTTATGGTCGGTATGGTTGCCGCCGATCTCGGTGCGCCCGGGCGCGCTGATCAGCGCGATGTCGCCGTCCACATGAAAGGTTTTTTCGTGCTGTTCCAGAACGGAGAGGTAACGGGCTTTCTGCCGCACGACCTCTCCTTCTCTTGTCCCGTAGAGCAGGGACAGGCGTTCCTCCGCCTCATGGGACGAGAGCATCCGCCTTGCGCTTTCGTATCCGCTCATTCCGCATCCTCCCGTTGATGATAACGGTCGACGGCCTTCTGCCAGACGGCGGTGACCTTCGACATGCCGAGTTCCTCCGCACCCTTCACAAACGCTTCCCATGTCTCATCGTTCAGCGCCAGGTCGCCCGTGACAAACCAGGTCATGTGCTCCTCGCACCAGCGGGAGACGGACGGCCACACGACGGCCAGCTCAGCCTTCTCCTCCGCCGTCAGCATCAC
The DNA here is from genome assembly GCA_017429265.1 of Clostridia bacterium. Lineage (GTDB taxonomy): Bacteria > Bacillota > Clostridia > Christensenellales > Aristaeellaceae > RUG11272. The sequence continues at coordinate 94,595 of JAFRPG010000090.1, read as the reverse complement.
GGGCGGGCAAGCCTGCCGCGTGAAGCCGATGAATGTCTCCAGCCCGTCGATCATCTTCTGCGAGGCCGCGTCGTCAAAGGCGCGCTGGGCGGAGACAGGCACATAGCCCGGCGCCTGGCTGCCGTCGGAGATCACCGTGTCGCGGTGGATGGCCGCGGAGGACTGGGACTGTTCGTACAGCCAGGACCATGTCCCGTTGTCGTGCACTTCATAATCTATACCGGCTGCGCCAACGTGGGAGAGATAATAGCCTTCCTCCGTGTAAAGGTAATCCGCCCAGGCCAGGACAGCCTCCGGATCCGCACAGTGTGTCGTGATCGCAAAGGTGCCGCCGGAGATGTCGCCGAGCAGGCTTCGGTAAGTCTGTTTTCCGCCGTAAGCCAGCGGCTGCAGGACCGCATAGCTGCCGAGGGCATCGTTCGGGATCATCTGCGTGGGGGTCGGCCCGCAGACCACGCCGTAGGTGATGGTGGCCTTGCTGTCCGTGATCGAGCGCATGGAGCTGCCGGAGGAGAAGCCGGAGTGATCCAGCAGCCGCTCTTCCCAGAGCGTGTGCATCCACGTCAGCCAGGCGCGGTTCTCCTCGGTGAACAGCGGGCAGACGACCTTGTCGCTGTCGTCCGCATACTGATAATAGTCGTTGGTCACGATGCCGAAAGCGTGCTGGAGAAAGCGCAGATCCCACATGGAGCTGAATGTCAGCGGGGTCTCATCGCGCTGTCCGTTGCGGTTGGGGTCGCCGTCCCGGAAGGCGCGGAGAACTTTGGTCAGCTCATCGGCTGTCATCGGCATCGCCATGCCGACCTGTTTCAGCCAGGTCTCGTTGATCCAGTAGACGTTGTTGACCTGCAGGGGATCGATCACGGGAAGGGTCAGTACGGCTCCGTCGTCCGTTGAGATCGCCTTCAGCCGTTCCGGTTTTTCCTGCAGATGCGCCCAAAGATTCGGCATATACTGTTCAAGATACGGGCGCAGGTCGATCAGAATCCCTTTCTCATAGAGCGCCCGGGCCTGGGCATCGGAGAGGGATGCCTTGAACAGAACATCCGGCAGATCGCTCCCGGCGGTCAGGCCGTCCACCCAGGCCCTGTATTCATCCGCATTGGAAAACTGGCGGAAGGTGAAAACGAGGCCGGTTTTCTCCTCCATCCGTTTGAAGAACAGGTTGTTCTCCCATTTGCGGCCGTTGGTTGATCCCTCATAGCCGGCCATGACAAGGCCGTCCGCCATGGCGCAGCACGACAGGAAAAGCATCACCAGGATGATCAGAAGCGCACTAGATCTTCGCATCAAGCAGAATCTTCCTCCCCGTGGACACGCCGCCCGGCGGCCCGCCGTTTTCCCTATTGTCTGAATGCATCATAGGTTTCTTTGCCGCGAATGTCAAGTCATTTCTGCTAGGTGATCAGCTTCCGGTCGAACGGTACCGCCGGACGCCGAAGCACCAAAACAGCGTCATCAGCGCCAGAAAACCCGGGCCTGCGAGCGGACAGAGCCAGAGCAGGCCGTCCGGGATCCCCGCCGCCATCGGCCGACCGAGCACCCGGCTGACCGGATACTGCAGGCAGAGCGCCACCGGCACCACATAGGTGAAGAGGATGCGGATGAAATCCGGGTACAGGTCCACCGGATACTGGCAGGTCTGGCGGCCGCCGTAGGTCAGGATATTGACCATCTCGATGGACTGGACCGAGAAGAAGCAGATGACAGCCTCCAGCAGGAAGAGCCCCAGCATCAGGCAGACCGTCGCGGTCATCGACCAGAGCAGGAGGAGAACCTTCCAGACCGTCCATTCGATCCCGATCAGAGCGGTTGCCACCGCCATCGCGGTGATGCCGACAGCCATCGTGCCGACGCGGCGCGGGTCAAGCTCGGAGAGGAGAACCTGGGTCAGCAGGCGTCGGGGTCTGGTCAGCATCGTGTCGAAGGCGCCGCTCCGGATGGACGAGCCGAAGTGCCCGAGTCCCCGATTGATCATCTCCGTCACGGAGAAAACCAGGTGCATCGCACCGAAGAAGAAGAGGATCTCCCTCCCCTCCCAATGTCCCATTCTTCCGTAACGCTCCAGGAGCATCAGCATGGCCCACAGATCGCCGCCGGTCATCACGATCTGGGAACAGATCTGCATCAGAAAGGAAGCCCGGTACTGCGCGGCCCGGCGCAGATTCATGCGCATGGCATTCATCATATACCGCATGACTCAGCCTCCCTGCACTTCGATCCGGAGAAGATTCCGGGACCACATCCATCTGCACAGGCCCCACAGCAGAACCAGCCACCCGAGCTGCAGCGCCGCGGCGGCCAGCCACTCCCCTGGCGAAGCCATTCCCTGATACATGCGGATCGGGGCGTCGAGCAGCTGGGCGAACGGCTGCAGCCGGATGAGGGTCTGCAGCCTGTCCGGCACTAGGGTCAGCGGGATGATATTGCCCGCGAGGATCATCATCAGCAGGTTGATCATCGCGGTGATGCCCTTGTTGTCGAGGGTGCGCATGGAGATCGCCGAGCAGATCAGATTGATCTGGCAGATGATCATGAAGCCGATCAGGAGCGAGAATGCAAACTGAACGAATGCGGGAATGTCGGCCGGAGGAAGCAGCCTCCACCGTTCGGGCAGCAAAAGCTGCAGCAGGAGCATCGGCAGGATACGCATCGCGATCGTGATGATCTTCTGCGCCATCGCGCGCCAGAACCACCAGCTGTGCAGATCGACCGGCCGAAGCATGCTGTAGGCCACGTTCCCGGTCATCACCTGATCGTTGAGTTCGCTGTCCAGATTGAAATACGCGCGGAAGAAGATCTGCTGGAGCCACACATAGGTGGCGGTCCGGCGAAAGCCCTCATCCGTTCCGCCGGAGAGCGTGTCGTACAGGGCAACCAGGATCAGGCCGAAGAAGACCTGCGTCACGATGCCGCCCATCGCGGCGCCGCGGTAGCGGGTCTGCTGCCGTGCCTCCACGCGGAAGGCCGTTGTATATGCGCGATACCGCATGCTCTTCCTCCTCACGACAGATGCAGGGCATTGTACATCTCGGCGACCATCTCGTCCACGGGCGCTTCCTTGAGGGTCAGCTCCTCGATCCTCCCCGCAGCGAGGATAAGGCGGAGCACTTCGTCCGCGGGGATCGCATGCGGCGCAAAGCTGAGCTCCCACTCCCCCTCGTCCCGCCGGAGCGCCACGGATGACGGGATATCCTGCCAGACCGGCTCTCCGGCGAAGCGGCAGCGCACCTCGTGGCGGGTGTCATATCGCTGTAGGATGTCGTGGAGGCTTCCATCGTACAGGAGCCGTCCGTGACCGAGCACCAGCACGCGGCGGCAGAGTGCCTGCATGTCCGCCATGTCGTGCGTCGTCAGGAGGATCGTCGTCCCGTGGCGCTCACGCTCGAGCAGGAGGAATTCCCGCAGGTTCAACTTGCTGACGGCGTCCAGTCCGATCGTCGGCTCATCAAGGAAGAGCAGCTTCGGGCTGTGCAGGAGGGACCCGCAAAGCTCGGCGCGCATGCGCTGTCCGAGACTCAGCTGGCGCAGAGGCACATTCAGCAGATCGCCCAGTGCAAGCGCTTCCGCCAGTTCATCCAGACGGTTTTTCCAGGCCGTCTCCTCCACGCGGTAGATATCCCGCAGCAGGCGGAAGGAGTCGAGGATCGGCACGTCCCACCACAGCTGCATCCGCTGGCCGAACACGGTCCCGATCCCGGCCGTATACGTGCGCCTGTCCCGCCACGGGACGAGGCCGCCCACACTGCAGCTGCCGCCGTCCGGGCGCAGGATCCCCGTCAGCAGCTTGACCGTGGTCGACTTTCCGGCGCCGTTGGGTCCCAGCAGTCCGACGATCTCCCCCGGCTCCACGCGGAACGTCGCGTCCACCAGTCCGTCCACGGTCTCCGTACTGCGGCCGAAAAAGCCGGTCAGGCCTTTGCCGCCGGTCGATCTGCGATATCTTTTGGTCAGTCCCTCCGCCCGGATCAGGGGTTCGCTCACGGACCCTCGCCTCCCTATGATTTTTGGGGATAGAAAAACCTCTGACGCTGTATGTCTCGGCAGAGGTTTACGGAAGCAAACGTGCTGTCCTCTATCATAGCCGGAAACCGGCTTTTGTCAAGCATCAGGACAGGGCAGGCATGCCCTTATCTGCCGTCTGCGTAGATGATGTCGTCGCGCAGACGGTAGATCGTGGCGCCGCATTTGCGCTGGCAGAACTTTCCGGCCCACCATTCGACGCTCCGCACGGTGTCGTACTGCACATAGCCGTAGTGGATTCCTTTGATGCGCTTGCCGCTCATGTTGGAGTCCATCCAGTGGATCTCGTCCGTCGCCGGATCGTAGAGCAGCATGATCGCGCTGTGCGCGCCCACACCGGAACCGTAGTTGCCTGTCATCTGGAAGAAATCCCCGCGCTGCACCTGGCGCAGGAAGGCTTTGGCCAGCTCCATGTTTTCCTCTTTGGAAAGGTCCTTGTTGTAGCGGAACTCCGCCGCCGCGTAAAAGGGATTTCCCTTCGACGCCGGGATGTCCTCCCAGGCGAGGCCGTATGCGTAGGGCTTGCACTTTTCCTTTGGCAGGTTGTTCGGGATGACCAGCGTCACGTTCGGGAACTCCGCCATGCGGAAGTCATCGCGGTTCTGCCGGAACAGATAGGTGGTGAAGTTCTTGCAGACATAGATGTCGCCCTTGTAATGTGCCCGCTGCGCCTTGCCGTTGGCCTTGATGTACAGCTCCTCGCCCTGGGCGATGATCCGGTCCAGAAAATCGTCGCGTGCGCTCTTTTCTTTCGGCTCGCCGGCCTCGGTGTCCGGTGTTTCCGACCCGTCGTCCTCAAGGATGACTTCTTCCTCGACCAGGGTCCAGTCCTCATCGAACTCCTCCGCCGCAGCCGACACGCACATCAGGAGCAGCATCGCGCAGAGCAGCCCGATCATGATCCTGCGCACGGTTCCGCCTCCCTTACTCTGTCCTCGCCGCTATTGTACAGCGTTTCGGCGGATTCGGCAAGATGCAGCTGGCATCATTTTACAATGAGAACATGCATGCAGTTTTCTTTCCGTCACAGGGACAGCCTGTCGAGCCGTTCGATGGCCTGCCGTGTCTTTTCGGGGCTGTTGAACGCAGTCAGGCGGAAATACCCTTCTCCGCTGGGACCGAAGCCGGCACCCGGCGTTCCGACCACCTGGCACTCCGCAAGGAGCTTGTCAAAGAAGGTCCAGCTGTCGATGCCCGCGGGCGTGCGAAGCCAGATGTAGGGCGCGTCGACGCCGCCGTAGACCTCGAAGCCGCGCGCCGTCAGCCCCTCACGAATCACCTTCGCGTTGCCCAGATAAAGATCGATCGTTTCCCGGATCTGCCGCTGGCCTTCCGGCGTGTAGATCGCCGCGGCTCCGCGCTGGACGGGATAGCTGACCCCGTTGAATTTGGTGGCCATGCGGCGCTTCCACAGGGCGTTGAGGGAGACACGCTCCCCATCCGCACCAAGCCCGGTGACCTCATGTGGGATCACGGTGTAAGCGCAGCGCGTCCCGGTAAAGCCTGCCGTCTTGCTGAACGAATTGCACTCAATGGCGACTTCGCGCGCACCTTCCACCTCATAGATGGAGAGCGGCACGCCGGGAGTCGTGATGTAGGCGCGGTATGCCGCGTCATAGACGATGATGGCACCGTGCTCCCTGGCCCAGTCCACGAAGGGTTTGAGTTGATCCTTCGTGAGCACCGTGCCGGTCGGATTGTTCGGGTAGCAGAGATAGATCACGTCCACTTCGCGGTCAGGCAGGGGCGGTACAAAGCCGTTTTCCGCCGTGCAGGGCAGATAGAGGAGGCGGTTCCAGCGTTCCCCCGTCCAGTCGCCGGCCCGGCCCGCCATCGCGTTGGAGTCGACGTACACGGGATAGACCGGATCCGTGACCGCGATCAGCGCATCGTCGGAGAAGAGCTCCTGAATATTGCCCACATCGCACTTCGCGCCGTCGGAGACGAACACCTCGTCATAGGCGATGTCGATGCCGCGGGAGGCATAATCACCCTGTCGGATCGCGTCCACGAGGAAATCATAGCCGAAGTCCGGGCCGTAACCCCGGAAGGTCTCGGCATGACCCATCTCATCCACGGCTTTGTGCATGGCCTCGATGACGGCCGGAACGAGAGGCTGCGTCACGTCACCGATACCGAGACGGATGACCTCCAGATCCGGGTGTTCCCGCTGATATACCTTGGTCCTGCGTGCCGTCTCCGCAAAGAGATAAGAGCCGGGCAGTTTCTGAAAGTTCCGGTTGATTCTCAGCATGCCGCTTTTCCTCCTGTCATGACCATCGGCAGTTCGCCGTCAAACACGAAATCGGCCGGGCCGGTCTGCACCACGGAGCCGTCCGCCTGCCAGGCCACATGAATGGTGCCGCCGGGCAGCGTGACGTCCGCTTCCTTCGGCGCGCGCCCGGTCAGGGCTGCCGCCACCAGTACCGCGCACGCTCCCGTCCCGCAGGCCTGGGTCTCGCCGCAGCCGCGCTCCCAGACGCGCACCCGGAGCCTCCCGGGCTGTTCAACGGACGCAAACTCCACATTCGTGCGGTGCGGGAATGCCGTATGATGCTCGATGCGCGGACCGAGCCGCCGGACCGTCGCGTCGCTCAGATCGTCCGTGAACACAACGGCGTGCGGATTTCCCATCGACACGCATGTCACGGTGACCGGTTCGCCGTCCACGAGGATCTGCTTTTCCGTTGCGTCGTCGCCGGGCAGGTCGACCGGGATATCCGCCGGGCGGAGATTGGGCCGGCCCATGTTGACCGTCACGCGCTCGACCTTGCCTTCAAGCACGGTCAGATCAAGCCTGCGCTCGCCCGCACCCGTTTCCAGCGTGATCGCTGTCTTGTCCGTCAGGCCGCGCTCATAGACGTACTTGCCGACGCAGCGGCAGGCGTTGCCGCACATCTCGCCCTCGGAGCCGTCAATGTTGAAGATGCGCATCCGGAAGTCCGCCCTGTCCGACGGACCGATCAGGATCAGTCCGTCCGAGCCGACGCCGTAATGCGGCTGGGACACCATCCGTGCCAGCGCTGACGGGTCCTCCACCGTCTCCTCGAACAGGTTCACGTAGACATAATCGTTGCCTGTTCCCTGCATCTTTGTGAATCGCATGGCCTCAGTCCTCCCGCGTTCGAATCGCTTTACCAGTATAAAGCGGAAACCCGGGACGCGCAAGCAAAAATGCACAAAAAGGACAAAGCGGGAGCCATGCGAAAAGACGCTTCACCGCCTCTTCCGCTTCTGAGGAAGTGTTTGCACAAAGGCTTGAAATCACAGGCGGAAACTGGTACAATAGCATCATCCATTCATGAACAACGGAGGAATGAACACATGGCACAGAATCCCACCTTTGTCATCACCATGGAGGACGGCCGGACCATGTCCGGAGAGCTTTATCCCGAGACCGCGCCGCAGTCCGTCGGCAACTTCATTGCCCTAGCCAACAGCGGCTTCTATGACGGGCTGATCTTTCACCGCGTCATCCCGGGTTTCATGATCCAGGGCGGCGATCCGCAGGGCACCGGCATCGGCGGGCCCGGCTACAGCATCCGCGGCGAATTCGCGGCCAACGGAATACCGAACCCGCTGAAACATACCTACGGTGTTCTGTCCATGGCCCGCAGCATTATGCCCAATTCCGCCGGCAGCCAGTTCTTCATCATGACGAGCGACAGCCCCCATCTCGACGGCCAGTATGCCGCCTTCGGCAAGGTCCTCGAGGGCATGGATGTCGCGGACGCCATCGTCAGCGTGAAGCGCAACATGCGCGACAAGCCGCTGACCGATCAGCGCATGGCGTCGATCCGCGTGGAAACCTACGGCGCGGAATATCCCTTCGAAAAGCTTCAGGGCCGGTGAGCACATGGATAAGCAGAAACTGACGCTCTCCATGGGGGGGCGCTCCTACACGATCGTTTCGGCGGACCCGCCCGAGTATTTGCGGCGGGTCGCGGATTACGCGGACCGCAAGCTTCGCGAAGTGCGCATGGCCTCCCGTCTCCCCAGCGGACAGGCGGACGTGCTGGCCCTCGTCAGCCTCGCCGACGAGCTGCTGAAGGCGCAGGACGAAAACCGGCGTCTCCGCAGACAGCTGCGGGAGATGGGTGCAGCCGCGGCATCCGACGCCGACTCCGGTGAGGAGCTTCCTTCATGATGGAATGTCTGTCTCCGGCGGGCAACCGGGAATCGCTTGAGCGCGCCGTGGCGGCGGGTGCTGACGCGGTGTATTTGGGCTGCACGAGATTCAGCGCCCGGGCGCACGCGGGCAACTTCGACGACGCGGAGCTGACCGACGCCCTTCGATTTTGCCATCTCCACGGTGTCCGCGTCCACGTCACGGTCAACACGCTGGTGAAGGACACGGAGCTGGCGGACGTGTACGACCTGCTGCGCTTCCTCTCCGAAAGCCGCGTGGACGCCGTCCTGGTACAGGACCTCGGCATCCTGCGGATGATCCGGCACTGTTTTCCCGGACTGAACGTCCATGCGTCCACGCAGATGTCCCTGCACAATGCAAGCGGAGCCCGCTGGGCGGCAAGTGTCGGGATCCGGCGCGTGGTCCTGGCCAGAGAGTGTTCGCTGGAGGAGATCCGTCTCGCGGCGCAGACCGGCGTCGAGATCGAGGTCTTCGGACACGGTGCGCAGTGTGTCTGTGTCAGCGGGCAATGCCTGTTCTCTTCGATGGTCGGCGGCCGCAGCGGCAACCGGGGTACCTGTGCTCAGCCCTGCCGTATGCAATACCGTTTACGCGGCGAGGAGAAGGCCTGGCTGTCCCCGCGCGATGTATGTCTGCGCGACGATCTGCCAGCGATCGCCGGGGCCGGTGCCGTCTCCGTCAAACTGGAAGGCCGGCTGAAACGCCCGGAGTACGTGGCGACGGTGACATCAAGCTACCGCAGGGGCATCGACAGCCTGGCCGCCGGGCGCTTTGTTCCCTCCTCCCCTGACGAGAAACAATCCCTCCTGCAGATCTTTCAGCGCGGCGGCTTCATGCGCGGATACGCCATGGGCTGCGAGGACGCAGGCGTGATCGATCCCGAACGCGTCAATCACGGCGGTGTTCCGATCGGCTCCGTCGCGCGCTCGGACGGACGCTTTGCCCGTCTTGCGGTCACCCTCCCCCTGCACAACGGCGACCAGCTGCGCATCGAAACTTCCCGCGGAGACTATGAGACCCTCTACGCCGGACCGGAAGTCACTTCCGGCGGTGAGGCCGTGCTGCGCCTCCGTCCGGAGGACGGCAGAAAGGTCCGTCCAGGCGACCGCTGTGTCCGCCTCACCGACAGCCTCCAGATTCAACAGGCCATGGAGATCCCGCTCCCTCGGATTTCTGTCGATCTCGCTCTCCGCGCCGTTCCGGATGAACCGCTGACGCTCACCGCATCCGACGGCGAACGCTCGGTCACCGTCACCGGCGAGCCCGTTCAGCCGGCCAGGCAGCGCCCGCTCACGGCGGACGACGCGGTGCAGCAGCTGACGAAGACCGGCGGAACGGCTTTCACGGTGCGTCACTGCAGCGTTGTCACGGATCAGGCTTTTGTTCCCGTCTCCCGTCTCAACGCGATCCGTCGCGATGTGTTGGACGCGCTCGCGGAGGCGCGGATCCTCGACCGCAGTCCGGATACGCAAGCCTTTTATCCCGAAGACGAATGCATTCTTCCTGATCGTGCGATCCCGTCTGCCGTCATTGTCCGGAACGCCTCACAGCTGGCGGGTATGCCGGACCGCATGCGTGTCATCTGGCAGCCGGAGACCTATACGGAGGATGCCCTCACAGACGGTCTTCCGGAATTCCCGGATGACCTGTGGCTGCAATTGCCCGTCGTCTGTGAGGAAGACACCCTGCAGATGCTGTCCCGATTCGTCGCGGATCACCGGGATCGGATCGCCGGCGTCGTCCTCGGCTCCGTCGGTCAGCTCGGCATTCCTTGGAATGTACCCTTCGCGGCCGGCACCGGCATCCCGGTGATGAACCGTCGGGCCGCTCAGTTCCTGTTTGAACAGGGCTGTGCGTTTGTGACGGCATCACAGGAGCTGAACCGTGAGGAACTGCGGATCCTGATGGCCGGACGGCCGCCGATCCTCGTGCCTTCCTACGGTCGAGCGCAGCTGATGCTCCTGCACCACTGCCCGGCGCGGACCGCACTCGGACTCACCACCGGCCACGCAGACTGCCGCATATGCGATCAGCGGCATCCCGAGAGCCTGATCGGCCTCACGCTGACCGACCGGCGCGGAACGGAGTATCCGCTGCAGCGCTGCCGCCTGCCGGAAGGCTGCCGTGTCTCCCTCCTCAACGCCCTCCCGACCGACATCCGGTCGGACGCAGCGCGCGAGGGCTGGGAGCAGCTGTGGACCCTGACCGACGAGACTGACTGTCATCATTTCCCGGATCATGTTACCTCCGCCCACTGGCGGCGGGGTGTCGAATAAACCGGAGGCGAATTTCATGCTACAGACGCCTATGCAGCAGCGCACCCTGCGCGTACTCGAATTCACGAAGATCCGCGAGGAACTTGCCTCTCTCGCGCTCACTCCGATCGGTGCCGAGCTTTGCCGCGCGCTGGAACCTTCCCATCAGCTGGCGGAAGCGGCGCTCTGGCAGCAGGAGACGGAGGAAGCCACGATCGTTCTGCAGTATGTGGGCGGCTCCCCGCTGTATGCGTTTGCAGACGTCCGCGCCTCCCTCTCCCTTGCGGACAAGGGCGCGACGCTCTCCCCGCGTGCCCTGCTGGACGTGGCGGGCATGCTGCACGCCTCCCGTGCCGCTCGCGATGCCCTGATCACGAGCCGCACCAATACGCCGCTCCTGACGCAAAAAGCCTCCATGCTGACGGAACTGCGGCATGTGGAGCAGGATATCACCGACGCGATCCTGTCCGAGGACGAGATCTCCGACCACGCGTCCAACACCCTCTTCGACATCCGCCGCCACCTTCGCGGGGCGAACGAGCGCATCAAGGACAAGCTGAACCAGATGCTCCGCTCCTCCGTTTACGCGGAAGCCCTCCAGGATACGCTGATCACTGTGCGCAACGGCCGCTATGTGCTGCCGGTCCGCGCCGATCATCGCAGTATGATCCCCGGTCTGGTCCACGACCAGAGCGCATCCGGCGCCACGCTCTTCATAGAGCCCATGGCAGCCGTGGAGATGGGCAACGAGCTGAAGCAGTGGGAGCTGAAGGAAAAGCAGGAGATCGAGCGGATCCTAGCCGGCCTGTCGTCAGAGATCGCACCCTACTCCGACACGCTGAAGGAGGATGTCTCGCGTCTGGCCGAGCTTGACTTCATCTTTGCGCGCGGTCTGCTGGCCAGGCGGATGCGCGCTTGCCAGCCCAAGCTGAACGACGAGGGCAGGATCTCCATCGTCCGCGGACGCCATCCGCTGATCCCGGACGAGCAGGTCGTTCCGTCCACCCTCTGGCTCGGCACGGATTTCACCGAACTGATCATCACCGGTCCGAACACCGGCGGCAAGACGGTCACGCTGAAGACAGTCGGCCTGTTCACGCTGATGGCCGCGGCGGGCCTCCAGATCCCGGCTGACCTCGGCACGGAGATGGCCGTCTTTGAGCAGGTCTTTGCCGACATCGGCGACGAACAGTCCATCGAGCAAAGCCTCTCCACCTTCTCCGGCCATATGACGAATATCGTCACGATCATGCGGGATGTCACCCCGCGTGACCTCGTTCTGTTCGACGAACTCGGTGCCGGCACGGATCCGACGGAGGGCGCCGCCCTCGCGCAGGCGATCCTCACACGCCTGCGCAAGATCCAGGTGCGCACCATCGCCACGACGCATTATTCCGAGCTGAAGGCCTATGCGCTCTCCACGGTCGGCGTCGAGAACGCATCGGTTGAATTCAACGTGGAGACGCTGCGCCCCACCTACCGGCTCTCCATCGGCGTTCCGGGCAAATCCAATGCCTTCGAAATCAGCCGCCGTCTCGGACTGAATGAGGAACTGATTGATGAAGCGAAGACGCTCCTCTCCGGCGAGAACATCCGCTTTGAGGACGTGATCGCCAATGCCGAGTATCACCGGCAGATCGCGGAGCGTGAGCGCGCCCTTGCCGAGGAAGCCTCCAAGGAGACGCTGCGCCTGCGCGACGAGGCCGAAAAGCTCCGCAAGGAGATCGAGAGCCGCCGAGAAACCATGCTTCGCAAGTCCAAGGAGGATGCCCGCCGCATCCTGGAGGACGCCCGCCGAGAGTCCGACGCCCTGATCGCGGACCTCAAGCGCATGAAGAAGGAAGCCAACAGCTCCGATGCGCAGATCAATGCGGTCAGGAAGAAGATGGATGCCTCGATCGATGCGCTCAGCGAAGGCCTGCATCAGGAAGTGGACACCGGCACACCGCCGGCCACCGTCAAGCCCGGCGACCAGGTGACGATCCTTACCCTCGGCACCACCGGCACCGTGCTCGCCGCACCCGATGACAAGGGCGAGGTGCAGCTGCAGGCCGGCATCATGAAGTTCAAGGCGCACATCTCCCAGCTCCGTCTGCTCAAGGAGCCCGTCAAGCCGAAGCAGCAGACCACCGTGCACACAAAGTCCGGCGGACTGACCAGCACGGTGGGCCTCGAGTGCGACGTGCGCGGGATGAACCTCGAGGAAGCGATCCTCGCCGTCGGCCAGTATCTCGACCAGGCCATGCTGGCGGGGCTCGGGGAGGTCTCCATCATTCACGGCAAGGGCACGGGTGTCCTCCGCGCCGGCATTCAGCAGGAACTGCGCCATCATCCCCATGTCAAGTCGTTCCGCCGCGGCGTTTACGGCGAAGGCGAGGACGGCGTGACCGTGGTCAGGCTGAAGTGACGGCCAACCGAATATGAAAAGGTGATACGATGAAAGAAAAGCCCATTATTCTGCTTGTGGATGACGATCCGAGCATTCTCCAGCTTGTGGAGCTTTATCTGGTCAAGGAAGGCTTCGACGTGCGGACGGCACAGCGCGGCGATGACGCCCTCGCCGAGTTCCGCCGCACCCAGCCCGATCTGATCCTTCTCGACCTGATGCTTCCGGGCGTCGACGGTACGGGTGTCCTGAAGACGATCCGCCGCACCAGCTCGGTCCCGGTCATCATCCTGACCGCACGGGATGAGACGATCGACAAGGTCCTGCAGCTGGAGCTCGGTGCGGACGACTACATCACCAAGCCCTTCGACATGAAGGAACTGGTCGCCCGCGTGAAAGCCGTGCTGCGCCGTACGTCCGGCCCGGAGAGCGAGAAGGACGATACACTCTCCTTCCCCGGACTGAGCATCAGCCTGAGCCAGTACGAGGTTCATTACGAGGGCAAGCGGGTGGACATGCCGCCCAAGGAACTGGAACTGCTCTACTACCTGGCCTCCCACGCGGGGCAGGTCTTCACGCGGGAACAGCTGCTGGAACACGTCTGGGGTTTCGGTTTCGCGGGGGATTCCTCGCGCACGGTGGATGTGCATGTCAAGCGTGTGCGCGAAAAGCTCCCCGGCCGCGAAGCCCACGGATGGGACATCGCCACGGTCTGGGGCGTTGGATATAAGTTTGAGGTGAAAGCCTGATGCAGTACCGAAACGGTTATTCGGCCCTCGGCTACGGGTGCATGCGCTTCAGCCGTTCCGGCGGCATCGACATGGAGAAGACGGAGCGCGAGCTGCTGCGCGCGTATGAACTGGGAGTCAATTACTACGATACCGCCTATATCTATCCGGGCAGCGAGGCCGCTCTCGGCGAGATCCTCGAGCGCAACCGCCTGCGGGATCATGTTCAGATCGCCACGAAACTGCCGCAGTATCTGATCAAGTCGCCGAAGGGGATCGACCGGTATTTTGATGAGCAGCTGAAGCGCCTCCGCACCGATCACATCGACAACTATCTGATGCATATGCTGACAGACCTGGACGCCTGGCACAATCTCGAGCGTCTGGGCATCCGCGAATGGATCGATGCGCACAAAAAGAACGGCTCGATCCGCCGCATCGGGTTTTCCTTCCACGGCAACACCACCATGTTCCTGAAGATCCTCGACGCCTACGACTGGGATTTCTGCCAGATCCAGTACAACTATATGGATGAGGTGAGCCAGGCCGGACGCGCAGGTCTGGAAGCCGCTCAAGCCAAAGGGATCCCGGTGATCATCATGGAGCCGCTGCGGGGCGGCAAGCTTGTCAGTCAGCTGCCGCACAAAGCGCGGGAACGGATCAAAGCGTTCAATGAGCCGCACACCGCCGCAGAGCTGGCTCTTCGCTGGCTGTGGGATCAGCCGGGCGTGACCTGCGTGCTCTCCGGCATGAACAGCCTGGACATGGTGGAGGAGAACTGCCGCATTGCCTCGGAGGCTGTGCCCGGCTGCCTGAGCGACGGGGAGCGGGCCCTGATCGCCTCGCTGAGGGAAGACATCAACGAGAAGCTGCTCATCGGCTGCACGGGCTGCGGCTACTGCATGCCATGCCCGAAGGGGGTGGACATTCCCGGAGCCTTCCGCTGTTACAACGATATGTCCATGGAGAGCAAGGCCAGCGGGCGGCATGAGTATCTGCAGGTCGTCTCACTCCGGAAGGAACCTGTCTTTCCGTCCCAGTGCGTCGCCTGCGGCCGATGCGAACAGCATTGTCCGCAGCATCTGCCCATCATCGAGACGCTGAAAAAGGCAGACCGCGCTCTTCGGCCTCTCCCCTACCGCGCGGCCTCTTCCGTCGCGCGGAAATGGCTGTTCCGGAAGCATCGCGGCAAAGCACCGGAGGAAACGGCATGAAACGCATGATCGAGCTCTATGACGAGCGTCCCATCGAGAATGTGCTTGCAACGGAGATGTTCCGGCCCGAGGAGACCGTGCTTGTCTGCCCGCCGGAAAAGGCATCGGACGATGTCTGGAAGCGCTCGCTCATCCGGTATTTCGAGCACCGCGGCTGCCCCACCCGCCTTCGCTTCGTCGAGACCAGCCTGCTCGATACGGTCCGGATCAAAAAGACCATTCAGCGGCTGATCCGCGAGGAACCCGACTGCGCCATCGATATCTCGGGCGGCACGGACGCGGCCCTCTTCGCGTCGGGCGCCGCGGCCGGCAGCAGAACGCCCGTCTTCACCTACAGCCGTAAGCGGAACACGTTCTACGACATCCAGAACGCGCCCTTTGCCCGGTCACGCCCTTGCACCGTGCGGCTCGACATCCGCTCCTGCTTCCTGATGGCCGGCGGCGAACTGCTCCCCGGGCGTGAGGATAACGCGGCCTTGTCGGATCGGCTGAACGATCTCGACGCGATCTTTTCGGCCTACAGCTCCTTCCGTAGCATCTGGCCGAAGCAGGTGCAGTATTTCCAGCGTGTCTCCCGCGCGGATGATGCCGACCTCTCGGCGGAGGGTCCGCGCACCGTAAAGGTCGATCACGGCTCGGCCACCGTCAGCGAAGATCTGCTCCGCTTCCTGGCGGAACGCGGACTCATCACCGATCTCTCACTCAGTCACGACAGCATGTCCCTGCGCTTCGCGGATGCCATGGTGCGCTTCTGGCTTCGCGATGTGGGCGCCGCGCTGGAACTGTACGTGTACAGGACCTGCCTGGAAGCCGGATGCTTTGACGACGTGGTGCTCAGCGCCGTGGTGAACTGGCGCGGCGGCGACCGCCCCGGCGATACGGTGACCAATGAGATCGACGTCATGGCGGTGCGCGGGGTTCAGCCGTTCTTTATCAGCTGCAAGACCTGCGAGATCAAAACCGAAGCCCTGAACGAACTGGCCATCCTGCGCGACCGCTTCGGCGGAGAGGGCTCCCGTGCCATGATCGTGACATCTTCGATCGCCTCGCGCTCGCGCTCCCCCATGAGAAGGCGAGCCGCGGAACTGGGCATCGAGGTCGTCGACTGGAATGATATCGCTGGCGGCAAGCTGCCTTCCCTGCTGAAGCGCTCATGATTCATTAGGATAAAAATGGCTCTTCACGGAAAGTTCGGGAAAACCATATGGCAGAGGTTCCGCGCTCTGCGGAGCGCGCCAGGGGCTTTCCGATCGCCCCTGGACCCTTCGGGATCGCCCCTTTCTTGTTTGGCATTTTGCAAAGCAATGTTGATAAACGAAGCTTAAACTGTCAAAGCCTTTTTTGACTGGTCGGCGCCGAAGGAGTCCAGAGGGCGATCGGAAAGCCCTCTGGTGTGCCCGCAGGCGCACTCCCTATTCCAAGAAAACCGGCTGCCGACCCCTCTTCATGCAGAGGGGTCAGCGGCCGGCATATTAATTGATTTCAGATTCGCAGATATCTTTCGGTTCAGCGGGTCTCCGCCACGATGCCGCCGCCGAGGCAGGTTTCTCCCCGGTAGAGGACGGCGCTCTGACCGGGTGTCACGGCCCGCTGCGGGACCGCTGCGCGCAGGATCAGCCTGTCGCCGTTCAGCAGGGCTTCCACCTCCTGATCGGGCTGACGGTATCGATACTTGCACGTGCACCGGACCGGTACGCCCTCTGGCAAGGCTTCCGCAACCCAGGTCACATCGGTGCAGACCGCCTCGGAAGTGTAGAGCAGCGGATGATCCTCCCCCTGCGCCACGATCAGCCGGTTCTGCCCGAGGTCCTTTCCGACGACGAACCAGCTGCGTCCGTCCCCACATCCTCCGATGCCCAGGCCGCGCCGCTGTCCGAGGGTATAGTACATCAGGCCGTCATGCCGCCCGACCCGCATCCCCTCCGGGGTAACCATATCGCCCGGCTGGGCCGGCAGATAGGTCTGAAGAAACTGCTTGAACTTGCGCTCCCCGATGAAGCAGATGCCGGTGGAGTCTTTTTTTGCGCTCACGCTCAGGCCGTTCTCAGCTGCGATGGCGCGTACTTCCTTCTTGGTCATCCCGCCGACCGGGAAGATCGCCTGCCGGAGCTGCGTGTCATGCACCATATAGAGAAAGTAGCTTTGATCCTTCAGCGGATCGGCACCGCGCAGCAGATGCCCGGCACTGTCGGTGCGGACAAAATGACCGGTCGCCATATGGTCCGCTTCGAGCTCCTTTGCCAGGTCCAGAAAGGCCTTGAACTTGATCTCCCGGTTGCACAGTACGTCGGGATTCGGTGTGCGTCCTGCCCTGTATTCACGGAGGAAGAGCTCGAAGACGTTCTCCATGTATTCCTTCGAAAAATTCACGGAGTAATACGGGATATCCAGCCTGTTGCACACATCCCGAACGTCGGCCCAGTCGTCGACAGCCGTGCAGGAACCGTTCTCGTCGGTCTCCTCCCAGTTGTTCATGAAGACGCCGATGACGTCGTATCCCTGACGCTTAATCAGGAGCGCCGCGACGGCGGAATCCACCCCGCCGGAGAGGCCGACCACCACCCGGTTCTTCATGCCCGCTCTTCCTCCCGGATCAGTCTGTCGATCACGCCACGGGCGATCTCATCGGCAAGGACATCGACGCTCTGCCGCGCGTTCACACAGAGGAAGCGGGCCGGATCGTTCCGGATCAGTTCGTGATAAGCCGCCTCGACGCGGGCGTGGAAGGCATCAGATTCGCGCTCCAGCCGGTCGGGCGCGGTGGCGTGATAGCGGCGCTTCAGCGCCTCCGTGTGAGAGATATCAAGATAGACCGTCAGGAGCGGCAGACAGCCGTCCACCGCCTCGCGGTTGATCTCCATCACATGGCTGACGCCGAGCTCGCGCCCGCCTCCCTGATAGGCCGCAGAAGAATCCACAAAACGGTCGGAGAGAAGCACCTTGCCCGCAGCCGTCGCCGGACGGATGACCGTCCGCACATGCTCGCTGCGTGAAGCCGCGAAGAGAAGCGCTTCCGTCAGCGGTTCCATCGGATCGTCCTTGTTCAGGAGGATCTCCCGGATGCGCTCACCGGTCGTGCTTCCGCCGGGTTCCCTGCTCAGCTGTACCTCAAAACCCCAGCGGCCCAGAGCGTCCGTGAGCCGCTCCATCTGGGTGCTTTTGCCGCTGCCGTCCAGTCCCTCCATGGAGATGAAGGCACCGGCAGGCACCGGGTCACCCGGACAGAGAAGCGCAATCAGATCATCGACCGTGGCGGCGTAGGCCTCGCATCCGGCCTTCCGGAACTCCTCCTCGTCACCGTAGCCGTAGCCGACGCCGACGGCCCGGATCCCGGCCGCGTGCGCGCCTTCGATGTCAAAGCGCCTGTCGCCGACCATGACGGCCTTGTCATACTGATCGGGCAGAGCGGCGCGGATCAGATCCTGCTTGGTTGCCCCCATAGCCTCCTGCGAGCCGATGATCCGGTCGAAATACCGGTTCAGTCCGAAATGTTCGATGATCCGGCGGCTTGGGATCGTGGGCTTGCCCGTGGCGATCGCGACCCAGTCCCCGCGGCGCTTCAGCATGCGGAGAAGACGCCGGATGCCCGGATAGACGCGGTTCTCGAACAGTCCGGTCTCCCAGTAGCGCTCGCGGTAAGCGGCCACAGCCTTCCGGGCCTCATCTTCGCTCATGCCGAGATACTCACGGAAGGAATAGTCCAGCGGCGGGCCGACAAACTTCCGCCTGTCCGCCGGATCCGGCGCGGCAAAGCCAAGCTTTTCGGCCGCATACACGATGGACTTGAAGATGCCCTCATCGCTCTGGGTCAGCGTTCCGTCCAGATCAAAGATCACACAACGCATCGTATTCCTTCCCTTTCCAAGCCGAAACGGCTCTCCGGCCTGACGTTCATCAGGCATTCGCATACTTCTTCGGTGATGACTTCTCCCGGCACGACCAGCGGGATCCCAGGCGGATAGAAGCCCGCGCTCTCCGCAGCGACCCGGCCTGCCGCCCTGTGAAGCGGTACCGCCTCCGAGATCGCCATCGCAGCCGCGCGCACGGTCATCTTCTGCTCCGGCAGCGGAAGGAGGCGAACGGCTTCCTTCTGCCGCTCCGCCGTCGGCCGGATCTCCGACAGCGCCGTATCAAGCGCCGCAAGGTCTTCTTCCGTGTTCATCGCGGTGAGGATCAGGACGGCATGCGCGTCGTCGGTCATTTCGACGTCGATACCGCGCACACGAAGCGCTTCCGCAAGCGCGTCCCCGCCCTGAGGTGCGCAGATGACCAGCCTTGTCGGGTCAAAATCGTATCCTGACGCACGCCATCCTGACTGCGCGTCCAGATAGCCGTAGGACGGCAGCTTCCCGCGCAGGTTCCGGCCTTGCCCGGTCAGGCGGCGCAGGCAGTCGCGTCCGTGCTGTTCCATCCACGCCTCGGCGTCATCGATGGAGCGGACGAGCAGATAGTTCGGGGAGGATGACTGTTCCCGGTGCAGCAAGCACATGGCCCGCGGACGGTCCGCGCCGTCCCGCAGATGCAGGACCGCCGTACCGGTCAGAGCGGGCAGCGTCTTGTGCGTCGACTGGACCCATGCATCCGCGCCGTACTCCCCGGAAGACCGGGGACCCTCCATCCACGGCAGATGCGCTCCGTGCGCCTCGTCCACCGCGACGCGAATGCCGAGCCCGTGTGCCGCACGGACAATGCGTTCCAAAGGAATGCATCCGCCGCTGTAGTCCGGACGGGTCAGAAGCAGCGTCCTCGCATGCGGACAGGCCTCAAGTGCCGCGAGCACATCCTCCTCGCGAATGTATACATATCTGTCCGCTGCGGAAGTGACAGGGATCCATCTGATCCCGAGGCCGCCGAGGATGCATGCGTTCACCGCGCTCAGATGGGCGTTCCGGGGCAGGATCACGGTGTCGCCTTCCCGTGCCCACAGCTGCAGCATGGCATGCACGCCGGCCGTTGATCCGCCCGTGAGAAACAAGGTCTCAGCCGCTCCGGCTGCCCCGGCGTACCGGTCTTCCGCACTTTTGATCGCGTCTCCGGGCTGCCAAAGATCGTCCGTATTCGGGAGCTCCGTTGTATCCAGCCGATACGGGTCATCTTCCGGGAAAGGCGCGCGGCCCTTATGTCCCGGCATGTGAAAGCTGATCCTCCCCGCGGCTGAGCGGAGCATGGCGTCCACCGGGCGCTGATCGCGATCCTCCCCTGTCATGCGTTTCCCTCCGCGCTTATTTGATCAGTGTCTCTGCCGGAAGCCGAGCACCACGACGGCAGCCGCGATGACGGCGATGGGCAGAAGCAGCACAACGGCCGATCCGAGGCCGACGGAGCGGACGGAGAGCTGCGGGCGTACAGCATCCCTCGCCGAGATGCCTGTGAACTCCGACTCGTTGAGGAGCCAGTCTGTAATGCGGACGATGAGTTCCCTGTTGTCCGTCCGCGCAAAGACCTCCGTGTCCGTCAGCGCCGTGGAGCATCCGATGGCGCAGGCTCTGGAGAAGAATGTCTGCTGCGTCAGTCTCGACGCCAGGATGCCAAGCGCGAACGGGCCGGACGGGTCGTCGTCGTGCCGGTCGATGTTTTCCCGTGAGATCGGGATCAGATAGGTATCCTCCGGAGAGGCGAGGAGAATGTCCGTGTAGAGATACGGGTCTGCGTGTACGGGCGTCATGAAGGCGGTCGCGGCCGGAAGCAGCAGAGCCGGTGAACCGCTCTGCAGCATGACGAGACTGGCTTCCGTCTGCTCAAGGATCGGGTACAGATAGTGCGGATACCCCTCATAGTAGGCGCTCCGTGCATCCGCATCGGCGACCACCAGACCGGGCCGCGGAATGATCCCGTACAACTCCATCAGCGAGAGCAGATTCGGCATGGACCCGACCGGCGTATCCCAGTCGATCGCAAAGAAGAAGCTACCCCCGGCCTCCGCAAAAGACGTGAGCTGTTCCAGTTCATTTTGCGAGAGATCGCGCAGCGGTGAGAGGATCATCACGACATCCTTGTCACCGAGCGTCAGTTGCTCCGCGTTCAGCGGGGTGTATACAACATCGTAGAAGTGCCGCGTGAGCAGATCGGCCAGGGCCGCGGTTTCCTGTTCGTTCATCTCACCGTGCCCGCTCAGGAAGACGGCGCGCGGCGAGGTCTCCCTCGTCACGTATTGGATGGCATAGGTGATCGCACTCTCGTAATTGATCGCATCAAAGACGAGATTTCCGTCATCGTCAAAGCTGTAGTTGACGAACCGGTCGTAGCTGACCACGCGGAACCGGCCTGTCTCCTCACAGTCAAAGACGATCGAGTCAGTGCCGACCGATGTCTCGGACAGCGCTGTCCGATAGCGGGTGAGGAATCCCGGGTTGAGTGCGATGTCCACGGATTCCCAGCTGAAGTACGGCGACGCGGCCGCATATCTGTCCAGCAGGGACAGCAGCTGCTGATCATCCCGGTACAGCACATAGGCGTGCACGGGGCGGCTGAGATCGCGGAGGACCTGCTCCGTCGTCTCGCCGTAGGTGGTCACGCTGTTGAAGGAAAGGTCGCGCTGCCATGCGTGCTCCTTCTCGGCGTTTGTCATCAGCACGTTCAGCCCGATCACCAGAAGGATGGTGATCACGAGCAAGACGGCGGCAAAAGCTCCTCTGCGCATGCGTTTTCCGAACCGTTCAAGGACCGGCCTTGCCTGTTTCTGTCGTTTCATCGGCTCAGCCTCCCTGCTTCCAGCGGCGCCGGTCCAGTGCATACACGGTGAGGATCAGCGCGATGAAGGCCACCGACAGATCATAGAAGATCCCGGCAAACGAAAGCTGCCCCATCATGAACGGTTCGGTGCGCTCATACAGGCTCAGGAACGAGAGGATCTTCCCGAGCCACGGAGGCGCGGTTTCCGCGAAGAGATCCATCATCCAGAGTGCGAGGTTGACGCCGAAGGCCGCGACAGCCGCGACGACCGGCGTGCGCACAAGGGCGGAAATCAGCAGATCGATCGCCACAAAAGCGCATCCCTGCAGGATCAGCCCAAGATACCCGGTCAGCATCTCCCCCGGGTATACACGCCCGTACAGGCCGATCACCAGCACATAGGTAAGCGTGAGCACGACGGTCGCAAGCAGAACCGTGACCGCGGCCAGGAACTTCCCGAGCGTGATCGACGCGGCGGACACGGGGCTTGTGAAGAGCAGCTGGTCAGTCCGGCGGGACCGCTCCTCGGCCAGCAGACGCATCGTCAGCACGGGCGTCAGGAGCATCCACAGGTAGCTGATCAGGGAGATGAATGTCAGCAGCTCCGAGGAGCGCTTCGTGAGGATCTGGATGTAGAAAAACAGCGACGAGAGTGCCAGAAACACGCCCATGTACACCCAGGCGACAGGTGTGAGGAAGTAGGAGCGCAGTTCTTTTCGCCAGACCGCGGTCATTGCTCCGCCTCCTTCCCCGTCGTCACGCGCAGAAAGATCGTCTCGAGGCTGTCCGCTTCCTCGGTCAGGGAGATGATCGGCGCATTCCGTTCCGCGAGGAGACGGAAGACCTGCGCCTGCGGGCGTTCTTCCGTCGATCGGCTGCAGGTGAGCACGCATTCCGTGAGCGTCTCATCAGCAGAAGGCATTGTCTGAACGCGCAGCACGCATTCCAGTTCATAAAAGGCCTGCACGATCCCATGGTCTGCCGCCTGAATGACGGCGTGGAGGATCATCGGAGCTTCCGACTCACTATCGCGCAGGCTCCCGTCCCAGACGATATGTCCCTCGTGCAGGATGATGGCCCGGCTGCAAAGCTGCTGAACCTCGTGCAGGAGATGTGTGGAAAACACGATCGTATGGCTCTTTCCGAGTTCTCCGATCAGATCGCGGATCCCGACGATCTGGCGCGGATCCAGGCCGACCGTCGGTTCGTCGAGGATGAGCGTCGGCGGATCCCCGCAGAGGGCCTGCGCGATGCCGGCACGCTGCCGGTAGCCCTTGGACAGCTTGCCGAGCCTGCGATCGATGACCGGCTTCAGGCCGCACAGATCCACCACGTTCTCCACGTGCCGGCGAACATCCCTCGCGGAAACCTCGCGAAGCTCGCTGACGAATCTCAGATACTCCCGCACGGTCAGCTCATCGTAGAGCGGCGGCTGCTCCGGAAGATACCCGATCCGGCGCTTGCAGGCGCGCGGCTTTGCCTGGATGTCCATGCCGTCGATGAGGATCTCGCCTTCGGTGGGAGGATAGTAGCCGGTCATCAGGTTCAGCGCCGTGGATTTTCCCGCTCCGTTCACGCCCAAAAGCCCCAGGACACAGCCGTCCGGAGCCGTGAAGGACACCTGGCGGAGCGCATGGACCTGTCCAAAGCGCTTCGAAACCTGCCGGAATTCGATCATACAGCCTCCCAAGGATTGTGGATCATGCGTATTATATCATGGATGGCAGCGGAAATGTATGAAATTTGTGAAAAATGAAGAATCAACGCAAAAGCATCTGTAAACGGAAATCCCCGCTGCCTTTGTGCGGAAGCAGCGGGGATTGATTGCTTTGATGTGCTTGTTCTGTTCAGTTGTCCGGAATCAGTCGACCAGCTCGAGAATGACCATCTCGGCGGCGTCGCCGCGGCGCGGACCCATCTTGACGATGCGGGTGTAGCCGCCGGCGCAGTTCTTTTCGGCATTGCGGGCCTTGAACTTCGGGCCGATCTCACGGAAGAGCTTCTCCACCACAGGATGCTTGTTGTCCTTGGTGCGCTCCTTGTATTCGGCCTTGGTCTCGCGCTTGCCGTTTTCGTCGAGCTTGCGCGCTTCCTTCAGATCATACAGGTACGCCATCATCATGCGGCGGGCATGCAGCTTGGAGGGAGCGTCGTTGACGACGTCGAGGGTGATGAGCTGACCCTTGTCGTTATGGGTCTGCTTGGTAACGGAAACGGTGTTGTCGCATTCCTTGATCGCCAGGGTAATCATCTTGTCGGCGATGGAGCGAACTTCCTTGGCCTTGGCCTCGGTCGTCACAATGCGGCCGTTCCAGATGAGGTTGGTCACCTGGTTGCGGAGCAGAGCCTTGCGCTGATCAGCGGTGCGGCCCAGCTTGCGTTGATATGCCATGGGAATTTTCCTCCTTCATGGGTTGCTCTTACTCTTCGTTGGGACGCAGGCCGAGACCCAAAGCCTGCAGCTTCTGCTCGACCTCTTCCAGGCTCTTGCGGCCCAGGTTGCGGACCTTCATCATGTCCTCCTGGTTGCGCGTGACCAGCTCGGCGACGGTGTTGATGTTGGCACGCTTGAGGCAGTTGTACGCGCGGACGGAGAGGTCGAGTTCCTCGATGGTGAGCTCCAGGACCTTGTCCGTCGGGCTGCTCTCGGGCTGCGCCATGGTCACCGGGATCACCTGATCGGTCAGGGCACCGAAGAGGGACAGATGCTCCATCAGGATCCTGGCGGCGCCGCTGATGGCCTCTTCTGGCTTGAGTGTGCCGTTCGTCCAGATCTCGAGGACCAGCTTGTCAAAGTCGGTCGCCTGTCCGACACGGGTGTCTTCCACCGTGTAGTTGACCTTGCGCACGGGCGTGAAGATCGAATCGATCGGGATCACGCCGATAGGCATGGTGACGTCCTTGTTCTTATCCGCACTCACATAGCCGCGGCCGCGGTCGAGGGTCAGCTGCATCTGCAGGTGGGCATCCTCGTTCAGCGTGGCGATGTGCATCTCGGGGTTGATGATCTCCACCTCGTCATCCGCCTTGATGTCCGCGCCGGTGACTTCGCAGGGACCCTGCGCGTCGATGGACACGGTCTTGCGGGTGGCGTCGTCGCTGTAGAGCTTGACGGCCAGGGACTTGAGGTTGAGGATGATCTCAGTTACGTCCTCCTTGACGCCCGGAACTGTCGAAAACTCATGCTGCACACCTTCGATGTGCACAGAAGAAACCGCTGCACCGGGGAGGGAGGACAGAAGCACGCGGCGAAGGGAGTTGCCCAGCGTGTGGCCGAAGCCGCGCTCCAGCGGTTCCACGACGAAGGTCGCGTGGCAGCCGTTCTGGTCGACGCTGACGCACTCGATACGCGCCTGTTCGAATTCGTTGATCATTTCGTTTACCCTCCTCTGTAGGGGTCAGCCGCAGAGCTGAAACTCCGCGACATCGATCAGGCTTAGCGGGAGTAGTATTCGACGATCATGTTCTCTTCCAGCTGGAGGTCGATATCCTCGCGGGCGGGCATCGCGACTACTTTGCCGGTGAGATTGGGGGCATCGAAGGTCAGCCACTTGGGAGTGACGATCGCGGTGCCTTCGCGCAGGCTCTTGAACATCTCCATCTCTTCGGAGCGCTTGCGCAGGGTGATGACGTCGTCCATCCTGACCTGATAGGAGGGAACGTTCACCTTCTGGCCGTTGACGCGGATGTGACCGTGCACAACCACCTGACGGGCCATGCGGCGGGTCTTGGCCAGACCGAGGCGATACACGACGTTGTCCAGCCGCAGCTCGAGGAGCTTGAGCATGTTGTCGCCGGTGACACCCTTCATGTTGGAGGCCTTCAGATAATAATGATGGAACTGCTTCTCGAGCACGCCGTAGACGAACTTGACCTTCTGCTTTTCCTTCAGCTGGGCGCCGTACTCGGAAACCTTCTTGCGGCGGGTGCCGCCGGGGTTGCGGTTGGATTTCTTGTTGCCGTAGCCCATGACAGCCGGAGAAATATCGAAGCTCCGGCACTTTTTGGCGATCGGCTGCTTATTGACTGCCATTGTTCATTGTCCTCCTTCAATTACACGCGACGGCGCTTGGGCGGACGGCATCCGTTGTGCGGGATCGGCGTCACGTCCTTGATCATGCTCACATCCAGACCGGCGGCCTGCAGGGAGCGAATCGCAGCCTCGCGGCCGGAGCCGGGGCCCTTGACGTAGACTTCCACCGACTTGAGGCCGAATTCCTTGGCGGCGTTGGCGGCAGTCTCTGCGGCCATCTGCGCCGCGAAGGGCGTGGACTTCTTGCTGCCGCGGAAGCCGAGGCCGCCGGCGGAAGCCCAGGACAGAGCGTTGCCCTGCGTGTCGGTGATGGTCACGATGGTGTTATTGAAAGAAGAAGTGATATGGGCCGCGCCGCGCTCGACCAGCTTGCGCTCCTTGCGCTTGCGCACGACCTTCTTCATCTTGGATTTTGGTGCCATTCTTTAATCCCTCCGAATCTTGTTGGAAGAAGCTGATGCCTTAGCGGGTAGCCTTCTTCTTGCCGGCAATGGTCCGCTTCGGGCCCTTGCGGGTGCGCGCATTCTGCTTGGTGTTCTGGCCGCGGACAGGCAGGCCACGGCGATGACGAACGCCACGGTAGGAACCGATCTCGATGAGCCGCTTGATGTTCATGCTGACTTCGCGGCGCAGATCGCCTTCCACCTTCAGGTGGTGCTCGATGTAATCACGCAGTTTGCTGATATCGGTCTCGGAGAGATCCTTCACCCGCGTGTCGGGATTGATGCCGACGTCGGCGAGCAGTTTCTGGGAAGTGGTCAGACCGATACCGTAGATATAGGTCAGGCCGATTTCCACGCGCTTTTCTCTGGGCAGGTCTACGCCCGCAATGCGTGCCATGTGTGCAATGCACCTCCAAATGTTGTTTCCCGGACTGACTCCGGGCGAAAGACGCGGTCCGGCGCTGTCTCAGGGGCAACCCACCCCGGAGCGGTGCTTTTCCGCCGTTCTTTGCCGGCACCTGGTGAAAGCAGGCGCACAGCGCATATCCGCAGCCCGATCGGAAGGCGGTCCGCAGTTATGCTGATGCGGGTTTTGCGCGTCGTTTGAGGGATGGAACATGTGCGGGGAGGCACATGCAGCCGCCCATCCGGACATCCGGGCGCAGAAACCAATTCATCATATCACATCTGAATGAACTTGTAAACAGGAAATTTCGGTAATTTTGCACATTTGAAGAAGTTTTTTGAGTATATTTCATCTTTCCGACACAGAATCCCTGATCCTGGTGAACAGAAAGCCCGATCTGCGAAGATTTCAGCAGCACAGCAGGCGGATGGCCGTCAGGATCCTGGCGCAGCAGGCGTCGAGATCCGCCATGGACAGGGACTGATCGTTGACTTCGTTCACGGCGTCCATGATCTCATGAATATCGTTGGGCAGGCCGGGCATTGTCAGGTCGTTGCCCGCTTCCACGCACTTGGCCGCGGAGGCGCCGCCCTCACTGTTGGTGGTGGTCCAGTCTGTCATCACGATGCCGCGGAAGCCCCACTCCTCGCGGGCAGCCACGGTGCATAGGTCGCGGCTGTTGGCGGTATGCACGCCGTTGACCCGGTTGTAGGAGGTCATGATGGCCCAGGGCTGCGCCTCGCGGATCGCGATCTCGAAGCCCTTCAGATAGATCTCCCGCAGGGCACGTTCGGAGACGACGCTGTTGACACCGCGGCGGTTGTCCTCCTGGTTGTTGCAGGCATAGTGCTTGATCGTGACTGCTGCGCCGGGTGTCGCCTGAACGCCGCGGGTGATCGCGGCCGCGATCCGACCTGCCACCAGGGGATCTTCCGAATAATACTCGAAGTTCCGTCCGCAGAGCGGATTGCGCTTGATGTTCATGCCGGGGGCGAGCCACCAGGTCACGCCGAACTCCTTCATCTCGCGCGCGATGACGCCGCCGATCTCCTCCACCAGCTGCGGATCAAAGCTCTGGGCCAGCATCGTTCCGACGGGGATCGCGGTGCAGAACTGGAAATACTCCTCCGCGCCCTCATGGCGGAACTCTTTCTTGAAAATGCGGTTCTCGAGCGACTGATAAGGATCCAGGCTGTACACGCTGCCGTCCTTCGGGTTCACTTCATAGCGCTGATAGATGCGGATACCGGCAGGTCCGTCGGCGAGCACTGTGGCCGGAATGCCGTACTTTTCCAGCAGCGGGGTGGTCTCAGCCGCGGCGCCGGGGACGCGGACGGCGGCATCGCCGATAAAGGAGGCGTCTCCCTTCTTCGGACGTCCGCACACCAGACAGGCCTTTTCCTCCAGGGTCAGTTTCTTCACCAGCGGGTCGGTCGGTGCAGGAAGATCCGCCGGCTTTGTGTATTCGTCGAGGGCAGCCTTTGCCTGAGTATCCATCGCAAGTACAGGCAGGTTCTCCGTGAACAGGGCATTCAGCCGCTCCGCCCGGCGTGCGTCCGCCTCGGCGGTTGGCTGAAGCTCGGGCAGGGCATCCAGGAGCGGACAGACGCGGTGCTGCTTCTCTCCCCAGACGTTCTCTGCCAGGGTCAGGGTGGCCACAGGGCTGATCCGCTCGGCGTCGGAACCGCAGAACAGGCGATAGACGCCCTTGTCCAGATACCAGGCGGACCGCCCCGCGTGCCAGGAGGCCAGCAGCTCATAGCCAGCTTCCAGGGTCAGGACCGCGCTCTCCCCGGGCTGCAGGAGCGGGGTCTTGGCGAAGGCGATCAGGCGCTTGTGTTCCTTCTTTCTCAAACCGTCCGGGCAGGCGGCAAAGAGGAAGAAGGCGGTTTTACCGGGCCGTTTGCCGGTGTTTGTGACCGTGAGAGGCACACAGATACTGCGGTCCGCCCTGACGGCCTCCGGATCAGCGGCTGCTTTGAAATCCGTGTAACTCAGGCCGTAGCCGAAGGGATAGCGGGGCTTGATCTCAAAGGCG
Organism: Clostridia bacterium; assembly: GCA_017429265.1. GTDB lineage: Bacteria > Bacillota > Clostridia > Christensenellales > Aristaeellaceae > RUG11272. The sequence goes on along the minus strand of JAFRPG010000090.1, from coordinate 66,247 downwards.
TCGAACCAGCGGTAGCCCACGTAGATGCCTTCCTTATACTTCTCCTCGATGATGTTGCCGTTCATGTGGGAGAAGGTGCCGGCGCAGGGGTAGTCCTCATAGCGCATGGCCCAGGTCTCGGTGAGGCGGCCGGAGGGGTTGACCTTCCCGGACAGCACATCCGCCAGGGCGTTTCCGCCCTCCATACCCGGCTGGGAGAGCTGCACCAGCGCCGCGATGGGATAGCGATCCGTAAAGCCCAGGTCGATGACGCCGCCGACGTTCAGCACCACGATGACCTTCTCGTAAGCGGCGCAGATCTCGGTCAGCTGCTGCTCCTCGATGTCGGAGAGGTAATAGTCTCCCTTCACGGGATGGCGGTCGGCGCCCTCGCCGGAGACACGGCTGATGACCAGGATGACGGTGTCGGTTCCGGTGGCGGTGATCGGCTCACCGGCCGGCGCCTGCATCGGATGGGAGGAGTGGGCCGTGTACAGACTGTTGAAATCACCCGGCACGCTCATGTCGTAAATGCTCTGCTTCCATTCAGCGTAGGCCTTGTCATAAGCACGATCCAGGGCGTCCAGCCATTCCGTGCTGGTGACGGTGAAACCGGCGTTGACCAGGCCTTCGCAGACCGAGACGCCCGGACGGCTGTTGACCATGCCCGAGCCGGTACCGCCCATAATGGTATGCCGGGCCGCCGCGCCGTAGAGTGCCACGCTCGCACCCTCCTGAAGAGGCAGGACACCGTTGTTTTTAAGCAGAACGATTCCATCCGCGGCCACTCGGCGCGCGACGGTGCGGTGATCGATTTCACGCTGTGAGATTTCCCTGGAATGCGTGCCGGTGCGGCCTTCGATCAGCTTCATATGCGATCCTCCTGTTCGGTTGTTTGGGTATGCTTGCTCTATGATGACATCATATCATATCGCTGTTGAATTTGGAAGAGGAAGGATGAAAATGTCAGGTATCCGCCCTGCCGCCCGGTATTCCGGGACACATGACACTTTTTTCAGAATTTCTCGGATCACCCGTTTTCTTTAAGTGCTGTTTAAGCTTACGATGTTATCCTGCAGATGGTTCCGAAAGGGAGCCGAGAAAAAACAAAGGAGTTGACAAACATGAAGAAACATCTGAAGATCACAGGCATTGCGCTGGCTCTGGCCATGGCCATGATGCTGGCTGTCGCGGCATTCGCCGAATCGCCCGACACACCGGCAGCGGAGACTCCGGCAGCAGACGCACCCGTCACAGAGGCCTCAACCGCTGACACCGCGCTGCAGGAAGCGCTGAAAGCTCTTCAGGAAGCCCGCAGCAGCGACAGATTCGCCGATCTTGAGGCGGAACTCAAGGCCTATGTCGAGGCAGGCAAGATGACGCAGGAGCAGTCCGATCTGATCCTGAAGGCATATAAGGATCAGGAAGCCCTGCACAATGGCGTATGTCCCAACTGCGGCTATCAGTTCTCCTCCGGCGGATTTGGCCGCGGCGGTCAGATGAAGGATCGCGGCAACGGCATGATGAACGGCTTCGGCGGCAGAGGCGGCCGCGGCGGTCATGGCGGTTTCAATGTCGGCGGACGTTTCGGACAGCAGGGCGGCACCCAGCCGGGCTCCGTTCCAGCTGCCCCGGAAGCTGCCGGAAACTGACATCCGACCTCAATCCCTGTGCCAGGCAACCGGCACAGGGACTTTCATGTTTTTCTGCGCAAACGGTTTACGACCGCGGCGATTTGCGTTATGATGTCATCGGAGGAAAACAAAGATGCGTATACTGTTTGCGGATGACGATCCGGACCTGTGCAGGGCGGCGAAGGTACTGCTGGAGCACGAAGGTTATGACGTGGAGATCGCGGACAACGGTGCGGACGCCCTGGATCTTGCCCAAAGCGGCGAGTACGACGGGATGATCCTTGACTGGATGATGCCGGAAATGAGCGGGCTTTCCGTGCTGAAGGAGCTTCGGAAGAACGGCGTGCACACGCCCTGCTTGATGCTGACCGCTCGGAGCGAGGTGGAGGACCGCGTTGCCGGGCTGGATTCCGGCGCCGACGATTATCTCTCCAAACCGTTCAACACGAAAGAGCTGCTCGCTCGCCTGCGGGCGATCATACGCCGCCACGAGGTCTACGCGCCGGATGTGATCCGCTTCGGCGACCTTGAACTCGACAGAGGCAGCATGGATCTCCGCTGCGGCGGCGAGTCCATCCGTCTCGGCAACAAGGCCTACCGTCTGATGGAGATGCTGATGGAGAACCCGCACCGTGTCTTCACGATCGATCAGGTGATCAACAGGGTGTGGGGATGGAACAACGACACGGAGCTCAACCTGCTCTGGGTCACCGTCTCCCAGCTGCGCAAAAAGCTGGCGTCTCTCGGGGCATCCGCTGAGATCACCGCGGTCCGGGGCGTCGGTTATTCGCTGGAGAAAGGGAAAACCGCCGATGATGCAGAAGCTTCGACTTAAGTTCATCCGCATCGCCATGCTCGCGCTGACCCTGGCCATGCTGCTGGTCACCGTCGCGATCAACCTGATGAACTGGCTGAATGTGCGTGCGGAGATCTCTGAAACCATGACCTTCCTTGCGGAGGTCGGCGGCTCGCTCTCGAACGAGCGCGCCCGCGAGTGGGCCGGCCGCAGCAGGCATCGCGAGAACGTGCTGACGCAGGCCGTGTATTTTATCGGAAGCAGCGCGCCCGGCAGCACTTTCCAGATCGTCTACCCGGAGCGCACCGGATCTGTCAGCCGCGAATCGGCGCTGGATCTGCTCAGCCGGGCCGCTTCATCGGGTCGGGAGACGGGATTCCTGGACGATTACTGTTTCCGGAGATACGCCACACGCAACGGCGCGGGTACATGGCTCTTCCTCAACTGTGACAGCTATCTGAGTGCTTCCCGGAATCTGCTGACCTTTTCCCTGATCATCTGCGCCGCCGGCATCCTGCTCTCCCTGCTGACCGTGTCCCTGCTCAGCAGAAGGGCGATCCGCCCTTTCATCCTCAACGAAAGGAAGCAGAAGCGCTTCATTACGGATGCCAGCCACGAGCTGAAGGCTCCGCTCGCCGTGATCTCCGCCAACATGGACGTGCTCGCCATGGACGATCCGGACAACCAGTGGATCAACAGCACCCGCAGTCAGACCGCATCCATGCGCCGCCTCGTGGAAGACATGGTCTATCTGTCACGCGCCGACGAGACGGAACACCCGGAAAAGACGGAGCCCGTCGACCTGCAGCGGCTCATCATGGAGACCGCACAGCCGTACCAGGCCATCGCCGAGTTTCAGAACAAAGTCTTCCGGTGCGAGGCTTCGGAAGGGCTGTCCGTGCGGGGTGAGGAAGCAGCCCTGCAGCGCGTCGTCTCGATCCTGTGTGACAATGCCGTGAAGTATACCCCGGAGGGCGGGACGATCACCCTGCGAGGCCGTTCCGAAGGAAAATACGCCGTTATCGAAACCGAGAACCCGCCGGTCCGTCCGCTGAGCGACGAGGACTGCACCAGGCTCTTCGACCGGTTCTACCGCGCCGACGAATCCCGCGACCGGAAGCAGACGGGCGGATACGGGATCGGCCTGTCCATTGCCAAGGCGGTCGTCACCCGGCACGGCGGCGCGGCGGAAGCGCATATGACGCCGGGCGGCACGCTCCTCATTCGTCTGACCCTGCGCATGAAGACGCAGGCAAACTGAACTATAAATCCAAAACAGTACAGGGAGGTCATCGCATGTCAGCGGCAAAAGTGTACTTTACCGACTTCCGTACCAAAACCGGCGTGAGCCAGGGAGTCAAGCTGCAGAAGCTGATCCGCGCGGCCGGCATCGGGCAGATCGACTTTGACGGCAAGTTCGTCGCGATCAAGATGCATTTCGGCGAGCTGGGGAATTTCTCTTTTCTCCGGCCCAACTATGTCAAAGCCGTTGCCGACGTGATCCGCGAACTGGGCGGCAAGCCTTTTCTGACGGACTGCAACACGCTCTACCCCGGCAGCCGGAAGAACGCGATCGATCACCTGACCAACGCCGAGCTGAACGGTTTCAATTCCGTGACGACGGGATGCCACGTCATCATCGCGGACGGACTGCGCGGGACGGACGACATCGAGATCCCTGTGCCCAACGGCGAGTATTGCACGACCGCCCTTGTCGGGAGAGCGCTGATGGATGCGGACATCCTGATCTCCCTCTCCCACTTCAAGGGGCATGAGATGACCGGTTTCGGCGGCGCGATCAAGAACATCGGGATGGGCGGCGGAAGCCGCGCCGGAAAGATGCATCAGCACAACGAAGGCAAGCCCGAGATCGACCGGTCGCTCTGCCGCGGCTGCCAGCGCTGCGCGAGGGAGTGCGGCAGCGACGCCATCTCCTACGGTCCGGACCGCAAGGCTTCCATCGATCCCGATCTGTGCAAGGGCTGCGGACGCTGCATCGGCGCCTGCGCTTTCGACGCCATCAGCAACGGCAATGATTCGGCGACAGAGATCCTGTGCTGCAAGATGGCGGAATACACCGCGGCCATCTGCGCGGGTCGTCCGTCCTTTCACATCAGCCTGATCATGGACGTCTCCCCCAACTGCGACTGCCACGACGAAAACGACGCGCCCATCCTCCCGAACATCGGAATGCTGGCATCCTTCGATCCCGTCGCGCTGGACCAGGCCTGCGCGGACCTCTGCCTGCAGGCCGAGCCGATCCGCAACAGCCAGCTCGGCGATCATCTCGCCCGCCCGGACTGGCATCATCACCACGACCACTTCCTGGACAGCAACCCGAACGTCAAGTGGAAGGAAACCCTCGCCCACGGCGAAAAGATCGGGCTGGGTACACGGACTTACGACCTGGTGAAGGTTTGACATTCAGATGGAAACGCTGCATCCTTCCGGACCGACCGGCGTCCGGGAGGATGCTTTTCGATTCTCATGCATTCCCGGAGAAAGTGCTTGCGCAAACCGTGTCTCTCATGGTAAGATAGAGACAGAAGAGGGACCTTGCACGTGATGCGGGTTCTTCCTGCGCAACCAAAACTGCATAGCACAAGGAGGTTACCGCATGAAGATCAGTGTTGACCTGAAGGCAAAGCCTTTTTACCTGGACGACGAACAGATCGCATGGGTGGAATCCACGATCGGGAGCATGACGATCGAGGAAAAGCTCGGACAGCTCTTTCTGCCCATGGCGCCGACCTCACCCGAACAGGAGATCGCCAAGTACAACCGCCTGGGTCTGCATCCCTGCGGCGTGCTTCTACGCGCCACGCCCTCCGCGGAGATCCGCGAGAAGATCGCCAAGCTGCAGGAGTACGCGAAAATCCCGCTGCTCATCGCCGGTGACCTGGACCGCGGCTCCTACAACATGATCAGCGACGGCACCCAGTACGGCCATGAGATGCTGCTTGCGGCCTCCCGGGATCCGCAGATGGCCTACCGCGGCGGAAAGATCCTCGCCGAGGAGTGCTGTGCGGTCGGTGCCAACTGGAACTTTGGCCCCGTGGTCGACATCGACATGAACCCCTTCAATCCCATCACCAATGTTCGCACCTTCGGCTCCGATCCCGAACTGGTGAAGGAGTTCGCCCTGGCCTCCTGCCGCGGCATGCGGGACGGCGGAATCCTCCCCTGCGCCAAGCACTTCCCCGGCGACGGTGTCGACAGCCGTGACCAGCACTTCCTCTCCTCCGCCAATATGCTGAGCATGGAGGAGTGGGACGCCACATTCGGCAAGGTGTACAAGGCCCTGATCGACGACGGTCTGGAGACCATCATGACCGTGCACATCATGCAGCCGGCCTACACAAAGCACTTCAGTCCCGACACGAAGGACGAGGACGTTCTCCCCGGCAGTCTGAGCAAAGAACTGAACATCAAGCTCCTCCGCGAAAAGCTCGGCTTCAACGGCCTGCTCATCACCGACGCGTCCGGCATGTCCGGCTTCACCGACGTGCTGCCGCGCTCCGTGGCCGTCCCGACCGCGATCGCCAACGGCGCGGACATCTTCCTCTTCCACCGCGACCTTGAGGAGGACTTCGACTCCATGAAGGCCGGCTACGAGAACGGGATCATCACCGACGAGCGGCTGAACGAGGCTCTGGCCCGCATCCTCGGCATCAAGGCCAAGCTCCGCCTGCACGAGAAGAAGGCCAACGGCACCCTCGTTCCGCCGGAGAGCGCGCTGGAGATCTTCAAGCGCCCGGAAAGCGCTGCCTTCGCGAAGGAAGCCGCCGACAAGGGCATTACCCTGGTCAAGGACACGCAGCACATACTGCCTCTGTCCCCCGAGAAGACGAAGCGCATCTTCGTCATTCCGATCACCGTGGTCCCCAACTATCACAACCCCAACGGCGGATATGAGAAGCGCTTCTGCAAGGACCTCGAGGAGAAGGGCTTCGAAGTACATATGTACGACGGCTCTCCGGAGGATATGAACACGATCGGTCGGATCGCCATCCGCGATTTCAAAAAGCAGTATGATGCCATCATCTACTTCCTGAATATCGCGACGTCCAACTCGGACTCCGCGGCCCGCATCTCCTGGCCCGGCACCCGCGTGACCGTCACCATGATGATCCACGATGTGCCGAACCTAATGGTCTCGGTCGACAATCCCTATCACCTGATCGACGCCCCGCGCATCCCGACCTACATCAACGCTTATAACTCCTCCGACCTGGTGGTCGATACCCTGGTGGAAAAGCTGGTCGGCGAAAGCGAGTTCAAGGGCGTCAGTCCGGTCGACCCCTTTGTGAAAACGTTCTTCTTCAACACCGATAAGTGATCGCAGCGGCACAGAGCTGTATGGGAGGAAACACAGCATGCGTTACAAGGGCATCATCTTTGACCTCGACGGTGTCATCTGTTCCACGGATGAGTATCATTACCTGGCCTGGCAGGCGCTTGCGGACAGGCTGGGGATCCCCTTCGACCGCGAAAGGAACCATCTGCTCCGCGGCGTCAGCCGTATGGCCAGCCTGGAGATCATTCTCGAGAAGGGAAACAGGACTTACTCCGACAGCGAGAAGGAAGCCTTCGCCGAGGAGAAGAATACCACCTACCGTCAGCTGCTGGCCCGGATGTCCACGGCCGACCTCAGCGATGACGTGAAGAAGACACTGGACGGGCTGCGGGCAAAGGGCATCATCCTTGCGATCGGCTCCTCCAGCAAGAACACGCCGTTCATCCTCGATCGCATCGGTCTGGCCGGTTTCTTTGACGCGGTGGCGGACGGCAATTGCATCACCCGCTCCAAGCCCGATCCCGAGGTCTTCCTGAAAGCGGCTGAGATGATCGGGCAGGATCCGGCGGACTGTCTGGTGGTGGAGGATGCCCACGCCGGCGTGGAAGCGGCCGTTGCCGGCGGATTTGACTGCGCGGCCATCGGCGACGCCCGCGATGACGAGCGCGCGAAATGGCATCTGGACAAACTGAGCGACCTGCTCGGCATCGCATGATCCGCCATTCTTCCATAAGGGCTTTGCATCGCAAGGCCCTTTTCCGATGTGCAAATATCCTGTGAAACAGAACTCCCCGCGATTTGCCGCTTGACAAAACTTACCAATAATCATATCATTTTATCAGAAGGTCGGACGGGTAGCGCGAACTGTCGGCCTTGCGATCGACAAACTCATACGACAGGACCCAAAATGGAGGGAACTCACATGAAGAAATGTCTCTCTCTGATGCTGGCGCTTGTCATGGTGTGCTCCTGTGTCATGCTTGCGCACGCCGAGAACTACACGACCTACGTCCGCGCCGAGACGGAAGCGGGCACCATCCAGGGCTACAACTATGACGGTGTGAATGCCTTCCTCGGCGTTCCCTACGCCACCGCCGAACGCTTCCAGATGCCGCAGAAGGTGGCACCCTGGGAAGGCGTGCGGCTCGCGATGTTTGTGGGCGATGTCGCTCCCGCAAACAAGACCACCACGAGCGGAGCCGAGTTCATCACGCCTTCCGGCATCGACAACGTGGAGAATGAAGCAACCTGTCTGAACCTGAATATCTGGACCCCGTCGATGGATCCCGACGCCAAGCTGCCCGTCATCTTCTGGATCCACGGCGGCGGCTATTCCTCCGGTTCCTCCATCGAGCTGTCCTATTACTGGGGCTACAACCTGGCCGCCACCGGCGAAGCAGTGTTTGTCAGCATCAACCACCGTCTGAATGTCCTGGGCTACCTCGACCTCTCCGCCTGCGGCGAGGAATGGAAGTACACCGGAAACCTCGGACAGTATGACATCATCGCGGCCCTTCATTGGGTGCATGACAACATCGGCAGCTTCGGCGGCGACCCGGCCAACGTGACCATTGACGGCCAGTCGGGCGGCGGCGGCAAGGTCATGACCCTGCTCGGCATGCCCGACGCTGTCCCGCTGTTTGCCAAGGCCATCGTCCAATCCGGCGGCGTCAGCTCCACCCCTCAGGCCAATTCCGTGGCAGCAACCGCACAGATGATGGAGAACCTCGGCCTCACGCAGGACGCTGAGGGCGTCGCCGCGCTGAAGGCCATGCCTTATGTTGAGCTGCTTGCGGCCGCCAATGCGGCGCGCGCCGGCTCCGGTCCGGTGGTGGACGGCGAGGCTTATCCCGCACCCACCGTGGCAGACGGCAAGTGGACCGACCTCTCCGTCGATAAGCCCGTCATGATCGGTACCGCGCTGACCGAAATCGCGGGCAACAACGTCAAGAACATCGCCCGCACCGGCCGCTTCCCTGCGGACGGTGACCTCTCGGCCTATTCTCTGCCGGATATGTCCGAGGAGAAGTTCCGGGAGCTGCTGACAGCCAAATTCGGCGACAGGGCTGAGGAAGCGCTGGAAGCCTTCAAGAAAGCATATCCCGATATGGATCCGCGCCACATCCTCTTCACCGTGGCCCGCAACGACAACAATGTGGCGGCCAAGGCGGCATGCGGCGGCACGGCCTACAGCTACGTCTTCGCCTATGTGTTCCCGGTCTTCGGAGGCTGCGCTGCCTGGCACACCGGTGGCGACATCCCCTTCTTCTTCCGGAATGTCGACATGGTGGACTACTTGATCATCGGTGATCGTGACGGTGCTCACAGCCTGCAGGATGCGGCATCCCGAGCGCTTCTCAACTTCCTGAAGACAGGTGACCCGAGCCAGGACGGCATCGCATGGGAGCCTTACACGCCCGAGAACGGCGCCGTGATGGTCTTCGATGCGGATTCTCAGGTCGAGTATTTCCATGATGCCGAGTTCCAGGCGATCCTTTCCGGCAACTGATTCGATCTCAATTATCCGGGCCGGACTGTCGAAAGGCAGCCCGGTCCTTTCTTTTGAAAAAACGCCGCCGGCGTTCATCCGGCAGCGAACATGCATCACAGATCACGTATACTCAACGGCCCTTCTTCTCCACGATCTCCTCGTAGAGGTCCAGTCCGAAGCTGGTCATTTCCGGAGCGTGCTGGATCATTTTGAAGGTGCGGGTCCCGTCGGCTTTCCGCTCGGCGGAGAGGAACTCCACGCGGGTATCCGGGTCGTCTTTCGCTTCCTCATAGACGCGTTTCGCGAATGAGAGCAGATGGGTGACCATCAGGATCTTCACATGCGCCTCCGTCAGCGCCTTCGTGATATCGTACGCGATCACGGAACCCTCCTTCTCCGTGGTCGTCGCGAAGGATTCGTTGAGGAGAACGAGCGATCCGTCACCGATCTGTTCAACGATGCGGTTCATGCGGCCAAGCTCCTCGTCGAGACGTCCGCTGTTCATGGAGCTGTCCTCGCGCCGCGTGAAGTGAACGAAGGTTCTGGGAAAGATGCCGCTCCTGTATGCTTCCGCAGTCACCGGCAATCCGCACTGCATCATCACCTGCGCGATCCCGATGCTCCGGAGGAAGGTGGACTTGCCGCCCTGGTTGGCGCCGGTCACGATCAGCAGGTCTTTCCCGTTCATGGAGCAGGTATTGCCGACGACCCTTCTCCGCAACTCCAGTCCCATCACGAATTCGCGGAGTTCGCGGAACTCCAGCACACTCCGGTCCGTGACCTCCGGAAAGCAGAAAGCCGTGTCAAACGATTCCATGTAGGCTTTCAGATTGATCGCTCCGAGATAGAAAGCCGTCTGCAGCTTCAGCTGATCGAAGAACGACTGGAACTCCCCCATCATCACGGTCATCACCTGATCCATCAGGAAACTGACGACCCCGAATTCGAGCATCCCGGCCTGCTCCGAAAGTCTCGGATCCTTCTCCACCGGAAAGGAATCCGGCATGCCGGAATAGCGGATCTCCTGCAGCTTCTTCATAGTCGTGCCCGGACGGAAGAATCGCATGTTTTCCGAAGCGACCTCCGCGAGTTTCATGGAACTGAACTTCAGCCCGTCCTCGAGCCCGCACTCCAGAACGATCTTCGGCTTGACCGTCCATACCCGCTGAATGATCCGCTCGCCCTTTTCTTCTTTCTCCGCATCGCCCGTGAAGAAGGCGATATCCTCCAGCACTTTCCGGACTGCCCGCTCCCGCTCAGGCGGGAACGCTGCGGCGAATCTCCGGCAAAAACAGACGAATCCGTCGGAAACAAGACCGTCTTTCTCCGGATGCCCCGTTTCCGCATCCTCCCGTGCGAGCAGATCCCGGACCTGGGTCAACGCATCGCAAAGGAGGCTGAGCACCTGGATTTCCGTCATCATTTTGGCGACCGGCGTGCGCTGCTGTGACATCTCGCGGGTCCTGCGTCCAAGCCCGTCCCATGCCGCCACCGTTTCGCTGCTGATCCGGTAAAGGCCCCGGATCAGATCTTCGTGTCGGAAGCAGTCCCGCATGACCGCGTGGCGGTATCCGATCTCTGCCTCCGAGGCGAGCGGGATGAGCACGATCTTCCGTATGATCGCCACGAGGTAGGGATCTTCCTTCTCCACCCGTTCCACTCTGCCGTTTGTGCGGATGAGTCCGCGTCCGGCTGCCTGAAAGAGCTTTTGCAGGCCCAGGTCCCGGACGATGTTGTCGGCGTCAAAATAGGTGCTCTCCGCCATCCGTTCCCTGTCATCGTCTCCGTACAGCAAACAAACTTTCATAAGCGCTCCTTCAGCTGCTCATAGGTCAGCCGATATTTGTTTACCTGATTCTCCGCGCATGCGGCATCCGTCGCCTCGCCGCGGCGGATCTCAAACGTCGGGTTCCTGTGCTCGTCCAGCATCGCCTGCAGGCTCACCACGCGCTCATGCACCTTTGTCAGTTCCTTCAGATGCGTGACATAGATGCCGCGGCAGCCCAGCCCGATGAAATGCTCCAGCACTTTCCGTCCCATGATGCGGGCGTCATAGCTCGCGGCTGTGGTGAACAGTTCATTGATGACCACAAACGATCCCTGTTTCCGCGCCTCCATCATCGGGGCCAGACGGACCAGTTCCTCCTTCAGCTTTCCCCTGCCGGTCTCCACGCTCTCCTCCACGGAGAAATGTGTCTGGATTTCCCTGAAGAACGGCACATTCGCCTGCACAGCCGGAACGTCCAAGCCGATCCTCGTGAAATAGACCAGCTGACCCATGCTTCTGGCAAAGGTCGTCTTTCCTCCCTGATTGGGGCCGGTAAGCACGAAAAAGCTCTCCCCCTCCTCATAGCGGAAATCGTTCGCGACAACCGTTTTCCCGTTCTTCACGGAGACGCAGGCGAGGGCGAGATCATACAGGCCTTTCGCCTCAAACGGGCGGTCGTCGGATGTGCCCGGCTCCGTGAATCGAAAGCCTTTTTCCTCCATCTCCCGCTGCAGCGCGGCATACGACAGGTAGAAGCGGCTCTCCTTCTCAAACCGGATGAGCACCGGGATTTCGTACTGCTCATAGCACTGCGAAACCTCCGGAATCTCACGGAAGAGTTCCGGCTTCTTTTTCTCCAGGATCCTCAGACAGGCGTTTTCCAGTTCAGTGAGCGCGGGATTCGATGAAAACGGATTCTGGAGGAGCTTTCCTGTGTTATCAGGCATCGCCCGGTATTCGCCGGACACCTCCCCCAGCGTAACCTGCATCCGATCCTTCTCATATGAGATCACCAGGCGGAGCCTGCGGATCTTCCGCATGATCCCGCAGACACTGTCCCGCATCCGCCTGTAATCATCCTGACCCAGAATGTCCCGCAGGATGTCCCGAAAACGGCACATTCCTTCAGAATCCAGTTTCGCCCGATCCAACTCTTCCGCCAGCATATCGCATCCCGTGCAGAAAGCCTCGATCTCCCGCAGATGCCAGACCGCACGCTGCATGGGATCCGAAACCTTCTCCTTCTCACGGCGCAGCTTTTCGGCGGAAGTCACCTTCCCGGAAAAAGCCGTCAGCGCATCGAATACATCCTTCTTCCTGACATCGCCGTACACGGCCCGGCGGTATGCTTCTTCCTCCGCGGTTTCCGGCAGATAACGATAATAATCCCGGATCGACCTGCCGCCTTTTGCCGCAAGCAGGTCTATCACCGTGTCCAGATTCAGGTCCTGGAAGCATGCGGCAGATTCCCTCCGCTGCTGCTTTGCTCCGTGCAGATCCAGGATGCTGAAATCCGATTCCTCTCTTCTCATTTCTTCTGCCATGGTCAAGCTCCTTCAAAGCACCGGCACAAGATCCCGCAAACAACGCATCCGTCCCGGCGCTCATGCTTCTTTGTCTCTCATGGTAATCTATTCGTGAAAAGGGTTCAAGTCCCTTTCTGACAATCGATGTTTTGGAAAATAGTTGTTGTCAAAACTCCGGAAATCGGGAAATCGTGCAGTCAAAATCCAGAAAAATAACCCTTGCTTTTTTCAAACTTCTGTGCTATGATACCAACTGTCGCCGCGAGAGCGTGCTGATGTAGCTCAGCCGGTAGAGCGCATCCTTGGTAAGGATGAGGTCACCAGTTCGAATCTGGTCATCAGCTCCATCTGAAACCCCTTGGAAATCAAGCGTTTCCGGGGGTTCTTTCTTTACAAAAGCATAACGGATAGGGAACGGAGAATGATTGAAATATTGAGCAAAGTATTGAGCACCCTTTCAGAACACATGAAAGACGGCAATCCTATTGCATAGGCTCTTCACTCGTTCGAGGTCACTCTGAACTCTTTACGCAGTTCGTCACGCTGCTGCTCATAGTCGGCTATACGGTCGGCGTACTTCGTGACTGTCTCATGAATGAAGTCGTTTAACAGTTGGTTCACGTTGCTGCCGGCCAAGTGGGCGAAAGCTTGAAATCTCTCGAAGTCTGCGGGTATGATCATGATCTGTACGCGGCGGGTCTTGTTCTGGCGGGGTTCTGTGTTGATGGAGTCCGTCACGTCTGAGTTCAAGTTTTTTGCGTTAGTCTTTCTCGATGCCATGTCTGATTATCCCCTTCCTTTTTCTTTTCGGGCTTCCTGCCCTTTGCGGATGGTACACGCTGCGGAGTATGTGCCATCTGGAAAAGGCGGGCACCCGGTAGGGTGTAACGACATCCGCGCCGCTACACCCTTACCGGTCTGAGTAGGTCAATAGGCTGCAAGGGTTTTATGCTTCGGGTTCTTCCGGCGCGGTCTGCTTCTTCCAGGATGCGAACAAGTTGCGCAAGATGTCACCGGCCTGTTGTGCTGCAAACATCGGTCTGTCATGACGGTGAAGAACGATACCGGCTTCAGCTACAAGGCGTTCGAGATTCTCGTTAACGCGATCTTCTCCAAACTCGAAGATGTCATCTTCCCGGATGCGCTCGACGATCCACGCAAGCTGTGCAAGGCTCTTGTCCGCGGGTTGCGGCTTCTCGCCCTTCTCATGGATCCGATTAAAGCCGGTAAAGAGGTTCTCACCGTCTGCGGGTTCCTCATAGGTCAACACGATGTTGTGACGGACACCCGGCGCGGTGGAGGTCACAGGCTTCTTCTCCGGCAGGGTGCTGCGGATGTTGTCCCAGCGGTCAAGCTGCTTTTCGATCTCGAAGAGTACATCTTGCTGGATGTCCACGAACACGCTGATACGCTGGTAGTTCAATGCGACTTCTTTCATGGCTGCTTCGGTGGGGCCGTTGTAGTGGAAGTGTTCCGCTACTTGCTCCGCGATGACTGCGGCGCGTTCCTGCATGGTTCTGATATCGCTGATGATGTCATCGACATCCATAAAGTCAACTTTCCGGGTATTCTTCATATGGGCGCGTCCTCTCTTTCTCTTGTCGTGGTCGCGCCGCTGTGTTATAATGACAACGGCGCGGGGTCTCTCCTGTGCTACCCTGCTGATTTGGTGCTTGGCGGCTCTGGTCAGCGGGGTTTTCTTGTTGATACTCTCAAGCTGCATCACTTCCCTTGTGCATAGTACGCTATGTGTGTATTGTATGTATAGTGTTCATTCCCTATCCATAGCGCCCATTGAGAATTATACTTGTCCTTATTCTTAATGTCAATAGTCTTGTTGTGAAAAAGGCGGGGTGTTCCCGCCCTTCATGGGTTGTAGGGGTATTGCTTACTTTGCGTAATGCTGTACGGTCTTGGCGGCGTTGGCGTTGTTCTCGCTGATCTGCCGTCCCAGTTCTGCGGCCAGCTCTACGCCATTGGTGCTGCGCTTCTCCACGCTGGTACTGCTGACAGGCTCCCGCTCCGGTGTGTACTCTTCGCCGGCGTTCTCGGCTTCCTCTTTCGCCCTGGCTACTTCTTCGGCGTGTTCACGTTCGCGGATCTGATAGGTAACGTCGGCGCTCCATGCGTCCGCTGCCGCTTCAATCTCTTTCAGATTGTGCGCGATGAATCGCCCATTGGTAAGAAGCTGGATGCTCGTCCAGGTGTTACCGATGTTCTTATATCCTGCCGCTGTTTTGTTGGGTGCCGGCTGTCCGGCCATCACGTCACACAGTTCGGTATAGACTTCATCCGGCGCGTGAACAAGCGGCATTTGGGCCAGCTCGTCAAGCGTTGCAAGGTCGGCTTCGTACATCTCAACGGCGCGGCTCTCGATGCGGATCGGTGCTTTAGTATCGTCAAGAAGTTTTGCAACGGCACGGATTGCAAGCGGGTTCTTCCCAGCCATGCGGATAAGGCTCTCTGCGTCCGTCTTCGTCGGGGTCAGCGCAGCTGCTCTGTAAAAACTCAGCCTGTCCGTAAAGGTCTGCGGAATAGGCGCGGAGATTGCCGCTTGAAGCTCGTTCTTCAGTCCGGCTACAGCGGTCTTGATGGTGTTACGGTAACTGTATTCGGCCCTTGCCAGCGCATCACGGGCTATATCACGCGCGTCGGGCAGATACTTGTCAATATGAGCTTGTTCGTCTTTGTACGCTCTCGCTGCGTCGTAGATCTGTGATTTACGCTGCCGGTACTGAAGTAATGCCGTCCCGGTGCTGTTCATGTATGCCGTCTCCGCGTCCATGATCGCGGCAACGTGTCGCTGTGCTGTCTTATTCATCTGGGTTATCTCCTTTCCAGTTGTCGATGATTCCACGAGTGATAGCAAGCTGTCTGTTAGCCTGGTCAAATGCTTTCATTGTACTTGTAAGCGTATGCCGTCGCTTTACGGCATATACCCGCGCGCAATCCTTCACGTTAGACCATTGTCTGTCAAATTGGAAGGTAAACTTAAGGAATTCTCTTGCGTCTTCATCAAGATCTGCCCACACTTCCCTTGCCGCGTCCATGTCGGCCTGTGCCGCTGGTCCTTGTTTCACTCTGCGGGTGAAAAACTCACTCCATATGTGCCAGCATAGGCGATAATAGAACGGTCTTGGCTTCACTTGTGTTGAGGTGTATCTGTAAAAACCGCCTTGATTCTGGAAGTCATCTAGCAGGGTGTTCACCCTCTTTCGGTATAAGTCCCAGCATTTGCAGGAATTTTCGCCGGGTGGGTGGATCCATCGCGGCCACGATTGCCGCAAGTTTCTTTTCGGTCGGCTGTATGCCGTAGGTCTCCAGCTCCGCGTCGGCCTTGCGCTTTAGGCGCTTCCAGTCACGTTCAGATATCATTCGGTTTCACCGTCCGCGTCTTCATCGTCCGTCAGACATTGCAGATACTCCCGCAGTCGCTTGCTCTCTTCTTCCTCCCTCAATCCGCGTAACCACGGCGGTTTTTTGTCCTGTTCTTCAACGTCTACTTCGGGTTCATCCCGGTTGGAGAAGTTCAAGCCGCTGTTGCGGAGGATGAAGATAGACATGGGAGAATCTAACATCCCGCGCTCCGCAAGAGCCATGCGGGCACTTGCCCACGCCAAACGCTGCGAGTTAAGAAATGCGGCGGTCGGATCGGTCTCCGCACTTTCTCGAATGTATCTGTAAATGTATGATCGGCTCAGGCCCAGACGCGCGGCCAGTCCTTCGAGATTGGGAACAATTCCAACGTCCGCGCACATATTGATATACTCCGCTGTCACGCGCTGCACGTCTTCCACGTTTTTAAGATTCGTCCGCGTGTCAGCCTTTTCCAGCAGATTTGTCTGAGCAAGTAGCACGTCCTGCACGGCGGCTTTTCGGATCGCGGCGGTTTGCTGTGGGCTGTATCGCTGGGGCTGGTCTTTTCCAGGTTGCATGATCTCGCTGTTTTGCAAGCTCTCTCCTCCCTTCTTCGGATTTGCGGTTTAATCGATGCTCACATAACATGATCATTTGACTTCGCCGCTTTCTGTGCCTTGCGCTCCCAATATGCCCGGTTCCACTCCCTTACTTTTTCGGGGTGCCGGCGGCGATACTCCCGCACATACTGCCGCTGAAGTTCTGCGGCCTTCTCCTGTACGGTGGTATCGGTCTTCTTCTCTTCGGCCTTCTTCATTCGTCTTCACTCCCTTCTTCCAGGTTGTTTCTCAGCATTTCCGCTATCTCTCCGTCCCGGTATACGCTGATCTTCTCGCCGGTGTCCTGTTCATACTGCCGTAGGTAGCTGTCTGCGATGGTACGCGGCTCGGTGCCTTTCGGCTCTCTCATGCCCAGCGCGATGAAGTCGGCCCGTTTCTTGTCTTCGTCTATTTCACGTTCGCGCTGTTCAATTTCCCTACGCAGTCGCTCTTTTAGTTCTTTGGCCACGGCTGCGGGTTCTGTGCCGCGTAGGAGTCCCAATTTGAATTGTTCTATCATCTGATCGCCCTTTCCGCGCGGTGTATTTATTGAGGTCTCCGCGCATAACCATTTTAATACATTTACATATCATTGTCAATGTTCTACACACATTACACATATGTATCGGCTGCTTGATATGCTGTTTATTAGCATCGTCGTAAATAGGCTTAAAATGCGCTGTAATGGCCTTGCCGGTGGAGGTGGTATAATCTACTACTACGCATTGCAAGCGGCTGTATGGGCTTGCTGGGTGCCTTAAAAACGCTATCTGTACGTGTATGTTCACACGGATAAAAAACGCTGTCCAGGAACACGAAAAAAACCGGGTCTGTTCCCGGCCTTGTCAATCTGTGGGGAAATGTTATTCGGCTCGAAGTTCGCGCTTGTACAGATAGTAGCTGTTGCGGCTGATGCCGGCCAGCTTGATAACGTCGGTATCGTCCAGGGTGCCGTCGAAGTCCTTCGAGTGCTTGCGGAGGATCTCTTTGGAGGCTGCGGCCTTTCTCCTGTCCGATCTGTTTACCGGCAAGGTGATGCGACAATCTGAATATTTGATGTATTCTAGCCGTGTATTTATGCGAAAAATCCGGCCTTTCTCTCATACCTATACACGGCAAGTATTATTTGGTTTGTTTTATTGCCATATATGACAAATTTGCCATTTTCAACTATTCGTGAAACAGAAGTTTAACGAATAGTTTCAGCCTTTTTGTCTGCGGTGGTCATTTTTGCTTACCATTTTTGACATCTAATAACATGGGTGGTTTGATCCTTCCCCTTGGTCAGATCGGTTCGCGGCGGCACGGTGTCCAAGACAGATTCCGCATACATCGAATTCGGTACTACTGATCTAGGAAGATCGGCGCGGGGTGCGATGTGTCCGCTATGCCGTCCGCGCCGTCTCCGTATATTGTTGCTTGTGTGTCTGTTGCGGTGTCGCTGGCCTGTGTGGAGGGTATGCGCTGTGTGTATGTCAGTCGGTTCCCGGCAGCACATCTTCCGGTCCGGCACGGTGTCCAGGCGCGTACTCTCTCCGCATCATGTCCGCTGTGTCTGGTTATTAAACCACGATGAAGGGAGCCGCTGCCGTGTCCGTCTCACCCAGCACGGCACCCACCCGGTGGGGAAAATGCGCGGTGCCTGGGTGCCTTAGTTACCCGCGCGAGTACCCGCAAAATTCATAAGGGTTTTGTGCCGGTGGATCATCCTCCTTCAGTCCTGGTCCTTTCTGGCCTGATGGCGGCGGGGATGTGAACAAGAAGGATTGCAACCAAGCAACCTGTAACCAAGTGTTTTGAAAATATTACAAGGCATTCTAAAGAATCCAATTTACAAGGTTACAAGGTTGCAAGGTTGCAATTATAGCAAGAACAAGGCTTTTCGCTTCAACCTTCTGCAACCGAAACAACCGACAGAGTCATTTTTTCAGACGTTCCTCCAGGTCGCACGGCACTTTGAAAGCCTTCGCTTTGAACCTAAGGTTCCCGGCTTGGTCGTAAAAAGCTTTTGTACCGGATCGGGTACACCCGATCTTATGAACGAGGATTTCACCTATTTCGTTGGCGACCGTTCTCGGCATTTCATTCCGTAAATGCGGACTGTGCGGATGCAGAACGTTCTGCCAGATGTCAAGACAGCATGTATACTCCAATTTTGTCTGAACCAAGTATCGCTCAATTAGTTCCCGCCGACCGTCCTCATATTCAAATGCCTCCTGTTGGTCTTCGATGTCCTTAACGTATTTCCGGCTTGGATAAGGCTTTGAGTCTTGATCCTTTGCCCGTAGATGGTAACAAGCCTCTGCGTAACACTGCAATATCTCGCGCTGTATTTCCTCGCGGTGATCTTCCATCCAGTATGAGTCGATCTTCACCTTTACGGGATACCACCGGCGATTCCCTGTCGGATCTGTCAAAAATTCTTCCCGGTTGGTGGTACCGATGAACACGCAGGATCGATGCACGTCGCCGGGGTGATGCATGTACGGCTGCCGGTAATAATCGCTCCGCGTACTGATGAACTGTTTGGTTCTCGCTTCGGCCTCAAGGTGTTTTCCGCCTGATGTGATGATGGCCATCAGCTCCTCCAGCTCACAGATCCATTTACCCTGAACGGCCTCAAATCCTTCTTTTCCCTTGATGGTGGTGACAGAGGCGTAATAATCATCGAAAACAGCCAGCCACCGCGCCATTTTTGACTTGCCGTCACCCTGTTTACCAACAAGGGTCAATACATGGTCTGCCTGACATCCGGGATTGTATAACCGGTCTACTGCCTGTGCGAAGAATATTCGCGAAACCTCCCTGGTGTAATCCGTGTCACTTGCACCGGCATATTTGCTGAAGAAGTATTTGCATCGCGGTTTCCCGTCCCAAGCGACACCGTCGATGTATTCTGCAATTGGGTTTGTTCCACGGGAATCAAGAAATAGAAGTTTCGCGTCCTCAGTCTTTTCTTTTGACCGGATCAGATAGGTTGACTCAATATAGTCACGAAGCCGGGAATCATCCACGTCAGCCCAATAGACACGCATTCCGTCAATGATCCGATAAGCTCGTCCTTTTATGGTGTCCAGGTGGATGTTTCCGAAGTGCTTGTCTCGTTCCAAGATCAATCGGAAATTCGATGAAGATGCGTATATCTTTCCGGTCTTGTCAGTATCAAGTAGACCGCGAATCTCTTCCGGAGTCAGATCATTCAATAAACTCACCTCCTCCCTGATGCCATCTGCCGAATTGCATCCAATGCGCCGATCACGTCAATCATGGCCCTGTTGCCGGCCATCAGATAGGGGATCTGTTCCTGACGGACCAACAAGCGGATGTACTTTTCCGACAGACCGGACCGGGCGACAAACTCTCGGACGGTGCAGAAGGGAGCTGGTGAATCATTTGCTCGTTTGGGAGGTGTGTGTTGCATGGACATCTTTTGATCCCGCCTTTCTCTCCACTTTAATATCAGCTATGATTTGCTTGATCTCCCTTTCTTTCTCGGGTGGTAGATCCCTCCGGAAGAGCCGTGTCAGCGTTGGTTCCGACACCCCCAAACGGTCAGCTAATTCCCACATAGTAACACCGTTGCCGCGCAGATAGAGCCGTAGTTGTTCGTTTTTCATGCAATCCTCCCGCCTTGACATCTCGTCGGTCCTGTGATAAACTTCTATGCGTAGATGATGAGCGCTCAATCATCTACACACGGATCATATCATAATGAATGGGAGGTGACTGCAATATTTCCACCGGAAAAATCAGCGAGTGCAAAAACGTTCGCAGATTCTGTGTGTGGAACTTGCGCCGGCTATGCTTGCTAACAATCCTTCGCTAACAAAAAAACTAAGGGATTTGATGGACGAGAGGTCTATCTCTTCTCAGAAGGTCCTCTCTGACGAAACAGGCCTTGGGGCATCTATGATTAGCGACATTCTAAACGAAGAAGAAAAGCCGCGAGAACTAACTGTACCGATGTACACGAAACTGTCTGACTATTTCAATGTCTCTGTCGATTGGCTTCTTGGACGCAGTGATACAAGGTGTGTGGAAGTGAATCCCGCTATCGCTGCCAAAGTAACCGGCCTTGCTGACGCGTCTATTAGAGCGTTGCGGCAAATGCAAGATTTTTACATTGAGAACGATATGGAGCGGACTCGCCGGAAATACCGGAACACTGTTGGAGCAAACCACTTGTTCGTTCTGAACGTGTTACTTCAATCCTCTTATGGAGCAGAAATACTGGATGACCTTTATGCTTATCTGACAACAGATTTTGAAAAGGCCTGGTATACAGAGGATAAAACAGAAACTCATCCTGACGGATTTGAAGTCGTTACTCCCGTAAGACAAAACAATGAACCAATCAAAATACTTGAGTTTGACAGTGTGATCAACGGAACGAATCAGCCGGTCAGAGTGCCGGTCCGGTTCATGAAAGAAGCGGCACTGCGTGACATGGAAGGTCTCATCGAAAAAATGAGGCAAAGTGTACTGAATCAATATCGTGACAGCAATCGGGAGGGTTGAGAGATGGCGAGTAAGAAACCAATGGTCACAAAAGACGGCAAGCGGTATTGGAAAATCTCTGTGTCCCGTGGTTACGGCCTCACGCCTTACACCATGAATTGGTATCGCCCGGATGGATGGAGCGACAAGGCCACCATGCGCGAGCTGGAACGTGTCGCCGGTGAGTTTGAAACGCGCTGCCATGACGGCGAAGTGAAAAACCGCGCTGAGATCAAAGCGGAACAGGATGCGGCGGCGGCAGAGGCGGCGAAGCTGAAAACCGTCCGGCAGTATGCTGAAAACGTTTTCCTGCCAGCAAAGAAGGTATCAATGTCACGGAATGGGATCGCCAGTTATAAGATGTTTTTCGATCAGCACATTCTTCCAAAACTGGGCGACTGCCTGATGACTGAGGTTACACCGGCAATGCTGATGAAAAGGCTTCTTGACTTCCAGCAAGAGGGAACGAAAGGACACGCTCACGCTTCATGTGTCAAGCTGTACAACATTCTCAACGGCATCTTCCAAATGGCATTTATGGATGATACTGTCGCCATCAATCCGATGCTCAAAGTAAAACGGCCCGTCCAATCGAAGGACGAGCGGTCAAAGGATGAGGAAGACAAGGCCCTGACTGCCGATCAGGTAACACGCTTGCTTGAGATCATGGAGAGTGAGCCGTTAAAATGGCGGGTGTATGTAACCCTGGCAATTGATACCGGAATGCGGCGCGGTGAGCTGTGTGGCCTCCACTGGTCCGATATCGACATGAAGAACGGCATAGTAACAGTCAGGCATAATCTCCAATATGCCAAGGGTGAAGTCTATGAAACATCATGCAAAAATGGAAAGACGCGAAAGATAGACATAGGACCTGATACCGTGGAGATGCTAAAACAATATCGGAAGGATCAATCAGGAAAGTGTGTTTCAAAGTATGTGTTCACGGTTGACGGATCGGCATCGCCCATGTATCCGACATCCCCAACACGGTACTTCACCGTCATTGGGAATAAATGCGGTATCCCCCATTTTCACCCTCATATGCTCCGGCATACAAGCGCAAGCCTCTCCATCACCAACGGCGGCGATGTAGTCAGCGTGTCGGCAAGGCTGGGCCACTCGGACACGGCGGTCACACTGCGGATGTACGCCCATGCCAACGAAGAGAGTATCAGAAAGGCCGGTCAGGCTGCGCGTGATGCCATCAAAAAGGCTAGAAAAGAGGGATGAGGTCAATCGCCTGAAGTATTGAGCAAAGTATTGAGGGGCATAAAAAAAGAGAATATTTGACGATATTCAACGATGTGACACGATAAGCCGTTGCAAAGCATTCTTTCATTATATGTCGTCCAAATGATACTAGACGATATAACACGAAATATAACGTTTCGGATAATTGGTAAGGATGAGGTCACCAGTTCGAATCTGGTCATCAGCTCCAGCAAAACCTGCAGAAATGCAGGTTTTTTTCATGCGTTTTTGGGGGTGAAAATGCAGGAATTAGGGTACGAACTTGCATTTCGGGTGACCTCATCCATTTTCCCGCCCCTCAAAATCAATGAATTCGTCAATTTTTGGGCCTCAAAAACCTCCGTCAAGCCGCATGATATAAGGGTTTACGAGCGGTCGGGCCTGTCAATTTTTCTGTCAATTGGCAGGTAACACGGCATCGAACCCGTAGACTTCGCTGATCGCTGTGCTGGCGTCAACCGCCGTGCTGCGGCCCTTATCATAGTGCTTTAGCGTCATCTGTGGCGTGCTGTGCCCCAGCATATGCTGTACCAGTTTCAGGTCGCGTGTTTTGCTGGAGATATCAGTAGCTACCGTTGTCCTGAAGCGCCGCGGTGTGATCTTGTCATCAAAGCCGGTTTCTCTCTTGATCCGATTGCGCATCCGTGTGACTTCTGTGTATGACAAGGGCTTTTCTCCGCCAACAATGAAGTCTTTGTCTTTTCCACGCTTTCCCAGGCACGGAACGATGCTTTCCGGCAACACCAGCGTCCGCCTGCTGGCATCCGTTTTGGTGCACTCGGCAAATTCCGGCATATTCCTGTCCGGATGGGTTACTGTGCAGTGGATGTATATCGTGCGCTTCTCAGGGTCAAAATCCTGCCAACGGAGACCCAACACTTCCTCGGGACGAAGCGGCAATGATATCAGCAGAGCCAGCCATGCTCGATCTGAATCCCTGGACAGATCGTTCAAATGGGCCGCAAGATAGCGGATTTGCTCAATGGAATATGGCTTCGTTTCCGTGGATTGTTTGCCCGTTATACGTAATGAACGAGAATGAAGGGGATTCCGCTGGAGCAGATTCTGCTCGATTGCCATCTCCAGAATCTGATTCAGAACGATCTTTACTTTCTGCTTTGATGCCTTGGCCACGTTGCCCATTTGATTGAAAACACGCTGGACATCCTCAACTGTGATATCTTCCACTGCAATGTCCCCGAGTACAGGAAGGATATGACATCTCAGATCCTGCTCATAGACTTTGGCTGTGACTGTACGAATGTTGGGCTTTGAAAAAGTTTCGAACCAATTCAGAGCATACTCCCTGAAGTTGTGTTTGGTACTGGGCAAGGAGATTGCGGTCAGGGCAGGATCTGTCTGCAGACTATAGTTGCCGGCAAGGAGCAGGAGTTACTCCGCATATTCCTGCTCGTTTTCAGCAGAAATCCAATGGGTCATACCGTTGATCTGGACGGGGCGACGAATCTTTTTCATCAGATTGTCCTTTCCGTCGATTTCATATGGATAAGTGTAGTTTTCAAGGTGGGCAGTCTTCGCATCTACCATTTTATCGATCGTGTTATACAGTTGTCTTTCAATTTGGCTGAAACGTTCATCGAGGAACTGCATGATAGCTTCTTCGTTCATAATACTCCCTTGTCCCGTCTGCGTTTGCGGGAGATGGAGCCCGTCAGCAAATGCGCCAGCCTGCGCAGATTGAAATGCCGGATCTGCGCCAGGATCGCGGCGATGAACATCAGAACGCAGCCGGCGATTTCGCGCCCGTTCATGCGCTCTCCGAGGAGGACGGCGCCTGTCAGAACGGCGAAGACCGACTCCAGACACATGATCAGGGAGGCGACGGTCGGATTGACATCTCTTTGGCCGATGATCTGCAGAGTATAGCCGAGCGAACCGGAGAGCAGGCCCGTGTAAAGGATCGGGATCGCGGCTTCCCAAATGCCATCGGGACGGATCTCCTCGGTGAAGAGCGCAATGAGCATGCTCAGACCGCCGGTGACCAGGAACTCATCCCGTGCAAGCGCGGTGCCGTTCACACGCGGAGCGAAATGATCCACGCACAGGATCTGACCGGTAAAGCAGATGGCGCAGCCCAGCAGGCAGAGATCACCCGGCTGCAGCCGAAAACCGCTCTTTGGTACGCACAGCAGATACAGCGCCGCGGTCGCGAGAAGTACGGCTGCCCAGACAATGCCGTCCAATCTCCTGCGCAGGACCAGCCATCCGGCCACGGGCACCAGTACGACATACAGCGCTGTGATGAACCCCGCTTTGCCCGCATCGGTGGATACGAGGCCGACTTGCTGCAGGGTTGTCGCGGCAAAGAGAAAGAAGCCGCAAAGCAATCCGCCCCGCAGCTGCTCCCTTCCAGATGACCTGTGCGCTTGCTGCTTTTCGGCAAAGTGTGATATGGGAATCATCACCAATCCTGCCAGCAGCATCCGGATCCCGGAAAAAGTGAAAGGCCCGACGTGATCCATTCCGACACGTTGGGCAGCAAAGGCAGCGCCCCAGATCACCGAACCCAGCAGAAGCAGCAAACTGCCTCTCAGTGCTTTATTGTTCATTGCGGTTTGTTTTGTGACCTTTCATGTTGCTTGCTGCGGAATGCAGTCGTTTCGTTCAAATATTAAAGAAGCTCCTGTTTCACTGCCGATCCTGTGTCTGATCCGGACGGTTCTCAGGCGGAGAATCGGCAAAAGGCTCATAGATGCCCGTGGCGAAGATCCGTCGGATCACCTCGTAGTGAGGATGCCGGCGCCAGTCGCCGTCGATGCTGAAATGCTTCTCATCGACGGTGCATCCGGGCAATGCCGTACGGACCGCCTCGGCAGCCGCATGCGTTTCTTCCGTTGAGAAGCGCAGATCGCAGGCGCGCATCCACAGCCTTTTCAGACTCCCGCCGCGCGTCAGCGGAGTCAGGTCACGGACGCGGTTGCCCGTCAGATTCAGATCCGTCAGGTATGGCAGACCGCCGAGGCAGGAGACATCCGTGACCTGATTGCTGAATATCTCCAGGTACTCCAGATGCTTCAGGCTGCCGATCGGCGTGATGTCCGTCAGCCGGTTCATGGCCACGATGAGCACGCGGAGTTCCGGAAGATCATACAGAAAGTCGAGGTCCGTCAGGTCGTTGTGACCGAGATCCAGGGCATACAGGTTCGTGCAGTAGCGCACAAGGGAGAGGTCCTTCGTGCCGTGGGTGGCGGAATCCGGCGTGTGCAGGGTGGAGAATGCGGTGGCGTCTGTGCGGAGCGTATGGTCCCGGATGCGCATGGTCATGCCGAAACGGATCTGAGGAAAGCGCGCATGCAGATCCTCAATGCGCTCGCGGGTCAGCTCGGTCGCGTACATGTCCACGGCGCGGAGGTGGGGAAAGGCCGAGAGAAATGCACAGAAGGAATCCCAGTCCTCAACGGCCGAGGTCCCCATGTCGATATATTCCGCGTCCGGATCCGCACAGACGTCGCCGCAGGAAACCGTCTCCGCCCGTACCGGCAGCAGGGGCTCAGCAAAAAGGATCAGGATGCAGAGCAGCGGAAGGATCCCTGTGCAGCGCTTCATGCGGTTCATTTTGCCGTCTCCGCCTCCCCGTGCCGTCAGTGAAAGCCTATGACGCTTTTGAAAAATCCCTCGGAAGGAGAACCCGGCACCGCATAGATGTTCTGCGGATAGAGCCCGTATTCGATCGCCCAGCCGTCCAGGATGATCAGCCGCACGCTCGCGGGAAGGATCATCATGCCCTTCCAGCGCATCCTGACTGCTCCGTCGGCAATGAACTCCGTTCCCTCCCGGACAGGAGCGTCCGTCAGCAGGGCGAACAGCTCGCGCCCGTCCGCGCTGTACAGGCTGCCGCCGTCCAGCATCAGCGTCGGATGATCGGATGGAAGGGTGATTTCCACATGTTCATCATAGAACGGACATCCTTCCAGGATGACCGGAGAATTCGGGAACGTGACCTTCCCGGCGGCGAACGCCCCCCGTCCGATCCGCTCCACGCTCTCCGGAATCATGATTTCCTCGATGGTGGGACAGGAAAGTGCATAGGCGCCGATCTCCTTCAGATGCGGCGGAAGACGGATCTCTTTGAACTCGCACCCTTCAAAAGCATGGGCTCCGATGCGTTCCACCAGATCGGGCAGACGGATGCTTTCCAGATCATAGCATCTGCAGAAGGCATAGTCTTCGATCAGCCGCAGGCTTTCCGGAAGGATGATCTCCGTCAGTTTCAGGTCCTCAAAGGCGGATCGGCCGATGCTCACGATCCCCTCCGGAACGGTGCAGCTCGTTACACCTTCTGCCGGAATGCAGGCGATCAGACGCTGCTCCGATTCATCGATCAGAAGATTCCCGGAAAGACGGAGATTGGGATGAGCGTTCCCGACATGGATATCCGGAGCGGCACGCATGGAGACAAACGGATTGCCGCCAAAGTGCAGTTCTCCGTCCGGCAGCCGGATGTCTGAAATCCCGCAATTCGCAAACGCTCCCTCGCCGATCCACAAGAGCGAATCCGGCAGCCGGACCTCCTCAAGCCGCGAATACATGAACATCCACGCCGGGAGTTCCCTGATGCCATCCGCCAGGATCGCGCGCTCCAGACCGGCGGAATGGAAAACGCCCTCCCCCATCCGCAGGATGCCGCCGGGAAGCTTCACTTCCGCGAGCGCGCTCTGGTTTCTGAATGCATATCGTCCGATGTACCTGAGGCTGTCAGGCAGGGTGCCGAGGTCTTCCAGCAGGCCGGAATGATAATCGTCCACCCGGAAAGCCTGATCGCCGATATATTCCAGTTGAGGCGAGAAGACGATGCTGCGGATGGCGCTGTCGAAAAAGCAGAATTCCGCGACGGACGTCATCCCCGCAGGCATCTCAAAAGTATCCAGATAACGTGTCCGGGCAAAAGCCTCTTCCCCGATCGCCGTGATGCCCTGAGGAAGACGGATCTCCGATATACCGCATCCGCGGAACGCACCCTTCGGGATCTCGGTGATCGCCTCGCTGAGCACGACGCTGACGTACACGTCGTCGGCGCTGTCCGCAAAGGCGTAGGGACCGATCTCCTTCACGGAGTCAGGAAGAACAATCTCAGGAAGGGCGGTACCGGCCAAGGCATAAGCGCCGATGGATTCGGCGCAGGACGGGATGCTGAGGCTTTCAAGGCGCTCACAGCCGTAGAAGAGGCGGTCCGGCAGCCGGGTCAGACGATCGGGCAGCCTGCACGTCTTCAGATACCCGCACATGGCGAAGGCCTCACAGCCGACTTGCCGCACCGATTCGGGCAGCACGATCTCCCGCACCACAGCGCCATAGAAAGCGCCGTCACCGATCACTTCGATCCCGTCCGGTACGGTGCAGAGCGGCGGGATCTGATCATCCGTCGGTTCTTCAAGCCAATAGGAACCCGCCTTGCCGATCATCGGAATCATGAGACCGTACGCTTCCGCCTCCGCCGGCACACCGCTGTCTTCCGGCGGATCTTTATGAATCTCAGCCTCGGGCGCCGGGATCAGACAGGCGATCAGCCGGGCTTCCCGCTCATCCACAAGCGCACCGCCGCGCACGGTGAAGCGCCGCTGTCCGTCCGCTATGCGCAGCGCCTTCAGTTCCGTACAGCCGCGGATCGGATTGTCTCCGATCTCAGTCACGGTTTCCGGGATTTCCAGTTCCGTCAGACGGATGCAGTCGGCAAAGGCATATCGTCCGATCTCCCGGACGGAAGCCGGAATACGGATGGAGGTGAACGGAGCTCCGGCCAGGGCGGAATCCCCGATGATGAGGATCCCCTCCGGGATGACGGCGGTCTCCCCCGCCGCCTCCCCGGTGCAGGCGATCAGCCGCATATCCCGTGTATCGGTCAGGAAACCGTCCGCATAGCGGAGGAAGGGATGCGCCGGGGAAACCTCGAAGCGCTGCAGATACCAGCAGTCGGCGAAGGGATTCGCGCCGATATCGGTCAGGCTCTCCGGAAGTCGGGCAGAGGTCAGCGCATGACAGCCTCTGAACGCGTATGCGCCCAGATGAACCAAATGATCCGGAAGGTCGGCGCACATCAGTCTCTCACACTGATCAAAAGCGCCCTCGCCGATCTCCGTCAGAGTCGACGGAAAGGTGACTTCGTTCAGGTTGAAGCACTGCTCAAAGGCATACGCGCCGATCCGCGTGATGCCCTCCGGCAGATGGATCCTGTGGATATTCTCCCTCAGATAATCGGGATACTCGTCCGTATAGAAATGGATCCACCCCTCGTTGGAGAACGCCTTCTCGCCGATCGCGCTGACGGGATATCCGGCGAGGACGGCCGGGATCTCCTCCACGCTGTCCGGACCGACATATTCCACGATCTCCGCCGTGCCATTGTCCAGCACGCGGTACAGGAAATCCCGGACCCGGTACACATCGCCGGATACATGGACCGGTTCGTTGTCGTAAGGTGAATCCGCGAGCGCGCAGCATGCCGCCGCCAGCAGCAGTAGCAGCCCCGCAATGAGACAGAACCGTCGCTGTGTTTTCCTCATGTGCAATCCCTCCTGATCCTGTCATTCGCACAGCTGTCGATGCTCCGATTCCAGCCGCGCCCAGAACGCCTCGCTGCACAGTCCGTCGGCCCAGGGCCAGGAAGCGTCCGCCGCCTGCCAGACCGCGGGCTCGCCCATGTCGCCTCCCATACGCTCCGCGACACGGTGCGCATGCCGGATATAGTGGAGCATCGTATGGCGGCTGCCCGTGCGCATGACGGTGAGCGCGATGCGCGGGATCACCGGATCCGTGTGGAAGCAGCCGCTTTGCAGATAGTCACACAGGAGATCTTCCTCCCTGTACGGGACAGTATACAGTGACACCGACGGGGATCCGTCATCCCGGTTTTGCAGGATCCCGAAGGGTGCCGTACAGCCCGGGCTGTCCTCCCACATCCCGGCCGAACCGGGATTGACGGCCTCCCGACCCGCATGCCTCACCCGCCAGCGGATGTGGTTGTGGCCGCTGAGGAGCAGCCTGCAGTTGTCCGGCAGGGTATCCAGAACGGCGCGTACGCCCTCTTCGTCGACCAGATGATCCGGGTCACCCGGCGTCCCGTGCGTGCACCAGACCCGGCCGTCCATCAGCCGGACATCCTTCGGCAGGCCGAGGAGACCGTCCCCGATCTGCTCCGCCGACCAGCGAAGCAGCGCCCAGTTGACGCCCCGCAAGGCCGGTTCCCCGAGATGAGGCAGCCGTTCCTCATGATTGCCCTGCAGCATCGTAAGGCTCCGGCCGCCCTCCTCGCAGAAATCGCGCAGCATCGCCAGGCACTCCGCCGGACACGGACCGTAGTTGAACTGGTCGCCCAGAGAGACAACACTGCCGCAGTCGCGTGCCTCGGGTGTGAGGAGGATCGCGGAGAGCGCAGCGCGGTTCGCGTGAAGATCGGCGAGGATCAGGGTCGGCATGGGCAGCCTCCTTCCGGACAGCGGGAAAGACAGTTTCTGCTTCAGCATTCGCCGCCGCGTCGGATTATCCTGCAAAAATGCTTGACAGATGCGAATGTGTGCGCTATAATAGCCATGCTGACTGGGTGTGGCGCAGTTTGGTAGCGTGCCTGAATGGGGTTCAGGAGGCCGGAAGTTCAAGTCTTCTCACCCAGACGCAAGCGGCTGATCTTTACGGAGACAGCCGCTTTTCTTTGCCTCTCCGATACGCACGGGATCCGATCAGTTTGTTACAGCTTGCTTTCTGCCCTTGCAAAAGAGGACAAGATCGGTTATAATCAGTTCAGGAACTAATACTTGAGGAGGGAGTCCCATGATTCAGATCATTGCCGGCAACAAGGGTTCCGGGAAAACCAAGAAGCTGATCAGCATGACCAACCAGACGGCCCATGAGACCAATGGCGATGTCGTCTTCCTCGATGACGACAACCGCTATATGTTCGACATTGACCACAAGGTGCGCTTCATCAATGCCGGCGAATACCATGTCCATACCCCTGAGATGTTCCTCGGATTCCTCTGCGGGATGCTCAGCCAGAACTTTGACATCAGCTACGTTTTCATCGATGCTTTCACCAAGCTCTGCAAGACCGACCTGAAGAATTCCGACTGGCTTTTCCAGGCGATGTCCGAGCTGTGCGACAAGCACGGTGTGAATTTCGTCCTCTCGATCTCCGCCGATCCCGCCGATCTGCCGGAGACCCTGAAGGAACTCATGATCTGAGATGCCCGGGTTCTCAAAAGTCCTTGACGGGACGGCAGAGATGCCGTCCCATTTGATGATCGGAGGGAGCAGCATGTCCTATTTCTCCACACGCGGCGGCACGGTCGTCACGGCTTCCCAGGCCATCCTGGCCGGTTTGGCGCCCAACGGCGGCCTCTATGTGCCCGCGATGTTTCCGCAGGTCAGTCGGCAGTGGATCGCCGCACTCGCGCAGATCCCCTATGCGAAGCGCGCCGCGGCCGTGCTCTCCCTGTACCTGGAGGACTACACGCCGCAGCAGATCGAGGAAGCGACCGCCGCGGCCTACTCGGCGGACCGCTTCGATGATCCCGCCATCGCGCCGATGCGCCATCTGGACAGCAACACATGGCTCCTGGAACTCTTCCACGGTCCGACCCTCGCTTTCAAGGACATGGCCCTGCAGCTGCTCCCCCATCTCGTCCGCGACGCTGCGCGCAAGAACGGTGAGCAGCGCGAGATCAGCATCCTTGTGGCGACCAGCGGCGATACCGGCAAGGCCGCGCTGGAAGGGTTCCGCGATGTGCCCGGGACGTCCTGCACCGTCTTCTACCCGAAGAAAGGCGTGAGTGCCGTTCAGCAGCTGCAGATGACTACCACCGGCGGCAGCAACACGCGGGTCATCGCCGTGGAGGGCAACTTTGACGACGCGCAGACCGGCGTCAAGAACCTCTTTGCTTCCAAAGAGTTCGCAGACCGCATGAACGCCTCCGGGCGTGTTCTCTCCTCCGCCAACAGCATCAACTTCGGCCGGCTGGTGCCGCAGGTCGTCTATTACTTCAGCGCCTATGCGGATCTCGCGGCCAGCGGCGCCATCGCCTGCGGAGAACTCGTAAACTTCGTGGTGCCCACCGGCAATTTCGGCGATATCCTGGCCGCCTGGTACGCGAAGAACATGGGCCTGCCCGTTCACCGCCTGATCTGTGCCAGCAACCGCAACAACGTACTCACCGACTTCTTCGACACGGGCATCTACTCGACCCACCGCGTCTTCTTCAGGACGACCTCCCCGTCCATGGACATCCTTGTGTCCTCGAACCTGGAGCGTCTCCTGTACGAGATCGCCGACCGCGACGGAGAACTGGTCAGCGTCTGGATGCGTCAGCTGAAAGAGTCCGGCAGCTACTCGATCGGCGATCAGCGCCGGGAGGAGCTGTCCAAGACCTTTGCCGCGGGATGTGCCGACGACAAGCAGACCGCCGCGGAGATCGCGGCGCTCTATGCGCGCACCGGATGCGTGGTGGATACGCACACGGCCGTCGCGGCCCGTGTTCTGGCCGACTACCGCTATCGGACCCATGATCAGACGCCCGCGGTGGTCGTCTCCACCGCCAGCCCCTACAAGTTCTGCGCCGACGTCCTCGCCGCCCTCTCCGGTGCGGAGAGCGTCGCCGGCCTCGACGCGTTTGCCTGCGCGGACAAGCTTGAACAGCTGACCGGTGTCCCGGTGCCCCCGCAGGTCAGGGCGCTTCGGGAGCTTCCCGTCCGCCACACCGCCGTCTGCGCCAAGGATCCGGCCTCGATGGCGGATGCCGTCCTGGCATGATCCGAAAGAGTCCGTTTCGGAAAGAGCATGATGGATTTCCGTCACGCTCTTTCTTTTAGTTCTTCACGTTTCGTCAGGGAAACTCCGTTGGTGAGGGAATGCGCCTGCGGGCGCACCAGAGGGCTTTCCGATCGCCCTCTGGACTCCTTCGGGGCCGTCCCGCAAAATAATTCTTGGGAATTGTCAGGTTTTTGATGGAATGACAGGCTATGCTCTCAGCTTTACCCGACAACTGACAAGAAAGAGACGGCCCCGAAGGGTCCAGGGGCGATCGGAAAGCCCCTGGCGCGCTCCGCAGAGCGCGAACCCCTCCCATATGGTTTTCCCGAACTTTCCGTGAAGAGCCTTTCTTTTTCCGTTATTTCTGGTTTTTTCACTGCCATCCCGGGATGATGCGGCGTATAAAGGGATGTCAGGCCGATAAAAAGCCTGACGGATAAGAAATAACTGCTGCGCAAACGGCATTGATGAAAGGAAATACCGCCATGAAGAAGATGTTCGCTCTTCTGATCGCCCTGATGACTGCTCTGACCCTGATGATCCCCATGTTTGCCTCCGCCGAGGAACCCGCCGAGCCCTATGCCACGATGTGGGTCAATTGCGCCGACGGCAAGCGCCTGAACGTCCGCACCGAACCCAAGACCGGCAGCAAGATCCTCTACCGTCTCGACTGCGGCACCTGCGTCTGCATCGACAGCGGTGTGGCGGCCCCCAAAGGCTGGGCCTATGTAACGACCAGCGGTCACACCAGCGGCGGCTTCGTGATGACAAAGTTCCTGCAGAACCGGAAGCCCGGCAAGTATGAGATCACCGAGCGCGACGACGGCTTCCGCGCCGTGACCCCCTACATCGTGTCCGCGAAAGCCCTGAACGACAAGACCATGGACAGCGTCGGACTGCGCACCATCCCCAACAAGACCGCGAAGATGATCCGCCGCCTGTCCGCCGGTGACTTTCTGCAGGTCATCGCAGTCGGCAAGACCTGGAGCCAGGTCATCGACCTCGCGACCGGCATGACCGGCTACGTCGCCAACGACTACATGATCCGCATGTGATCCACTCCGGAACAGATACCTGACTGAACCATCACCTCCTCCGCACCCCGCGGAGGAGTTATCCGTCGCCCGAAAAAAGTACTTGCAATCGGAGGCTTCTTCCGCTATAATGAGCCGAACGCACGGAAGGAGGGGTTCGCTTGCGGACGCGCTATGTGGACGGACTGATCTTCAACAGAGTCAGCGGCCGGCCGATTCCGCAGGAATTGGTCACCGAAAACGGATTCGTGATCGCGCGCGGCGAAGCTGTTTCTGTTTCCGCCGATCGGGTCGTTTCCCTCCGTGGCCTCGCTGTTTTCCCGGGCTTCGCCGATGTCCATGTGCATCTGCGTGAGCCCGGATTTTCATATAAGGAGACCATCGCGAGCGGAAGCCGGGCTTGCGCGAGAGGCGGCTACACCGTTGTCTGCGCCATGCCCAACCTGGATCCGCCGCCGGACACGCCGGAACATCTGGCCGCAGAGCAGGCCATCATCGACCGCGACGCCGTGATCCGGGTCCTCCCCTACGGCTGCATCACGATGGGGCAGCGCGGAGAGGGCGAGGTCACCGACATGGCGGCGATGGCCGGGCATACGGCAGGCTTCTCCGATGACGGGCGCGGCGTCCGGGACAGGGAAACCATGCTCGAAGCCATGCGCCGCTGTGCGGCCGCCGACAGCATCATCTCCGCGCACTGCGAGGATGTCAGCCTGATCCCGAAGGGCGCCGGCATCCACGACGGACGCTATGCAAGTGAACACGGGCTTCCCGGCATCCCGTCCGCGAGCGAAACCGATCCGATCGTCCGGGACATCGAACTCTGCCGCGAGACCGGCTGCCGGTATCACGTCTGCCATGTCAGCGCGAAGGAGAGCGTCGAGGCCATCCGCAGGGCGAAGGCGGATGGCGTGAATATCACCTGCGAGACCGCGCCGCACTACCTGCTGCTCTGCGAGGATGATCTGCCCGCGGATCCCAACGCCCCGGACAGCGGCCGCTTCAAGATGAATCCGCCCCTCCGCGGCCGCGAGGACAGGGAGGCCCTGCTCGAGGCTTTGCTCGACGGCACGATCGACTGCATCGCCACGGACCACGCACCGCACAGCGCGGAGGAGAAGGCCAAGGGGCTGACCGGCTCAGCCATGGGCATCACGGGCATTGAGGCGGCCTTCCCCGTTCTGTACACCTACCTGGCGGAGACCGGCAAGGTCCCGCTGGGCGTGCTGATCGACCGGCTGTGCTACCGTCCGCGGGAGCGCTTCCGCCTGGGCGGCGGGATCGAGCCCGGCGACCGTCTGGAGATGACGGCTTTCGATCTCCATGCGTCATCCATCGTTGATCCGGATCGTTTCGTCTCCCTTGGCCATGCCACCCCCTTTGCCGGACGGCCGGTTCACGCGGTGTGCAGGCTGACGGTCATCGGTGAGCGCACAGTCTGGGATGCTTCCACGGAGGGATAATGAAATACACAGTGATCGAAAACCGGCCGCTGAATGCCACGGTCCTGTCCATGTGGCTGTCCGGCGACACTTCCGCGTTCCGCCGGCCCGGACAGTTTGTTCAGGTCTATGTGCCCGGATTCTATCTGCGGAGGCCGATCTCGGTCTGCGAGTGGACGGAAGGCAGGCTGCGCCTCGTTTACAAGCCAGTCGGTCCCGGAACGGAGAAACTCGCCGCATTCAAGCCGGGCGATGATCTGGATCTTCTGCCCGGTCTCGGGAACGGCTTCGACGCCTCTCTGCTGGGCTGCCATCCGCTGCTGGTCGGCGGCGGCGTGGGACTCCCGCCCCTGCTCGGCCTCTGCCGTCAGCTGCTGGCAGAGCGCAGACTGCCCTCCGTCCTGGCAGGCTTTGCCGGGGAGGACGATGTCTTCCTGCTGGACGACTTTGAGGCACTGGGTGTGCCGGTCACCGTCACGACCCAGGACGGAAGCCGCGGCCTGCAAGGGCTGGTGACGAATGCGCTGCCGCGTCTGGACTTTGACAGTCTGGCTGCCTGCGGTCCGATCCCGATGATGAAAGCCCTCCGCAATACCGCGGGCCAGGTCCCGCAGCTCTACAGTCTGGAGGAGCGGATGGGCTGCGGCTTCGGTGCCTGCATGGGCTGCACCGTTCAGACAGCGGGCGGGCCTGCCCGGGTCTGCAAGGAAGGCCCGGTCTTCCGCGGAGAGGAGCTGATGTGGTCATGACGGATCTGTCGGTCAGATTGGGCAGTCTCACGCTCAGGAACCCCCTGATCCCCGCCAGCGGGACCTTCGGCTTCGGCCAGGAATTCCTGCCCTGGTACGATCTGGATCTGCTGGGCGCCATCTCCTTCAAGGGCACGACGGCCGAAGCGCGCTTCGGGAATCCGACGCCGCGCATCGCGGAGTGCCCGGCCGGCATGCTCAACAGCGTCGGCCTGCAGAACCCCGGCGTCGATCATGTGATCGCGG
The DNA here is from genome assembly GCA_017429265.1 of Clostridia bacterium. Classification (GTDB taxonomy): domain Bacteria; phylum Bacillota; class Clostridia; order Christensenellales; family Aristaeellaceae; genus RUG11272. Next base: position 30,818 of record JAFRPG010000090.1, on the reverse strand, counting down.
AGGAACTGCCTGCCCTGCGCCGTGTTTTCCACGGGCCCATCATCGCCAATATCAGCGGTTTTTCGATCGAGGAGTATGTCCGCTGCGCGGAAAAGCTGACCCGGGAGGAGCAGGTGGAGATCCTCGAGATCAACATCTCCTGCCCCAACGTCCGGCATGGCGGGATGGCCTTCGGCACCGATCCGTCCGCTGCGGCCGCCGTGACGCGCGCCGTCCGCGAGGTGGCCACCAAGCCGGTATACATGAAGCTCTCCCCCAACGTGACCGACATCGTCTCCATCGCCCGCGCCTGCGAGGACGCCGGGGCCGACGGTCTGTCGCTCATCAACACGCTGCTCGGCATGCGCATCGATCTGAAGCGCCGCAGGCCGGTGCTCGCCAACTCCGTCGGCGGGTATTCCGGACCCGGCATCTTCCCGGTCGCCCTGCGGATGGTATGGCAGGTGACCGGAGCCGTCTCCGTCCCCGTGATCGGCATGGGCGGCATCTCCACGGCGTGGGATGTGCTCGAAATGCTGATGGCGGGCGCCAAAGCCGTGCAGATCGGCGCGGCCAATCTGGTCGATCCGATGGCCTGCCCGCACATCCTTGAATCCCTTCCCGCTGAGATGGAAAAGCTCGGCATCCGCTCGCTGAGCGAGATTACCCGTGTGTGACCGAAAAGGAGGTTCCCGACATGCCCCAGGACGTCATCATTGCCCTCGACTTTGAGAACCGCGAGAAAACGCTCTCCTTCCTCGATCTCTTCCGCGGCAGCAAGCCCTACGTGAAGATCGGCATGGAGCTCTTCTATGCCGAAGGCCCGGACATCGTGCGCGAGATCAAGGCGCGCGGACACCGGATCTTCCTGGATCTCAAGCTGCACGACATCCCCAATACCGTGCAGAAGGCCATGCGCGTGCTCTCCCGTCTCGATGTGGACATGACCAACCTCCACGCGGCCGGCACCATCGCCATGATGCAGGCGGCGAAGGAGGGACTGACCCGCCCGGACGGCACGTCGCCCCTGCTGCTCGCCGTGACTCAGCTGACCTCCACCGATGAGCAGCGGATGCACGACGAGCTCCTGATCCCGGCCACCATGCCGGAGACGGTCGCGCACTATGCCCGCAACGCACAGACCGCCGGCCTGTCCGGTGTCGTCTGCTCGCCCCTCGAGGCGCGCCTTGTCAAGGACGCCTGCGGAGACGGCTTCCTGACCGTCACGCCCGGCATCCGTTTTGCCGACAGCGCAGCCGATGACCAGCGCCGCGTGATGACGCCCGCCAGGGCCCGTGAGGGCGGCAGCGACTTCATTGTGGTCGGCCGTCCGATCACGGCCTCTGCCGATCCCGTTGCTGCCTGGCAGCGCTGCCTCAACGAATTCCTCGGCTGAGAAGCCGACTGCATGAAAGGAGCTACACCATGACCGAACAGCAGATTGCCAGAGACCTCCTCTCCATCGGCGCCGTCTTTCTGCGGCCGGACCAGCCCTTCACCTGGGCCAGCGGGATCAAAAGCCCGATCTATTGCGACAATCGTCTGACCCTCACCGCCCCGGAGGTCCGCACCCACGTGGAGGAAGGTCTCGCCGGGCTGATCCGCGCATACTATCCGGACGTCGAAACGCTCGAGGGTACCAGCACGGCCGGCATTGCCCACGCCGCCATCACCGCCCACCTGATGGGCCTTCCGATGGGCTATGTGCGCTCCGGTCACAAAGATCACGGCCGCGGCAACCAGATCGAGGGCAAGCTGGAGCCCGGCACAAAGGTCGTGGTGGTCGAGGACCTGATCTCCACCGGCGGCTCCGTGCTCGAGGTGGTCGACGTCCTGCGGGAAGCCGGCGCGGAAGTCCTCGGCATCGTCTCCATCTTCACCTACGGCATGAAAAAGGGCCTGGAACGCCTCGCCGCCGCGAATGTCGAAAACCACAGCCTGTCCAACTTCGACGTCCTCTGCCGGGTCGCGGCCGAGGAGGGATACATCCGGCAGGAGGATATTGCCCGTCTGACGGCCTTCCGGGACAATCCGTCGGACGAGAGCTGGATCCGCGCCTGAACGAGGAGGAAGCATGCGCCATCTGATTGATATCACCGATCTGGAGCTGACCGAGATCGACGGCCTGCTGGATTTGGCCGACGACATGATCGCCCACCGCGAGCGCTACGCGGACAGCCAGCGCGGACGCATCCTCGGCACTCTCTTCTTTGAGCCGAGCACCCGCACGCGACTGTCTTTCGAGTCCGCCATGCTGACCATGGGCGGGAACGTGCTGGGCTTTGCCTCGGCCGACTCCTCCTCCACCGCCAAGGGAGAATCCCTGCAGGACACGATCCGCACGGTCTCCTGCTACTGCGACATCATCGCCATGCGCCACCCGAAGGAGGGTGCGCCGGTGGCCGCTTCCCTCTGCTCTGACGTGCCGATCATCAATGCCGGCGACGGCGGTCACAACCATCCGACCCAGACCCTGACCGACCTGATGACGATCCGCCGGGAGATGGGCCGCCTGGACAGCCTGACGATCGGTCTGTGCGGCGACCTCAAATTCGGCCGGACCGTGCATTCGCTGATCTCAGCCATGAGCCGGTATCCCAACGTGCGCTTCGTCATGATCTCCCCGCCTGAACTGCGTGTCCCGGAGTATCTGACCGAGATGCTCCGCGCGAAGAACATCGAGTTCTGCGAGGTCGAGCAGATGGAAAGCGTGCTCCCAGAGCTTGACATCCTCTACATGACCCGCGTGCAGCGCGAGCGCTTCTTCAACGAGGCCGATTACGTCCGCCTGAAGGACACCTACGTCCTCACGCCCGAAAAACTGCGGCTGGCGGACAGCCGTCTTCGCGTCATGCATCCGCTGCCCCGTGTCAACGAGATTTCCTCCAAAGTGGACAGCGACCCCCGCGCGGTCTACTTCACCCAGGTGAGAAACGGACGCTACGTGCGGATGGCACTGATCACCCGCCTGCTGGAGGTGTGCGAATGAATATCGACTCGATCCGCAGAGGCATCGTGCTGGACCACATCGAGGCCGGCCGCAGCATGGAGATCTATCAGGCCCTCGGGCTGGAGAGCCTCCCCTGCTCAGTGGCCATCATCCGGAATGTCAAGAGCCAAGCCATGGGCAAAAAGGACATCCTCAAGATCGACGACGACATCGACATCGACCTCGACGTCCTGGGCTACCTGGATCCGGGGATCACCGTCAACATCATCGAGGACGGCAGGATCCGGGAGAAGAAGCACCTGGCTCTCCCGGAGCGCCTGACCAACGTGATCCGGTGCCGTAATCCGCGCTGCATCACGACGACGGAATCCTCTCTCGACCAGGTCTTCCGCCTGGTGAACCCGGCCGGACGCGTCTACCGCTGCGTCTACTGCGACGCGGAACGCTGATTCGGATCCCCAAGCGCGGCTGCGTGATGCGCCGCGTTTTTTTCTGACGGTTCATCGGCAATTCTCGACGGATCGGGACTTGCTCTGCGCTTTTTTTCATGGTACAATTCCGTTACAAACCACAAAGAGGAGAAACCGGCATGAGAATCATCTTTGTCCGTCACGGAGAACCCGATTATCTGAATGACTGTCTGACCGCGGAGGGCAGGAGGCAGGCCGAAGCCTGCGCGGAGAGGCTGGTTCCCGAGGGGATCAGCGCCGTCTACGCCTCCCCTATGGGCCGCGCATACGAGACAGCCTCCTTCACCGCGAAGCGCCTGGGTCTGGAGGTGCAGGTGCTCCCCTTTATGCATGAGGTCAGCTGGGGCGGTGAAGGCGTGCCGGATGAAGGCCATCCGTGGACACTCAGCAACCGGATGCTGACCGAACAGAACTATGACTTCTGCCGTCAGGACTGGCGGACGCACCCCTGGTACCGTGACAACACGATCACGCCGTATTACGACATGATCAGCGAAGCCTTCGACGAGTTCCTGCTCACGCAGCACTACCGGCATGACAGGAACCGCTATCTCTGCATGACGGACAAGCGTGAGACGATCGCCGTCTTCAGCCATGGCGGATCCGGCGGCTGCGCGCTGGCACACCTGCTCTCCCTTCCGATGCCCTATGTCATGACGGTCCTGCCCTACGACTTCACCTCGATCATTATTCTTGAGTTCCCGGTTCGCAAGGGGGAATACGTACATCCCCGGATCGAGCTGTTCAATGACAACGCACACTGGCGTACGAGCAGCGGAAGCCCCGTCTTCCAGCAGCGGCCGGACAACGACTGAGTATCAACAGACATTATGGAGGGATTCGGAATGAAAAAGTGCTTTGGACTGCTGATGGCCCTGCTGCTCTGCGCCGCGATCGGTCTGGCCGCGGGCGATGAAGCCGCGACACGGTACGAGTTTGAGGACGGGACGCTGCTGGGCGGCGCGAAGGCGCTCTCCTACGACGGCCGCGGATGGGTCGAGCGCCTGAACAAAGAGGGCGACGGCGTCACCGTCACCGTGACGGTCGCGGAGGACGGCTTCTACGACCTCACCGTCAACCAGCAGGGCATCGGCGGCCGCAAGGAGAACGATCTTCTGCTCGACGGGGCATCCGTCGGTGCCACGGTGGCCGAGGGCACGCAGTACGCTGACCACACGCTGACCCACATCCGGCTGACCGCGGGAACGCACGAAGTCACCGTGTCCTGCAATTGGGGCTATGTGCGTCTCGATTATCTGGAGATCCGCAGATCCGCCGAGATGGACGCCGGGCTGTACGACGTGGAGCCCGTTCTCAGCAATCCTGATCCGTCCAAAGAGGCGCAGGCTCTCATGAACTGGATGTGCGAAATCTACGGCGAAAAGATGATCTCCGGCCAGTATCTCGACGAGTACCAGTACGGAAATGAACTGGAAGCCGTCGCTTCCGTCACCGGCGGGCGCTATCCGGCCATGGTGGGCCTGGACCTGCTCAACTATTCCCCCTCCAGCGTCAGCCTGGGCTCGTGGCCGACAAGCGTGGATCAGGCCCTCGGCTACTGGAAGAAGGGCTATCTGATCACCTATTGCTGGCACTGGAACGCTCCGGAGAAGTATCTGGACACGACCGGCAACAACTGGTGGGGCGGCTTCTATACGGAAAACACCACGTTCAATCTGGCGAAAGCCCTGAACGGAGAGGATCCGGAGGGCTATGATCTCCTGATCCGCGACATGGACGCGATCGCCAAGCAGCTCACACGACTGCGCGACGCCGGGGTCCCGGTCCTCTGGCGTCCCCTGCACGAGGCCAGCGGCGGCTGGTTCTGGTGGGGCGCTTCAGGTCCGGAAGCCTACATTCAGCTCTACCGGCTGATGTATGAACGCTTCACCGGTGAGTACGGTCTGAACAATCTGATCTGGGTCTGGAACGGACAGGCGGCCGACTGGTATCCGGGCGACGACGTGGTGGATATCATCGGCGAGGACATCTACGCCGGTCATCACGCCCATGACTCCCAGAGCGCGGCCTTCATCCGCTGCAGCAAATACACTGACACGAAAAAGCTGATCATCATGTCCGAGTGCGGCTGCATCCCGTCGCCGATCAAGTGTGAGCGTGATCAGACGATGTGGGGCGCCTGGGCCACCTGGTGCTATGAGTTCGTGCTGCAGGACGGCAAGTACAGCGAAGACTACACCAATGCGGAAGCCATGAACCTGTTCTACAGCCAGGACAACGTGATCACGCTCGCGGACGTTCCCGACTTCGGCCGGAACGGTCAGGAGGAGCCTTCCGGAGAAGCGGTGCAGCTCGTCTACAGCTTTGCCGACGCGGCCGTCACCGGCAATGCGTCCAGAACCCTGACCGGGGCCGAGATCCGCGGCAATGCCGAGGGAGACAGCGCGGTGCTGACCGTCAGCGTCCCTGTGAGCGGCAGCTACCGCATCGTCATCACGCAGTCCGGCATCGGCGGCCACAAGGAGAACTATCTCACCGTCGACGGGGAAACCGTCGGGAATACCGTCGTGCAGAGCGATGCCGAGGAAGCCTGTGAATTCGGCGCGGTATGGCTCGATGCCGGAGAGCACACGATCGGCGTCAGCGCTTTCTGGGGCTGGGTCTCCCTGCGAACGCTTGAGCTGATCCCGGAGCAGGAAGAGGGCGGCAATCAGCGCTACGAGTTCGAAGAGGGCGAGCTTCTCGGCAATGTCAAGACCGGAACCCTCGGTGCTGTCAGCTGGGTCGAACTGGCCTCCAACGATGAGAACGACGGTGTGACTGTCACCGTGAACGTGGCGAAGGACGCCTTCTACGATCTGACCGTCGTTCAGGCCGGGATTGGTGGATACAAGGAGAACTATCTGGCCATCGACGGAGAGCGCCTCGATGTGAATACCGTCGTGCAGCAGGGCAACTGGGAGGACTGCGTGACCGGCCACATCTGGCTGACAGCCGGAGAGCACACGGTCACGGTCACCTGCTTCTGGGGCTGGGCCAGGCTGGACGCTCTCATCCTCACCGTCTCCGACGAACAGTAAAAAGAATCAAACGATAAAACCGCTTTCGGAACTGCAACAAAACGGTTTCCGGAAGCGGTTTTTGCTATGGTTCCAGGAATCAATGGTCTGCTTTTCGGTTCAGGGAGAGTCCCGCGCGCTCCATGGCCATGACCAGCACGGGGATCAGCGCGATGTGGAGGATGATCCCCGGCACCGCGTTGACGAAGGCCCCGGCGATAAACGCTTCAAATCCGAAGGGAGTCTGCGCAAGCCCGGACAGGACCGCTCTGGAGACGCCCCAGACCAGGCGTCCGACAAGCATCGCGGACACCAGCGCCGCGTAGAGCGCCCACTTTTTGTTCGGCAGATGCGTGTACAGCCACCCGGTCATCGCGCCGTACACCGCCATCTCCAACGACATCGCCAGCGCGTTCGGGACCAGCGGCTGCGGCATGACCGCCGCGGCACTCGCCAGGATCGGCGCGATGAAGCCTACCGCCATGCCCCAGGGCCATCCGCACATGAATCCGCACAGCAGCACGGGGATATGCATGGGAGAAAGCGCTTTGCCGATTTCAGGGATCCGCAGGATGATCAGCGGCAGCACCATCGCGATCGCGAGATAGAGCGCCGCGTACACCATTCGACGGATCCGCAGGGAGGTATTGCCGCGGCTCGTATGTTCACTGTTCATGGCTGTCACCGTTCACGAGATGGGAGATGTAGGCCATCGCGTCCTCGATCATCGCCGTGGTACCCGGCTTGACCCCGGCGACGTAGGTGTTGCAGAGGTTCACCGGGATCAGGACACGGAAGGCAAGGCTGGAGGCCACGGCGTTGGCCATCGCCGGCGAGATCTCGCCCATCATGGCATCCGCCGTGGCGATCCCGACAGGACCGACGATGATGTCCGCGGTCCGGCAGGCGACGATCACGGCGTTCTCGCCGGTAGCCAGACGGTTGGCACAGTTGGCGCTCATCATAGCCTGCGTCGCCATGCTGTTGGTGCCGACGGCCATGATCTCGGATGCCGGACAGGTTTTCCGGATGCTCTCGACAAGTTTGCGGCCAAGGCGTCCTCCCTGACCGTCGATCACCAGGATTTTCACGGCTGATTCCCTCCTTGCCAGGACAGATAATAGACACCGCTCGGCGGCATCCCGGTGGCTTCCTCCGCGAGCTGCCGCAGGGCCCGCTCCGGATCCACGTCCGCAAACAGGGACGGATAGGCCTCCCGGGCGATCAGCAGCGCCGCGGCCGTGCGCAGCCAGGACGCTTCCATCAATTCGTCGGAGAGGAGCAAAACCCTTCTGTTCCGCAGCGCATTCATGGAGGACCAGTCCGCACGGGCCGTCAGGGCGCTTCGAATACTTTCAGCGGCCCCCGTGTCTGCCGCACCGTGCCCCAGGACAGACCCGCCGACGAACTTCACGATCAGCTCCGGGTTTTTCCGGCAGACCCATCCGTCGCTCACAAGGAGATTCTGCTCCAGCAGGCGGGACGAAGCGTCGTATACGCCGGCCTCGGTCAGCAGCGCGTGCCCGGGAGATGTGCGGTATATGGTGGTGTGATCCGCGGAAGTCTCGAGATAGGCGGTCAGGCGCTTGCATTCAAACAGCGTGCCGAGCCTGTCCCGCAGCAGGACCGTGTAGTAGACGGCAGCGGATTCCGCCTCATCCGCTTCCGGAGAAACGCCCATGCGGTCCGAAGCCTCGGCGCTGACGATCTGTGTGGCAGTCTCGTCAGCGGCGGCGTCCAGTTTCGGAACGGTGTTCGATGCGCCGTCGCCGTCCGAGGCAGCGCCTTCACGGTACCCTTCACCATGCAGCGTGCGCCCGGTGCCCTCGACGATCTCGACGGCCGCGTCCTCGTCGTATTCCTTGCGCTCCGCGTCGCGGCGTTCGCGGGTGTGATCGCGGCTGTCATCGGCGGCTTCTTCGGAGACTCCGGTCTGTTTTGTCTCTTTCGGGCCGTTTTCAGCGCCCGATGCCGCGCCGGCTTCGGCGGAAACAGCCGTTTCCGATGAGCCGGATGCGCCGATCGGACGTTCCGTGACGTTCACGCCGCTCGTCCGGACGCGGCAGCCGGTGAGGAGCAGCATCGCCGTGACGAGCAGGATCAAAAGCATCATGGCTTTCCGTCCGTACATGCTCATCCCTCACCTCCCGTCCACAGCCAGTCCACATAGCGCAGACGCAGACGGCGTTTCCAGTCCGCGCGTCCGTACAGCATTGCCTCGGTTTCATCAAGAAGCGACCTCACGCGCTCCCGCTGTGCCTCCGTCATCGGATGGTCGCTGTAGGCAGCCTCCTCGAACAGCGCCGCGCACGCTCTGTATTCTGTGACATAGTCCTCCGGCATGGTCTTCGACAGGATCTCCGGCCAATCCCTGTAGAGAAGATTCCCGCCCCCGTTTCCCGTAGCCTCAAACCAGCGCCCCACATGGCGGAACATCGCGCAGATGGCCTCGGCGCGGTCCTCTGACCGGAAGCGTTCCCGCTCCGAAAGGGCCCTTCTGCGCCGTATGTTCAGATACGCAAAGGGCAGAAACGGCAGGATCAGCACAGCCACCGCCAGCAGCAGCAGTGCGATGATCCGCAGCCAGTCGATCCACTTCGGCATCGAGATCTGCCGCTCCTCGACCGTCACCAGGCGATAGGTCCGACCGGTATGCGCCTCCTGCTCGCCGCGCAGGAGAGACTGTGTGTTTGCGTGCCGCGTCTCCATGACTGCGTCGGGAAGCTCGCTTTCCGTCCCGCCGCTCTGACCGCTCCGCGTACCGAGGAGGTCACGCACCCGCTCGGACGCTTCCTCCGTGGCGCTGTCGACACCGGGCCAGACCAGGCCGAACAGCAGTGCCAGGCCAAGCAGCAGCGCGCCGCAGATCAGCAGGGATCGCCGGCTGACAGGCCGCGGCAGGAGAAACGCCGCAAGGGCACAGAGAAGCGGAATATTGGCCCAGAACGGCAAAGACAGACCGAAGTATGTTTGTACAAGTGCCATTGCGGAGGCCGTCAGACAGGCAGCAGGCCTGTTCTTTGTGATCAGCAGCAGTGCCGCTAGAACAGCTGCGCCGGTTACAAGCAAACCCACGGCCGGCGCGGTCCCCTGCCCGTCCGGTACGGCAAAGCGTGCATAGCGATAGGCGTTGACCGCCTCGCTGCAGGCGAACAGTCTGTTGAGCAGGACCGCCGTTCCGTTCCGTGCCTCGGGCAGAGCGAACAGCAGGATCAGGCTGAGAAGAAAGGCCGCGATCAGACCGATGAGCAGCTTTGCGCGCCATCCGTTCTCTTTCCTTGGCTGACGGACTGTTGTCTCCACCGGCGTCTCGGTGTCGCTGTTCTCCGGGGACAGGCTGTCCTCGCGGATCAGGAGGCGGTCCGTCTTGGCGGAGAGTTTCCAGTGGATGCGGCGAATCGAATCACCGGGCACATAATCCCGGATCACATCCGGCTCCCCTGTCTCCACCGGACAGATCCCACGGCCGGGCTTCTCTGCGGCCGTCTCCGCGGAACGCGGCTTCCTTCCGGCACGGTCCTTCCCGGCAGCATAAGCCTTCATCAGGCGCAGGAGGACCGGCACAAGGAGGCTCCAGCAGAGGATGACCCGCGTGCCCAGGTTGTTCTCGAAGAAATACAGGACTGCCGCCGCCACGGTCCAGGCAGCCCACCAGCCCCATCGGCGGATCATGAACGGTGGCCCCGGTCCGGATTGGCGGTTTTCGCGATCAGCTCATCCAGGACCTGCCCGGGCTGTACAGCCGCACCGTTTTTGAGGATCAGACGGTGGGTGCAGACATCGCGGAAGACCGCCTGCACATCCGCACCGGTCACATAGTCCCGGCCTTCCATGTATGCGTGCGCCTTGGCTGTCCGGTCGAGTGAAAGAGCGCCGCGCGGGCTGATGCCCACCGCCACCGCATCATGATCGCGGGAAGCCATGGTGAGGCGCGTGATATAGTCGAGGATGCTGTCCTTCGCGGTCACGCTGCGCGTCTCCCGCTGCATGGCGATGAACCGCTCTCGGCTGATCGCCTGCCGGACATCGTCCAGCGGGTTGGCGTCCTGACGGTCCCGGAGCAGCGTCATCTGCGCCTCATAGTCGGGATAGCCGATGGTCAGACGCACGGTGAAGCGGTCCATCTGGGCGTACGGCAGGGGTTGTGTCCCCGCCGCTCCCACGCTGTTCTGCGTGGCGATGACGGAAAAGGGCTTCTCGAGCGGCCAGGTCGTCCCGTCCACCGTCACCTGCCGTTCCTCCATGGCCTCGAGCAGGGCCGACTGCGTCTTGCTGGACGCGCGGTTGAGCTCGTCGCCGAGGAGAAGATTCGCGCCGATGATCGCGCCGGGGCGGAACACGAACTGTCCGCTGTCTTTGTCGTAGACGGAAAAGCCGGTGATGTCGGACGGAAGCACGTCCGGGGTGAACTGGATGCGCTGGCCTTTCAGGCCAAGGGCGCGGCTGATCGCCACGGCGAGCGTGGTTTTTCCGACACCGGGCACGTCGTCCAGGAGGACATGCCCTTCAGCCAGCAGGGTCATCAGGATCTTTTCGATGGCTTCCCGCTTGCCGACGATGGCCTTTCCGATCTCTCGGCATGCTTGCTGCAGTTCTTCACGCATCCCTGTTCACCCCGGTACGGTTGTTCGTTATTCGGCGAGGACGGTGATCCGGCCCTGCGCCTCGGCATAGGTATCGTCGATCCTGTTGTTGAGCTCGCCGGCGATGTACAGCCAGACCACATCGCGGACCACGGCCGTGGTGATCGTGCTGCGCTCATCTTCCTGCGCGGCGGCTTTGAACACATAGGATGAATCCATTCCGTTGAAATTAGCGTTGCTGGTGATCACGGCATAGACGGCCTCCGGATCGAAAGCCTGACCGTTGACCTCCGTGATCGTCACGCGGCCGACAGAGCTCGCAGTGAACCAATTTTCGCCGTAGGGCTCTCCCTTGTCGTACGCCACGGCGGTGTCGACCGTATAGCGGAGGCCGGACACCTGCATGAAGGACGCGCAGGCAGCTTCGGTCTCATCGCTGAAAGGCAGAGCCTGGGAAGCGGCCTCGAGGGCTTCGAGCAGCTGCGCACCGGTCATATACACGACAGCCACCTTGTTCGGATAGGGCAGCACATCGGCCAGCTGGAGTGCACCGAAGACGCCTTCCGCGATATCGGCGCGGAGATTGCCGCCGTTCCACAGCGCCACGATATGGTCCGCATCGACAGCCACCTCGGTGATGCCGGCGGTCACATCGTCTTCCTCGAAATACTCATTGATCGCGCCGGATGCGGCGAACCAGCGGAGTGCATCGGCCCACAGGTCGCCGAGGTTGGTCTCCCCCTTGCGCGCGGCATTGTCCGCGCCGAGGAGCTGCACGGCGGTATACGCCTCGAGCGTTTCGTCCAGTTCGATCTCGTTCCCGTGGGCGTCGGTGAAGGTCACCGCCGCGGCGCCGACGATCATGCAGCAGCACAGGCACACGGTAAGAGACAGGATCCAAAGCTTTTTCAGGGTCATGGGACATTCCTCCAATATCAATGTGTCGCTTTCCCGGCAAAGAAAAAGCGCGGGCATCCTCTTGCGAGAATGGTCGGCACCTTGAGGATACCGCTTGTTGACAGTCTGTCTCTGCATCGCCCGCTTCTGCGGGCTGTATTCAGCTTGTGCTGACTGATTCATCATATCATGACGGGAAACATTTGTCAAATTTGTGGCAGCACCGGTCACGCACCGTCCCGTCGCTTGATCTTCCGACTTTATGAGGCTCGGAAAACATCATTCACGGAACCGTCGGGCCGGTTTTCAGACCGAAGTCTGTCTCATGTGCTGACCCTGCTCCGCTCCGGCGGAAACTTTCCGCTTGACAACATGGCAAAACCCGGTATAATCCATGCCATCAGGGCGATGAGGAGACGATTCGTCTGCGGGAAACGGCGTACAGAGAGCTTCCGGCCGGTGCAAGGAAGCCGCCGCGGCAGACGGAGTACAGCTCCGAGCCATCCGCTGAAGGCGAAGACTGTGTAGGCGGTTTCCGGTGCGCCGGTTACAGCGCGGGGGATTGACGGATCCCCGCTGAGTGAAAAACGGAAGTGGTACCGTGGCCGCCAAGGCCACCTTCCCGGACAGCTGCGGCTGTTCCGGGTTTTCTTTATCACTTTGGAGGTGGAAAACATGCCAGACATCACCTACGCCAAGCGCTTCGACGGCATCTCCGGCAGTGCGATCCGCGAGATCTTCAAGCTGATCGCCCAGCCGGACATGATCTCCTTCGCGGGCGGCAACCCGTCCCCCAGCGCCCTGCCCGACGCCGAGGCCGCCCGCATCGCGCAGCAGGTCCTCCTCGAGGACGGCAAGCGCATCCTGCAGTACGGCGCCACGGAGGGCTATCCGCCCTTTGTGGAAAGCCTGAAGCCCTATGCGGAGAACGCCATCGGCTGCGCCCTCCCCTGTGTGTTGCCCGTCACCGGCTCCACACAGGCCATGGACCTCCTGTGCAAGGCGCTGATCGATCCCGGCGACGCGATCCTCGTTGAGGACCCGTCCTTCCTCGGCAACCTTCAGTGCATGAAGCTCTACCAGGCGAAGCTTGTGCCGGTCCCGAGCGATGAGAACGGGCTTCTCCCCGACGCGCTGGAGGAAGCGATGCGGGAGCATCACCCGAAGCTGCTCTACGTGATCCCCAACTTCCAGAATCCGACGGGCAAGACCCTCGCGGCCGAACGGAGAGAGAAGATCGTCGAGCTCGCGGCGAAGTATCACGTCGTCGTCGCGGAGGACGATCCCTACCGGGATCTGCGATACCGCGGCACACCGCTCCCCTCGCTGAAATCCTTCGACCGCGACGGCTGGGTGGTCTTCCTCGGCTCCTTCTCGAAGATCATCTCTCCCGGCATGCGCGTCGGCTTCATGGCCGGCGACGCCGGACTCCTGCGCAAATGCACGATGGGCAAGCAGTCGAGCGACCTCCACACGGCCAGTCTGACCCAGGCCATCGTCGACCGCTTCCTGCGCGAGGGCTTCCTGCCCGGTCACATCGAGCGGATCCGTGCGGACTATGCAAAGCAGTGCGACGCCATGCTGGCCGAGCTGGAGACCTTCCCCGAGGGCGTTCGCTTCACGCGGCCCGACGGCGGCCTCTTCATCTGGGTCGAGCTGCCCGAGGGGATCGACGCCCAGCCCCTGCTGACCAAAGCCATTGAGCGCAAGGTCGCTTTCGTCCCCGGAACCAACTTCTACGCACTCGGCGGACACACGAACACCCTGCGCCTCAACTTCTCCAATTCCTCCATCGGGCAGATCCGCACCGGCATGGCCGCCCTTCGCGACCTCGTGCGCGAAGCCCTCTGACGAACAAGAAAGGAAGATACAGAAATGCCTCACATTCTCGATACCCTGAAGGAACGCGGATTCATCGCCCAGATGACCTTTGAAGATCAGCTGTACGAACAGCTCAAGGAGCCCACCACCTTCTACGTGGGCTTTGATCCGACCGCCGACTCCCTGCACATCGGCCATTACATCCCGATCATGGCCATGGCGCATATGCAGAAGGCCGGACACAAGCCCATCGCTCTCATGGGCGGCGGCACCGCCATGATCGGCGATCCCTCCGGCAAGACAGACATGCGCAAGATGATGACGACGGAGACCATCGACAGCAACGTGGCCTGCATCAAGAAGCAGATGGAGCGCTTCCTCGACTTCAGCGACGGGCAGGCGATCATCGTCAATAACGGCGACTGGCTCCGGAACCTCAATTACATCGACTTCATGCGCGATATCGGCTCCCTCTTCTCCGTCAACGAGATGCTGACCGCCGATGCCTACAAGGCCCGCATGGCCACGGACAACGGCCTCTCCTTCCTCGAATTCACCTACATGCTCCTGCAGAGCTATGACTTCCTGGAGCTCTTCCACCGCTATGGCTGCCGGCTGCAGATGGGCGGCAACGACCAGTGGTCCAACATGATGCACGGCGCCGACCTGATCCGCCGCAAGGACCGCGAGCGCGCCTTCGCCTGCACCTTCCAGCTCCTGCTGACCCATGACGGCCGCAAGATGGGCAAGACCGAGGCCGGTGCGCTCTGGCTTGACGCAGACAAGTGCTCGCCCTACAAGTTCTACCAGTACTGGCGGAACGTGGACGACCAGGACGTGAAGAAGTGCCTGGCCCTGCTCACCTTCCTGCCCATGGACGAGGTCAACCGCCTCGGCGCACTCGAGGGCGCGGAGATCAACGAGGCCAAGAAGGTCCTGGCCTATGAGGTCACCAAGCTGGTTCACGGCGAGGAAGAGGCCAAAAAGGCCGCCGAAGCCGCCCTGTCCCTGTTCGCCACCGGAGGCAGCGGCGAGGGTGTGCCGACCTTCGCGCTCACGGAAGCGCAGCTGGCGGAGGACGCCCGCGTCACGACCCTCCTCCATCTCAGCGGTCTGTGCAAAAGCCGCAGCGATGCCCGCCAGCAGGTGCAGGCCGGTGCCGTCCTGCTCGGCGAAGAGAAGGTCACCGATGTGAACGCTGTCGTGACCCGCGACCTGATCGGTTCGGACGGCCTCCTCATGCGCAAGGGCAAGAAGAGCTACGTCCGCCTGACCCTCGCATGAGCAGCTACAAAACCCTCCTGCGCTCCGCCTCGGACGAGTTCATCGTGAACAAGAGCCGCTTCATCGGCTATGCTTCCCCTGTCTCGGACGAGGCGGAAGCGCTGGCCTTCCTGGACAGCATCCGCAAAAAGCACCGTGACGCGACGCACAACTGCTACGCCTACACGCTCGGCCGCAACATGGGCATCATGCGCTACTCCGACGACGGTGAACCGGGCGGGACAGCTGGTCTCCCGATGATGGAAGTCATCAAAAAGCGCGAGGTCTGCGACTGCTGCGTGGTGGTGACACGCTATTTCGGCGGCGTACTGCTCGGCGCCGGCGGCCTTGTCCGCGCATACAGCCACGGATGCGCCATCGGCCTGGACGCGGCCCGGATCGTCGTCATGGAAGAAACGGACCAGCTCCTGTGCGAGGTGGCCTATCCCCTCTGGGACCGGGTACAGCATCTGCTCGCATCCCTCCCCGTACAGATCGCGCAGGTCGACTATGCGGCGGCCGTCTCCTTCACGCTGCTCGTGCGCAGTGCCGACAGCGGGCATGTGACCGACGAGCTGACCCACCTCACCAACGGTCAGGCGGAGATCCTCCGGGATCCCGCCGGGTGGCAGGCCTGGGAGACATAACACGTTCTTCCGTTCCGTCTTTTCGATCCCTCTGTGGGAGAAAGGATGACTCCTTTGTTTATTAAGGGCTTTACCTATGGCTATGACGGCCGCCGCGGCATGTACCGCACGCCGGAAGCCGCGATCTCCATGGAGCGCATGGCAACCCTCGGCTGCGACTGGACCGCGCTGGCCTTTGCCGTGGTGCAGGATTCCTTCAGTTCCACGGTGATCCGCCCGGACTATCGCTGGACCGTCACGGACCGGGATATCACCGGTGCCGTGGAGCGCCTGCACGCACTCGGCCTCAAAGTCTGCATGAAGCCGATGGTCAACTGTGCCGACGGCGTCTGGCGGGCCAATATCCGCTTCCCGGAGCGCGAATGGGGCGACAGGGACTACTGGAAGGACTGGTTTTCCTCTTACACGGCCTTCCTCTGCCACTACGCCGAGATCGCCGAGGAGACCGGCTGCGAAATGTTCTGTGTCGGCTGTGAGATGGTCGGCACGGAGGACCGCGTGGAGGAATGGCGCCGGACCGTCGAAGCTGTCCGCGCCGTCTATCACGGTCCCCTGGTCTACAACACCAATCACGGCAAGGAGGCCGGCGTGAAGTGGTGGGACGCGATGGACTTCATCGGCACCTCCGCCTATTTCCGCGTCGCGCAGGAACCCGGTGCTTCGGTCGAAGCGATGCAGGCTGCCTGGGACAGGCACAAGCAGGCGCTCGCGGATGTCTCGGCTGCCCATGGAGGCAAGCAGGTGATCTTCATGGAGATCGGCTGCCGCAGCGCCCGTGGCTGCGCGATGATGCCCTACGACTTCAGCCACCGCGAATTCCCCTATGACGAGGATGAGCAGGCCAATTTCTATGAGTCCTGCTTCCGCTCCATGTGGGAGGAGCCCTGGTTTGCCGGCTTCTTCTGGTGGGACTGGGGTACGTTCCTGCCCACCCGAAAGCCGAACATGGGCTTCGCCATCGCGGACAAGAAGGCCGAGGCGGTCGTCAGAGAATGGTACGCGCGTGCTCATGCCTGAGCACATGAAAAACCCGCCGTATGTATGTCCGGCGGGCTGAAAAACGGTTCATGACCTCTGTTTCCGTACAGGAAGCAGAGGCTTTTGCGTTATTGAAGGGAACGGAGAAGATCCGTCTTCTTCATTCATAGACCAGGAACTCGCACTCCAGCCTTCCGTTATACAGCCGGCGCTTCCTCGTCGCACGCCTGCCGAAGAAACGCTCGAACATCGGGTCCGATGTGATGGCGCAGAGCTTCCAGCCCGGATGGCGGCGCAGGAGGCCGCCCATGTCGGCGTAAAGGGCCTCGCACTCTTTCTTGTCACCGAGACGCTCGCCGTAGGGCGGGTTGCAGAGGAAGACACCGGGTTCCCCGTCAAGCTGCAGGTCCTGCAGCCTTTCCTGACTGAGGCTGATGCGGCCGTTGAGACCTGCCTGGCGCACATGGCGGAGCGCCAGTTTCAGCGCCTCCGGATCGATATCCGATCCGGCGATATCGCCGATCCGGCTGTCATCGATGTCTTCACGCAGCCTGTCCCGGATGCCCTGTCTGTCCACCAGGCGGAAGGTCGGATAGGCATCGCATGCAAATTCGCGGTTCAGCCCCGGCGCACGGTGCGCCGCGCGGAGGGCAGCTTCGATCAGCAGGGTGCCTGTCCCGCAGCAGGGATCATACAGGCGTATCCCGGGCCGCCATGGCGACAGCTCCACCAGGGAGGCTGCCAGCGTCTCCCGCAGCGGGGCTTCCCCGTTCCAGGTGCGGTAACCGCGCCGGTTGAGGGCCGTTCCGGAGGTATCCAGGGTGATGCGCGCGATGTCCTGCCGGAGGCTGACCTCGATCGGGAAGGCGACGCCCGTCTCCGGGAAGGCCACCCGGCCGATCCGGCTTCTCATGCGCTCGATGATCGCCTTTTTCGTGATGGACTGGCAGTCGCGGATGCTCATCAGCTGGCTGCGGACACATTTGCCGGAGACATTGTACTGCCCGTCCGTCGTCAGAAGCCGTTCCCACGGGATCCCGGAAACCAGACGAAAGAGCGCCTCGAATGTCCGGCACTCCTCCTCCGCGAGGATGATCAGTACCCGGTCCGCGCAGCGCAGGCGCAGATTTGCGAGATAGGCCTCTTCGGCCGTGCAGGAAAAGCGTGCGCCGCCGTTCTCCGCCCGTGCGTCCTTCATGCCCAGGCGCTTGAGTTCGCCCGCCACAAGGCCTTCCGTGCCGAAGGATGCCGTGGCGATGCACTGGAGTCTGTTCTCATCCATACCGGTCATCTCCGCGGTCATCAGTTGTTGGGAACAGGAGAATCGGAATACAGGACGCTCAGTGTGGAGGTCCCGGCGATGCCGTCAACCTTCAGTCCGTTGCGCTCCTGGAAGCGCCGCACCGCCGTCTCGGTCTGCTCGTCATACTTGTTGTCATTCGTCGTGCTGTAGCCGAGCTGGATCAGCACATCCTTCATCTCAAGGACGTCCTCGCCCACGTCGCCCGGGCGCAGGGTCTTGTACTTGCCGCTGGATGCGGGGGCCGCCTTGGCATTGGAGGAGTAGAGCAGGGTCTGCGTCTGATTGTCCGCCTCGCCGGTGGGATTCAGCCCGTTCCTGCTCTGGAAGGCTGCCACGGCCGCCGCCGTCGACGCGCCGTACTTGCCGTCCACGGAGCCGCTGTAGTAGCCGAGTTCATAGAGCGTGTACTGAAGATTTGTCACGCTCTTTCCGCTGCTGCCCCTTTTGAGGAGCTGATAGTTCGCGACGTAGGAGAAATCGTTGAGGGCCGCGAGCGTCCTGGAGCCGACCTTGCCGTCCGCGTTCAGGCCGCGGCTCATCTGGAAAGCCATGACCGCGGTCACGGTTTCATTGCCGTAGACGCCGTCGACCTTGCCGGTGTAGAAACCCAGCTCCTTGAGCCGTGTCTGGATCTGCTTGACCTCGCCCGAGTCCATGCCCTGCTCGACGACGGACGCGCCGCCGCCGATGCTGATGGCCGATCCGGAGCCGGCCGAAGAGACCTGCTGTCCGCTGGCCGGGATGGCCGTACCGGCGTAGAGACGGTTGAGGGTCGCCGTAGTGGCGTTGCCGTTGGAGGTCAGATTGTTCACGGCCTGGAACCGCGTCAGGGCGTCCTTGGTGGCCGGACCGAAGCTGCCGTCCACGGAGCCCTTCAGATAGCCGAGTTCCTTCAGCCGCTGCTGCATGGCGCGGACGCCCGAACCGCTCTCGCCCTCATAGAACGCCTCTCCGATGGTCGCCGCGAGATGGCTGGTACCGGGCGCGTTGGAGGCGTAGAGTCTGGTCAGCGTCGATTCGCCGGCCTTGCCGTCCACATAGAGGCCGGCGCGCTTCTGGAAGGCTCTGACCGCATATTCCGTCGGTCCGCCGTAGCTGCCGTTGGTCTTCCCGGCCAGATAGCCGAGGCTGATCAGTCGCTCCTGAAGCCTGGTCACGTTCTTGCCGCTGGAGCCGATCTGCATGTAGTCTTTTGTTTTCGGGGTCGCCGTGGGCCTGGGCGTGTTCGTCACGCGAGGCGCGGCCGTCACCCGGACAGCGGAGGTCGAGTCGAGGATCTTCTGCGTCTGTTCGCCGACGCGTCCGTCCACGTTCAGCCTGTTCGCCCGCTGGAAAGCCTCGACTGCTGCCTTCGTCCCGGCACCGAAATCTCCGTCGATCTTGCCGTTGTAATACCCGAGGGCCTGCAGGCGCTGCTGCAGCCGCTTGACCGCATCCTTGTCCTTGGTACCTTCCTCCAGCACTTTCGTGGGCGTCTGCGTCGGGGGCACATAGGGCGTCGGCGTGACCGGCTGCACGATCGGGTTGGTGATGACCGGCAGCGTCGTCTCCGGAGCCCATGTCTCGGGCGCCGCGGGATTCGGCGTGCTGGGTGTCCAGCCTGGCTGGACTCCCTGCGTGGTCTGCGGCGGCAGGATCGTCGTCGGCGGGATCTGGGTGGGCGTCGGCGTCGGGCTGGCTGTCGGCGGAATGGTCTGGAAAGCCTGCACGGTCTGCGACGGCCGCTGGTTGCCCTGATTGTCCTCCGGCACATAGCACGCGCTCAGGATCAAGGCAAGCGCGGCCAGCATCAGGATCAGGACCATACTCTTTTTCATGTTCATCTGCTCTACCTCCTGTCTCACGCCGGTCGCCGGCGTGCGTTCACAGGGCAAAGTCTTCCGGGATTCCGTTCCGGTGTGCCACAGCCTGCCAGTCATCGCGCAGGAACGGGGCCGTGCGCGGATCGCGGCTCATCTCCGAGCCCACCAGCGCCGCGATGACGCGTGCGCCGCGGGCGTTGAAATGGGTCTTGTCATCGTGTCCGTCCGGGTAGTCCGGCGATTCACCCGGTTTGAGACGGACGAAGAGCTCCGCGGTCGCCGCCTCGCCGAGCAGCAGGTACAGTCTCCTGCTGTCCGCCTCGAGGTTTCCGAGCGGGATGCGCAGACGCTTTGCCAGGACGCGGACCGCGCGCGGATACTCCCCGTGCGTGTACAGCAGGGATCCCTTGCCGACGAACATCCGCCTGGAAACGGAGGTTAGGAGCATCGGCAGCGCTTTCTTAGCGCGCGCCGTGCGGCAGTAGGCCCGCAGTTCATCCGTGTAGGTGGTCTCCGGGTCGGTGTGCCGTTCGTCATCCTTCGCGTCGTTGTGGCCGAACTGGATCAGCAGGAGATCTCCGCGCCGCATCCCTTTCTCCACCGCGGCAAACCAGCCTTCCTCGCGAAAGGATTTGCTCGAGCGCCCGCTCTGGGCATGATTGTAGACCGGGATTTCATCCCGGATGTATTCGTGCAGGGCCCATCCCCACCCGTGGAAGGGTTCTTCTGTCCGGTTCACCGTGGAATCGCCGATCAGCCATACGGAAGGCATACTTCTCTCTCCTGTCTTTCTCAGTAGATCACTGTCATTGCCTGGATAAGTCTGGTGAGGGCCTGCGTCAGCTGGTCGCCCGTGTAGCCGTTCGCCAGCAGGGTCTGCAGGGCGCTCATGGCGCTCTGGATCTCTATCGCCTGGGCGCTTGCGGGGTCCAGGGTCTGGAGCATCGCGGCGGCCTGGCTGAGCGCCTGGGTCACGCCCGGGCTGACGCTTCCTCCGCCCGGTGTGACCGGCACGGTCGGCTCGGAAGGCGCGCCGGTCACCGGAGGATCATCCTCCGCGGGATACTGATCCTCCGCCGGCGGTACATAGATCGAGGTATGGAGCGTGCAGGTCTGCCCGTACTGGCCCGATGAGAGGGTCAGGTATTTGCGCAGTTCGTTTTCGTACTTCGTGCCGAGGAACTGGTAGAGCGGATGGCCCGCCGGAATGGTGACCACGCCGCGGGTCGCCACATTGACGCAGTAGGACGAAGCCGGCATGCCGCTGTCGAGGCAGATCCGCTCCGCCGTATGCATCTGGCACTGGACCGTCGGCTGCGTGCCGTTCTTCCAGTAGTCGGTGACCACACCGAAATCGTCCTGATAGCAGGCCTCGGTGGCCAGCTGACCGGAGACCGCGCAGGTGGTGACCTTCACCAGCCCGTAGCGGCTTGCGTCGTCCTCATAGATGTCGCGGTTGCTCTTTCCCTCGTGGATCTTCTGCATGTATGCCTTCCAGAGGGGTGCCGCAGCCTGCGAGCCGGTCGTCTTGCTCGAAAGCGCCTTGTAATTGTCATGTCCGATCCAGACGCAGGACGCATAGTAGCCGGTCATCCCGGCGAAGGTCACGCCCTTCTGGTCGGAGTTCGTGCCGGTCTTGCCCGCCACGGTCTGCCCCTTGATCTTCGCGCTCGTGCCCGTGCCGGAGGAGACCACTGTCTTGAGCATGTCCACGATCATGTAGGCCGTGGAGGAGGAGAAGACCATGCGCCGGTCCTGGCGCTGGTGGCCGTCCCAGATCAGATCTCCCCTGCTGTCAGAGATGCCGAGCACCGAGATCGGCTCCTGGTAGACGCCGCTGTTGGCGAGGACGCCGTAGGCCACCGTCATCTGCAGGGGTGTGATGCCGCTCGAACCGAGGGTCACACCGAAGGGGGTCGCGTCGATGTGCCGGTCGTCCACACCCATCCGGTGCAGATAGTCGACAGCGGTCGACACGCCGACGATGGACATCATGGTCTGAGCCGCGGCCGTGTTGTACGAGCGTTTCATCGCCTCGCGCAGGGTGATCGGGCCCGTGTAGCCGCCTCCGCCGTAATTGTTGGGCCAGGAGTCCTGGCTCTGCGCGTTCTTCCAGCCGCTGATGGGCAGGGGCATGTTGAACACGATGCTGGCCGGAGAACAGCCGCGCTCGAGTGCCGGCGCATAGACCGTCAGCGGCTTGATGGAGGAACCGACCGGCATGCGCATGTCGGTGGCGCGGTTCAGGGTCTTCCGGGCCTTCGGTACATAACGGCTGCCCACGATGGCCTTCAGTTCGCCCGTGCGGTAGTCCAGAACGACAGCCGCGGCCTGCGGCTGGGCGATCTCGGTATAGGTGCCGTCACCGTTGGAAGCCCGGTAGATCTTGTCCGACGGATCCCGCAGACTCGGGTAGGACGTCCAGTTGGCGAGCGTTTCCTCCACCGCCTTCTGGATGTCCGTGTCGATGGTCAGCTGCACGCGGTAGCCGCCCGTGCGGAACTTGTTTTCCATTTTCGCGCGGTTGATCGCGTTATCCGGCAGGCCCTCCAGTTCGAGGAGGATGTCCACGACCTCCGTCACCGCGTACTCCACGAAGTGCGGATACTGATACATCTCCGTGCCGCCGGTCGGATCCTCTTCCAGGACCCTCGCGGATTCACGGAGCATCGCCGCCCGGTATTCCGCGTCGCTGATGAAGCCGCAGTCGACCATCCGGCGGAGCACATAGTCCGTCCGGTCATCCGTGATGCGCGGATAATCGACGCCCTCCTTGTGGCGGGTATAATAGTTGCGGCGGGGATTGTAGTAGTAGGGCGAGTTCGCCATTCCCGCCAGCATCGCGCACTCGCGCAGGGTCAGATCGCGGAGTTCTTTGCCGAAATAACCGCGGGCCGCCACCTGCACGCCGTAATAGTTCTCCCCGAGCCAGATCGTGTTCATGTAGGTCTCGAGGATCTGGTCCTTGGTGTAAGTCTGCTCGAGCTGCATGGCGAGGTAGGCTTCCTGGATCTTGCGCTTGTAGCTCTGCTCGGAGGAGAGCAGGGTGTTCTTGATCAGCTGCTGCGTGATCGTGGAGCCGCCCTGTGTCGAGGAGGAGGACAGGTTGGAGATGAAGGCGCCGCCGATGCGCTTGATATCCACGCCGCTGTGGGTGTAGAAGCGCGCGTCCTCTGCCGCCACAAAGGCGTGCTGGAGCCAGATCGGCATGGCGGCGATCGAGACCATCTCGCGGTTCTCGGTGCCTTTGTATTCCGTGATCAGGTTCTGGTTCGCGTCATAGATATAGGAAGTCTGGTTCTGCTCGCTGATGGCCGCGGTGTCGAGGTTCGGCGCCGTCTCCACATAGCCCTTGGCGATGCCGGCGATGGTGCCCAGCCCGGCCGCGGCGGCCAGCAGGGCGACCACAGCCAGCAGCTGCAGGGTGTGCGCAGCCACGGCGACTGCGAACGGCGGCGCCTTCTCCCGCTTCTTGAAGATCGACCTGCGCTCGAGGATGGCGTCGTCCAGCGGCCCGTCGCCGTTTTCTTCCGCATCCGGGCCCGCAGGACCGATTGCCGGATCGGGTATCCGGTCGTCATCGTTCTCCGCGTATGCCGGTTCACTGCCCGCATACCACGGCGCCGGATCCTCCCCGGCGAGTATGTCTCCGGCCCATCCGGCGGCCGGAGCCTGTTCTCCGGCGGGTGTCAGGGGAGCCTGTTCCCGCGGATATGCGGGCCGGGCATTCCAAGCGGGCGGGGTTTCGTCTCTCCCCTGCCTGTACCCGTAATCCTGCTCACCGGGAACCGCTCCGTCCCGCCAATCCTGGTTCATACACATCCTCCGTCAGATCGTTGTTCACAGATACAACGACCGTTGAGGGCATTTTCTTCCCGTATCTTCTCAGCGGAGAGATACGGTCCGTCCCGGGCCGATCTCGGTCACGCTGCCGTTCTGCTCCGCCCAGAGGGTCGTCGCCGTGGGATTGTGCCATGTCTTTCCGTCGGCGGACACACGCAGCTGACGCCAGGCGTCCACGTAATCGTACACCGCGATGTTGGTCGCGTACCAGATGTCGTCGCGGCCTCCCATTTTATCGGCAAAGCGGCGGATCACATCCCAGTTGTCCACGGCTTCAAACTCATAGGCATGGCCCCAGAGATAGAACAGACGGCTGTTCGCGTAGGGGTTCTCCTTCAGGAAACGGTCGCAGAGCGTGTCCAGCTCGGGGTCGGCGTGATGGCAGGTCGGCCTGAGCCGGAGCCAGTCCTGCGGGATGGAGAAATCGTGGCTGGACCAGACCGTGCGGCAGTACACGAGCCCGCTGGCCCTGAGGGCTTCCACCGTCTGATCCGAGTAAGTGCCGTAGGGATAGGCCGCGCCGCGCACCAGGGTGCCGAACATCTTTTCCAGGTTCAGCCGGTCCTCCGTCAGCTCGCGGACCATCTCGCTCAGCGGCAGCTGGGTCAGGTCCGGATGGGTCAGGGTATGGACAGCCACCTCGTGCTCCCCTTTGTAGAGCGCTTGCACGGCGCTTGCGGGCATGCGGCGATGGATCTGTCCCTCGGGCCAGACATGACCTTCCGGCGGGAAGCAGCCGCTGTTCAGGTTGAAGGTGCACTTCAGGCCCGCCGCATCCAGGATCCCAATGAGCTGACGGTCCTGCTCCACACCGTCGTCATAGGATAAAGTCAGCGCCTTGCGCAGGCCGTTCGGAAACCGCATCACAGGCATCCGGATCCCTCCTTGCATTCTTTTTCAAGATTATCATACCACAGACAGCCCTGTTTGTCACCTGACAGAATTGCAAATTCATGCGGCATCCGCCGAAAACGCACGGTTTCTGGCATAAGAAAACCCCCGCGTCCCGTATGGAAGCGCAGGGGATTTCTTGAATGATCGTTATTTGCCGAAATACCAGAGCAGGAGCGCGGCGACGATAAAGACGCCGGCAGCGATCTTGGTGCCCATGGCCAGCTTGGCGTCCACCGTAGCAGCCTGCTTTTTGTTCATGTTGGCAGTCAGCTCGCCGGAGATGGCACCCAGGCCCTTGGCATTGCTGCTCTGCAGCAGAACGGTCACGATCATGAAGATCGAAGCCAGCACGATGACGATCGTCAGAAATACATCCATTGGACAGTACCCCCTTCAAGTTACCTGTGCATCATAGCACATCCTCCGCAAAAACGCAAGCCTTTTTTACGGCTGCTTGCCGATGTAGGCGAGAATGCCGCCGTCGACATAGAGAATGTGCCCGTTGACGAAATCGGAGGCTTCGCTGGCCAGGAAGACAGCGGGACCGCCGAGATCGGATGCCTCGCCCCAGCGGGCGGCCGGCGTCTTGGCGATGATGAAGGAATCGAAGGGATGGCGGCTGCCGTCGGGCTGACGCTCGCGCAGCGGCGCAGTCTGAGGCGTCGCGATATAGCCCGGGCCGATGCCGTTGCACTGGATGTTGTACTCGCCGTACTCCGACGCGATGTTCCGGGTCAGCATCTTGAGGCCGCCCTTGGCCGCCGCGTAGGCGGAGACGGTCTCACGGCCGAGCTCGCTCATCATGGAGCAGATGTTGATGATCTTGCCGTGGCCCTTCCTGATCATGGAGGGGATCACGGCCTTGGCCACGATGAAGGGAGCGTTCAGGTCGACGTCGATGACCTGGCGGAACTGCGCCGCCGTCATCTCGATCATCGGGATGCGCTTGATGATGCCGGCGTTGTTCACGAGGATGTCGATGACGCCGACTTCCTCCTCCACCTTCTTCACGAGCGCGTTGACCGCGTCCTCGTCGGTGACGTCGCAGACATAGCCGTGGGCCTTGATGCCCTTCTCTTCATAAGCGGCAATGCCCTTGTCCACCAGGTCCTGGCGGATGTCGTTGAAGACGATCGTGGCGCCCGCCTCATGCATGGCGCATGCGATGGCAAAGCCGATGCCGTAGGACGCGCCGGTGATCAGCGCGATCTTGCCTTCCAGAGAGAACGGATTCCTGCTCATTCTGATCTTCCTTTCTGTTCCTTTACTTCAGGTCGCGATTGCTGATGCCGTCCATGTCGTCGAAGTCCTGATTCTCGCCGCACATGCCCCAGATAAAGGTATAGTTGCGGGAGCCGGCGCCGGAGTGGATGCTCCAGGAGGGGCTGATGACAGCTTCCTCGTTGCGCATGATGATGTGGCGGGTCTCCTGCCCCTCACCCATGAAATGCATCACGAATCCGTCCTCGGGCAGGTCGAAGTAGAGATAGACTTCCATGCGGCGGTCGTGGGTGTGGCAGGGCATCGTGTTCCAGACGCTGCCGGGCTCCAGGTGCGTCATGCCCATCACGAGCTGGCAGCTCTGCACCTGGCCGGGGAGGATGTACTTGCAGATCGTGCGGTGATTGGATTCCTCGAGGGTGCCCAGTTCCACCCGCACGCATTCCTCGGGGCGGATCAGCACCGTGGGATAGGCGGTGTGCGCCGGGCAGCTGTTGAAGTAGAACTTGGCGGGGCAGGCGGGATCATCGCTGGCAAAGCGGATGTCCTTCGAGCCACGGCCGATATAGAGGCCGTCCCGGTTCCGCAGGCTGTAAGCCTGTCCGTCCACGGTCACCGTTCCCTGACCGCCGATGTTGATGACGCCCATCTCGCGGCGCTCGAGGAAGTATGCGGCGCGAAGCTCGTCGCCGGCCTGCAGCGCCATCTCCTTGTCCACCGGCATCACACCGCCGGTGATGATCCGGTCGATGTGGCTGTACACAAGGCGGAAGTCGTCTGCCGGAAAGACATTCCGGATCAGGAATTCCTCGCGCAGACGGGCGGTATCATAGTGCTTTACGTCGCGGGGTGAGGAAGCGGTGCGCAGTTCCATTCGGGTTTCCTCCTTCAATTCAATTCGTGTCCTGGTCGTTCAATGCCATCAGCCCGGACCTCGCGGCCCCGAGCAGTGTCTCTCTGTCATTGGTGAGTTCGCCGTCCATCACGCGCTCCAGCAGGGCCTGCAGCGTCTGACCGAGCCCGGGTCCCGGGCGGAATCCCGCGGTGATCAGGTCCTTTCCGTTCACGGCGAGGGAAGCGAGGGTGTAGCACGGCTGCCTTGCCAGCAGGGCATCGAGGGCCGCCGTCATTCCCTCCGCCCATCGGTCAGCCTCCCCGGGAAGCTCCGTCCCGCGGGCTTTCCGGTCGGCGCAGTGCACGGCGATCAGGTCCCGTACGGCTTCCTCGCCGTACCGGTTCAGCTGCCGCATCAGCAGGCGTTCGTCGGGCCGCATGTCGATGTCGTGCTTTTCGATCAGGAGCAGCGCGCGGTCACGGGTCCTCGTGTCGAAATGCATCCGATCGAAGAGCACCTCCGCGATCGCGGCGGAACGCTTCTGATGACCGTGAGCATGGCCGATACCCTCCGTGTCCAGGAAGAAAGCCTCCGGCTTTCCGCTGTCGTGGAGCAGCATGGTCCAGCGGAGGGCTTCCTCCGGCGCAATGGCCTCCACGGCCCGCACCGTGTGCTCCCAGACATCGTGGCGATGCCAGGGCGTGTGCTGGTCAAAGCCCACCATCGGCGCCAGTTCGGGAAATACGGCGGTGATCACACCGGAGAAGTCCCGCAGGATCCGTCCGGCTGCATTGCCGCAGAGGAGTTTTGTCATCTCCGCGCGGATGCGCTCCCCCGCCACCCGGCGGACATCGCACGCCATCGCCCGTGCGGCCGCCGCTGTCCCGTCCTCGATCGCAAAATCATAGCACGCGGCAAAGCGCAGGGCGCGCAGGATGCGCAGGGTGTCCTCGCGGAAGCGCTCCTCCGGCTCGCCGACACAGCGGATCAGGCGCTTTTGCAGGTCCTCCCGCCCGCCGAAGAGATCGATGAGTCCCTCCTCCGGCGCATAAGCCATCGCGTTGACCGTGAAGTCCCGGCGGCGGAGATCCTCGCGGACATCCCGGACGAAGGATACGCTGTCCGGATGCCGGTGATCGGTGTAGAGCCCGTCGAGCCGATACGCGGTGACCTCGTAGGGAATGTGGTCGATGACCACCGTCAGCGTCCCGTGCTGCAGACCGGTTTCCACCACGTGCCATCCGGCGAACAGGGGGCGCATTTCTTCTGGACGTGCGGCCGTGCAGATGTCCCAGTCGTGGGGCGTTTTCCCGAGCAGACTGTCCCGGACGCATCCGCCGACCGCGTAGGCCGAATAGCCGGCATCGCGCAGGCGTGAAAGGATGGCCTGCACAGGCTCGGGCAGGCGGATGATCTCAGTCGACACGCTCATCACCCAGGAAGAACAGCGCCACCGTGCCGGGGCCGGAGTGGGCGCCGATGGTCGAGCCGATCCAGTTGATCTGCACGCGGCCGTCCAGCTTCGGGAAGCGGGACTCGATCAGGTCGGCCAGTGCGCGGGCCTGCTCCGGGCAGTCCGAATGACTGATGTAGCACTTGCCGCTGTAGTTCAGGCGATCCTCGGCGTAGCGCTCCATATGTTCTTCCGTCACGGTGATGGCGCGCCGCACGGTGCGGATCTTTTCGCGGGGGATCAGTTTCCCGTGAACGTCGACGTTGAGCAGGGGGCAGATATTCAGCATCCTGCCGACAAAGCCGGCCGTCTTGCTGACGCGTCCGCCCTTGATGTAGAAGGTGAGATCGGTGGAGAAGAACCAGTGATGGATGCGCAGGCGGTTCTGCCTGATCCAGTCGGCGAGCTGATCGATGCTATAGCCCTCGTCCCGCTTATCCGCCGCGAGATCGGCCAGCAGGCCGAAGCCGGAGGAGGCCGCAAGGGAGTCGATCACCACGACCCGGCGCCCCGGGTACTTCTCCGCAAGGTTCCGGGCCGCCGCTTCCGCGGACTGCAGGGAGTTGGTGATGCCGCTGGAGAGCACAAGGTGGAGGACGTCCTGTCCCTGCCGGAGGAAGCCCTCGAAGTAAGCTTCGTATTCGTCGGTATTGATCTGGCTGGTATGCGTTTCGGCGCCTTCCACCATGGCGCGGTAGAAATCCTTGTAGGGAACGGTCTGTCCGAGGTCGTCCGAGTACTCCTTCTCCCCCAGGCGGTAGTGGAAGCTGATATAGTGAATGCCGCGCTGTTCGAAGTGCTCCTTCGACAGGTCCGCGGCAGAGCAGCAGCTCAGGACGTATGACAAGGGAATCTCCTTCTTTCAAGGGTATTAGTCATTATTAATGATAATACAATTTTCCGGGTCGCGCAAGGGGCGGCCGCCGAAAAACATCCGCACGCCGGGAAGAAACTTCCTTCCGCATTCGTTTTCAGGTATGAAGGAAGAAACAACCCGCATACAAGTCGGAGGGAGGATAAGACGATGAAGAGGAAGCTTTGGATCCCGCTGCTGGTCCTGACGGTTGTGGCGCTGATCCTGCCCCTGTCGGCCAGCGCTTACGAAGGGTACAGGGAGAACCGCTGCTACTACAATCAGCTCGATGCGGACGAGCGGGCGGTTTACGACGCGCTGCGATCGCTCGCACCGCCGGACTCGATGAGCGTGATCAACTGCTATGTCCCCATGCCGCAGGACACGTCCCGATACAGCAGCATGGATTTCGTGTACACCGCCTGGTACGCCCTTCAGTACGACGATCCGGCAGCCTCGGCATGGATCAGCCACTTCAATATCTGCAGGCCCACCGGAGAGGAGGTCGACTTCAGCGAACTGGAGTGCGGCACACCGGGCCGGCTCAGCAGCTACAGCGCGCTGATCCTCGAGGTGCACCCGCTCTGTACGCGGGGTGAATTGTATATGATGGATCAGATGATCGAGGGACTGGCCGACGAGGCCTATGCCGGGATGTCCAGATATGACCGCGCCGCGTACGCGCAGCGAAAGGTCTCGGGCCGCCTGGTCTATGACGGAAGCGCCGACCTGAACTACAGCACCTCGCCGCTGTGCATGTTTGACGGCCGCGCGATCTGCGAGGGCTTCGCCAAGGTCTACAAGATCCTGGCCGACAAGCTGGATCTCCCCTGCGTCATCTCCGGCGGTGATAATCATATGTACAATCTTGTCAGGATGGAGGACAGCCGGTGGTACGTGGTGGAGCCTCAGGGCTCCCGTCTGCTCCACGGTGTCGATGCGGTCGCCGGCGCCCCCGCCTATTACCCGCAGCAGTCGCCCGCCCACTGGAGGGCCGTCGAGGGCCACGGAGCCGTCACAATGCCGCAGATCGCGCAGTACAGCTACCGGTCCATCGTCACGGCGCCCCCGGTGACGCAAGCGCCGGTGACCCCGGTCCCCGTGACGCACGTCCCGGTGGATGACAGCACCCTTCCCTATGATATGGGCATCCCCCAGCTGAACGGACGCCGCTTCGGCGCCGATAGCATGAACCTCGTCGTCTACTGGGTGCAGGTCCAGATGAAGGCGACCGGCGCATACTACACAGGGGATCAGTGGGACGAAACGGGCAACCTCGGAAGCCACACGAGGGACGAGATCAGGCGCTTTATGAGGGACCGCGGATACTCCTCGCATGACGGCTCCGTCGACCAGGCTGTGGTGGACGCTCTGGCGTCGTACCTCGGCGGTCGGATCCGTCCGGTCAACCGCGGCGGTTATTACCGCTACATGGATACCCTGCTCAACGATAATACCTGGGAGAGCATGGATACGATCTATCCCAACAGCAGGAACGACACGCCGCACAACCAGACCTGTATCCGCTGGGTGCAGACGGCGCTGAGCATGCTGGGTTACTACTCCGGCAGCATCGACGGACGGTACGGCTCCGGCACGGCCACTGCGGTGAACGCTTTCCAGCGGGACCACGGCTTCCAGCAGCGTGAGTATGTGACCTACGGCGTGGCCAGGGCCATGCTCGAGGCCTGCTGGCAGCGGAACTGCAACCTCTCCAGACTGCCCTGATACATCCGGGATACGGATCCTGACTCCAAAGATTCCCTTTGCGGGACGCGTCAGCCTTATGCCGGCGCGTCTTTTCCGGTTCAGGGATGCGGTTTGCCCCGAATTTGTTCGAAAAAGCTGAAAATTCAGGCATTTTCTGTTGAGGTATAATACATAGGTAACAGAAAAGGGTAGCAAAAAAGAGAGCCAAGTGGTAAGGTTAAGTTCCCACACCAAACCAGAACCAGGAGGCTCTCTCAATGGGAAGGATAACACAGGAAGCACGGTGGCGTCAACAT
>JAFRPG010000015.1 GCA_017429265.1 Clostridia bacterium | reverse complement strand
GGCTATCTTTTACGGGACGGCGCCGAAGGAGTCCAGAGGATTCGGAGCGCCCGGAAAACTGTCCGGGGGACAGTTTTCAGCGGAGAATGGGCGGCAGCCCCGGATCGATCGGAAAGCCCTCTGGTGCGCCCGCAGGCGCATCCCCTCATCAACGGACTTTCCATGAATAAATGTGAAGAACCACAAAAAACGGAACCGCCGCGGCGTATGCGCTCTGCGGCGGTTTCGTTTTTTTGCCTGATCATTCGTAGGACACCGAGCGCTGGATCTTCAGCACCGTGGGCTCGGAGCGGTTCTCGTGCACCTGACGCTCGACGGCGGGGAAGAGCAGGATGATCGTCCGCCCGCGCTGCAGGCTGATCTCCTGCCCGTTGGCATCGTAGAACACCGTGCGGTTGTTCATCCCGAGGCGGCGCCAGTAGCCGGTGACATGGACGCCGTTCATGAAGAAGTCGGCGTTGCCCTGGGCGACAAAGTCCCCGTCACCCCAGGTGACAAAGAAGTTCGCGTCGCCCGTGAGACGCATGACCGGGGCGGTCTCCTGCACCCAGTCCATGTCCACCCACTGCACGATCACATTGGAGAAGGTGATCGCGCTGCTGCTGTCCAGGTCGCGGTACATCTCCATCCCCTTGCCGGAGCGGATATTGCGCGTATAGGCGCCGAGGGTGGCGGAGTACTGATACTCGGCATAGTAATCCTTGCGCCCCCAGTCCACCTTGATCTTCGTGGCCGGGTCGCCCACGGCGGGATCGTCGGTGAAGCGGAAGACGTGGTTCGGAGCGGTGTAGTCCGGGTCGACCAGCCCGATGAGGCCGGCGCCGCTGACGCCCTTGTCATGCGGGCTGACGAGGCCCTTACGCGCGTAGTAGTAGCGCTTCCAGGGAGCGGCGGAGCCCGCCGTACCGGAGAAGATCAGGCCCTTCGCGTCCGCGCCGAGGCGCTTGAACTCCTCGGCCACGTTGGAGCGGTAGTATTCCTGCTGCCCGTAGTAGGCGAAGGCGCAGTCCCACTCCTCCCGCAGCCAGGCGTGGCCGATGCGCGCGGAGCGGACCGGGCCGATGTCGTCCGGGATCACGTCGGAGAAGAGCAGGGAGATGCGGGTGTGGCCCTCGCGGCGCAGCAGGGACTCGTAGACGATGTCGGCGTTCACCAGTCCCCAGGGCGCGCGGTAGCCGGCGCCGTTGTCGGTGTTGTCGATCTGCACGAGCAGGGGGAGATAACGCCTGGTCGCGGCCAGGCCGACGCAGCCGCGGGGCAGGGTGATCCCGCTGAGCGTGCGGCCGGTGGTGGGGCTCACGCCGTCCACGGGCGGATTGTCTCCCTCCCCAGCCGGCCAGATGTCGCGGTCGGTAATGCCGTCGATAACGGTGTCTGCGCCGGCGCTCAGGCAGAGCAGGGCGAGCATGGCGGCCAGCGCCAGTGCGATCCACTTCTTCATATCGTCACTCCTCTTCGGTCGGGCGATCACGGGAAAACCGGTCTCTGGCCTTCATTATAGAGAAGGAACGGGGAAAAGTCAATCTCCGCCCGGAAAGCCCGGCGCTTCTCATGGTTTTCTCATGCTTTTTTCACCAAATACCGCTTTACAACCCACTGGCTGCGGGCTATGATAAAGCTGTCACCGGAAAGCAAAGGAGGAATTCACATGAAGAAAGAAAATGCCGGCAACATCCTCACCTACGGGGTGATGGGCATCCTGGGCGTGCTGCTGATCATCTTCCGCAACAACCTGGCCAATACGGTATTTAAGATCGTGGGCATCGGCCTGATCGTGGCCGGAGCCCTGGGGCTGATCAGCGCCCTGACCAACAAGAAACCTGCCGCCGGCACGGCCCAGACCGGTCTGATCGGCTCCGCCGCCATGGTGGGCATCGGCATCTGGCTGCTGAGCAATCCGCGCGGCTTCCTGAACACCGCAAACTTCGTCATCGGCGCGGTCGTGATCGTCGTCGGCGCGATGATGATCCTGCAGGACCGCAAGGTGGGCGCGAACAACAACATGCTCTTGGGCGCCGGCCTGATCGCCCTGGGCATCGCGGTCATCCTCTTCAAGCTTGTGGCCAAGACCCCGGGCTGGGCGGTCGCCGGCTGCGGCATCGCGCTGATCGTCACCGCGGCCTCCGGCATCATCGCGCTGGTCAAGGGAAAGAACTGAGATCAGGCAAATCAATACAAAAGCCCGTGCGGCTGTCCCGGAAGGGGACGGAGGCACGGGCTTTTCCGTTTCTGTCAGTGCACGATGCCGGGGAGGATCTCCTCCAGCCACCAGAGCAGGGCCAGGTGACCGGGGTAGAGGGCGTAGCCGACCCAGGTGGGGATCCGCAGCCTCTTCGGCATGCGGATGATCAGCAAGGGCGTTGCGAGGACGGCCAGGGTCTGCTGCTTGAGCCAGGGGGTGAGCAGGGTGGACCAGGGCGCGCCCATCGCCTGGGGCGAGAGCTTCACCCCGAAGACGCTCGTGATCGTCCGGCTCGGCGACGGGCCCCAGCCCCAGTACAGACAGAAGGCGAGCATCACGCCGGCGATGCCCAGGCGCTTCTCCTGCGCCGCGTAGAGGAGGAAAACCAGCATCACACCCATCCAGCCGTAGTTGCAGTTCAGCAGCACCGCCGCGGCCAGAGCGAGCACGGGCCCCCAGATGTGCGAGTACATCCACTTTTCCCGGATGGCGATCAGCCCGCACAGGGCCACGGCGAGGGAGAGCATGATGTTGGGGTCGGTCCAGGCGTGGTCAAGGGCGATCACATACAGCGGCTGGGAGATCACGCCGACCAGCAGCAGGCGGAGCAGGTAGATCCACACATTGCGCGTGTAGTGAAAGCCGACCACCAGGCACCAGCAGTAGATCGGGAAAGCCAGGCGGCCGATGATGCGCATCTCCTGCACCTGGGGCAGCAGCATCTTGCCCGCGTGATCGCAGAACATGAACACCAGCGCGATGATCTTGAGCAGGCCGGTGGCCTGGTTGCCGTCGATCTCCCGCTTCTCCAGCGTCCTCAGCGGGACGGCGCGCGGCGCGAACAGGTTGAACATCCGCTTCCCTCCGTTTACAGGATGCGGAGATTATAGCACCGCCCCCTCTTTCTTGCAAGTGCCGGGCGCCGCGCAGACAGAGGGAGTGCGCCGGAACCCGCCGGATCCTGACTGCTTCCGGAAGGAAAAATGCAAAAGCCCGTTACAATTTCGTCATTTTTGCGCAATAACTCTTGACAGAAAGACATAAAAACGAGTACAATACCATTGGTATGATATCGCCATCCCCATGCGCTGCCGACAGGCCGGGGATGGGATCGGCCGAAGCGTATGATCCGGGTTTCCCCGACTGACGACAGGGGGCCTGCCCGGTCATGACGGACCGACGATGGTTCCGCCGGGCGGAACGATCGGCGGAAGCGAAAGGAGGAAGGGCAGCTCCGGCTGCCTGGACGGAAGATGAGACGCAGACTGTTTGCGGTGGTGCTCATTGTGGCGGCGATGCTGACGCTTTTTGGGACTGTGCACGCCGAGGAAACGCCGAAGGCGACCGATCCGCTGAAGGTGAGCATGACGCTCTCCGCCAATCGCTTTACGGAGCCCAAGGCCATCACGATCTCCATCAGCATCTCCAACACCGGCGAGACTCCGATGCTCAGCCCGGTGAAGCTTTTCTATCCCGACGGGACGCAGGTGACGGAATTCGGCGAGCCCGAGCTTGACGTGGGCGGGATCGCGTCCTGGGAGGGAACCTGGACCGTGACGCAGGAGGAGCTCGAGGCCGGGAAGATCCGCTTCATGGCGGAGTATGTCCTGCTCAACGAGGAAGGCCAGAAATACATCAAGCAGAAGTTCTTCTCCAAGCCGATCGCCTACGAGAGCGGCCAGCCCGCGACCGTGATCACCCGGACGATCCAGCCTCTCATTGCGAAGAAGGATCAGACGGTGACGATCACCTACGAGATCGCCAACACCGGCACCGTGGACATCACCGACGTCCGGATCACGGAGAACAAGTCCGTGAGCAAGGGCACCGGCAAGATCGCGCTGATCAAGGCGGGTGAGTCGGCCAGCTACACCTTCGAGGTCAAGATGGGCACGAAGGACCTGACCTCTTCCGGCGCGATCCGCTACAAGGCCGGCGACAAGGAATACACGGAGACCAAGGAAGCCGAGACCATCCGCTTCGGCGAGGTTAAGCTGACGGCCAAGCTCTCCGCGGACAAGAAGGGCGGCGTGATCGGCGACAAGGCCGTGCTGACCCTGACCATCACCAACTCCGGCAAGCTGGCCTATGAGGGCATCAGCGTCACCGACACGATCCTCGA
Organism: Clostridia bacterium; assembly: GCA_017429265.1. GTDB lineage: Bacteria > Bacillota > Clostridia > Christensenellales > Aristaeellaceae > RUG11272. Next base: position 58,866 of record JAFRPG010000015.1, on the reverse strand, counting down.
GGAGGTCTTCACGGACGTCTCCGTGCCGGCCGGCGAGACGGTGACCCTGACCACGGACGTGGAGATCGACACGACGAAGAGCTATCAGTTCGTGATCACCGCCAAGGATGAGGCGGGCATGCAGATCGAGACGGCCACCGAGCGCGTGACCGTGACGGCGATCAACCCCAACGAGGTGGTGGACCTCGAGGTCGTGGCGGAGGCCGATCGCAGCTCCGTGTATGAACTGCCCGGCGCCGTTGTCTTCACGGTCTCGGCGACCAACAACTCCGAGGCGGAGATGAAGGACGTCGCTATCCGCACAAGCGGCTACACGATCTACACCTTCCCGACCCTGCAGGCGCACGAGACCCGCACCTTCACGCGCGAGCTGTATGTGTCCATGGCGGGCACCTACCAGTTCACCGGCGTGGTGAAGGATCAGCTGGGCACCAACAAGACCTTCGAGAGCAACAAGATCAGCATCCGCAAGGCCGCCGCGCCGACCGCCGTGCCGACCGCCGTGCCGCAGCGGGCGCCCGTGAAGCCCACCCGGATCGCCACCCACACCCCGCTCCCCGCCGGCTATGTGCCCGGTCAGAGCGGTGACGGCTCGGCCGAGGCCGCCGTCGCATCCGCCGGCGAAAACGGCAGCCTGATGCGCAGCCTGGGCCTGGGCCTGCTGGTCCCCGTCGCCATCGGCGGCGTGCTGACCCTGATCGGCCTGATCAACCGCATCCGCCAGGGCGCCGCGTCCCACGCCGCGCTGGACCACCTCGACGTCCGGAACACCCGCGACTATGAGAAGATCCTCGGCGACGGCGAGGAGAAGGAGGAAGCGCCCGCGCTGCCCGCCGGTGAAGAAGCCCGGGACGGAACGGACCGGTCGCGGGATGCGGGTGATCCCTTCAAGCCCGAGATCGACGACGCCTTCGAGCAGGCGGTGGAGGCCGCCGTTCGCCGCCGCAGCCGCACGGGCTCGGGCGATCAGCAGCCGCCGCAGGAAAACTGACAACCGAAACGAAAGAACAGACAAACGAAAAGCCGGATCGCGATCCGGCTTTTCGTTTGCAGAGGGAGTGCCCTGCGTCACAGGGTGGCGTTCACGATGGCCGCGTACTGCTCCTCGGGGATCATCGGGGCATTGACTGCGGCCTTCATCGCCTCGTCGACGGCGCCCGTTTCCGCGTACATATGTCCGGCGCGGCGCACGAGCTCCAGCTTGGGTACGGTGACGGGAGCGGCCTCCGGCACGTTGAACATCGGGCTTTCCGGCACCGTGAGGATCGTCGTGCGGTCGCCGGGGAAGCACAGACTGAACTGGGCCGCCGCGGGCTCGAAGTTGTGCACGCTGTTCGGGAAGCCGCACCCGCAGATCATCATGTAATGCAGGCGCGAGAAGTCGGCCTGACCGACATGCTCGTAGCGGTCGCCGACCTTCCGCATGGCCATGCTGCTCAGCGGCATCGTGCGGTCCAGCAGGGCCTTGAGCGGGGCGGGCATCGCGTAGCAGTACAGCGGGAAGCTGAACAGCAGCAGGTCGCTGCGAAGGATCTCTTCGAGGATCTCCCGCATGTCATCGTCCAGGACACAGGTGCCGCCATTGCGCTTGCAGGTGAAGCACCCGGTGCAGTATCCGATCCTGCAGTCGACGGCATGGATGATGTGCACCTCGTTCGGCGAGACCTCGCTCATGCCGTCGAGGAAGGCGCGGGTGATGTGCAGGGTGTCACTCGCGTCGCGCTTGGGGCTTCCGTTGAGGACCAGGACTTTCATGGGATTTCCTCCTTGTCTGTCATTGTCCGGCGCGGGATCGTTCCTCCGGCGCTCCGTTATGGATCGTGATCCCGCGGTACAGGCAGCGGTGTTCGCGCCCGCGGTAGGGGATGAGCGACGCACGGCCGAGGGGTTGCATGCCGCACTTCTCCATCACACGGCCGCTGGCGGGGTTCTCCTCAAAGCAGCCGGCTTCGACGCGGCGGAAGCCCATCGCGGCCAGGGCACCGATCGCGGCCCGCAGCGCCTCCGTGGCATAGCCGCGGTTCCAGTGCCCGGGGGAGATGAAGTAGCCGATCTCGATCCCGTCGCCGTCCGTGCCGCAGTCGTTGAGGAAGCCGATCAGCTCCCCGCCGAGGCTGATGCCGTAGACGAAGCGCGTCTCCGCGGCGGAGAGGGCCTGCATCCGGCGGAAGAAGGCGTCCTCCTGCGCGGCGTCGGCGAAATCCGGGATCATATAGGTGGCCGTGATCCGGCTGTCGCGCGCCATGGAGAGGAGGGCTTCCCGGTCGCCGTCCTCCAGAGGGCGCAGCACGAGCCGCTCCGTGACGATCCGGGCCGGCTTCGGTTTCATGGTTCCTTCCTTCTTTCATTGGGTCCGCTCAGCGCCGCCAGACGCGGTACAGGCGCAGGTCCCCGTCGATTTCCGCGACGAAGTCGCCGCTGAGGGTCTTCATGAAGGAGAACAGCTCGGCATCCGTGCCGGGCAGGTCGGTTCCCTCGAGATAGCCGAGGAAGCCGTTGATCACCGCGTACCTGCCGTCCCGGACCGCGTCGTAGACGTTCCAGGCGATCAGACGGTACGCTCCGTCGAGCACGGGATCCCCCTTTTCCAGTGTCCGCGCCACGGTGTCCCGGATCTGTGCCTGCCGCTCCCGCAGGCAGGCCTCGACGCGCGGGTCGACCGGCGGGAGGCCGCAGGGCTTTGCGTCCGACAGCCCGGCGACGGAGAAGGGGATGTCGCCCGGGGCGTCCGTGTCCAGCCTGGTATACCGCCGAAGGCAGGCGATCATGGCCGCGCCGGAGAGATAGGTCACGGGGCGGACGGGGAAGTACCGCGCGGGGTCCTCCAGCGCGTCGAACAGCTGTGTCCACCGCGCCCGCGCCTTGTCCGGGCTGAGCTGCGCGAGGGCGGCGAGCTCCACGTGATGGGCCGAGCCCTCGATCTGCTCGGTCCGGGCCTCGTAGTCATAGGCGTCGGGGAAGCGCTCCATGCGCGCCCTGCGCAGGCTGAGCAGGCGGGAGAAGGCGTCCGGCGCGTCCGCGGTCAGGCAGGTCCGCATGCACACGGCCTCCGCGAGCCTCGCGGTGAGACTGACCGCGTCGCAGCCGTACTTCACCAGCGCGCTCCGCTCGTCGGCCCAGCGGGTTTCACCCGAGGCGTTCTGGAAGGCGTGGAGCATCTCGTGGACCAGCTTTGACGCCAGCACATCCCAGTCCCATTCCTCCCGGCCGAGCTTCCAGATCGCCGTGTGCGCGCCGTTCCACAGGACCGACGTGTTGCCCATGAAGCTGTCCGGCCTGTCGAAATACCTGCCGTCCGTGTACGCCTTCGTGTCGTCGTAGAGGGCAAAGGGGAACGGTGTAAAGCCGCGGTACAGGGCGGCAAAGTCCAGCTTCGCCACCCGCTCCGACACCTGCCGGTAAGCTAAAGCCAGGTCCATGCGGGTCAGTCCTCCCTTCTGCGCAGGCGGAAGAGCCGCCGCGCCTCCTCTTCGGACTGCGAAAAGGCTTTGTCCCAGAATTCGATCAGCGCACGGTTGTCCCGCGTTGTTTTTTCACGCATTCGGATCCCTCCGTGCCGTCAGATTGCATGATCCGCCGCGCAGCAGACCTTCGACCTCCTCCGGCCTGGGCGGGTGGAGGGGCAGAGGGAAGCGGGAGATCGCGACGGCCGAACAGGCGGCGGCGAAGCGCACCAGGTCCTCATCCGCCATGCCGTGCAGCAGGCCGTACACGCACCCGGCCTTGAAGGTGTCGCCCGCGCCGAGGGTGCTACGGACGCGGACGGGGAAGGGCTTCATCCGCCGCAGCGCCTGCCCCCTGCGCCCGAAGAGCATCTCGCCGCAGCCCTGCGTCAGGACGGTGAGGCCCTCCGCTTCGGCCTGCATCAGCGCCATCACGTCCTCGGGCGACCGGCCGGCATAGTGGGCGGACAGACACTCCCCGGAGATCACGTTCACGGCGGCATGGCAGTGCAGGGGAGAGTCGTGCGGGCTGTCGATGGTCACATAGGGGACCCCGTGACGCCTGCAGAGCTCCGCGGCCAGGAGGGACTCCTCCCGGAAGAAGGGGTCGATCGCCGCGGCCCGGCAGCCGGCGATGTCCTCCTCGCGCGGGACGCTCCACCACCGTTTCCCCGAGGCGAACAGCGTTTGGAAGCGCCCCATCGGGGAGCGGACAAGCCCGGCGATCACCACATAGTCCATGACCCCGGGGTCATCTTCGACGAAGCGGAGCGGGGACAGGTCCACCCGCCGGCCCGCGTAAAAGGCCTTCAGCATCGGCGCGACCTCCGTGCCGATCCAGGTGCCGTCCATGCGGACCGACACGCCGAGGGCGTCGAGGACGGTCGCCGCCGTGCCCGTCTCCCCGCCGGGGAGAAAGTACTGCTCCGCGATCTCCGCGTACTCGTCGGGCTGAAGGAAACCGTCCTTCAGCAGAAAGGAATGGGTCCCCAGCACCTGGCCGAAGAGATAGACATCCGGCGAACGATCCATGGCTGTACCCTCCGTCAGCCGGCCGCGCCGGTCAGGTTCCGGAGCGCGTCCGGGTTGTTCCCGGTGATCATGGCGAGCTTTTCGCAGGTCCGCATCTCCGGGCACTCGCCGCAGGTCGTGACCTGCCGGGACGAAGCGCAGCGGCGGATCGGGCAGAGCGACTCGCAGAAGGGGGTCTTCGGACCGTCGACCCTGCAGCCGGTGCAGCGGATCATCTCCGGGGTGATGTCCGCGTGGTTGAGCTCCGACCATTCCGCGGCGACGCGCTCCCGCAGCGCCCGGTCGTCGTTCACGGTGGCGATGCGGGCATCGCAGGTCTCGCAGTCCAGCCCGCAATAAGCGATCAGGTTCTTCATCGGGATCCTCCTTCTTTCCGTACCGGTTGTGTTTCCCATTCGGAACGCTCCAGCGCCAGCTCGAGGCAGTTCCAGTCCTCACCGAGGATGCGGAAGGTCTCCGACTCCTCCTGCATCACGTCGCGGAAGCCGGCGGCCCGGTAGCAGCGGTACGCCGGTTCATTGTTCTCGAAGACGCCGAGGGTGATCCGCTCCGCTTTCAGGATGCCGAAGGCCCAGCGGACCGCGAGGGTCAGCATCTCCCGGCCGTACCCCATGCCGCGCTTTTTGCTGTCCACGATGACGAAGCCGAAGCGCAGGGTGCGCTTCTCTTCGTCGGTGAAGCGCATGATCATGTGTCCGACCGGACCGCCCGCGTCGAAGGCCGTCATCTCGTAGAAGCTGTCCGAGTACGCCATCGCGTCATAGTGCCGATTGAGGTCTTCCGCCGTGATCGGGTAGGTGTCGAAGCGGTCCGCGCTCCACTTCCGGAAGGCGATTTCGTCGCCGGTCCAGGACACGACGGCTTCCGCGTCGCACGCCTTATAGGGCCTGAGTCTCAGCATGTTCCGTTCCTCCGTCTCCGGGGCTTTCTCCCCGGCGTTCGTTCTCCCGTGCGCCGACCAGCTTCGCGAAGATCCTGTCCTTGTCGTACCGTCCCTCCGGCAGGCCCGGGATCTCCTTGTAGGCCTTGCAGACGGACAGGCTGATCTCGGAGAGGATCGCGGTCATCTCCGCGTCCGTGAAGGGGCAGGTGCCCGTCACGGTCATGGTGGCGAGGCTGAAGGCGACCAGCCACAAGTCGCGGAAATACCGGTCCGCCGTCTCCGCGTCCATGCGGTAGATGCGCATCAGCGATTCCCGCGCGAGGTCCTGGGAGAGGCGCAGGGCCTCCGCCGCCCCGCCGCCGGATTCGTCCGGGCGGGTGAGGAAGAGCAGCTTGTACAGTTCGGGCTCCTCCTTCGCGAAGCGGATGTACTGCCGGCCGACGCCGAGAAAGGGGATCGGCTCCTCCAGGCCGCGGCGGAGCCAGTCCCGGTAGATGCCCTTCGCCTGCTCCCACACCGCCCGGCGGAGCTCCTCCATCGAGCCGAACCAGGTGAAGATCGGCCCCACCGAGACATGCAGCTCGCGGGCCACCTCCCGCGCCGTCACCGCTCCGATGCCCGCGCGCCGGGTCACGCTCAGCGCCGCCCGGACCACTTCTTCCTTCTGAAACATCACCCTGGGAGGCATGACGCACCTCTTTCATCGGCCGAAATAATAACAAACGTTACTTAACACATGTTATTATAGCGGGATCCCGACGCCTGTCAAGAGAGGAATGGTTCTTCACGTTTAGTTAGGGAAACTCCGTTGGTGAGGGAATGCGCCTGCGGGCGCACCAGAGGGCTTTCCGATCGCCCTCTGGACTCCTTCGGGGCCGTCCCGATAAATAATTCTTGGGGAATTGTCAGGTTTTTGATGGAATGCCAGGCTATGCTCTCAGCCTTACCCGACAACTAACAAGAAAGAGACGGCCCCGAAGGGTCCAGGGGCGATCGGAAAGCCCCTGGCGCGCTCCGCAGAGCGCGAACCTCCCATATGCTTTCCCTAACTTTCCGTGAAGAACCGAAAAAACGCCGCGCACGGCGGCGGTCAGGGCCTCCACAGGCGGCGAAGGTGATCCACCCAGGCGGCAGCGGCGGCCGGCGAGGGGGCATGCAGGGCGGCGCGGTAGAGTTCCCACCCGGCGGGATCCTCCTCCCGGAGCAGGCGCAGGCTCTTCTTCGGGCCGAAGCAGAAGCGGCCGGTCAGGTCGCACCAGATCTCGAGGCTGTCGGTGAGCATCCACAGCAGGCGGTAGTCCCCCTCCGGGTCACCGCGGCCGGCGCGGGTGAGCATCTTCTCCAGCCAGGCGAGACTGTCCCGGCACTCATCCGGGCTGCGGCGCGGACGGCTGTCCACCCATCTGCGGACGGCGTCGATCACAGCCCGGCCCATGCCCTTCGGGTCATAGGCGGGCACGGCGTGGTACAGCTGCACAAAGTCCTCCGGGAACCACTCTCCCCCGAAGATCTCCGGCGAGGAGAAGAAGACGTCCTGCCTGTGCCCGCACAGGTCGGAGGTGTCGTGCGGCGGGGCCGGCGTGTGTGTGATCACGAGGGCATCGAAGTCGCTCTGGGCGTCCTGCGTCCCGTCCGCGAAGGACCCGTAGACCAGCACGGCCTCCGGCGACCAGCGCCGCACCAGGGCATCCGTGATCTCCCGGACCGTGGCCCCCTGTTCACCCATCGGCTGTCATCCCCTCTTACGGTTTCCGCGGTTGACCCGCTGGACGGGCTTGCGGAGCGTGGCGGAGCGCGGGGGCTCCGGGCGCTGCAGCTTGCCGTCACGGCCGATCACGATGCGCTCGCCCTTGCCGGACGGCAGCTGGGCGGGCGCTTTTTCTTTCAGCCGGGCCGCCGGGGTCTCCTTTGCGCGGAGGGCGGGCTTTGCGGCGACGCGGGCCTGCACGGCCTCGCCCCTGCTGTTCACTTTCGTCACCCTGGCTTCGCGCGGCAGGCGCGGAACGGGCTCGGAGGGGGTGGTGATCTCCATCGGCCACGCGTGCTCCTCCACCGGCAGGCGGCGGCCGATCAGCTTCTCCACCTGGCCGAGCTGCTTGAGCTCGTCCACGCAGCAGAAGGACCAGGCGGTGCCGCCGCGGCCCGCGCGGCCCGTGCGCCCGATGCGGTGGACATAGGCCTCGGGCTCCATCGGCTGATCGTAGTTGATCACATGGCTCAGGCCCTCGATATCGAGCCCGCGGGCGGCGATGTCGGTGGCCACCAGCACCCTGCACTCCCCGCTCTTGAAGCGGTTCAGGGCCGTCTGGCGGGCGTTCTGCGTCTTGTCGCCGTGGATCGCGGCGGCGTCGATGCCCTCGCGCTTCAGGTCGCGGACGATGCGGTCCGCCCCGTGCTTCGTGCGGGAGAAGACGAGGCAGTTCTCCACCTCCGGCCGGGAGAGCAGGCTGGCCAGCAGGTGCTTCTTGTTGGCCTTGTCGACGTAGAAGAGCTTCTGCTCGATCGCCTCCACCGGGGAGGACACCGGGTCCACCTTCACGCTCGCGGGGTCGCTGAGCAGGTCCATGGCCAGCTTCTCGACCTCGGCGGGCATGGTGGCGGAGAACATCAGGGTCTGGCGGCGCTTCGGGAGCTTTTCGGCGATGCGGCGCACGTCGTGGATAAAGCCCATGTCGAGCATGCGGTCGGCCTCGTCGAGGACGAAGATCTCCACGCTGTCCAGGCGGACAAAGCCCTGGTTCATCAGGTCCCAGAGGCGTCCGGGGCAGGCCACCACCACGTCGGCACCGCGGTGCAGGGCCTCCTCCTGCGGCTTCTGGTTCACGCCGCCGAAGATCACCGTGCCGCGCACCGGCAGGCCCTTTCCGTAGAGGACAAAGCTGTCGCCGATCTGCTGGGCCAGCTCGCGCGTGGGCGTGAGGATCAGGCAGCGGATGGGGCGGGTCTCACGGGCGGGATGCTCGCTGAGCAGCTGGAGGATCGGCAGGGCGAAAGCGGCGGTCTTGCCTGTGCCGGTCTGGGCACAGCCGAGGACGTCGCGGCCCCGCAGGGCCAGCGGGATGGTCTCCCGCTGGATCGGGGTCGGGTTCACATAGCCCGCGGCCGACACATTGCGCCGGATGAGCGGGATCAGGGAAAGATCGTCAAAGGTCATACATCACGTTCCTGTTCTTTTCTGGTTCTGCACGTTTAGTTGGGAAACTCCGTTAATGAGGGGATGCGCCTGCGGGCGCACCAGAGGGCTTTCCGATCGCCCTCTGGACTCCTTCGGAGCCGATCCGTTTATATTGTTCTTGGGAATTGTCATGTTTTTGATGGAATGCCAGGCTATGCGCTTAGCCTTGCCCGACAACTAACAAGGAAGAGACGGCCCCGAAGGGTCCAGGGATTCGGAGCGCCCGGAAAACTGTCCGGGGGACAGTTTTCAGCGGAGAATGGGCGGCAGCCCCGGATCGATCGGAAAGCCCCTGGCGCGCTCCGCAGAGCGCGGAACCTCTCCCATATGGTTTTCCCGAACTTTCCGTGAAGAGCCTCTTTTCTTTTCATAAAACCCGCCACCGCCCAGCTTTCTGTGCGGTGGCATGATGGGATCACCGGAGTTTCCTTTACTCGGCTTCCACGCGGAAGAAGGTCAGGGTCATCCCGCTGTCGATCACGGTCAGCGTGTCGCCGTCAACCGTATACTGCATTTCTTCACTGTCCGTCATGCTGAGAATGCCGTCCGCGGCGCTGAAGGAGTACTCCTGCTCCATGATCCCCGTCCGGACCGCAAGGATGCCGTCCGCGCGGAAATCATACACGATGGTCATCAGCGCGGCCGCGGCTGCGATCTCCTCGGTGTTCTTGATGTTTGCCTGCGCCAGGACCGCCTCCATGCTCTCGTCGCTGAGCTGCCAGCGGCCGAGGATCGCCTCATCGATCTCCGCCGCCTCGCCAGTCGCCGCGGGGACATCCTTGCGCCGCAGCACCAGCTCCTGCTGTTCGTCCTTGATGGTCAGGACATCGTCCTCGAGGGTGTAGGGCGCGCCTTGCGCGCCGTCGTAGAAGACGCCGTCCGCGGCGCTCCAGGTACCGGTGCCGATCACGACGCCATACGCGGTGGATTCATACGTGCCGTCCGGGAAGAACTCCATCTCGGCCATCAGCGTCTCGCCCAGATAGATGTCCCAGGCGCCGACGATGGCCAGCATCTCTTCACTCAGGGTCACGGTCTCGGCCCAGCCGGGCATCACGGTCAGCAGCGCGCACAGCGCAAGCAGCACAGCGGTCAGTTTCTTCATCTTCGGGATTCTCCTCCGTTGCAGTCAGTATCCGGCGCCCCGGCGCCTCGTCACTTTGTCTCCGCGGCATCCGTCGCCTGCACGTTCTTTCCGTTGACGATCGGCCGCCAGCTGCCGAGGGGCCAGATGACCTGGCGCACGGTGCCGATCAGGTAGCTGCGCTCGATCGCGCCGACGGAGCGGCTGTCGTTGGAGGCATTGCGGTGGTCGCCCATCATAAAGTAGTAGTCCGCCTGGACGGTGTAGTCGCCGTCAGCCAGGGGGCTGTCCGAGGCGGCCATGCTGTACCATTTCTCCTTCTCGTTGGGATAGCGGTACCTGATCCTGCCCTCGGCGTCCTGCGTGCACTTGTACCAGGCCCCCTCGTGCAGGAGGAAGAGATCGCCCTTCGCCTCCACCCAGATCGAGTCGTCTCCGGTGTAGGCCTTGCGGATCTTATACTCCCCGCCCTCGCCTGCGATGCGCAGCATCGTGTAGCCGCTGTTGTAGGCCTCGCCGTTGAGGGTAAAGACGCCGCCGGAGAGGGTCACGGTGTCGCCCTTCTTAGGGACATAGACCTGCGCGAAGGTCTCGCCGCTGATCGAGCCCGGGCCGCGGTAGCTGTCGTTGATGTAGGGCTCGTCATACTTTTCGCCGCTGACATAGAGGTAGCCGTCCTTCAGCTCCACGGTGTCGCCGGGGCGGCCCACCACGCGCTTGACGAAGTTCCAGTCCCCGCGGTGCGGGTAGCGGCAGATCGCCACGTCGAGCAGGGAGGGATCGCCGAAGTAGGTGAACTTGGGGGCATTCTCCTTCTCCTCGTCGCTCTGCCAGGGGAAGCACAGCCAGCGGCTGCCGAAGCTCGTCTTCCCCACCAGCATGATCTCCTTGTTGGCGAGGGTATCGTCCATGGACTCGCCGTCCACGCGCACCGGCTCGGCGAGGAAGGTCCGGACCGCGAAGGCGATGGCCAGCGCCCCGAGGATCGTCAGGATCCAGGAGACGATCTCCTGGCCCACGGTGCGCTTGGGCTTCTCCTTCTTCTGCTTTTTCTTTCCAAAGAGGCCTTTCTTCTCCGCGTCGGGCGCGGGCTGCGCCTCGTTCTTCACTTCATCCTGCATCGCTATTGTCCTTTCTGCCTGTGCGGCGTCCCTCAACGAAGGCGCTCCAGCTCGGCCTGCGCCATCTCCCGCGTCACATGGTTCAGCGGAGAGAAGCGGCCCGCGGCCAGCTTTTCGACCTTCTCCAGCGCGGCCTTGCGGTCGCCCTTCTCCAGATCGTACCGGGAGAGGAACCACAGGGTATCGATCTGGCTGTCCTTCTCCTTGATGGCCTTGTCGAACCACTCCTTCGCGGCCTCCTTGTCGCCCTTGACGCGGTAGAGGAACTGGGCGTAATTGTCCAGGACGACGCTGTCCTCCTCGTCATAGTCGACGGACTCGAGGATGAAGGCCTCGGCGCGGTCGATCCCGTCCTGCCACTGCCGGCGCAGGGAGGGCTTTTCGGTCTCGCCGGCGGGGGTCAGGGAGGGGAACTTCTCCACGACGGGCTCCTCGGGCTCCGGCGGCATCTCCTCCGCCCGCTCGGCGGCGGCCTTCTCCAGGGCGTCGAAGTCCGGGGTGTTCTCGATGTCGTACTTCTCCACATAGAGGCAGCCGAGGGTCTGGTAGATCAGGCCGGTCGGTCCCTGCTTGTGCTGGCGCTCGAGCAGGCGGATGCCCTTGTCGATCTCGCCCATGCGGTAGACGGCCGCGGCGTAGTTGACATAGAGCTGGCTCTTGAGCGCCGGGGTCAGGGCGGGGTTGTTCTGGAGGGCCACGAGGATCTCGCGGGCCTTCGCGTACTGCTCGTCCCGCAGCAGCAGCACCGTGTATCCGAGGATGAAGCGGGGATCCTTCATCCCCTCGTCGTAGGCCTGCTCGTAGAGCTTCATGGCCGTCTCATAATCGGCGTTGCCGTGCGCCTTGTAGGCCTGGCGGCCCAGCAGCATTCCCTTCAGACTCATTGCCGGATCTGCTCCCTTCTCTCTGCAGCGGGCTCACGCCTTCGGCGTCTTCCCGCTCAGCCTGCGCGTCAGGCGCGCATAGCGGTATTGTAACGCATTTTTGATCTCTTGTACAGACTCATTTGTCCCGAGGGACGGCTCCGCGAGGAGGATCAGCGCCCTGCGCGTGTAGGCGAGGGCCGCCGGGATGTCCCGCTCCACGTGCTCACAGTGCTTGGCCATCTCGATGTAGGGCTGCACGCCGCCCTCCTTCCGGGCGATCATCTCGCGCCAGATCTCCGCGGCCTCATCGCGTTCCCCGGCCCGCCGGTAACTGTCGGCGAGGAGGAGCCGGCTCTTCGGGCGCATCCGCCCGGCGCGGACCAGCCGCCAGCAGCGCCTCGCCTCCTGTTCCCGCCGGTCGCGCCGAAGCCCCGCGCCCATGCCGTACAGGTCTTCCCCGTCCGGGAGGCGCTCCGGCTCCTCATACACCGCAGCCAGGCGGATCAGCAGGAGGCAGAGGCTCGCGATGTCCTGCTCGTTGTGCCGCAGGACCTCATCCAGGAGGCTGAACTGCCCGGTCTTCAGATAGTCGAAGAAGCGCTTCGGGGCCTCGCTGCCGGGGAGGTCGCCCTCCCGGCGGAAGCCGAGCACCTCGCGCTCGAGGTCCTGCAGGCGGCAGGAGCCGAGGCGGAGGCGGAAGACGCGCCGCGACGCCGTGATCAGGTCGAGGTGCGGCCTGTCGAGGACGGCCGGGCTGAGCCGGTTCATCAGGAAGCGGCTCTGCAGGAGCGGCAGGTCGAAGGTCCGGCCGTTGAAGGTGCAGATCATGTCGCCCTGTCCGACGATCTCCGCCGTGCGCTCGAGCAGGGATTTCTCCTCCGGGTAGTCGCGCATGACCAGCTGGGTCACCGCGAAGCCATCCGGGGTCAGGCGGCCGAGGCCGATCTGAAAGACGATCGTGCCCGCGCCCCCGGCCAGACCGGTGGTCTCGGTGTCGAGGAAGACGATCCGCTCCGGGTCGACCGGGTCGGGCCAGTCCCCGGTCTGGATCAGTCCGAGGGTCTCCGCCCGGAGGCCGTACGCCTCCGCGAAGTCCTCCGGCGGGCGGAGGGTCGTGCGCTCCCAGCAGGCCGTGCGGACGGGCGCCTGGGCGGCCCCCGGCTTTTTCGGCTCGCCGCGGCTCATCATTTCGAGCTTTGCCTTGAGGTTCATCTGTTCATGCTCCTGTCGCTTTGGCGGGCGCGCGCCACTTCCGGCTGCTCCGCCGGTAATAGAGCAGCTCGAGCACCATGCAGCAGACCCAACCCACCGGGTACCCCAGGCCGATGACGAGGTGGTTGTCCGGGATCAGGCGCGAGACCGCGAACAGGTACACCTGCCGGATCGCGACGAAGGACGCCAGCATGAGGATCATCGGCCCGCGGGAGTCCCCGCGTCCGCGCAGGGCGCCCGCCAGCACATGATTGACGCAGTTGCACAGCAGGAAGGCGGTGTTCGCGCGCATGAAGAGGGTGCCGTATTCGAGGACCTCGGGATCGGTGTTGAACAGGCCGATCGCAAACTCCGCGAAGGCGATCAGCAGGGCCGCGATCACGGCGGTGATCCCCGCCGAGATCAGGATGCTGTCCCGCGTGCCCCTGTCCGCGCGCTCCGTTTTGCCCGCGCCGACGTTCTGGCTGACGAAGGTCGTGGCGGCCATGGCCATGGACTGCATCGGCAGCATGATGAAGGCGTCGACCTTGTTGTAGCTGCCCCAGCCAGCCATGCAGCTGTCGCCGAAGTGGTTGATATAGCTCTGGACAAAGGTGTTGGAGAAGGCCGTGATGACCGACTGGATCGCCGCGGGCAGGCCGATGCGGAAGACCTCCTTCAGCACGCCCCAGTCCAGGCACATCTCGCCGATGCGGAAGCGCCAGGCCCCCTCCGCCCGCATCAGGGAGCGCATGACCATCGCCGCCGAGACCATCTGCGAGATCACGGTCGCCCAGGCCACGCCCTCCACCTTCATGCCGAAGCCGCGCACGAAGAGGATGTCGAGAGCGATGTTGGTCAGGGAGGTGACGATCAGGTAGATCAGCGGGTGGATCGTGTCGCCCACGGCGCGGAGGATGCCGCTGCCCATGTTGTACACGAGCAGGCCGGTGAAGCCGGCGAAATAGATGTTGAGGTAGATCGTGGCGTCCCGCATGACCGACTCGGGCGTGTCCATCAGGTGGAGCATGAAGGGCACGGTCTCCATGCCGATCACGGTGAAGGCGGCGCTGATGAAGACCGTGGCGGTCAGCGTGGTCTCCACGGCCCGGTGCAGCCCATCGTCCCGGGCGCCGAAGAGCCGTGCGATCAGCACGCCCGCGCCCACGGAGAAGCCGTTGAAGAAGAAGACGAGCATGTTGACGATCGGCCCGGTCGAGGTCACCGCCGCCAGGGCCTCCTTGGAGACGAAGCGCCCGACGATCACCGCGTCCACGGTGGAGTAGAGGAGCTGGAAAACGTTCCCGATCATCAGCGGGATCGCGAAGGCCAGAAGCTGCCGGACAATGCTCCCGCTCGTCATGTCGCGGGAAGCGTTGCGGAGATGTAGCCGGGTCATCGGATCCCTCTTTTCCTGAGCAGTCGCTGCGGTGCGCTTCTTCATGATAACACAAACCGGCCGATCCCGGAAGCCAAAAACGCCTCCCCCGGCGGGAATTCACAGAAAAGTCACGCAAGGCATGAAAAGACGCGGAGAAAAACTCCTCCGCGCCCTTCTTTCTTCCTCTGCCCGGTCAGTTCCGCTTCATGGATTCCAGTTCCTTGGTGTGGGAAGCCACGCGGGCCAGCAGATAGTTGTTGTCCTTGGTCTTCTCGATCAGTTCACCGAAGCCGTACACGATCAGCCCCAGGACCCACGCCAGCACCAGGGCCGCCGCGACCACCGCCGCGGCGATCAGGGTCTGCTTGTTCCTGAACCTGAGATATCCGTAGAACGCGCCGCCCGCGACGCAGAGCAGAGACACGATGTAGCTTGTCCACTTGAGTTTCTTGGCCGGATGCTTGAACAATGGTGATTCCTCCCGTTTCTGTCTGTGATGAACGCCCCGGCCGCCCGGGGCGGGATCGCACGGTCACGGCTTGTCCGCCGCGTTCTTCCCTCGGTAGTCCCTGCGGATGGTGGCCTCCGGGTTGGAGACCAGGCGGATGAACACCGACGGGCTGATGCCGACGATGGCCTTGAACTGCTTGGAGAAATGGTACGGATCTTGCATGCCCACATCGGCGCCGACCTGGCGCACGGTGCAGTTGGGCTCGCGCAGGAGGTCCTTCGCCCGCTCCATCTTGCAGCGCAGCAGATAGCTCAGCGGCGGCATGCCGACCTCGGAGACGAAGCGCTTGCGGAAGGTCTCCATCGGCATGCGGCTCACGGCGGCCATCTCGGCCAGGGACGGATTCGAGCGGTACTGGTCCGCCCGCAGCCAGTCCACGACCTTGGCCACCTCGTGGGAGAGCATGGCGTCCATCGACACCGGCTGTCCCCAGTGGCTCGCGATCAGGCCGTAGAGCAGGTGCTGCAGCTGATAGGTGGCGTTGGCCGTGCCGGAGTGGCGCACCATCACCTGCACGATCGTCTGCGCGAGGTACATCTGACTGGGCAAGGCCGCCTGGCGCAGGGGCACGTTCAGCAGGGCGCCGAGCTTGCGCACGGCCATGGGCGCCAGCGGCCCCTCCAGCGCCAGCCAGAGGACACGCGCGTGGTCGCCCTCCACGGTGAGCTGCGATTTCCGGCGGCTCGCGGGGAGCACGCAGGTGTCGCTCTCGCCCAGCTTCAGGGGATCGCCCCGGCACGTCAGCGTCACCTCACCCGAGGCGACGGCCAGCCACACGAAATTCGGCGACTGCTTCAGGCTGTGCGGGCCGCGGTCCAGCATCGCGCCGCCCGCCGCGTGGATCCACACGCCGCTGCTCTGCGTCAGGCTGCCCGGTTTATGCCATCCTTCCACCGTCAGCGTCTCGTCCGATACCTCGAGACCCGTAAAAAGCCAGGATTCCACAAGCGTTCACTTCCTTCGCCCAGACCCGGTGATTATGGTTATTATACATCCCAGAATGACCATTGTCAATCAAATCATCGGCTCCGGACGAAAGAAAGGCGAAAAAACAGCAATATCACGATAAAAAGCACAAAACCTGCGCCTGGATCACCCGATCTCCCGCGGGAAAGTGTCCGCATGCACCGCGTGCGCCGCCCGGAAGAGGCTGATCTCAGCGTTGGGATGACCGGCGCGCAGGCTGTCGAGGAGGACGCGCATCCGCTCGCGCTCCGGCGGCATCGGCGCGGGCGTCCACGGGAGGCCGTGGTACCGGCACCAGGCCCGGATGTCGCGGCGCTCGACGCAGTAGAGCGGCCGGATCACGGTCCGCTCCCCGTCCTCTTCCCGCGGCAGGACGGCGTGCAGCCGCCCCTCGCAGAGCATCCCGGCCAGCAGGGTCTCGCAGACCTCGCTCATGCAGGCCGTCCCGACCCGGACATTGCAGTCCGCCATCACCTCGCCGTACGCTTCCGGCGCGATCCCGAGGCGCTCCGCGGCCCCGTCGGAGTCGGTCACGCCGGGCGAAAGGCAGATGCGCAGCCGGAAGGGCACCTCGGAGTGCCGCTCGAGCTCCCGCAGCAGCATCGCCGCGCAGAGGGCCTCGCTGCTGCCATCGAGGATGGCCGCGATCCTGTCCCCGCCGCGGGTCAGGTCATAGCGCTTGCACGCCGCCACAAACGGCTGCCACAGCGTCTTGCGGAACCGCTTGACCAGCGCACGGCCCACCGCCTCGGCGGGCGTCAGCTCCCGCATCTGTCTCCCTCCCCTCGTCCGTTCCATCATAGCGCAGACGGGTCGGGCTGTAAAGGCCCATGTTTTCCGAACATTGCAGCCGGTTTTTGTGATCAATGTTCGTGTGTTTTCTTTCATCCGCTGTGGATAATTTTCGCTGTTCGCGTCGGCTGTTCGCCTGAATTGTCCACAGAATGTGGATAACTTTGTGGATAAAATCGGCGTTTTCGGCTGTTTCACGCGCGAAAGCGGCCTTGATTCCGCGATGCTTTCGGGGTCATGCGACTTATCCGCAGACTTATCCACAAGTTTTCCACACGGGGATCAGCCCGTCCTTTCCGCCTGTGGATAACTTTCCCGCAACAAACGCCGAACGTTCAAGAAGCGAACATCGGCCTTCCGTCTTTTCTGTCCGCGGCAAATATGATATAATACCGTCGAACCGTTTTCGCGCGAAAGGAGGCCGGAGCGTGCTGTCCGTCCCGTATCTGATCTGCTATCTCGTCTGCGGCTGCATGATCGTCCGCTGGCTGCTGCCGCGGCATCCGGCGCTGAACCGCCTCTGGCTCGGCGGCTCGCTGGGCGTGCTGCTCATGATGTGGCTGCCCGCCCTGTTCGCCATGATCCTGCGCTTCTCCGTCCACGCGCACCTGGCGGCCCTGTGCGCCCTCGCCATGCTGACCGGCCTTGCCGGCCTGCTGCGCTCCTCCTCCCCCGCCAAACCCTGGGACAGCGAGGAGCGGAGGCAGCTGCTCATCACGCTCGCCATCGCCGTCCCCCTCACCGCCCTCTTCACCGGGCTGCAGATCACCCATGTCTACCGGGTGAACGCCGACGGCGGCTGGACCGTGGGGCAGGCGACCTTCGGCGATCTGCCCATGCACACCGCCTTCATCACGAATTTCGAGAACGCCCCCTTCCCGCCGGACTACCCGATGTACCCGGGCCACCGCCTGTCCTACCCCTTCCTCGCAGACAGCCTCTCCACCAGCTTCCTGCTGATGGGGATGAGCCTGCAGGCCGCGGTGATCGTCTCGGCTGTTGTGATGTTCTTCCTGACCGTCTGCGGCGTGACGGCCCTGGGCCGGGAGCTCTCCCTCGGGAAGCGCGCGCTGATCATCGGCGTCCTGTTCTTCTTCCTCAACGGCGGCCTCGGCTTCCTCTACGATTTCGACCAGGCGGCGGGCTTCCGGACCGTGCTGGAGGAGGACGGCGAGCACCGCGTCCTCACCCTCGCCGGACGCATGGAGACGATCATGGACGGCTACTACCAGACGCCCGTCAACCGCCCCGAGGACAACCTGCGCTGGTCCAACGTCATCGCCGACCTCTTCCTGCCCCAGCGGACCTTCCTGGGCGGGTACAGCATGGCCATCCCCTGCTTCTACCTTCTCTTCACCACCCTCGGCGGCTGGAACAGGGACCGCTGCAACACCCGGGCCCTGAACCTGCTGGGCCTGTGGGCCGGCCTGCTGCCGCTGGTGCACACCCACTCCTTCCTGGCCCTGGGCCTGTGCTCCGCCGGCCTGCTCCTCCACGACATGATCTTCCTGGACAACCGCCTCTTCTGGCTGAAGCGGTACCTCCTCTACGCCCTCCTCGCCGTCCTGCTCGCCGCCCCGCAGCTGATCTGCTTCACCTTCCGGCAGACCTTTGCCGGCGAGGAAGGCGTGTCGTTCGTGCGGTTCCAGTTCAACTGGGTGAACAACCCGGACGGGCTCGGCATGCGCGACTTCTACCTCTGGTTCTGGATCAAGAACGCGGGCCTGCCCTTCATCCTCGTGCTCTTCGCCCTCTTCGACCGGGATCCCATGCACCGGCGCATCCTCTTCGGCGCGGGGATGATCTGGCTGGCGGCGGAGCTGGTCGTCTTCCAGCCCAACGAGTACGACAACAACAAGCTCTTCTACCTGGCCTGGCTGCAGTGCGGCTTTGTCGCCGCGGACACGCTGTGGACGCTCTTCGACCGGCTGAAGGGCATGGCCTGGCGGGGACCCGCGCTGGCGGGCTTCCTGGCCGTATGCTTCCTCTCCGCCTCCCTGTCCCTGGCGCGGGAGTGGAAGAGCGGCCTGCCCCTGCCGGAGGGCCGCTTCCTTCAGTATCAGTCCATCGAGGTCTTCAGCCCCGAACAGCTGGCCGCCGCCGACTTCATCCGGAAGGAGACCGACCGGGACGCGATCTTCCTCACCGCCGCGGATACCCACATGAACCCCGTCGACAGCGTGGCCGGACGGCACGTCGTCTGCGGCCCGGACCTGTGGCTGTGGTGGCACGGCTTCAACACCAATGAGACGAAGCTCGACATCAAGGCGTTCTACGCCAACCCGGCCGGACACGCCGATGTCGTACAGAAATACGGGGCGGACTACATCTACTATGAGTTCTCCTACCCCTGGCAGGACGAGTTCCGCACGCTGGGCGTCGACTTTGAAGGTCTCTGTGACCTGTACGAGACCGTCTACGCGAAGGACGGCATCTACATCTTCCGCGTGCCGGAGGGCTGAAGGATGGAGAGATTCCTGCAGTATTCCCTGTCGCACGACCGGCCGATCCGCCTGATCATCCAGGAGGACGACGGCCGCCTGCGCCAGGTCAGCGCCGTGGTCGAGGAGCGCGGGGAGGGCGGCGTCCGCCTGTACATCCTCCGCCCGCCCCGGCGCATCACCCTGCCCGAGGACAGGATCCTCGCGGCCTCCTACGTCCCGAAGGACGAGGGGCTCGCAGAATAACGCAGACCATGCTTCAGCCTTCGGAAGTACGGAAAGAAAGGAGGGCAGACGCCATGAGATGGGACAGCGTGCCCGACCTGTGCGAATCGGCGGCGATCTCGAAGGCCGTCTATACCTTTGACGCGGATCCGTTCCTCCGCGACGGCTGGCAGGACATCAGCATCAACCTCGGCCCCGACGTGGCCAGCGGCATGAACGCGGACACCGTCAGTCCGCGCATCCTGCTGAAGTACCGCGCGGTCCGCCGGGCCCTCGAATGCCGGACCTCCCTGCGGCGCAATTTCATCATCGGCGCCCGCCAGCTCTACTCCGGCAACTGTGTCAAATCCATGTGCATGATCAAGCCCCTCTCCGGCGGGCGCTTCCTCTGCTGCATCAGCTTCATGGGCTCGGTCCAGGTCGACGACTGGCTCGCCAACTTTGACCTGATGATCGAGAACGGCCTGCACCGGGGCTTCCTCCGCAGGGCCCTCGCCTTTGAGGAGCGGGAGAAGGATATCGTCTTCCCGCACACGGCCGCCCGGATCGGGCACAGGACGCTGACCCTGCGGGACATCATCGAGCGCTGCGCCGGCCCGCGCAGCCCCTTCCGCCTGTACATCACGGGCCACAGCCTCGGCGCGGCCACCATGCAGGCCTATATCTACCGCCTGCTGACCGAGCGCGGCCTGCCTGCGGACTGCATGCGCGGCATCGGGTTCGCCTCCCCCTCGGTGGCTATGCCCTCGGCGGCCGGCGTGCGGCGGAGCTGGCCGATCCGCCACGTACTCAACAGCGCCGACGTGGTCCCGCACATGGGCGCCCGCGTCCACCTCGGCCAGTGCGTGACCTACCCGGCCGACGCCGCCCTCGCCATGCACTGCTACAGCTATTCCGACGACGACGTGTCCGTCCGGACCCGCCGCACCGTCCGCCCGCTCTACAACGCCCTCTCCGACACCGGCACCTGCATCTGCGCCTTCCTCGCCCTGATGCAGATCATCATCGACACCCCGCCGGAGGAGGTCCTCCCGGTCCTCGGCCGCCTGCAGAAGCGCTGGCCCGGCCTGCAGCGCATCATCAACGTCGGCGACCGCCAGGCCGACCGCCTCAACAGGCGTCTGCAGGGACGTCTGCGCACCGCGCACCTCGCGATGTTCGGCACATACCCCGCCGATGAGCGCATCGACGCTTTCCGGGAGCAGCTCGCGGACATCATCGGACGGATCGGCCTGCAGTCCACCCTGTCCACCCTCGGCCAGATGGCCGCGGCGGCCCACAGCATGAGCAAGGTCTACCCCTGGATCGCGCAGAAACTCGAGCAGGGTATGGAGGTGAACGGATGAGCAAACCCCACCGCGTGGACATCGCCAAGACCACGGTCTTCGTGATCGTGATCAACAGCCTCCAGATCCTGATGATGGCGGTCATCCTCTTCCTGCAGTTCGGCGTACGGGGCATCCACCTCCGGGAGAATCACCTGCGGCTGCTGGTGCTGGTCGCCTGCCTCGTGGTGAGCGCGGGGGCGGCCTTCGACATCCGCGACGCCCTGAACACGCGCAGGCTCCTGCGGGATTCCTCCGCCATGTCCTCCACCATCGGCCACATGACTGAACTCAACAACACCCTGCGCGCCCAGCGCCACGACTTCCTCAACCACCTGCAGGTGGTGGGCAGCCTGATCGAGCTGCAGGAGTACGACGAGGCCGAGCGCTATCTGGAGAAGATCTACGGCCGCGTCTCCGCCGCCGGCAAGGCGATGAAGACCGCGAACCCGGCCGTGAACGCCCTCCTCCAGGTCAAGCTTGCCGCCTGCGAGCGCGCGGGCATCCCGGTGCAGCTCGTCATCCGCAGCCGCTGGGACGACCTGGTCCCCGAGGGCTGGGCCATGTGCAAGGTCCTCTCCAACCTGATCGACAACGCGATCGACGCGATCGGCGAGGGCGGGGAGGAAGCCCTCGTCCACGGCCTGCGCATCGCCCTGACCGAGGACGAGAAGACCTGCCGCTTCGAGATCGCCAACGGCGGCCCGGCCATCCCGGCGGACATGCTCCCCCGCCTCTTCGACGCCGGCGTCACCACCAAGGCCGAGGGCCACGGCATGGGGCTCTACATCGTCAAAACGACCCTCGACGAGTGCGGCGGCGGCATCACCGTGCGCTCGAGCGAGGGCGGAGAGACGGTCTTCTCCGGGTGGGTGCCCAGGAGGGGGAAGGAAAACGAAGCATAATCAAATCCACACGGCAGACGCATCCTTCACCAGGATTCGGACAGCAGGAAGTCCTCCAGGTGAACGATCCGGATGCCGTTTTCGTTTCCGGTCGCCAGTCGGTCCAGCGTGACGACATACTTGGGATAATTGTCGCCGATGCGTTCCAGATTGTCCGTCTCGCGCGATGAGCCTTCGGGGACGGTCACGCAGGCCTGGACATAGATCTTCTCGCCGCGTTTCTCGGCGACAAAGTCGATCTCCCGGTCGCCCAGTTTGCCGACATACACGCTGTACCCGCGGCGGCGCAGTTCCAGATACAGGATGTTTTCCAGTACGGCGGAGCGCATCCGGCCTTGGTATCCGCTCAGCGCATACCGCAGGGAAACGTCCGCCAGGTAATACTTCTCCTGTGTTTTCAGGATGGCCTTCCCCTGAAGGTCGTACCGCTTGCAGGGGTAAATGATGAACGCCTGCTCGAGCCAGAGGAGGTCGTTGTAGATCGCCTCCACGGAGATCGAGCGGTGCTCGCTTTTCAGAAAAGTGCGGATGGAGTTTGCCGAGAAGGTCATCCCCATATTGTCGATCACAAAGCGAACGACCCGGTTGAACAGGTCCTGATTCGCGATGCGGTGCCTGCTGATGATATCGCGGGTGACGACGGTGTGGAAGATCCCCTCCGCGATCTGCGCGGCGGTCTGCTCGTCGTAGTCACCGAGGGCCGCGACGGGAAAGCCGCCCATGCGGATGTAGCGCTCGAGCAGCTCCGTGCGGCTGAGTCCGCTTTCAGACCGGAAATCCAGGTATTCCCGGAAGGAAAGCGTCCAGACGGGGATCTGCACATAGCGGCCCGTGAGGTAGGTGGAAATCTCGCTGCTCATCAGCCTCGAGTTCGAGCCGGTGACGTAGATATCCGCCCGCCCGCTCTCCAGCAGGCTGTTCACCACCTTCTCCCAGCCGGTGATCTCCTGCGCCTCATCCAGCAGCAGATAGCGGCGCTCTCCGCCGGAGACGGATGCGCACAGATCGTCATACATCCGACGCTGGTCAAAGCCGTCATAAGCCATGTCCGTGTAACGGCGAAGTATGATCCTGTCCTCCGGCACACCCTTTTCCAGGAGCATGCTGCGCAGCATCAGCAGAATGGTGGATTTGCCGCTGCGGCGAATACCGGCCAGGATTTTGACCAGGGGCATATCCACGAACGGCCTCAGCGCCTCCAGATAAGCGGGTCTCATGATCATGGCAGTCACCTCCCGTGTCAACTATACCAAAAAACTCTCTGAATAACAATAGTTTTTACGCCGTATACCGAAAAACTTCCTTCCAAACCAAAGTTTTTACTCCACAGACCGAAAAACTTCTGTTTTCGGCATACTTTTTGGTTCTTCACGGAAAGTTAGGGAAAGCATATGGGGGGGGTTCGCGCTCTGCGGAGCGCGCCAGGGGCTTTCCGATCGCCCCTGGACCCTTCGGAGCCGTCTCTTTCTTGTTAGTTGTCGGGTAAGGCTGAGAACATAGCCTGTCATTCCATCAAAAACCTGACAATTCCCCAAGAATTATTTAACGGGACGGCCCCGAAGGAGTCCAGAGGGCGATCGGAAAGCCCTCTGGTGCGCCCGCAGGCGCACTCCCTCACCAACGGAATTTCCCTAACTAAACGTGAAGAACCTACTTTTTTAGTCTGCCCCGTCATCCCGTTGCCGAACGAAAACCGTGATCGCAGGGACCACGGTTTTCGTTTGGACTCCGTATGTGGGTCAGAAGAGCCGGCCCACGTCGCGCACGGTCAGGATCACGAACACGACGATCAGCAGGGCCATGCCGGCCAGGTGGACGACGGCCTCCTTCTCCGGAGGGATCGGCTTGCCGCGGACGCCCTCGATCAGCATGAACAGGATCCGCGAGCCGTCGAGGGCCGGGATCGGGAGCAGATTGACGATGCCGAGGTTGACCGAGATGAAGGCCAGCAGCTGGATGAAGGCATCGAAGCCCGACTGGCGCACCTGCTCGCTGATCTGCGTCACGGCGCCGACCGGGCCGGAGACCTGGTCCAGGTTCTCGCCCTTGAAGATGCCGATCACGGCGTTGAAGATCGCGCCGCTGAAGTACGTGAAGTCATCCCAGCTGACGCGCACGCCGTCCCAGATCCCGACCGGGGCGCGCTTTGTCTCCACGGCGTAGTAGCCGTAGCCGATGTCGATCATCATCCGGCCCGTCTCCCCGACATAGTGCGGGGTGACGGCGATGTCGGCCGTCTCACGGCCGCGGCGGACGGTCAGCACGAGGGGCGCATCACCCTCCTTCCAGCCCGAGATCGCGTCGGAGAAGGGGTTCCGCTCCTCATCCTCATAGACGAGCATCGCCTGGCCGTTGATGGCCGTGATGAAGTCGCCGGGGCGGATCCCGGCCTCCTTCGCCGCGCCGGACGCGGCCACGTCGGTGATCAGCGGCTCAAAGCCGGCCTCCCGCACCGGGACGCTCACGCCGAGGATCCACGTGGACAGGAGCAGCACGGCAAAGGCCAGGATGAAGTTCATCCCCGGACCCATCAGGACCGTGACGATGCGCTTCCAGAGCTTCTGACGGGAGAAGGCCCTGGGGTCGTCCTGGGCTTTGGCATCCGGGTCGTCCTCGCCGTAGAAGGCGCAGAAGCCGCCCATCGGGACGGCGCGCAGGGAAAAGACGATCCCGGACTTTTTGCTTGTGCGGCTGAAGATCTTCGGGCCCATGCCGATGGCGTATTCGCGCACAGGGATGCCGGTGAGCCGGGCCGCCAGGAAGTGGCCGCCCTCGTGCACGGCGATCAGGATGCTGAGCAGCAGGATCGCCGCGAGAACATAGAGTACAGTGCTCATAAACCGCCTTTCATGCGCTCCGCGACAAACTGCCGCGCGCGCCGGTCCGCTTCATAGATCTCGTCGATGGAATCCGCGGGCAGGCCGGGCAGGGCCTCCACCGCCTCCTCCACCAGGCGGGTGATGCCGCCGAAGGGGATCTTCTCCTGCAGGAAGGCCGCCACCGCCGCCTCGTTGGCCCCGTTGAGCACGGTGCAGGCCGCGCCGCCCGCGCGCAGGCACTCGCCCGCGAGGCGCAGGGCGGGGAAGCGCACCGGGTCCCCCTCCTCAAAGGTCAGGGAGGCCATCCGGATCAGGTCGAGCCGCTCGCCGCCGGTGGGCAGGCGCTCGGGATAGCTCATCGCGTAGCCGATCGGCACCCGCATGTCCGGGATGCCGAGCTGGGCGACGACCGCCCCGTCCGCGAATTCCACCGCCGAGTGCACGATGCTCTGCGGGTGAACGACCACGCGGATCTTCTCCGCCGGCAGGCCAAAGAGCCAGCGCGCCTCCATGATCTCCAGGGCCTTGTTGAACATCGAGGCCGAGTCGACCGTGATCTTCGCGCCCATGCTCCAGTTGGGGTGGCGCAGGGCCTCCGCCGGGGTCGCGCGGTCGATCTTCTCCCGCGGCCAGGTGCGGAAGGGTCCGCCCGAGGCCGTGAGCAGGAGGGAGACCGGAGTGTTCCCCGCCGCGCCCTGCAGGCACTGGAAGATCGCGCTGTGCTCCGAGTCCACGGGGAGCAGGGGCTTCCCGACCCGGGCCGCCAGATCGGTGACCAGGTGGCCGCCGGTCACGAGAGCCTCCTTGTTGGCGAGGAGGACCTGCCGGCCGGCGTTCAGGGCGTCCAGCACGCCCGCCAGGCCCGCGATGCCGACGATGGAGACCAGCACCATGTCGGCGGGGACATCCGCCGCCGCGGTGTGCAGGGCGTCCGGCCCGAAGGCAAAGGTACAGAAGGACAGGCCGTCCGGGATCGGCGGTTCCTCCCCGGGGCGGACCCCGGTCAGGGCCGCGAAGGCCGGGCGGAACTCCCGCACCTGCTCAAAGAACAGGTCCGCGTTCCGGTGCGCGGTGAGGGCCGCCACGCGGTAGCGGTCCGGGTGCAGCCGCACCAGCGAGAGCGCCTGCGTCCCGATCGACCCGGTGGAGCCGAGGATGGTGATGGTTTTCATGATGGGCATGGGTCCGGCGGCGGGGCTGTCTCCCGCTTCCGCCGGACGATCCTTTCTGTCAGTTTGTTGTCCCGCGCCGCTCCTTCTCCCTTGCTGCGCGCAGCAGGGTCAGGACGGCGGCGGGGAGCAGCGCCAGGGCCGGCAGGGCCAGGAGGGCGCAGACGAGCAGCTCCCCGGCGTTCCCGTACAGGTGCTCCCGCAGCATGAGGATCACCAGAAAGACCAGCCAGGCCGCGCACAGGGGCGCGATGCCCCAGCACAGGGTCCGCCAGACCTTCTTCAGGCGTCCGCGGCGTCTTTTTTTCCGGGCGTCCTTCTCTTCCTCGCGCAGGGCGAGGCGTTCTTCCTCTGTCACGGGAGCTTCGCCTCCATCCAGGCCAGGATGTCCGCGTAGACCTCCCGGCGGTTCAGTTCGTTGAGGACCTCGTGACGGCAGTCGGGCCAGAGCTTGAGCGTCACGTCCTTCAGGCCCGCGGCGCGCATCTTCGCGTCCACGCGCTTCACGCCCTCGCCGAGGTCGCCCACCGGGTCCCTGTCGCCGGAGACCAGGAGGATCGGCAGATCGGCCGGGATCTTCGCGATGTGGGCCGGGGAGGCATCGAAGGCCACGGCCTCCATCAGGGCCTTGTAGCCGCTGGCCGTGAAGCGGAAGGTGCAGCGCGGCTCCGCATAATAGCGGCGGACGATCTCCGTGTCGCGGGTCAGCCAGCTGCGCTCCGGCTCCCTGCCGGTGGCGTCGAACTGCCTGTAGGCCCCGCCGCCCATGGCGAGCTTCGCCAGCATCCCGGACCGGGTGTGCCAGCCGCGCGTCTTTCCGACCAGGCCGCACAGGGCGCTGCCGAACCCGGCCAGGGCGGCGGGCACGTCCCCCGTGCCCATGACGACGGCGCCGGTCAGCCCCTGCCCGTGGAAGGCGAGGTACTTGCGCAGGAGGTAGGAGCCCATGGAGTGCCCGAGCATGAAGAAGGGCAGGCCGGGCCAGGTTTTCTGCCCCTGGAGGCGCACGGCGTGCATGTCCTCGAGCAGTAGGCCGGAGGGGTTCTTCTCCCCCATGTATCCCCACTCCTCCGGGCCGGTGACCGAGTCGCCGTGGCCGAGGTGGTCGTGACCGATCGCCGCAACGCCGTGCTCGTTCAGCCAAGCGGCGAAGTCGGCGTAGCGGTCGATGAACTCCACCATGCCGTGGGTGATCTGCAGCACGAAGCGCGGCTCGCCCTCGGGCAGCCACCTCACCCCGTGGATCCGGGTTTTCCCGTCCGCGGACAGGAAGCTGAATTCCTCGCGCATGGTTTTTCTCCTCCCGTCAGTTGTGCCGAAGGGCTCGGCGCAGGCCCTTCGGATAGTGGTTCTTCATCAGGCCGCCGCTGATCTTGCCCAGACCGAGGGCCAGGCCGCCGAAGGCCGGCAGGACGAGTCCGCTCCCCGTCTCCGCGGGCAGGGCCTCCCCCGCGAGATAGCGGTACGCCGCCTCCTCCGTGAGGGGGACGCGCGGCAGGGCGGGCGGCAGGGCGCTGACACACCAGGCGTGGTCGGGCTGGAAGACTTTTCCCTTCATCGCGCCGAGGTGCAGGCCGCAGCGCAGGACGCGCAGGCCGGTCAGGTCGGGCAGCGCCGGCGCGGCCACGAGGGCCCCGGCGAAGACGCCAGTCTCCCGCGGGGCATCCGGTACGGCCGCCGCCAGGGCCTCCCGCGCCGTGCGATCGGGCGCCGGCAGGGGGTTCCTCCGAAGGGCGGACGTGCCCTCCCCGTCCCGGCGCATCAGGGCGCAGAACTGGCCCTCCCCCGGGAGGCGGTGCGGCCAGCAGGTGAACTGCCCTTCCGGCGCGTCGATCCCGGGCAGGGAGAAGGCCTCCGCGCGATAGTCCGGGTGCCTGCGCAGGAAGGCCGCGACCGTGTCCGCGTTCTCCGTGCGGTTGAATGTGCAGGTGGCGTAGACGAGCCTTCCGCCGGGGCGCACGAGGCGGGCGGCCGCGTCGAGGATCTCCGCCTGGCGCGCCGCGCAGCCCGCCGGGGAGGCTGGGGTCCACTCCGCCCGGCTCTCCGGCACGCGGCGGAACATCCCCTCCCCGGAGCACGGGGCATCGCAGAGGACGGCGTCGAAGCCCTCCGCCCAGCGCGCGGCCAGGACGTCCGGCATCGCGCTGACGACGAGGGCGTTCACGATCCCCATCCGCTCGATGTTCCTCGAAAGGACCTGCGCGCGGGAAGGCACGGGCTCGTTGCAGACCAGCAGGCCCTGCCCGCGCATCGCCGCGCCGAGCTGCGTGGCCTTGCCGCCCGGGGCGGAGCACAAGTCGAGCACGGTCTCGCCGGGGCGGACGGCCAGGACCTCCGCCGGAAGCATCGCGCAGGGCTCCTGCAGATACCAGGCCCCCGCCTCGTGCAGGGGGTGGGCGCCGGCCTGGCTCTCCGCGCTCAGCAGAAAGCCGTCCGCCGCCCAAGGCACGCGCGCGCCGAGGCCCTCGGCCATCGCCGTGTCCGTCAGGGGCTTGAGGGGGTTCAGGCGGAGGCCGCGGCGCGCCGGCTCCTCATACGACCGCAGAAAGGCGGGCAGCTCCGCTCCGAGCTGCTCCGCCATCTCCGCGACAAAGGCCTGCGGCAGGGCGGCGGTCATTCGCCGTTCCTCCGCTGGCTCCCGAGGGTCCCCGGCTCCTGCCACTGCGGGGGATAGTAGGGCTCATAGTAGGTGTCGGCCTCGGGGCGGCTCCGGCTGCTGCGGCGGTGCCGGCGGGCAGGCCTGTCCGCGGGCATTCCGGGGTCCGTACCGTCCCGGTCCGCGCCGTAGACCCTCGCCGGGGTCATGCCCGCGGGCCAGTCCTCCTCGGGGGCGGGAGCATCCTCCGCGGCCCCCGTGCCGCCCCTGCGCAGGGACGTGTCATGCATGCGCAGCCAGAAGCTCCGCCAGACCCGCCAGGGCTTCCAGCGGAAGAAATAGACCACGAGGTCGATCGCCGTGCCGATCAGGCAGAGGGCCAGCACGAGGCCCTTCCAGTTTTTTCCGAGAAAGCTCAGCAGGTTCTCCCGCCCGGTGAGGACTCCCCACAGGGAGGAGGCCAGCAGGCTGAGCCATCCCAGCAGGGTGTTCATCACGCCCCTGAGAAAACCGTTCATGCGTTTCTCCTTCCGGACGCCGTGTCCGGTCCGTTATTCCGTCATTCCGCCTCCGCGGTCGCAGCCGGCGCTTCCTCCGCAGACTCCTCGATCGCCACCGACGCCACGCTGAGCGTGACGATCAGGTTCGAGCGCTGGACCTGGCCGTAGGTGACGGTCACCTGGTCCGAAATCACCTCGTTCTCGCCGTCCATCAGGCGGAAGAGTACGGCCATCTCCTGGTCCCCCTCCTGAAGGGCGATCGAATCCAGCGGGACGATCGCCTCCACATAGCGGATCCGGTTGACGACCGAGGCCGGTCCGGAGACTTCCATGCGGCGCTCATCGGTCCGCACAGCGGTGATAACCCAGCCCTCGGGCACCTCGCCCTCGGCGGCGATGCGCACCGGCTTCTGGGAGTTGGCGACATAGGCCTCCAGCTTCAGCCTCACCGTCGCGGGCACCACCTCGAGGACGTTGCCGTAGGTGGTGGAATTGTTGGTCGTGATCCGCACCTCGTGCAAGCCCTCCCCGCTGAGGCCGGAGAGGTTGAGCGTCGGGTTGTAGTTGCTGCCCGCTGCGGTCTGGTACTGCAGCTGGGGTACGTCGGCGCGCACCGTCACGCCCGTGTTGAGGGTCTCCGTGCCCTCCACCACGATGTAGCCCGCGCGGCGCAGGTTGTCCTCACCGGTGATCTTGACCGCCGTGCCGGGCATGTCCTTGGTGCGGGTCAGGTTCGGATCCTGGGTGATCAGGCCGGCCCAGAGGATCACGGCCAGGAGCAGGGCCAGGAGCTTGAAGCCGAAGTTGTTGCGGACGATGCGCCAGAGTTCCCGGAGGATCAGACGCATGCGGGAGGGTTCCTTGTCCTGGAAGGGCTGCACGCCCTGCGGCTGCTGTTCCGTCATGCCTTGCGCGCCCCCTTTCTGCCGAAGATCAGGGTGCGGATCGTGGTCTCGGGTTTCTCATAGATGGTCTCGAGGATGCGGCGCAGGCTGGCGGCATCCAGGTGGCGCTGGAGGCGGCCGCTCTCGGCGCAGCTCATCACGCCGGTCTCCTCCGAGACGATCAGGGCCACGGCGTCGGTCACCTCGCTGATGCCCAGGGAGGCGCGGTGGCGCGTGCCGAGCTCCCGGCTCACGCGCTCGTTCTCGGTCAGGGGCAGGATGCAGGCGGCGGCCACCACGCGGTCCTCGCGGATGATCACCGCGCCGTCATGCAGGGGGGTGTTGGGCTCGAAGATGTTCTCCAGCAGCGGGGCGGAGATCTGTCCGTCGATCGGCGTGCCGGTCTCGATGATGTCCTTGAGGCCCGTGTTGCGCTCGAAAACGATCAGCGCGCCCACGCGGCGGCGGCTCAGGTCGGTCATGCACTGGACGATCTCGCCGATCATGTGCGAGCGCGCGTCCTCCGGCTCCTCGCCGCGTGTCTGGCCGATGCGCGTGCCGCGGCCCAGCGACTCGAGCGCCTTGCGGATCTCGGGCTGGAAGAGGATGATCAGCACCAGCACGCCGTTCTGGATCAGGACCATCAGCAGCCAGTTCAGAGCGGTCAGGCCGAGCAGCGTGGAGACGGCCGCGGAGATCAGCAGGAGCGCCAGGCCCTTCAGCACGGCGCTGGAGCGCGTCTGCCGCATGAGCATCACCAGCTGGTAGATGATCACCGTCACGATCAGGATATCCGCCACGTCCGCCACGCTGATCCGGTGGGTCAGGTTCCACCAGGCCATCTGGACGATCTGCAGGTAGTTTTCCAAAAAGCGTCACCGCTTCCTATCGGTTCGTTCTCTTCATTATACATCATCCCGCGCGGCTCCCGCAAGGGAGAACAGGGGCTTTTTACGAAAGTTTAACGGAAAGACAACGCTTCTTTTTCCACATAGAACATCCCGTCGCGCATGGCCGTGCGGACGCGATAGGCTTCCTCGCCGCCCCGTAAGGGAAGGCCGCCCGGGAAGCCCTCCGCCGTGTGGCGGCGCTCCAGCGAGCAGGTCAGGTGCAGACGCACGGCGATGAGGCGGTTCTCGATCAGCAGACGGCGCAGGACCTGGGCGGGCGGGGCCGGGGGTAGCTCGTTCAGGTGGTGCTGGGCCTCGCAGACGGTCTGCAGGGCGCGCAGGTCCCAGGGAGCGGGCACCGCTTTGTCGATCTCCGCCTCCAGCGCGTCGAGGGCGGCAGCGATGTCGGCGCCCCCCAGGCCGAGGAGGGCCTCTGCGGCCCGCTCCGTGTCCTCCAGGTCCGCGCAACGGTGCCCGGCCGCGGCCATCGAGCGGGCGCAGCGCAGCGTGGAGGCGACGGAAGCCTCCCCCGTGCGCGGGATACCCGCCGCCGACGCGCCGGCCGCCCACAGGCCCGGGATGTCCGTACGGCCCTCCGCGTCCGTGATCAGGCCGCCGAGGGTCCGGAAGGCGCCGGTTTCATCCGGGAGGACGCGCTCGAGGTCGGCCATCGACGCCCCCGCCCCGTAGGCCGTGGCGATCCCGCAGCGGTCGGTGAACACGAGGTCGGCGTCCGGGTCGGCCAGCAGGATGTGCTCCGCGGCAAAGCCGGCAAAGTCCCCCGCCGCTTCGTCCCAGCCCACGGCGCCGAGGACGCCCTCCGCGTCCGTGATCAGCCGCAGGATGCGCGCAGCCGGGATCAGGGCTTCCCGCCCGCTCTCCCGCAGCGCGCCCGCCGCAGCCTCCGCCGCCGGGCCGTATCCCGCGATCAGGTTTTCCGTCCGTGTCCACCGCATGAGCGATCTCCCCCTTCTTCACCAGTCAGTATACCACAGACAGAACGAAAAAGGAAACAAAAACCCTCCCCGAAGGGAGGGCGGGAATCGGGTTGCGCGATCACTTGTGCTGGGCTGCCAGCCAGTCGAAGAAGGTCGGGAAGCCGAGCTCCTCGGGCGTGCAGGAGACCATATGATACTCGTAGGGCTCCTCCTCGGTGGTCAGCTTCTCGGCGTCGAAGGGCTCGCCGCCGTAGGTGGTCCAGGTGCTCTGGTCCATCCAGCTGTAGCCCTCGTTCAGCTTGCCGTAGTCGAAGGGCTCGCCGTTGTAGAAGGTGTTGGTGTTGACACCGGAGGCGACATACTCGCCCGCGTGATACTGGGTGCCGTCCTCATCGTCGCCCTTGGCGTCGAAGTTGCGGTGCACATAGGTCCAGGACCAGTGGCCGAGCATCAGGTTGATCTCCTCCGGCACGCCCTTGGTGTAGGAGTGCTCGAAGAGGGTGGCAAACACCTTCGCACCCTTGGCGGTCAGCAGCTCATAGGCCGCGGCGGAGCTGGAGACGTTGACGGTGCCGTCGTCGATGGAGTGGATCAGGTACACGGGCATGCCGTTGGCCGCGAAGGCCTCGGCGGCTTCCTCGGTGATGGAGCCGGCCGGGCAGATCGGGAACGCGGCCGCGAAGAATTCGGGATAGGTGCAGATCATGTTCATTGTGCCGCCGCCGCCCATGGAGCAGCCGCCGACATAGATGCGGGTCGGGTCGATGTTGGGATACTCTTCCATGACCTTCAGGATCGCTTCCATCTCAGCCTGGACATTGTGCGGTCCCTGGGCCTGCGGAGCCAGGATGTAGCAGGCGCCGCCGAAGCAGGCCTGGGCTTCGGGGGTCGCCCAGTTGGTGACCAGGTTCGCGGAGATCTGGGTGCGGTTGTCCGCGCCCTGCTCGCCCGCACCGTGGAGCCAGACCACCATCGGGACCTTCTCCGCGTCGGTCTCCGGCACGAAGAGGCGGCAGTGATAGTTCTCGCCGGTGAACTCGATGAAGGCGTCCACGGCGGGATCGACGAGGGTCAGGTCGGTGATCTCCTTGCCGTTGACGGTGATCTTGTAGATCTCGGTGCTGTTCGGATAGGCCGTGCAGGCCGCGTCCAGCGCCGCATAGGGCAGCTTGATGGTCAGCGTGTTGCCCTCGAGGATGCACTCATCCGGCACGCGCTCCTTGGTCTCGGTGACGTTCTGGTAGATGGAGTAGTCCATGTAGGTGACGGTGGCCTCCACCTTCACGTCAGTGATCTCGGCGGGCGCCTCGTCGAAGGTGACGGTGATCGAGGTGATCGCTTCGCCCCAGTCAAAGGGCTCGGCGTTCAGAACGGCGGAATCGGCCAGCGCAAAAGCGCAGACGCCGACCAGCAGCGCGGTCAGGAGCAGGCAGCAGAGTTTCTTCATGCAGATTGCCTCCTTATTGAGTTGTCCCACCGGAGCAGTCCGGGGCCCTTTGCCCCGTCCTCTCCCGCTGTATGATATGGTATCATATCCTCCCGGATATGGCAATGGCGTATCTGGTCAATCCGGAAAATGCTTCCGAAACCAAGGCTTCACGTTTAGTCAGGGAAATTCCGTTGGTGAGGGAATGCGCCTGCGGGCGCACCAGAGGGCTTTCCGATCGCCCTCTGGACTCCTTCGGGGCCGTCCCGATAAATAATTCTTGGGGAATTGTCAGGTTTTTGATGGAATGCCAGGCTATGCTCTCAGCTTTACCCGACAACTGACAAGAAAGAGACGGCCCCGAAGGGTCCAGGGGCGAACGGAAAGCCCCTGGCGCGCTCCGCAGAGCGCGAACCCCCCATATGCTTTCCCTAGCTTTCCGTGAAGAACCTTTTATTTCAAAAGCACTCCCCGTTGATGCAGGGAGTGCCTCTGCGGCCCGCCGGGGCCTTACTTTCCGTGGTGGAAGAGGATGCGCTCATAGCGCTTCCAGTCGGCGTCGCGGACCATGATCTCCAGTTCCTCGTCGCCCATGACCGTGGTGCGGCCCTCGGCGTAGAGCCGGTCGATGCGCTCGCGGACGGCGGTCACCAGGGGATCGTTCTTGTCGATGGCGTCCTCGCCGGTCAGGCTGAAGTAGCTGTTCATCCAGTGCGCCACCGCGGCCAGGCCGCCGTGGGCGTCCACCGCCACCATCGCGGGGCGGTTGAGGAGCTTCGCGGTGTCGAAGATGTTGTAGATCTCCTCATCCTTGAGCATACCGTCGGCGTGGATGCCGGCGCGGGTGACGTTGAAGTGGCGGCCGACGAAGGGCTGGCGGGGGCTGATCTCCAGGCCGATCTCGCGCTCCATGTAGGAGGCGATCTCGGTCACCGCGGTCAGGTCCATGCCGCCGGTCTCGCCGCGCAGGCCCATGTACTCCACCGCCATGGCCTCCAGCGGGCAGTTGCCGGTGCGCTCGCCGATGCCCAGGAGGGAGCAGTTGATCGAGGAGCAGCCGTACATCCAGGCCGCGCCCGCGTTGCTGACCACCTTGTAGAAGTCGTTGTGGCCGTGCCACTCCAGCTGGGCGCTGGGGACCTCGGCGTAGTGCCGCAGGCCGTAGATGATGCCGGCGACCGAGCGCGGGAGGGCCGCGCCGTAGTAGGTGACGCCGTAGCCCATCGTGTCGCAGGCGCGGATCTTGATCGGGATGCCGCTCTCCCTGGACAGTTCCATCAGCTCGGTGGCGAAGGGGACGACGAAGCCGTAGAAGTCGGCGCGGGTGATGTCCTCGAAGTGGCAGCGGGGACGGATGCCCATCGCGAGGGCGTCCTTGACGATGCCGAGATACTTGTCCATCGCCTGGCTGCGGGTCAGGTGCATCTTGTTGAAGATGTGATAGTCGGAGCAGGAGACGAGGATGCCGGTCTCTGCCACGCCGGCCTGCTTCACCAGCTCAAAGTCCTTCTTGTTGGCGCGGATCCAGGTCGTGATCTCCGGGAAGGGCAGGCCGAGGTCCTGGCACTTGTGCAGGGCCTCCTTGTCCTTGTCCGTGTACAGGAAGAACTCGCTCTGGCGCACCAGGCCGTTGGGGCCGCCGAGCCGGGCCAGGAGCTTGAACAGGTGGACGATCTGCTCCGGCGTGAAGGGGCTGACGGACTGCTGCCCGTCGCGGAAGGTGGTGTCGGTCATCCAGATCTCGTCCGGCATGTCCTCGGGCACATGGCGCATGTTGAAGGTGATCTTCGGCACGGCGTCATAGGTGAAGATCTCGCGGTACAGGTTCGGCTCCTGCACATCCTGAAGGCTGTAGTGGTACTTGTGCTGCATCAGGATGTTGTTGACTCTCTTGAACTCGGACATGGTGTACTCCTTCCGTGTATTCGGTTCAGGGGAACAGGATGATCATCTGAAACGGATCCGGTAGCCGTTGGCCTTTGCGTAGGCCTCCGCGGCGGAGCCGGGATCGCAGACAATGGTCGCCTCTTCCGGCGCCCAGGAGTGGAAGAGGATGTCGCCGATGACCGTCACGCCGGAGGGGATCTCCAGCTCGGTGATCGCCGTGGACTCGAAGGCTCCCTTGCCCAGGACGGTGACGCTCTCCGGGATCCGCACGCGGGTCAGCTCGCCGCTCCAGATGAAGGCGTAGGGCTCGATGATCTCCACCGTGTCCGGCAGCACGACCTCCGTGATGCCCTGCGCGGCGTAAAAGGCATGGCTGCCGATGACCCGGATACCGTCCGGCACGGTGACGACGGTGCCTCTGCGCCACTGCGGGCTCAGGTTCGCGCGGTATGTGATGAGCCGCATGTCCTCCGTCCCGTAGAGCATGCTGCCGTTGGATTCGGCAACGCGGAAGTGTGCCGTGCTCTCCGGCCAGGGGAACAGGTAGCCGTTGACATAGCCCAGGTCCACATGGTCGGCGAAGGGATTGATCCCCAGCTTTTCCACGCCGGCGGGCAGGACGAAGTTCGACTGGCTGAGGCCTTGAAAAGCCAGATCGCCGATCTCCCGGACACCGCTCCCCAGATAAACGGAGACGATCCCCGTGCAGGAGAAGGCTTCCCGGCCGATATAGCGGACGCTGTCCGGGACCACCACCGTGTCCGCGAAGGTTTCCCGCTCGCAGCCGCTGAGCCAGAAGGCTTTGTCGCCGATGCCCGTGACCGGGATGCCGCCGATGTCGGCCGGGATCATCGCCACCGGCTCATAGCCGCACCAGCCGACGATATAGACCTCGTTCTCCGCCACCCGGCCGTAGCGGTAGATGCCGCTCTCGCGGATCAGATGACTGAAGATGTCGTCCCGGTATTCCAGATACACGGTGTATCCGTCGATGCTGTCGGGCAGGGTGCGCGGCAGGAAGGCGCCGCTGTAGGCGATCACCTGCGCGTATCCGTACGAGACGGTATACGCATAGCCGTCCGCCGTGTACCGGACATCCTCGGTCAGCGCCGCGCCGGGCAGGACGCCGCACAGGAGCAGGATAATCAGGACGGCCGCCGCGGCCCGTGTCTTGACCGGCTTGCGCATGGCTGTGCCTCCGTTTCTGAATACAGTCGGATGAGTCGGCCCGCCGTCACCGCAGCTCGCCGACGAATTCCGCGATCCGCTCCAGGCCGCGGACGATGTTGTCCATGGAGGTGGCGTAGGACAGGCGGCAGTAGCCCTCGGCCTCGAAGGCCACGCCGGGCACGACGGCGACCTTCTTCGACTTCAGCAGCTCGTCGGCGAAGGACATGGAGTCGGTGAGCGGGCGGCGCTCATGGCGGCGGCCCAGGATATACTGGATGTTCATCATCACGTAGAAGGCGCCCTGGGGCTTCCGGCAGGAGATGCCGGGGATGGCGTTGATCAGGCCGCAGATGGTGTCCCGGCGTTTCTCAAACTCCTGCACCATCTCCACCACGCAGGTCTGGTCGCTGTTGAGGGCCACGGCGGAGGCGTGCTGGGCCATGGCGTTGGCGTTGCTGGCGGCCTGGGACTGGAAGGCGCCCATCGCGCTGATGATCTCGCGCGGGCCCGCCGCGTAGCCGATGCGCCAGCCGGTCATCGCGAAGGCCTTGCTCAGGCCGTTGATCACGATGGTCTGCCGCTTGATCTGATCGCCGAGCTGGGCGATGGAGATGTGGCGCGCCTGATCGTAAAGGAGCTTTTCGTAGATCTCGTCCGAGACCACGAAGAGCTTCCGGTCCACCGCGAGGTCCGCCAGGGCCTGCAGCTGGCCGCGGCTCCACACGCAGCCGCAGGGGTTGGACGGGCTGGTGAGGACGAAGGCCTTCGTGCGGCGGTTGATCCGGGAGGCGATCTCGTCATAGCCGGGGATGAAGCCCTCGGCCTCGGTCGTGGGCACGAAGACCGGCACGCCGCCGGCCATGCGCACCATCTCCGGATAGCTGACCCAGCAGGGCGTGGGGATCAGCACCTCGTCGCCGGGATCGAGGATGGCCTGGAAGGTATTGAACAGGCTGTGCTTCGCGCCGCTGGAGACGATGACGTCCGCCGGCTCGTAGGTCAGGTCGTTGTCCCGCAGCAGCTTGTCGCAGATCGCCTTGCGCAGCTCCATGGTGCCGGAGGAGGGCGTGTAGCGCGTCATGCCCATGTCGAGGGCCTCCTTGGCCGCGGCAACGATGTGGGCGGGGGTGGCGAAGTCCGGCTCGCCCGCGCCGAAGCCGACGACGTCCTCGCCGGCGGCCTTCATTTCCTTGGCGACCGCGTCGATGGCAAGGGTCAGGGAGGGAGCGATGTGCTGGCAGCGGTGGGAAACGGTGAGCGGCATGGCGTTTGCCTCCTGCGATTGCGGTAAAATTGGGGTGCAGTGATTGATTATAGTCATTTTCCGGCGGAATGCAAGGCCGGATTTCGCCGAAATTGCATTTTTTTGGTCTTTCTCCTGCATTTTTCGATGTCGGAACGGAGTTTTTTGTCTGTCCGTCGATCAGGGGACGTGCCCGCGGGTCCGGCCGGGGCTTTGTCAGGGCCGGAAAGGTTTACGGTTTGTCCGGAGACATCGTATTCAGATCGTCCCGCCGCATGGAGGCACAGCATGCTGTTTCGTCGGCGATTTCCCGTCCTTCCGCATTGTAACAAGTGTGATGCTTGCCTTTTCCCGCGGCATCCTGTATAATAGGATGGAATCCACACGAAGGAGGCTTCGTTCCATGAAGAAACTCACCCGCGTGATCGCGCTCGCGCTGATCCTGTGCCTGTGCCTGCCGCTCCTCGCCCAAGCCGAGGATAACATGACGCAGATCAAAGGCACGCTCAAAAACTCCATAAAGCTCAAGAAAAGCTATCCCGCCAACCCCGAGATCGAGGGCGAATCCCCGATCACCGGCCTGCCCACGAACGGCGAGCCCTACACGCCCATCATCATCGACCTCGACGGCAGTCCCGCCGCCTACCCGCACTGGGGCATCAACGACGCGGACATGCTCTTCCAGGTGCCCAACGCCGGCGCCGGCTCCACCAAGCTGATGGCCCTGTTCACCAGCACCTATCCGGACCAGGCCGGCGGCGTGCGCTCCGCGCGCGGCTCCATGGTCCCCGTCGCCCTGTGCTTCGACGCCGCCTTCGGCTACGCCGGCATCGCCCCCGTGAAGGGCAAGAACGCCAACGTGGACGACCTGACCAAGAAGTTCAACATGAAGAAGGGCGTCAAGGCCTACAACCTGCTCGGCGAGAGCCAGGCCTACCGCAGCCGCATCCAGGGCATCAACGAGCCCCACAACCTCTCCGCCCACATCAAACAGATCCACGAGCATCTGATCGCCGAGAACGTGCCTTTCGAGGTGCGGCCCTTCCGCTTCACCGACACGCCCCGCACGGACGGCAAGAACGCATCCTATATTAAGATCGTGCACCGCGGCGACTCCGTGAAAAAGCCGGTCAACCCCTCCAGCACCTCCTTCTTCACCTATGACGAGACGCTCGGCGGCTACACCCGTGCCTACTCCGAGGGCGAGGACGTCGACCGCTACACCGGCGTGGCCCCCGTGTTCGCCAACGTGATCGTCCTGCGGGTCAAGTTCCGCTGGCAGAACAGCTATGTCTACCTCGACGACCACATGTCCGGCACCGGCGTCATCGAGATCTTCCAGAACGGCCACTATGTGCGCGGCGCCTGGAAGCGCGAGTCCGCCACCTCCCGCCTGATCCTCATCGGGCCGGACGGCAATGAGCTCGAGCTCCAGCGCGGCAAGACCTTCATCGTGGTCACCAACGACGCCACCGGGGTCAGCTACCGCTGATCTTCAGGGGGCAGCCGCAGACCCAAAGGGGACATCGCCGCAGTTGCACGGGCGATGTCCTTTCTCGGTTTTTCACGTTTAGTTAGGGAAATTCCGTTGGTGAGGGAATGCGCCTGCGGGCGCACCAGAGGGCTTTCCGATCGCCCTCTGGACTCCTTCGGGGCCGTCCCGTTCAAAAATCTTTGGGGAATTGTCAGGTTTTTGATGGAATGCCAGGCTATGCTCTCAGCCTTACCCGACAACTAACAAGAAAGAAACGGCCCCGAAGGGTCCAGGGGCGATCGGAAAGCCCCTGGCGCGCTCCGCAGAGCGCGGACCCCCATATGCTTTCCCTAACTTTCCGTGAAGAACCCCTTTTTCCTTGGTTTCCGGGCAAAATCACCGTGAAAACGCCGCCGCAAGCGGAAAAACCGCCGGTTGCAACCGCCGGTTGCGGGATTTCCGGGCCAAATTGGTTCTCTGCAACCGCACTTTGGGCTATGCTGGCCTTGCCCGATGCGGAGAGCGAGGCCCGAATGAGCCGGCCGCACGGAGCAGGATGACAGAAGGAGCGAATAACATGATCCTCGCAGACAAGATCCTCGATCTCAGAAAGAAGAACGGCTGGTCCCAGGAGGAGCTGGCCGACAAGCTGGGCGTCAGCCGCCAGTCGGTCTCCAAATGGGAGAGCGCACAGTCCGTGCCCGACATGGCCCGCGTGGTGCAGCTGTCCGAGCTGTTCGGCGTCAGCACCGATTACCTGCTGAAGGACAGCATGGAGACGGCCGACACATCCGCGGAAACCGTCCTCACCGAGTCCAAAGAAAAAACCGTCGGCATGGAGGAGGCCAACGACTTCCTGCGTGTCCGGGAGACCAACGCCCGCACCGTCGCCCTCGGCGTGATGCTGTGCATCCTCTCCCCCGTGTGCCTGATCCTGCTCGGCGGCGCGTCCGCGATGAAGCTGATCGGCCTGACGGAGGCGCAGGCGACGGGCCTCGGCCTGATCGTCCTCCTGCTGCTCGTGGGCGGGGCCGTGGCCCTCTTCGTGACCAGCGGGCTGCGGATCAGCCGCTTTGAGTACCTTGAGAAGGAAGCCATCGATACCCTCTACGGCGTGGACGGCATGGTGAAGGAGCGCCGGGAGCGCTTCCGCCCGACCTATGTGCGCCAGCTGACGGTCGGCATCGCCCTGTGCGTGCTGGCGGTGATCCCGCTCTTTGTCGGCCTCGTGATCAACGGGGAGAAGGAGAACATCTGGACGGTCGTGTGCGTCGCGGCCCTGCTGGTCCTCGTCTCCGTCGGCGTCCTGCTGATCGTCCGGGTCTCCATGGTCTGGGGTTCGTTC
The DNA here is from genome assembly GCA_017429265.1 of Clostridia bacterium. Classification (GTDB taxonomy): domain Bacteria; phylum Bacillota; class Clostridia; order Christensenellales; family Aristaeellaceae; genus RUG11272. The sequence continues at coordinate 19,184 of JAFRPG010000015.1, read as the reverse complement.
CAGCAGCTGCTCGAGGAGGGCGACTACACCCGGGAGGCCAAGGAGAGCGCCCAGAAGATCGGGCCGATCGCCGCGGCCTACTGGGCGCTGGTGACGGCTGCCTTCCTGGCCTGGGGCTTCATCGGCGGATCCTGGAACCGCTGCTGGATCATCTGGCCCATCGCCGGCGTGGCCTTCGGCGCGGTCTGCGGGATCCTGCGGGCCATGTACAAAAAGAACGGGTAATCCCGTTCCCTGATCAAAGTGATTCTTCGCGGAAAGTTCCGGAAAGCATTTGGTGGGAGGTTTCATGCCTGCGGGCATGACCGGGGGCTTTCCGATCGCCCCCGGACCCTTCGGGATCGCCTCTTCCTTGTTTGTTGTCGGGTAAGGCTGAGAACATAGCCTGACATTTCATCAAAACCTGACAGTTTCCAAGAATCATCTTAACGAGTCGGCCCCGAAGGAGTCCAGAGGATTCGGAGCGCCCGGAAAACTGTCCGGTGGACAGTTTTCAGCGGAGAATGGGCGGCAGCCCCGGATCGATCGGAAAGCCCTCTGGTGCGCCCGCAGGCGCATCCCCTTTCCCCTGACAAAAACGTCAAGAACCAGAGTTTAGCTTTATCCGGCAATGATCCCCATCACAGCAGCATCCCCGGCAGGCTCATCGGCTTGCCGGGGATGTCTGTTTTCGTTCGGATGATCGGCCGTTCACTCACCGCGGACGACCGTGACCTTGCCGCGAACGGTGTCGCCCTTGCCGCGGCCCTCGATGCCGGCCATGCGCAGGGCACATCCGTCGGGCACCAGCCCGGCTTCAAGCCAGCCGAGTTCCCCGCGCTCACCGGAGACGATGAGGCGGTCTTCCTCGCGGCGGAAACTGAGGGGCGCACCCTCCGGGGTGAGGATCAGAGCCTCCTGGGCCTCCCTGCTCTTGCCCCCGTGCAGGGGCACATCGGTCAGCACCGGGCTCGGAGCCTCGGGCTGCTTCTCCCCTGCCGCGCTCCCCAGCGGCCGGCGCGGACAGAGCGCCTGCCAGGTGAGCAGACCCATGCACACGGCGCAGGCCGTGATGGTCAGGTAGATCACCCAGTGCGGGAAGAAGATCGGTTCCTCGCCGATCATCAGCGGCTTGTCGATCATGAAGGCCATGAAGACCACGAGGCCCGCGCAGGCCAGCAGGCCGATCCAGGTCAGGATGATCCGGCGCACGGTGACGCGGCGGCGGATCGTCGCGTAAATCAGCAGCCCCGCCAGGACGATGCCCGCCAGCAGCTGGCTGACGCGGACGTAGAGCCACTTGGGATGCTGGTCCTCGCGCAGGAATTCCAGCAGGATCTGCCCCGCGGCGTAGAGCACGAGGGACAGAGCCGCCGTCCTTCCGGCGGGTCTCTTCTTCATGTCCGGGAGCACCACGGCGAGGATCACGCCGGCCCAAACCGCCTCCAGCAGCCAGACCGACAGGCACAGGTCCTCGGCGTACTCGATCTCCGGCGGGAAGAACAGGGGCAGGTAGCGCCCGCCCTCGACGCGCTCGAGCCCGAAGGCTTCGAGGATCTCCTCCACCGGACGGCCGTAGCCCTGGGACACGCCCTCCGCCAGATCCAGCGGAGCGGCGAGGCGGACGAAGATGACCAGCGCGATCAGGCCCACGGCGACCGTGTCGAGGGTGGGCAGGATGCGGTCCTTCTTCTCCCTGCGGATCAGGCAGGCCAGGAGCGCGGCGCCCGCGCAGCCGATGAACACGCCCCAGAGCATGAACCCGCCGCGCCAGGGGGTGAACAGATAGGCGAAGGTCGGATCGCCCTCCTGGGCGTTGTAGAGGACAGCCGCGTAGAGCAGGTGACCGACGAAGATGCCCAGCGGCAGAGCCAGCACGGCGAACCACTCGCCGGTCTCTCGCGCGACGCCGTTCCTGCGCGCGGCGTACTGCTGCAGGAAGATACCCGCCAGCGCGCCCAGCGCGATCATCAGCGGCCAGGCAACAGGCCGCAGAATCTCAGTCATAACCGAATCCCTCCCACGCCGGCGCGGGTCACTCTTCCTCCCATGCGCTGGCGAAATAGATGATGTCGTTGATGGCGCGCTTGCCCTGGGAGGCGCCGCGGCCGAAGCGGTTGATCTTCTCCCCGCGGAACACGACCCAGGCCGCGTTGCCGCCGTCCAGGTTGTAGACGTGGATCGGGTCGCCCTCGCTGTCGATGACATCGAGGAACTCGGGCCCGGTCAGGCCCTTGCACTTGGGGTTGTCCGGGCCGCCGGTGACGATGATCATGTACTCCAGCGGGCCCATCTGGCAGAAGCAGAGGCGCTGGGCCTTCTTGCCCCAGCCGACGCCGTTGGCGCGCTGGCCCTTCGGGGCCTCCTGCATCTCGCCGTCGATCCACAGGGCCGGGCCGAAGCAGAAGGTGTTGACGATGTCGTTCTCCGCCATGTAGGCGTCCACCTCGGCGCGGGTGGGGCGCTTGAGGATGTGGAAGTCGCCGGCGGTATCGATGAAGAGGATGTCGTAGAAGCTGACATCCCTCCAGGTCTGGATGAAGACCTCCTTCTGCTGGCGGACCACATACTTGCGGGTGTCGCTGGCCTTGTTGTCGCGGAAGTCGTCGCCGGTCAGGGCGAGGACGGCGTTGACGCGCTGGGCCATCTTGTCGCCGTAGGCCGCCTTCGAGGCCACGTGGGAGCGCAGCTGGGAGGCGTCGGCGATCTTCACCCGGATGACCAGATAGTCCGTGTCAAAGGCACGGCCCGGCTGGATGTCCACGGTGAGGGAGGGATCCTCGTAGTGGGTGTCCGAGGTGTAGTAGTCCTCGTTGACCTCCGGCATCACCTCGAGATCGATCGGGATCTCCGCGATTTCAGCCCCGGCGTACTCCGACGGCACGAGGAAGAACAGGCACAGGAGGCCGGCGGCGATCAGCAGGCAGCGGACAAGACGCATATTCGATTACCTCCATAGGATTGATCTGGGTCGGCAGCGGCTCGCGCGCATCAGGGCGCGGGGGTCCGCAGGGCGTCCGGCAGCCAGCCCGGCGTGGGAACGGGGGTCGCGGCGGGCGCGGGCGTCGGGGTCTTCTTCTTGTTGGTCTTCTTCGGCTTGGGGGTCAGGTGGGGGACGGGATCCTCCCCGCGGGGCGCGGTCTCCGCGACGCCGTCGTGGACGTAGGCCAGGAAGCAGGGATCCTCCAGGGTCCCGGCGCCGGCATACACCTGGATCTTCGTCACGTCGAGGTGCAGGGCCACGCGCAGGCCGACCGTCGTGCGGGCCAGGCGCCCGTAGCTGAGGTGGCCGTCAAGGCCGCAGATCTGCATGAACTCGCTGCCCGGAGCCTTCAGCGCCGCCGCCCAGTAGGACGACGTGCCGGTGGACGGATCCTTGTAGACCTTGCTGCCGTAGTTGGGATGCAGCTTGACCGAGAGGCAGTAGGGGGATGCGTAGGCCTGGCGCGTGGTCTGCACCCAGTAGCGCGACTTGGAGAAGCCGTACTTTTCGGTCATCAGCTCCTTGTCGGTCAGGGGGTAGAGGCGGCCGTACCGCTCCTCCGTCACCGCCGCGATCAGGGGATCGCCGGTGAAGATGTCGGGCAGCATCGTGTCGTTGAGCCAGACGTTCATGTCGCTCTCGCCGTAATCGTCGATGCGGCGGTACTTCTTGCGCTCGGCCACCTTCGGGTCGTCGCAGTAGATCGGCTGGCAGACACCGATCAGGTACTCGGTGAGCAGGAGGGCTTTGCCGCTCTCCTCATCCACGTCGAGGACGCGCCAGAGCACGGGCGCCCGGGTGCCGTCCTCATACCAGGGATAGGTTCCGAGGGCCACGTACTGATAGCCGAGGCTCTCGCTCCACCCGCGCAGGCCGCAGGCTGCGGTGTCCGGCGTCTCAGCCGGGGCGGGGAGCAGGGCGATCATCGCCGCCAGGGCCAGGATCGCCGCCGTGATTCTTCTCGAACGCAAGGAACCATGCCTCCGTTTCTCTCCGAAAAAACCGGGGGCATGAGGCTTTCCGTCTCACGCCCCCATTTTCCGTCGCGCGTATGGTGTCAGTAGGTGACCACCGTGACCACAAAGGCCCATTCGATATTGTCGTCGTCGACGTAGGTGATGTTGTCGAGCATGGACTCCTGCTTCGATTCATCCACCTTGGCGGTGTGGGTCACCATGACGGTCGCGGCGTTCTGGACCGGCTCGCGCCAGATCTCATAGCGGAGCTTGCCGTCCTCGTAGACCGCGATGTGCGGATGCGCGGCGAGGTACTCGATGTACTCCTCGAGGCACAGGTCGCCCAGGGCGTGCATGGCCGCCGCGTTGGCCACGCCCACATAGCGGAAGAGGTTCTGCCGGGAGGTGATGCCGGTGATGTGGCTCTTGTCCTCGGTCCCGCGCACCGGGAAATCCGACAGCGGGAAGCGGAACACGAAGCCGTACTCCCAGCAGTGCTCCAGCAGCCACTGGCCTTCCTCGCGCGCGTAGAACTCGGTCCCCTTGGCGGTGACGACGTCCTTCTTGTACAGGCGCGCGGCGGCGCTCAGGCCGCTGTTGTACTCGGAGGTGCCCGGGTAGGACGTATTCCCTTTGATCACGGCGGCGCGCAGCTCGTCCGGATCGGAATACTTGTCCTTGAGCTTCTCCGCGGCCTCGTCGTAGAGCTTTTTCTGCGCCTCATAGTCGCGGTAGCAGCTGTCGAGGATGATGTAGTCCCACTGGTGCTGCACCTTCGCGTCGCCAAGGAGATTGCCCCAGGCGGTGATGGCGCTGTCGAGGAGGCGCTGGTTGTGATCGGCCAGGGGAATCTCCTTGTTCACGCGGTGGACATAGGCCGGCTTGTTGTTGTCATAATCCTCCGGCCGGGCGTGCCACTGGTTGACCACGAGGAGGCCGTTGTAGAGCATGTCCTGGCGGGAGATGCTGACGTTCTGCGGGAGCTCGATCTCGTAGCCGGTCAGGTCCACGATCTCCAGCCCGGCGCCGGTCGCGGGCTTCGGCCAGTCCTTGTTCTCGCCCTCGTCCTGGGCCAGCTGCGCCTTGTATTCCGCGACCTTTTTGTTGTAGGCTGCGGTCGCCGCGGCATTCTCGGCCTCGATGGAGGCGTTCTCGCGCGCGATCCTGTCGGCGGCGCCCGAGACCTGCTTCGCGACCTGCTCGGCCCGCTTGTCGTCCATGGCCTTGCCGGTCGCAAGGCAGAGCACCGCCAGGCCGGCCAGCACCAGGGTCAGCACCAGAACGATGACAAAGCCGCCGTTTTTGCGCTTGCGATTCATCTTGTAAGTACCACCTTTCGCAGGGGGATTTCGTCTGCAGAGCCAAAGGCTGCTGTTTTAGCCCTTACATTCTACAACTTCTTTTGCGAAAGTGCAAGAGGGGTAACAGATTTATTAAGGAATTCCGGCAAAAAGTGTTACACGCCGTTCACAAACGGAAGACTTGCGTATTTGGGTAAATGATGCTATACTCATCCCATCCGGAAAACCGCACAGATCATGTATAGAAAGGATGGAAACCGTCATGACGAAGCTGAGCTATGTGGAGGGCATCGGAGAGGTTTATCAGGGCAAGCTGGAGGCCGCGGGCATCCCGGGCGTCGAGGCCCTGCTGGAGGCCGGCAAGACCAAGAAGGGCCGCCAGGAGCTGGCCGCGAAGAGCGAGATCCCCGAGAAGCTGATCCTCGAGTGGGTCAACCATGTGGACCTGATGCGGGTCAAGGGCGTCGGCAGCGAGTATGCCGACCTGCTCGAGGCCGCGGGTGTGGACACGGTGCCCGAGCTGGCCACCCGCCGCGCCGACAACCTGACCAAAAAGATGGAGGAGGTCAACGCCGAGAAGAAGCTCGTGCGCCGCGTCCCCGTCCTCAAGATGGTCGAGAAGTGGGTCGCCCAGGCGAAGGAACTGCCCCGGGTGATCGAGTACTGATCCGTTTCCCCAAGAGAAAGGACTGTCCGTCGCGGCAGTCCTTTTTCCGTTCGCTTGCTCAGTATTCCATGCCCATCTCATCCATCCGCGCGTGGCGGACCTCGGGGTCATCGATGATCAGGATCTTCGTGTTGTGCCCGAGGTGGGTCCACAGCCAGTAGGCGTTGATCCCGCCGTCCTCCCCCGGCAGGCAGTCCACCCGGATGCAGCCGTGGCTGACCTTCTGCCCCAGGAGCGGATGCTGCTCCGCGAATCCGGCCGGGACGCCCTGCTTTGTCCGCCAGCCCACCTGGTGGATCAGGTTCAGCCCGTCGATGCGGATCGGATACTGATACGTGAATCCGCCGTCGCTGAAGCGGGTCCAGCGCGTGCCGACCAGGTAGGCCCCGGCGCGGGTCTCGCTGTTGGTCAGGTACTTGCCGCCGATCTGATACCCGGTGGAGACGACGGCCGAGCCGATGCAATGCCCGTCCTCGTAGACGCGCAGGGTCTGGGTGTTCTTGTCCACCAGCACGCCGTAGCGGCAGTTGACCTCCACGGTCTTCAGCTTCTTTTTGAGGACATAGCCCTCGACATACTCGCCGCCGCGCTGCACCCAGGCGCCGACCTTCGCCCACTTTTCATCGCTGAGGTCGAGGACGGTCAGGCAGACGGTGGCGCAGTTCACGCTGCCCGCGCGCGGGGCGTTCGGATCCGGTTCGGTGTAGAGGTGAAGGCCCGAGCCCTCGCCGCCGTCGCCCACGACCACGGGCGCGCAGAGGGCGGCCCAGACCGCCGCGTCGTCGTCCGGATCGCCGGGGATCAGGCTCCCGGTGAGGAAGAGTTCCCCGGAGGTTTCCCGGTTCTCCGTCAGGGTCAGGGGCACTTCGATCAGCTGCTCCGGGCAGGCGAGGGTCCAGGCGCGCAGCCGGTACTCGCCCGGGACCAGCTCCGCCTTCGGCCTGCGCCAGTCCCAGATCAGCATGTGCTCGGTGTTGCCCGCGGCGATCTCGCTCACCGAGACCCAGACCGGCGCCGCCCCCTCCTTCGCGCTGACCAGTTCCACCCGGACTCGGCCTTTCTCGCTGACGCCGACCTCCACGCGCAGGGGCGCGCCGCCGATGGCGTACCGGTCGTGCTCGGGCAGGCAGTAGAGGACGGCGGCCCGCGCCAGGCGGACGTTCGCCGTGCACTCCGCCGTCCGCACGCTCCCGTCGGCGAGGGTGAGCTCGGCGGTCAGGCGCACGTTGCCCTTCAGGAGCGGTTCATCGTTCCAGGAGAGGGCCCGCCAGGTGACCTCCGTGGTCCCGGCCTCGACGGGCAGGGCGGTCACGGCATTCATCCGGCCCTCGACGCGGATCGTCAGCAGGCCGGGCTCGTCGCTTTTCACGGTGAGGATGTTCGGGACAAAGGGATTGACGCGGCCCGCCTTGATGGTCAGGTCGGCTGCGGCGCTCCCGAGGATCAGGCAGGCCAGCAGGGTCAGGACCGGCAGGGCCAGCCGTCTGATCCGGACATGCTTGCGGCTGTTCATCTGTCTCACTCCGTCAGTTCAGGTCGAAGGGGGCAAGGGGCAGGCCGTTCTCCCCGCGCAGGACAGTCTCCGGCCAGTCGAAGAAGCCGTACCGGGCGCGCCGGGGATTGGGCACAGTTTCGCTGCACAGGGTCAGCTCACGGCCGTCCGCGGAGACCTCCGCCGGGTGCCAGACGCCGTCCGCGCCCGCCAGCTCAAACAGGCCGTCCGTGCGGCTCCCCCGCGCGAGGGGCGCCGTGAGCGTCACCCGGACCGCCCCGGGGAGGTGACGGAGGGCGGCCGCCCGGGGGCCCTCCTCCGCCGCTCTGCCGTAGACGGCGGCGAGTGCCTGCCCGAAGAGCCGCTCGCCCACGGGACGCTTGTCGGTGGGATGGATGTTCTCGCGGTCGCCGAGGTCCAGCGTCACGGCCAGGCGGACGCCGCGCAGGGCGTCGGCCACGCGCTGCTGCTGCAGGCGCAGGCGGGGCCAGGCCTCGTGATCCCCAGCGCCGCCCCAACCGGGCAGCTGCACAAAGAGGAAGGGCCGCTCCGCGTCGCCGCCGAAGCGCTCCCGCCACAGGCCGATCAGCTGGCCCATCAGCAGGTCGTAGCGGTCCGTGCGGCAGGTGTCCTCCTCCCCCTGATACCAGAGGAAGGCGGTCACCGTCACCGGCATGATCCGCTCGAGCATGCAGCGGTACAGGCCGGCCGGGCGGTACTGGGAGCCGGGGCCGTAAGGCGGATACCAGGGACAGACCCCGGCGCGCTTTTCGATCTCAGCCCAGGGCGCGTCCGCACCGAGCTCCCGCTTCACTTCGGCCACGCGGGCGTTCCAGGCGTCGAGGTCGGCCATGAAGCGCCGCTCCGCCTCCAGATAGGCCTCCATCGTGACGCCGTCGCTCTTCTCCGCCCACTCGTCGAGGTAGCGCCGGCCGGCATCGGTGGAGCGCAGGGTCTCCTCGTCCATCCAGCAGGTGACCGAGGTCCCGCCCCACCAGCAGTCGATGATGCCCACCGGCACGTCGCCCGCCTCACGGCGCAGCCAGGCGCGGAGCTTCCGGCCGAACCAGTAGGCCACGGCGCTGATCCACGGGGCGTTCCCGGGCGTCATGCGCTGCCAGCGGGCGGAGGCGAAGGCCTCGTCGGCCTCCGGGCAGGGGCGGGCCCATTTCGGCACGTCGAAGAAGCGCAGCAGGGGGTCGTCGTGCACGGCGATCTCCTCCGGGCCGCCGTCGGCGTTGCACAGGGCGAGCTCCATGTTGCTCTGCCCGCCGGCGAGGAAGACCTCGCCCACCGCCACGTCGCGGACCGTGAGGCGCTCCTCCCCGCTTTCGGCCTCCAGGCACAGGCCGGTCCCGGCCTCCGCCGGAGGCAGCCAGGCCAGGAAGCCGCCGTCGGCCTCCGCGCGGCAGGATGTCTCCCCCGGCACGGCACCCGACGCGTCGAGCAGGCGCACGGTCACCGCCTGTCCGGGCACCGCGCGCCCGAAGACCGCGATCTCCCGTCCCCGGCACAGCACGCAGCCGTCGGTAAACAGCGGATTGAGTTCCAGCATATCCGATCCCCGCTTTCCTTTGTCATTCCGTCCTTGATGATAGCACAGCCGCGGACGGATGTCCATGCAAAAATCCGCCGCCGCAGGCAGGAAATCGGCCGCGGGCAGAGAAGGAGAAGATGGTATGTTATCGCGAAAAACGCAGCACTGCATGAGAGGGAGGCCCGGCGGATGACAGGCTATGAGCAGCGGCTCCGGTCCCTGGCGGGAGAGGAGGAGCGCGCGGCGGGGCAGCAGCTGGCAGCCCGCGGCGGCGTGCGGATCCTCGTTTCGTCGGCGGAGGGCCTGACGGCGATGGCCGCCGACCAGCCGCCCCGCGAGGTCTCCGTGCGCCCCGAGGGAGCCCGGTGCTCCTGCCAGGTCTTCGCCGCGCGCCGCAGCTGCCGCCACCTGGTCGCGGCTCTGATCTGCGCGTCCGCGGACGGCCTGATCGAGCCGATGCTGCGCCGGGCCGCCATGCGCCGGGGGCAGCACCTGCTCGACGGCGTGACCGGCTTCTCCCCAGCGGCCCCGATCCTCCAGCTGGAGGTGACGCTGCACGTCGACGGGGGCAAAGACGGCGGCTGCGCCTGCTCCCTGCGCACGGGCGAGGACAAGACCTACGTCGTGCGCTCCCTGCCCGCCTTCTTCGCGGCCCTGCGCACCGGGGCGAGCCTCCCCTTCGGCAAGGGCTTCACCCTCGAGCCGGACCGCATGGACTTCACGCCCGAGGACCACGCCGTGCTCTCCGTCGTCGCGGCGGTCTCCGATACCCAGCGGGCCGCCGGATACGAGCCGCGCGGGACGGAAGCAAAACTCCTCCCCCTGGAGGAAAGCGGACTGCGCCTCCTGCTCAGCGCGCTGAAGACCCGGCGCTTCCGGGTGAGCATCGGCGGCGCGGAACATATGCAGGAGGGCCTGACCCGGCAGCGGGTGCCCCTGCGCTTCCGCCTGAGCGGCCCCCTGCGCGCCCTGCAGCTCGACTGCGATCTCCCCGCGAGCCTGCGGATGCTGACCTCCGACTGCCGCTACGTCCTCGCGGAGGGCGTCCTGATCCGCACCGAGCACAGCCAGCGGCGCTTCTTCCGCAAACTCCTGCCCCTGACCGATGACCCGGATCCCCTCGCAGAGGCGGGCGGGGACGACAGCCGCCGAACGGTCCGCGTGATCTTCCCCGCCGGCGAGGCGGAGCGCGTCCTCGGCGAGCTGGTCCCCCTGCTGCAGCAGGCCGGCGCCCTCGAGCTCGACCAGGGTCTGGAGCGCCACCTCGTGCGCGAGCCGCTGACCGTCCGCGTCTACCTCGACCGGGAGGGCCGCGACGTCGCCGCCCGCGTGCGCTATGTCTACGGGGAGCGCGAGATCGATCCCTTCCAGCCCGCCCGGGGCCCCGAAGCCTATCCGGACGGCAAGCTGCTCCTGCGCAACGTCCGCGCCGAGCAGACCGTGCTTGAGCTGCTGGACACGGCCGGCTTCATGGTCCGCGCCGGACGCGCCCTCCTCAGCGGCGCCGACGCCGTCTGGCGCTTTGTCACCGGCGGCGTGCAGTCCCTGCGCGCGGCGGCGGAGGTCTACCTCAGCCGGGAGTTCAGCCGTCTCAGCCCGCGCAGGCCCCAGTGGAGCGGCGCGGTCAGCCTGCGCGGCGGCGCCCTGCACCTCGAGGTCACCGACGCCGGCGAACCCGAGCCCGAGCTGGGGGCCATCCTCGCCGCCATCGCCCGCAAGCGCTCCTATTTCCGCCTGAAGGACGGGAGCTTCCTCGACCTGACCGGCCTGGCCGCCTGGCAGGACACCGCCGAGGCCATCGGCCTGTCCGGGACATCGGCGGAGGAGGGCTCGGAGCTGGTGCTCCCGGCCTGGCAGGCCGAGCATCTGAGCCGCCTGACCGAGGCGGGCGACCTGCTGATCCGCTGGGAGCAGACCGTGCGCGACGCCGTGCGCTCCCTGCGCGGCGAGCTGCCCGAGACCGTCCCCCTGCCCGACGGCATGGCCCTGCGCCCCTACCAGCAGGCCGGTTTCCGCTGGCTCTGCACCCTGGACCGCCTACAGATGGGCGGCATCCTCGCCGACGACATGGGCCTGGGCAAGACCGTGCAGCTGCTGGCCCTGCTGCAGTCCGTGCGCGACAATGCCGGAGAAACCGGACGGCAGGTCTCCCTGATCGTGGCCCCGACCTCCCTGACCTATCACTGGCTGAGCGAGTGCCGCCGCTTCGCCCCCGGTCTCCGGATCCTGCTGCTCAGCGGCAGCCAGAGCCGGCGCGAGGAGCTGCTCGCCTCGCTGCGGGACGGCACGGCGGACGCGGATGTGGCGATCACCTCCTATCCCCTGCTGCGCCGCGACATCGACCTGATGGACGGCATTCAGTTCCGCGTCGTGGCCCTCGACGAGGCCCAGCAGGTCAAAAACGCGGGCAGCCTCTCGGCCGCCTCGGTCCGACGCCTGAAGGCGCGGTCGCGCTTCTGCCTCACGGGCACCCCGCTGGAAAACCACGCGGGCGAACTGTGGAGCCTGTTCGACTTCGTCCTGCCCGGCTATCTCGGCAGCTACGCCGACTTCATGCAGCGCTACCAGGACGGCGGGCGGAGCGAGGAGCTGCGCGCGCGGCTCCGACCCTTCCTCCTGCGCCGCCTCAAGCGCGACGTCCTGCCCGAGCTCCCGGAGAAGCTCGAGACCACGCTCACGGCCGTGATGACGCCCGAGCAGGCCCAGGTCTACCGCGCCGCCCAGCTGCGCCTCGGCCGGCAGGTGGAGCGCGTCCTCGGCGAGAAGGGCCTGCAGCGGGGCCGCATCGAGATCCTCGCCGCCATCACCGAGCTGCGGGAGGTCTGCTGCCACCCGGCCCTCGTCATGGACGGCTACACGGGCTCCTCGGGCAAGCTGGCCATGCTGGAGGACCTGATGCCCGGCATCCTCGCCAGCGGCCGCCGGGTGCTCCTCTTCTCCCAGTTCACCTCCATGCTGAGGATCCTGCGGCGTCATCTCGAGTCCGACGGCGTCCGCTGCCTCTACCTGGACGGCGACACCCCCGCGGCCCAGCGCCAGCAGCTGGCGGAGCGCTTCAACGCGGGCGAGGGCGAGGTCTTCCTCGTCTCCCTCAAGGCCGGGGGCACCGGCCTCAACCTGACCGGGGCCAGCCTGGTCATCCACTACGACCCCTGGTGGAACCCCGCGGCGGAGGATCAGGCCTCGGACCGCGCCCACCGCATCGGCCAGACCCGGTGCGTGGAGGTGCTGCGCCTGATCACCCACGGCACGATCGAGGAGCAGGTGGCTGCGCTGGGTGAGCGCAAGCGCGCCCTCTTCGACCGCCTGATCACCCCCGGCGGGACCCCCATCACCAATCTGACCGAGCGGGATATCCGCCGGCTGTTCAGCGGAGAGGAGTGACAGCCTGTGATCCGAAAGAGCTGGATCATGATCTTTGCCCTGGTGATGACGGCGGTGTGCCTGTTCCTGTGCTGGAGCGCCGTCGACCGGAGCCGTCAGCAGGCCCGGATCGCGAAGGCCGACGAGAATCTCCGGTACCAGACGCGGCGCATCCCGCGCCAGGAAAAGGAGCTGGCCGAGGAGGAGGAGAAGATCCCCGCCGTGCAGGCGCGGATCGAGGCCCTCCGGCCGCAGGTAGCCGCCGCAGCGAAGGAAAAGGCGGAAGCCGACAAGGCCCTGAAGGAATACCGGACGCGGACCGGCAAGAGCAAATCCAGCGAGGTCACCGCGGCCTACAAGGAGCGCGCCAAAGCCGCCGAAGCCCGCCTGGCCGAGGCGAAGAAGACCTATGAACGCCTGCTGAAAGAGGCCGCGGAGCGGAAGCAGGCCGCCGGGACGGAGGAGGTGGAGGAGCCGTGAAGGACCGTCAGACAGCGTACCTGCGGGTCACCGTCATCCTCGTGATGATCGTCGCCCTCGCCACCTGCGCCCTGCTCGTCGTGCAGCACCGGAACCGCGCCGGGAAGGCCGCCGGCATCCAGGCGCGCGCAAACTCAGCCGAGGCGTACTACGACGCCGTCGTGGCGAGCAAGGAGGCGCTCATCAAGATCCGCGAGACGCTCGAGGCCGAGGAGATGGAGCTTGAGCAGCAGATCGCCGACGCGAAATCGGACGCGAAGAAGCGCCTCGACAAGGTGGCGGAGTGGGAGGCCTATCTCAGCCGCGAAGCCGCCGCCAGCGCCGAAGCGTGGCGCCTGGAGAAGGAGATCGCAAGCCTCGAGGCCTGGCTCTCGGCCGAGGCGCGGTGAGGTCTTCCGATCGAAAAGGCATCCTTGCAATCCGCGGGAAATGTGCTATACTTGTCCCGATACCCCACACGCCTTGAAGAAGGAGCGCGAATCGCATGAATAAGATCGGTGTACTGACCAGCGGCGGCGACGCCCCGGGAATGAATGCCGCGGTGATGGCGGTAGCCCGGAGCGCGGCCATGTACGGCATGCCCCTCGTGGGCATCAAGAGGGGCTACAACGGCCTCCTGCGCAAGTCCACCAGCGTATATGACGACCTGGAGGAGATGCGCCTCGACACGGTGCTCGACATTGCGGACCGTCCAGGCACCTACCTGCGGACCGCGCGCTGCATGGAGTTCATGGATCCCGCCTGGCGCGAGGTCGCGGCCAACACCCTGCGGGCCATGGACATCGACGGCTTGGTCGTCATCGGCGGCGACGGCTCCTTCCACGGCGCGGAGTACCTGTGCAAGCTGGGCATCCCCTGCATCGGCATCCCCGGCACGATCGACAACGACCTGCCCTATACCGAGATGACCCTCGGCTATGACACGGCCGTCAACGTCTGCGTCAACGCCGTGCGCGCGATCCGCGCCACCTCGCGCTCCCACGACCGTCCCCATGTGGTGGAGGTCATGGGCCGCCACTGCGGCGACATCGCCCTAACCACGGCTGTGTCCACGGGCTCGGAGATCGTCCTCCTGCCCGAGGTCGAATGGTCGGTGGAGGATGTAGCCGCCCGGCTCAACCGGCAGATCGCCAAGGGCAACACCCGCGCCACGATCGTCGTGGCCGAGGGCTGCTGGGAGTCGATGGAGCCCTTCGACATGTACACCTTCCTCAACAGCCACGGCAAGAAGTGCTATGAGGGTGAGCCGATCAGCGCCGAGCGCTTTGCGTCCATCATGAAGCGGATGTGCGGCATGGTGGAGGTGCGCCACACGGTCGTCGGATACACCCAGCGCGGCGAGATCCCCACGGCGAAGGACTCCGCCTTTGCATTCGAGGCCGGCCACCTGGCGGTGCGCCTGCTCCACGACGGGATCTCCAACCAGGTCATCGGCATCAAGAACGGCAAGGTGTTCTACACCTCCATCGACACGGCCCTGCAGGCCAAGCGCGAGTTCCGCCGCGACCTGTACGATCTGGTCAACAACATGTGATTCCCTTATCTTCCCGGGGAGGTGTGATGCCTCCCCTTTTTCGTGGTTCCTTTATAGTTTGGCAAGAAGGATCCGCGCTCTGCGGAGCGCGCCAGGGGCTTTCCGATCGCCCCTGGACCCTTCGGGATCGACTTTTTCTTGTTGGTTGTCGGGTAAGGCTGAGAACATAGCCTGACATTCCATCAAAGCCTGACAATTCCCAAGAACTATCTTAACGGGTCGGGCCCCGAAGGAATCCAGAGGATTCGGAGCGCCCGGAAAACTGTCCGGGGGACAGTTTTCAGCGGAGAATGGGCGGCAGCCCCGGACCGATCGGAAAGCCCTCTGGTGCGCCCGCAGGCGCACACCCTTTTCAACGGAATTATCTACCGAATTAATCTGAAAAGATCCGCGCTCTGAGGAGCGCGCCAGGGGCTTTCCGATCGCCCCTGGACCCTTCGGGATCGTCTCTTCCCTGTATGATGTTGGGCAAAGTCAGGTTGATAAAAGAACCTCACAATAACAATGCCTGACTTTTACGGGACGGCCCCGAAGGAGTCCAGAGGGCGATCGGAAAGCCCTCTGGTGCGCCCGCAGGCGCATCCCCTCATCAACAGGGTTTCCTCAATCAGACAGACGAGGCCCTTTTTGCGCACAGGCTTTCCGCTCACCCACACTTGCATTTTCACCCGCGGCGGACTACAATAGACTCCGGGGAGGGACACGCATGGGACATCTGCCGGACGCTGTGGCGGCGCGGGGCCGCCTGAGCTTTGACGAACTGGCCTTCGGGGACGTGGATGCCCTGGCGCTGGCCATGATCGTCTACCCCGACGTCGGCGATGCCTGCGCCGGAGCACCCGCGGCCACCCTCCGCGACCTTGCCGCGGCCGTCTCCGGTGAGCGCTACAAACTCCACACGGAGCTTCTGCGGCTGATGGCTGAGGCTCCGCGCTACGCCGGCGTCCGCGTCGGCTATGCGGTCAGTGTCCTCTCCGAGGAGGATCACCTGCAGTTCGCGGCCTTCTGCTGCGACATTGCGGGGATCGGCCGCGTCCTGTGCTACCGCGGCACCGACGGGACCCTCGCCGGGTGGCACGAGGACTTCGCCATGTGCTACGAATGCCCGGTCTCGGCCCAGATCGCGGCGCTCCTCTATCTGGAGGAAGCCGCCCGCGGCACCGATGCCCCGCTGTATCTCACCGGCCACTCCAAGGGCGGCAATCTCTCCGCCTACGCGGCGGCCTGCGCATCCCCGGCGCTGCAGGAGCGGATCGTCCGCGCCTGGTCCTTCGACGGCCCGGGCTTCGACCCGGACACCGCCGCGGGCGAAGGCTGCGCGCGCATCCTGTCCCGCCTGCGGAGCGTCCTCCCGGAGGCCTCCGTCATCGGCCTGCTCCTCGGCTGCCAGCCCGGGTACGCGGTCGTGCGCTCCGACGCGGCGGGCCTGCGCCAGCACGACCCCTTCACCTGGCGAACCGAGGGAACGGAACTCGAGTACACCGGCGAGACCAGCTTTTCCTCGCGCATCGCGGAGCAGACCGTTCGCGAGGGTCTCAGCCGCCTCTCCCCGGAGGAGCGGCGGCGCATCGTGGACCGCCTCTTCGAGATCGCGGAGGCCAGCGGGGCGCACACCACGGCGGAGCTGCGCGGGAAGCTGCTGACGGAGATCCCGCGCCTGCTGCTCAGCGGCGACGTGCGCATCGGCAGCGACATCCGCGGCCCCATGGCCCGGGCGGTGAGCGCCGGCGCGGCGAGCGCGGCCCAGACGTATGTCGGCGGCCTGTTCGCCAGGGCGGTGCGCGCCCTCTCGGACCGGGCGGAGAAAGATACGGGACCGGCGGATCGGACGGATCCGTCCGGGGAATCGGAAGGAGATGAAGGATCATGCAGGGTCTGAGAGACAAAGCGGCGACCCCCGATGAGGTCGCGCTGCTGCGTGAGGAAGCGGAGCGGGTGCTCGGCGCGTGCGTGGGTGAGCTGTGTGAGGCGGGAAAGCTGTCCCCGGGCGGCGTGATCGTCCTCGGCTGCTCCACCTCGGAGGTGGCGGGCGGCCGGATCGGCAAATATTCCGTGCCCGATTTCGGCGCGGCGATCGCGGAGGGCATGATCGCCGCCTGCAAGGCACACGGCATGCGCCCGGCCTTCCAGTGCTGCGAGCACCTGAACCGCGCGATCGTGATGGAAGAAGACCTGCTGAAGGAGCTGGGGCTGACCCGGGTGCACGCCGTACCCAAGCCCAAGGCCGGCGGCAGCGTGCCCGCGGCGGCGTGGAAGATCCTGGGGCATCCGGCGCTGGCGATGGCGATCCAGGCCGACGCCGCGATCGATGTGGGCGACACCCTGGTGGGCATGCAGATCCGCCCGGTCGCCGTCCCCCTGCGCCCGTCCTGCCCGACCCTCGGCCACGCCCGCGTGGTGATGGCCTATTCGCGCTGGCCCCTGATCGGCGGCGAGCGGGCGGAGTACAGGTAAGCGGAAGGCCTGCCGGTCCGGCTCGGACCCGCCCGCGCTCCGCGGAGCGCGAAGTCCTCTTCCCTGATGACTTTCCCGTACTTTTCACACAAGAACCATAAAAAGGGTATGCGCCTGCGGGCGCACCAGAGGGCTTTCCGATCGGTCCGGGGCTGCCGCCCATTCTCCGCTGAAAACTGTCCACCGGACAGTTTTCCGGGCGCTCCGAATCCTCTGGACTCCTTCGGGGCCGTCCCGTAAAAGAAAGATCTTGAGGATTGTCAGGTTCCTGTGGGATTGTTAGGTACTATTCTCGGCCTTGCCAGACAACTATAACAAGGAAGAGGCGGTCCCGAAGGGTCCAGGGGCGATCGGAAAGCCCCTGGCGCGCTCCGCAGAGCGCGAAACCCCTCCCCCATGGTTTTCCCGGTCTTTCCGTGAAGAGCCAAAGAAAACGGCCACCTGCCGCGAAACCGGTGCGGCAGGTGGCCTTCCCTGTTTTGGGAGTCAGGTCGGTATCCTGTTTACTTGGCGGCGTTGATCTCGTTGATCAGCTCGAAGTAGGCCTTGTCGTGATAGTTGCGGACCTCGCTGACGCGGTCGAAGATCATGGTCTCTCCGTTCTCGACCGTGAAGGGCGCCCAGGGCAGGGCCTCGGTGCTCGGATCGCCGGTGTAGCAGAAGTTCACCAGCGCCTGGGACATCTCGTCCATCACCTTGCGCCCGCACTCCTCGTCGCCGAAGATCATGAAGCGCGCGTCGGTATTGATCACGGTGCGGAACCAGTAGGGGATATCGCCGGCGGTGTGCTGCGCGGTGGTCCAGCCGAAATACGGCGGATCGTACGCCTGCACGCACTGATAGACATGGGGGTTGCCGAGCTCGGCCATCGCGACGGCCTTGTCGTTGTTGCGTCCGGTGGTGTAGAGCAGGTCGCTGATCGGGTGGCCCGGATATGCCGCCTGATAGGCCGCCGCCACCTCCTCCGCGCGGTCGCCGTACAGCTCGGTGATGCGCGCCATCGCCACTTCATCGGTGATGCCGGCGCTGTAGTGGGTCGCGATGTGCTCCTCGGTCAGATACTTCGGATAGACCTTGCCGGTCAGCTGTCCGGCCTGCGTGCTCATCTCGCCCAGCACGGTGGAGAAGATCACGGGCTTGTCCGCGGACAGCTCATAGGTGCCGGTGGGATAGTAGTCGCCGTCCACCGTGGCGCCGGCGCCGACCTTCGCCTCGCGGCAAGCGGCGGCCAGGTCGTCATAGGGCATGGCCTTCAGGAAGGCGATGATCTCCTCGTTGCTCTTGCCGGTCAGGCCGAGATTCTCCACCAGCACGGCGGTCTGGGCCTGGGCCTGTTCGGTGGTGCGGGTCACCTTCACGCTGCCGCCGGACTGGCAGACAGCCTTGTGGAAGAGCCCCTGAGCGGCCGGCATGCCCATCAGCTGGGTGACCTTGGTGCCGCCGCCGGACTGGCCCTCGATCGTGACGTTGTTCGGGTCGCCGCCGAAGATCGCGATGTTGCGCTGCACCCACTCCAGGGCCGCGATCAGGTCGGCATGACCCAGGTTGGCGGTGTACTTGTAGTCCTCGCCGTAGGCGGAAAGGTCGAGGTAGCCCAGGTAGTTCAGGCGGTGGTTGACGCTGACGAACACGATGTCGCCGAACTCGGTGAGGTTGTAGCCGTCATACAGCTCCAGCTCGCAGGAGGAGCCGGAGGAATATCCGCCGCCGTGGATCCAGAAGAGGACGGGCTTGGGTTTGTCGGGGTCCAGGTTCTTGGTCCATACGTTGACGGTCAGGAAGGTGTTCTCCTCGCGGTCCTCGACGAAATAGTTGGAGACGGAAGCGAAGTCGTTGGCGTTGTTGGAATACTGGCCCTGCGGGCACACTTCGCTGAAGTTGAGGCAGGCGCGGATGTCATTCCACTTGGTGGGGCGGGGCATCTCGAAGCGCTCGGCCTCCGCATAGGGGATGCCCTTGAAGATCGTGACATCGCCCATCGTAAAGCCCATGATCTTGCCGCCCTCCACCTCCACGATGGCGGGCTTCACACCGACGTCCTCGCGCTCGGCCAGCGCGGAAACACACGCCAGCACCATCGCCAGCGCGATCATCAAAGCTATAAGTTTTTTCATAAGCGAAACCTCCGCTCGCTCAGTCGGGCATGGAAGGTCAAAAAGATATCGCGAAAAACTCAACGTCGTCGGGTACTTCTCTGCGGAAACGTTGCAACGTCTGACTGTAATATACCATCATTTGTAAAATTTGTCAATATTTCGACCAGATTTTCCATCTTTGAGTACAGGCATGCTCAAAAGTGGTTCTTCACGGAAAGTTAGGGAAAGCATATGGGGGGTTCGCGCTCTGCGGAGCGCGCCAGGGGCTTTCCGATCGCCCCTGGACCCTTCGGGGCCGTCTCTTTCTTGTTAGTTGTCGGGTAAGGCTGAGAGCATAGCCTG
>JAFRPG010000061.1 GCA_017429265.1 Clostridia bacterium | reverse complement strand
GGCTCCGGGGGTATGTGCCTTGAGTTCCGGACGTGGAAGGGGGTGTCCCGGTACCAGAATACCAGCTCTTCCCAGTCCCATACCCCGGCGTTGAAGACGGGATAGGTCAGGTAGTCGAACAGGCCGACGAGAAAGTCCCCGTCGGTTATCCAGGCCGCGCCGTCGCTCCCTCCCGTCATCAGGTTGAGCAGGCGGGAAACCGCATTGTCGAAGGCGCGCGCGTAACCCAGCGTCGCGCACGAGCTTTCCAGGTCATGTCCCCAGTCCTCGGGATTGAATTCCGGGTCCGAGCGCGCCTTCTCCGCGGCCTCCTTGTCCACCGTATATCCGTCGAGGCCGAGGGAGTTGAAGATGTCCTCCGGGTAGGCCTCGGCGGTCATCCGGAGGATTTCCCCGGGTGTCCTGTCGACAGGTTTGACGGCGATGCCGCCTTTCGCCTCCAGGACGGCGGGACGCATCGAGCGCCACATGAGCCGCATGCGCGTGGCGACGGCGCACGTCTCCATCGGCACGGCTATGTCCTCGCTGAAGGGGTTCTCCTCCTCCAGCCTGCGGCCGGACTCGCGGAGGCGCCCCATGATGTAGTCCGCGTACCACGGGTTGCCGATGGAGCGCAGGCCCCCGGCCACCCGGCAGGCACCCTCGAAAAGGCCCTTGCGCAGCGCCAAGTCGACGAGCCCGCCGGTGTCCTGGACCATGGCCAGGCAGGTGCGCGCGTCCGTCGGATGCTCGCGCCAGAACCCCGGCGACGCGGTCAGCAGGGCCCTGTTCAGCCCGTAGAGCCTCACGCCGTAGCGCGGCTCGGTCTCGATGTTCGCCCCGCCGCAGGGCTCGGCCGGGTCGGATCCCCGGACCTCGACCAGCTCGTGTCCTCCGGGCAGCCACGTGAAGGTGTTCTCCGCGCAGCCGGACCGCACCGTCAGATGGCGGGGGATCACGCCGCCCCCCGCGCGGAAGAGGAGCGAGTCGTCGGCCGCGAGCACCCATCCGTCCTCGCCGAACATGCTTCCGCAGTAGGCGGCGACGAAGTGCCAGAAGGCCCTGTACCAGTCCGACACGAAATGGTCGCGGTAGGTGATGAAGTACCATTCGCCGGTTATCCTCCCCAGATGGCGGCTTTCCAGGAGCCTCCGGGTGTGCTCCACGCCGAGGGTCTTGTCCCCGTGCAGGATGGGGAAGGCGTCCCCGCGGGATTCCTTGAAACGCCTGAGGGCGGCGAGGGATTCGTTGAGCGGTTGTTCCTGTGTCTTGTTTTCCATGTTGACGTGTTTTCGTTTCCTTCTGAAAAGATACATGTGCGGTGTCATTATTGGGACACTACCTTCAGCCCGCCGGCCTTCTCGACCAGCTCGTTGATGAGATCCGCGAAGGAGTCCAGCTTCAGGTCCACGAATCCTTCTTCGAGCGCCCGCCGGTAGTCGTCGTGCCGCTCCTCCGGGATGACGATCCACGGGAAGCCGTAAGAGATCAGCTGACTGTTCATGTACAGGCGTGCAAGCACTCCCGACATCCGCTCCACGGGCCGGATGTAGTCCAGGAAGAAGGCCCCGAGGACGGCCCGTATGAAGGGATTCCTCTCGGTGGGGAGCAGTCTCCCCAGGGCCATCATCGCACTGGGGATCTCGTCCGGTCCCACGGGGATGTAGTCTGAATCCTTGATGAAGAGCTCCTTCCTCCGGAAGAGGGTGCAGGCGTCCTCCTCCAGCAGCTGGTGGTCCCTGAAGGGTTTCATGAGGGTCCTGTGCCACTTCGGGAACCTCTCCAGCATGTTCCGGGGGTCGGCTCCGCCGGTCAGCGAGTCCAGGATGTCCGTCTGCACCAGCCGGTAGGCGTCGATGTATCCGGTCGCTGCCGCGACGTTCTCCTCCCCCGCCTCCCTGCTCAGCACGTCGTAGTCCCAGCTGCCCTCCGCGGCGCCCCGGGCCAGGTCCTTCGTGACTTTGAAGCCGTCGAGGGTCAGGGTGGTCGAAGCGTCCTCCAGGCGGGTCCGGTCCATCGTCTCCTTGACTTCGGACGGCGTCCGCGGTGTGAAGTGGATGAAGCTGATGCTCTCCGCGTCCAGCACGTCGTCGTTCATCCGGCTCCACATCAGGCGTATGCGCGTGGCGATGGCGGAGTCGTCCTTGGGCGCGACGGTGACATCCTCGCGGAAGGGGTTTTCCGGCTCCACCCTCAGCTTCATGCAGTCGAGGTTCTGGAGTATGTTCTCGGCGAGGATCGGATAGCCGATGGAGATCAGGCCTCCGGTCACCCTTGCCGCCCCGCCGGCGAGCACCTCCCGGGCGGCCACGGCGGCGACCTCATCCTCGTCCCGGACGAGGGACAGGCAGGTGCGCGCCTCCATCGGGTGCATGAGGTAGAACCCGGGAGAGGCGGCCAGCAGCGCGTGCTCCAGCGGATAGAGCCGGACGCCGAAGCGGCGCTCCGGTTCGGCGCCCGCCGGGACCGACGCGCCCACCACCAGCAGTTCCCCTCCGGCGGGCAGCCTTACGAAATGCGTGGCCTGGCCGGCTGCGCGGACCGTCAGGCTCCGGGGGACCTTGGTGTTGGCCGCGTGGAAGAGGAGCGAGTCGTCGGCGCCCAGGCACCAGTTCTCGCCGTACAGGCTCTCGAGGTAGGCGGCGATGAAGTCCCAGTAGGCCATGGACCAGTATTGGGGCCGGTCCCAGTCGAAGGGGTCGCCGTCCGATACGTAGTACCATCCGTCGACGATTTCCTTCAGGACGCTTTTCACGACGAGCGGCCACAGGTAGTCCTCGGGCAGTTCGTCCTTCCTGACGACCGACCCCGTATGATGGTCCGGGGACAGGAGGAGCTCCTTGAGTGCGGCGGCTCCCTTCTCCGCGTCCTCCTCCATCTTCAGGAATCCCAGCATGGATTTGCTTTTCTTTGCCATAATGTGAATTGTTAAAGGTGTTTACGATATGTGTCCGGAACTATTGCATGAACAGCTCGATGCGGCAGTTCCGGTTGGCGGACACCGGCTCGTAAAGGGCAGTCCCGCCCTCGGAGAGGACCTCGATGCGCTCCTCCGGCACGCCCCGCTTCTTCATCAGCGAGGCCACGTGCTCCGCCCTGGCGAGTGCGATGGAAGCGTTCCTGTCGGGCGATCCCGTCGCCGAGTCCGCAGCGCCGGTAATCCGTACCCGGAAGTTCCGGGCGACGGCGAGGTCCGCGGCGCTGTTGACCGAGAGCATCTGCGGGAAGTCCGTTATGTACGT
This sequence comes from Clostridia bacterium, assembly GCA_017429265.1. Classification (GTDB taxonomy): domain Bacteria; phylum Bacillota; class Clostridia; order Christensenellales; family Aristaeellaceae; genus RUG11272. Next base: position 112 of record JAFRPG010000061.1, on the reverse strand, counting down.
TCCCGCCAGGCGGAAGAAGACGAAGGTCGGCACACCGACGGGCGCCTCTCCCCTTTCCACTTCCAGTATGTAAGGATCGCGAGGGGTCTCGCTTACCTCTGCCAAACCGGCC
>JAFRPG010000014.1 GCA_017429265.1 Clostridia bacterium | reverse complement strand
GGACAGGGACCTGATCGAGCGCGTCTTTTCGGAGTACGGCCCGGCCGTGGTCGTGAACCTCGCGGCCCAGGCGGGCGTGCGCTATTCCATCGACCATCCCGACGTCTACATCGAGTCGAACCTGATCGGCTTCTACAACATCCTCGAGGCCTGCCGCCATCGCCCGGTGGAGCACCTCGTGTACGCGTCCTCCTCCAGCGTCTACGGCGGCAACAAGAAGGTGCCGTTCTCCACGGAGGACAAGGTGGACAACCCGGTTTCCCTCTACGCCGCCACCAAAAAGAGCAATGAGCTCCTGGCCCACGCCTACGCCAAGCTCTACGACATCCCGTGCACGGGCCTGCGCTTTTTCACGGTGTACGGACCCGCCGGGCGGCCGGACATGTTCTACTTCTCCGCGACGGAGAAGCTGGTTCGGGGCGAGACGATCTCGATCTTCAACTACGGCAACTGCAAACGGGACTTCACCTTCGTGGATGATATCGTCGAGGGCGTGCTGCGCGTGATGCGGGGCGCGCCTGAAAGGGCCACGGGGGAGGACGGCCTTCCGGTGCCGCCCTACGCGGTGTACAACATCGGCGGCGGGACCCCCGAAAACCTGCTGGACTATGTGCAGACCCTGCAGGAGGAGCTGGTCCGCGCCGGCGTCCTTCCGGCCGACTACGACTTCGACGCTCACCGGAAGCTGGTCCCGATGCAGCCCGGCGACGTCCCCGTGACCTATGCCGACAGTACGGCCCTGGAGCGCGACTACGGCTTCACCCCCCGCATCGGCATCCGCGAGGGCCTGCGGCGGTTCGCGGAGTGGTACAGGGAGCGGCAGACGGGAAAAATGTGAGAAGGAATCATCGAAAACCGATACGACGAGGGTTTCTTCATGACTGTTATGATGATTTCCGGGAAGACCCATTCAGCATGCCGGAGCAGTACAGCAAAGGAGAGAAGATGTCATGAAGACAAAACGGATGATCGGTTTATTCCTGGCAGTCCTGATGATAATGAGTATGTTGGCGCAGGTCTATGCGGATGACGGGAGCATCGCTCCGCCTGCGGACGAAATGCCTGCCGTGCTTCCCTCAGAATATGAAACGGATGTTCCGGTACAACAGCCGGAGGAGACGCCCCGCACACTCGGGGATGAATCCGCTCCGCCTGCCGAAGTTCCGACTGAACCGGCGGACGAGCAGGCGATCCCTGTCGGATCGGTGCGGGATGATCCCGATGAGGATCCTCAGGGCGTTCCTGAAGACGAAACAGTGCTGCAGGAACCGGATCCGGACGAGGCGCTGCCTGCTGAGGAAGGAGAAGTTGAGGATCCGGAGAACATCGCAGACGAGCAGGAGAAGGACAAGACCGGAGACGAACAGACCGATGTAGCGCCTGCCGATGAGGCTGAAACTGCATATCCGTTTGAAATCAGCGGCGACACCCTGATCCGGTATAGCGGTGAGGACAAGATCGTCACGATTCCCGACGGAATTCGGGTGATCGGATATGGCGCTTTTGCCAACAACAGCAAGATAGAAAGAGTTATTCTGCCTGATTCGGTTGAAATAATATCCGGAAGTGCTTTCGCAAACTGCGACAATCTCGCGATGATTGTGAGAGGTACGGAGAGCAAACTGAAGGAAATCGGTCCATGGGCCTTCCGCAATGACACCAGACTGAGTACAGCGTTCATCGTCGGAGTGAAGACGGTGGCTGATACGGCTTTTGATGGTGTCACGACAGAAACGGAGGAGGATTCCGAAGCGGAGCAGGTGACAGCCCCGCAGGATGACAGCACCGAATCGATCGAACTGCAGGACGCTGCCGGCACGGAAGAGGACTCCGCGGAACCGGAGACAAACGCAACGCTCAACCAGCTCCAGGATGTTCGGGCCCTCGCCGGCGAGACCGTAACTTTTGCCGTTCGTGTGAGCGGGAGCAATCTCAGGTATCAGTGGCAAGTGAAAACTTCGTCTGCCGAGGCATGGAAGGATACCGGTTTGAGCGGTAACAAGACGGACACACTGTCGTTCACGGCGCAGTCATCCTTCTTTGGACGGCAATATCGCTGCCTGGTGACATACGCAAACGGACAGACTTCAGTAACCAATGCCGCAACCCTGCTGCGGTATGCGTTTGGTATCCTCGAGCATCCGACAAGCGTAACAGCCCAGACAGGTGAAACAGTCACATTCTCCGTGACGGCAAAGGGTGACGGCCTGAAATATCAGTGGCAAGTAAAGACAGACGCCACGGCTGACTGGAAGGATACGACGCTGTCCGGCAATAAGACGAACAAGCTGTCGTTCACCGTCATGGCGAGCTATCTGGACCGGCAGTACCGGTGCGTGGTGACGGACGGAAGAGGAAACACTCAGACATCGAAAGCGGCAGCTCTGAACCGCTATGTTTTCAGAATCACGAACCAGCCGCAGAGCCTGATTGCCGCGACAGGAGAAACAGCTGCCTTTACAGTTGCGGCGGAGGGCGAAGGCCTGAAGTATCAGTGGCAAGTAAAGACAGACACCACAGCTGAGTGGAAGGATACGACACTGTCCGGCAATAAGACGAATAAGCTGTCTTTCACCGTCATGGCGAGCTATCTGGATCGGCAGTACCGGTGCGTGGTGACGGACGGAAGAGGAAACACTCAGACATCGAAAGCGGCAGCTCTGAACCGCTATGTTTTCAGAATCACGAACCAGCCGCAGAGTATGACCGCGGCTGTCGGGGAGACAGCAAATTTCACTGTAGCTGTGGAAGGGGAGAGCCTGCAGTATCGTTGGCAGGTCAAGACAGGGACCGATGCGGAGTGGCAAAACACGACACTGAGCGGCTGCAAGACAGCTTGCCTGTCCTTCACTGTTGTTCCGACCTATTGCGGACGTCAGTATCGCTGCGTGGTGACTGACGGTCGGGGCAACACCCTGACCTCTGCTGCGGTCACGCTGACGCAGTATATCTTCAGGATCACGTCGCAGCCGGTCAACGCAAAAGTCGCGATGAATGAAGCAGCGACCTTTACCGTGTCAGCACAGGGTGATAACCTCCAATACCGCTGGCAGGTCAAAACAGACGCAAATGCGGAATGGAAAAACACCACCCTGACCGGTTGCAAAACAGCTACGCTCACCTTCACAGCGCTGCAGGCATACTTTGGCCGTCAGTATCGCTGCGTTGTGACCGATGCGAGAGGCAATTCACTGGAATCCCGAGCGGTGACGCTGAACCAGTATTTCTTTGAAATAAGCAAGCAGCCGGTTAATGCCGAGGCAATTGCCGGGGAAACGGTGACGTTCGCCGTGACGGCGAAGGGAAGCGGGCTTCAGTACTGCTGGCAGGAGCGAGCCGGTGCATCCTATTCGTGGCAAAACAGCACGCAGACCGGATGTCTGACAGCGACGCTCTCGGTCAAAGCGACCACTTCTCTTTATGGACATCAGTATCGCTGCATTGTTACTGACGACAGGGGGCATACCCTGACTTCCGACATAGCGACGCTGTCGAAGTATATATTTGAAATCACTTCACAGCCCGCCGATTCGATGGCAACCGTCGGCCAGCCCGCCACTTTCACCGTGACGGCGGCAGGGACAAAACTGCAGTTCCAATGGCAGGTGAAGACCGGTGCCACGGCGGATTGGAAGAGCACGACGCTGGCCGGCAACAAAACCAACAGGCTGTCGTTTACTGTTATGGCAAGCTATCTGGGCCGACAGTATCGCTGTGTTATTACTGATGCCAGGGGCAACACACTGACGACGAGACCGGTGGTCATCGCTCCGCAGATCACAGTGTCATCCAACAGGAGCACGGCAGTTCTCGGTGAACAGGTGGTGCTTACCGCAAAGATCATCGGCAACACCGGCACGGTGAGCTATCAGTGGCAGCAGAGCGCCAACGGCGGATCTTCCTGGTCTGCCTGTACTTATACCGGCAACAGAACCGCATCGATGTCATTCAGCGCGTCAAAGGATGCCCTGAGCCGGATCTACCGCTGTGTCCTGACTGAAAACGGCAGGCAGTGGACATCAGAAACGATTTCAGTGGCATATGTGGTCAAAACGTATATCTCCTCGATCCTCGCCAACCGCGACGGGTCGGTCGTGATCAAGTGGCCGGAGATCCCGGGCGCGACCTACACCCTGTACTATCTGAAGGGCTCCACCGGCACGCCGACCACGGTGTACAAGAGCGGCATCACCGGCACAAGCATCACGGTGACCGGCCTGACCTTCAAGACCACCTACCGCTTCTGCCTGACCGCGACGGTGGGCGGCGTGACGAGCGAGAAGTCGGCGGCCGTCAACGTGAAGGTCCGCGGACGCATCTACCGCGCGCTGCTGATCGGCCAGGTACACTTCGCCAGGGAGACGGCCAACCGCAACTGGGGTGACGTCAACCTGATGTACAACGTGATCACCTCCCGCTACACGCCGATCGGCACCCGCTACCAGACACCGGTGAAGAAGTCGGACCGCACGCCGTCGCAGGTGCTCAGCGACATCAGCAGCGCCTTCAGCGGAGCGGATGAGGACGACATCTCGCTCTTCTTCATCGCGACCCACGGCGACTCGACCAGCAACGGACGGTACGCCGGTGCCCTCGAGTGCGTGGACGGCAACAAGAAGTCCTACATGCTCTACCTCGATGAGCTGGCCAACGCCCTCAAGGCGGTGCCCGGCGAGATCATCGCGGTGATCGAGTCCTGCGGCTCCGGCGCGGCGGTCTATCAGGAGGGTGTGGCGCAGAACGGCACCGAGGAAGAGGGGGACACCCTGTCCACCGGCTCCATCGTCAGCGCCTTCAGCGGCAACAACATGATCAGCGAGGAAACGGTCACCTACTACTTTGATGAGGAAGGCAACGAGATCACCCTCCAGGACCGCACCGGCGAATTCCGCGTCGCGGGCAAGTTCTACGTCCTGTGCGCGAGCCGCTATCACGAGAACTCCTACGGCTACGAGGGAAGCAATCCGCGCAATGTCTTCACCGACTTCCTCTGCAAGGGAATCGGCACCAGCGGCTCCATGCCGGCCGATACCAACTACGACTACTACGTGACCCTCTATGAGGCTTTCGCCTACATCAAGAGGTGCGAGGATACGGACCAGCACGTGCAGGCCTATCCGAGCGGCAGCTCGTATCAGCTGTTCAAGCGGTAAAACCCATCGGAACCCACGGCACGGGCAGACATGGCGCTGCCCGTGCCTTTCTCAACCTGTCAAGAGGAGGAGGCTCGCGCTCTGCGGAGCGTGCCAGGGGCTTTCCGATCGCCCATGGACCCTTCGGGAGCATGTCTTCCTTGCTTGGTATTGGGTAAAGTATCGTTGAGAAAAGATACTTTCAGTCCCAAGTCCTGTCATTAACGGGGCGGCCCCGAAGGAGTCCAGAGGATTCGGAGCGCCCGGAAAACTGTCCGGGGGACAGTTTTCAGCGGAGAATGGGCGGCAGCCCCGGACCGATCGGAAAGCCCTCTGGTGCGCCCGCAGGCGCATTCCACGTTTCTTCCGAATAAAGACCGCCTGAGTCCATCCCAACGGGATGCTCAGACGGTCTTTTTCATCGAATGCCGTGCAAGCCTCAGACGCTGGCGCGGAAGATGGCCAGCATATCCTCCTCGCGGAGCAGGCGGGCGGAGCCCTTGGCGCCGTCCACACCGACAGCGCACTTGTGCGCCATGGTGACCAGATCCTCGTCGGTGGCGGTAACGCCGAGCTCGCGCAGGTTGGTGGGCATGTGGATCCGGCGGAAGAAGGCCTCGAGAGCCTCAATGCCCTTCAGCGCGATCTCCTCATCGGAGCCGGTTTCTTCCACACCCATGACCCGGACGGCGAAGCGGCGGAAACGGGGGAGGCAGTCGCGGTACACGTACCTCGCCCAGCTGCCCCAGATGGCCGCGAGGCCGGCGCCGTGCGCCACGTCGTACAGGCCGCCGAGCTCATGCTCAAGCTTGTGGGTCATCCAGTCTCCGCCGTCGTTGCCGCAGCCGGTGAGGCCGTTGTGGGAGAGGCTCCCGGCCCACATGACCTCGGCGCGTGCGTCGTAATTCTTCGGATCGCGGGCGAGGATCTCGGCATTGGTCATCACCGTGCGGAGCAAGCCCTCGGCGATGGCGTCTGTGATCTCCATGTTGCCGCCGTTGGTGAAGTAGCGCTCCATGGTATGCATCATGATGTCGGTGCAGCCGCACGCGGTCTGATAGTCCGGGAGCGTCATGGTCAGCTCGGGATTCATGATGGCGAACTTCGGCCGGCCGTAGTCGCTGCTGTAGCCGCGCTTGACGAGACCCTCCTCCTTTGTGATCACGGAGGAGTCGCTCATCTCGCTGCCCGTGGCGGCGATCGTGAGGATGACGCCGAGGGGCAGGCAGGCCTTCGCCGTGCGCCGGTAGTCGTAGAAGTCCCAGACCTCGCCCTCGTTAGCCACACCGTAGCCGATGGCTTTCGCGGAGTCGATCGCGCTGCCGCCGCCGACGGCGAGCAGGAAATCGACCCCCTCCTTCCTGCACAGCTCGATCCCTTCATAGACCAGGCTCAGGCGCGGGTTCGGGACGGCGCCGCCGAGGGCGATCCAGGGGATCCCGGCCCCGTCGAGGGTGTCCGTGACCCGCTGCAGCAGTCCGGAGCGGACAACGCTGCCGCCGCCGTAGTGGATCAGGACCTTGTGCCCGCCGAACTCGCGGATCAGCTCCGCGACCCTGCCCTCGGTGTTCCGCCCGAAGACGACCTTGGTCGGGGTGAAATACTGAAAATCAAACATCGCCTTGTCCTCCCTCTCTTTCGCTCACGCGTTGTCCGCGGGCCGCCGGTAGCTTTCGAGCAGCTCCACGATGCACTTCAGGTCCGGGGCGTCCAGATAGTTGTACTCGCCGCCGCCGTCCCCGTAGACCCCGTGCTGAACCAGCCGGAGCCCCGCCGCTTCCGCATTGGCCACCTGAGTCTTCGAGTCCACGACCTGGAAGGCCAGGTGATGCATGCCTTCGCCGTGCTCGTTGAGGAAATTGCGCCAGGTGGAGGGCGCCTCGTTGGGCTGGATCAGCTCGATCTGCAGGCCGGGCCCGACGTCAAAGAAGGCCAGCAGGGAGTTGGCCTCCGGCGCGGGCTGGCCCTCAAAGACGGTCTGCGTCACCGCATAATCGCCGCACGGCTGCGTTTCCGGAACGTCCACGCCGAGGAACGCGGCCCACTTTCTCTTGGTCACCTCGATATCCTTGACGATAAAGCCCACCTGGGCCAGCAGATGAGTCCCCACAGTGCCTCCCATGGCATATCCCTCCTTCAATGCGGCATCGCGGTCCGCGCCGGATGCCTGTTATCTGCATGATAGACCTTCGAGCAGGGTCGAAGTCAACAGGGGAAAGCGGATTTCGGGGAGGATTCTGCCGCGCTTCTGAAAAAAACGAGGATGGCGGCGCATATCGTGTTCAGGAATCAAGTACCGGATAAGACGGCCGGCTCGGATGCCTTATATTATCCCGCCTTGACGCATTCCTCCGGACCCGCTATGATAGAGGCAGAGAAAAGCCCGGCACGTCCGGGGAGGAGGGGATCGCGTGGCTGTGGATCAGCGGGGTGAACGCCTGTCGGTGGGGGACCGGGTGCTGTTCGGGCACTGCGGCGGACGGGAGATGCGGTGGCAGATCCTGGATCTGGATGAGGGGGACGCGCTTCTCATCGCGGACAGGGACGTCGGCGCACTGCCCTATCACAGCGCGGACGAGACGGTCGCGTGGCGGGACTGCTCCCTCCGGAGATGGCTGAACACGGAGTTCCCGGACGCGGCCTTTTCCGCCGAAGAGATGGGGATGATCCGGGCAATCCGGCCGGAGGAGGACACGGAGAGCCTGCCCGACCGTGTTTTCCCGCTCAGCGCGGAGGAGCTGGCGGCCTTTTTCGACTGCGAGGACGACAGGGCGCTGACCTGCGGGGAGGACTTTGCCGGCGGTGCGTGCGGGTCCAACGGACTGCGCCGCACGCTGCGCTGGTGGCTCCGCAGCGATGCCGTGACCGGGGATGACGGGCGCTGCTATGCGCGGGTCTGCGACTTTGACGGCGACGACGGGGTGTACATCTCGGTCGTCAGCGGACGGGTCGCCGTGCGGCCCTCGGTCCATGTGCGGCCCGAGGCCTTGCGGCGGGCGGACCCGGAGCACCCGGAACGCCCGCTCCTGGGCTACCTCAAGGCTTTCGGCGACGCGGCCGTCACGGAGTTCCGGGGCGACCGCACTGTGGAACGGCGGATCCTCGCTTCCTTCGCGGACCTCGAGTTCGGGCGGGAATACCTGATCCTCAAAAACGACGCGTATCCGGGCCCGGAGGTGGAGATCCGGAGCGTCTGGACCGAGCCGCACATCGGGGAACGCGCTGAGGAGAAGATGGAGGCGCTCCTGTCCGTCCTGGCCGGTCAGCCGATCCGGAGCGCCGCGGCCCTGCTGCAGCGGGAGCTGGACGAATACCGGGTCGCGAACCGGCTCCGGCAGTATGCCTGGGTCTCCGAGACGGCGGAGGCGGACCCGGCGATCCGGGAGGGAACGCAGTTCCTCTTCGGACGTTTCCGGGAACCCGGGCGCGGGAAGGCGGCCGATCTGCGCTGGACGGTCCTCCGGCGCATCGGGGACCGGGCGCTCCTGCTGCTCACGGAGGGCCTGCGGTACGCGGCCTTCGCGGAGGAGGACGACGAGCCGGAGGAAGGGACCGAGGTCACCTGGGAGGAGTCCCCGATCCGCGCGTGGCTGAACGGCGGGTTTTACGAGACCTGCTTCTCGGAGGACGAGCAGTGTGCGATCCTGTCCTGCCAGACCGGCATCGGCGATATCCTCGGACGCACCCAGCCGGGCGACAGGCCGGTCTTCGACCGGGTCTTCCTGCTCGACGACGCGGAGGTGAACATCCTCGTGCCGGAGGAAGCGCGCGTGATCGACGACACGCCCGATGAGATGACGACGGCGAGCGTCGCCGGGCTCCGGCAGCTCAGCGGGCCCGACTGCTGGTGGCTGCGCAGCGCAGGCCGGAAGGCGGGCTGCATGATGTGCGTGGACACCGACGGGGAGATCGACTACGAGGGCTGCGACGCCGTCACCGAGCCGTGCACCGTGCGTCCCGCCGTGCTGATCGACCTGAAGGAACTGGACTACAGGCAGAGCATGCGCGGCCACTACGGAAACTGACGATGCCTGAGAACACAAAAGCGGTTCTTCACGTTTAGCCAGGGAAACTCTGTTGATGAGGGGATGCGCCTGCGGGCGCACCAGAGGGCTTTCCGATCGGTCCGGGGCTGCCGCCCATTCTCCGCTGAAAACTGTCCCCCGGACAGTTTTCCGGGCGCCGAATCCTCTGGACTCCTTCGGGGCTGTCCCATTAATGATGGGCTCTGGTATTGTAAGGTTCTTCTATCTGCATTTCTTTGGCCCAACATCAAACTAGGTAAATGCGATCCCGAAGGGTCCAGGGGCGATCGGAAAGCCCCTGGCGCGCTCCGCGGAGCGCGAACCCCGCCCATATGGTTTTCTCGAACTTTCTGTAAAGCCAAAAGAGCTCCCGGTGACCGGTTCAGGCCGGTTTGCCGGGAGCTTTCGGGTCGCTGCGCTTATTCCGCCATCGCGGCGGCCAGGGAGATCGGGGCGGCCAGGTTGAGGCCGTTGACCCTGTCGTAGGTGCCCATGACCAGGCCGATGACCTCGCCGCGGCTGTTGAAGACCGGGCCGCCGCTGCTGCCTGCGGACACCGGGGCTGTGAACAGCAGCCAGTTGATGCCGTCCGCCTCCCAGCGGCCGCTGACGTTGCCCTTGGTGACCAGGTTGACGACGCCGGCGAGGCTCGAAATCACCGTGCAGTCCTCCCCGCGCGGGGGCGGATCTGTGCAGACCGGCAGCGGGGTGATCCCGGCGTCCTCCGGCAGGGCGCACAGGACGATGTCCGCGGCCTCGTCGCCGTCGATCAGGCGGTCCACGGTGAAGTCCGTCCCGTCGTCCCGCCAGACCCGCATGCTGGCCATGTTCACGATCGCGTGCCAGGCGGTGACCAGGACCGGCGGATCAAAGGCCACGAAGCCGCTGGCGGAGGAGATCCTGTTTCCGCTGCGGTCGTAGACCTCAAGGTAGACCACGCTCGCGGCGGCTTCCTCCATGCGGGCCGGATCGGCGGTGAAGGGGGTCTCCGCCCCGGCATGGGCGCATGCCGCGGTCAGCAAAGCGGCGAGCAGCAGCAGGATCCTCCGGATACGCCGCATGGCCATCGCTCCTCTCTTCTTCCGATGGGATCATTGTAATGCATTTCCGCGGCGTGTCAATAGACTGTGCCCTCGCGGTTTTTTACGGAAACCCGCCGAATGTTACGGAATGTATTTGAAATCGTTGACAATTCCCGGACGGGCGTGTAATAATGAAAGATAATAAAGAAGCAATCACGCGTCCGGCGAAGCGGCCATTATGCTCCGCGGACGCCTTCCGGACAGAATGAACGGAAAGGGATCATGATTTATGCAGACACGCACGATGAACCGCTTCCTGAGCCTGCTGCTCGCGCTGATTCTCCTGATGGGCATGCTGCCGCTGCAGATCCTCGCGGAAAGCCCCGAAGACCCGGCAGGGCCCGCCGATCCGGCGACCCCTCCCGATGAAGAGACGGAGCAGGGCGGCGACGAGGAGCGCTCCATCTACTACGAGGTGCGCTTTGCCCTGCCGGACGAGATGGGGGACCTGACGCCCGAGGAACTGGAAGATGTCTTCCTCCCGGAGACGATGATGCTTCCGGCGGGTACGCCGATCTCCTCGATCGAGCAGCCCGAGCGCCTCGGCTTTATCTTCGTCGGCTGGTACTACGACGCGGCCCTTGAGACGCGCTGGGCCGAGAACGACCGCGTCAACCGGAACATGACCCTCTACCCGCGCTTCGTTGCCGCAGGGGATCTGTCCGACGGCATGGTCGTCAACTATATCTCCAACCAGGACGTGCCCCTCGATTTTCCTGTTTTTGTGGCGGCCTATGACCTGACGGAGGAGGAGACCCGGGCCCTGATCACGGTGCGGGACCTCAACGAGTTTGAAGGTTGGACGGCCTTCACCCTGGAGCGGCAGGAGACCGATCCCGCGGACCTGATCCCGGAGGACGAGGAGAACCGAGACGCCGTCGCGGAGGCTCTGGGGCGCTGGCAGCGCGAGGGCGGCTCCCTCGGCGGCGCCCTGCGCGAGGCCGGTGCGGGAGACACCACCATTGCCGTGCTGCAGGCCAACTGTGCCCCGGACGAGCTCCGCGCCGACGCGGAGGCCGTTTACCGAGCCCTGCTGAGCGACGCCGGATTCGGCACCGGAGACCCCTCGGAGGACCTGACCGCCCTGACGCAGCAGCTCAGCCGCAAACGGGACACGCGCAATGCCTTCGCGAAAGCCCTCGGCATCGACACCGCCGCCGCGGCGAAAGCACAGCCCGCCGAGCTTCGGCAGATGTTCGTCGACGCCTTGCTGGCGGCTGCCGTGAAGGAGGGCGGGATCCGCGTGCGGACGGTCTACCGGGTGCGCCCGGAGGCAGGCGCCTGGACGGCGGGCCACCTCTTCCAAGTGGAACTGAAAAAGACGGACAGCCTGCGCTATGTGCGGGGCGGCACGGAGACGAACGAGTACGTCGTTTACTACAACCTGACCGCGGCCTTCGAGCCCTTCAACAATATGCGTCTGAAGAAGGGCCTGGCGTACATCCCGGCAGCCGACGTGGACGGCGTCGACCTGAACGACGGCCTGCTCAGGACCCGCATGGGGAGCGACGACATGACCGTCGAGCCGAACGACACGGTCGGCGTCCTCACCAGCGCCCGGCCGCTGGAGGTCGGCGGGATCATCGTGGTGTATGAGGGCGAACTGCGCGAGGACGGCTCCGCGGACCGGATGGGCTATTTCCGCATCACCGGCGACCTGGGCGACGGGAAGTATGCCTACGGGATCCCGGACTTCATGGACGTGGTGTTCATGCCGGACGTGATCCCCGTCCCGACCGACGGCAGCTATGAGGACGGTGAGATCTTCGTCCAAGCGGATCAGCTCGACTTTACACATCCCGCGTTTGCGGAGATCGGCCTGGGGGAGGACACCGAGGTGGAGGAGGGCGACTGGATCGCCCTGTACACCGGCAGCCTCGACGACCCGGACAACGCCGCGCTCGTGGGCTACGGCGAGCTGACGGCGGTCAGCCCCGCGGCGGACGGCTTGCTCCTGCGCTATGAGCTGCGCACCGAGGAAGACATGGTCCGCCTGGCCGGCATGTCCATGCGTGAGGAGAACCTTAACGTCAACCTGACGGACGAAGAGATTCAGCGGATCGGCTCCGACGCGGTCCGCAGCATTGAGGAGAACGGCTTCTTCGACCAGGCGATGGAATACGTCGCCTCCCTGATCTTCAGCGACAAGCCGGAGGTGATGGAGGACGAGGTGTACCGCAACGCCCTGCAGCAGGTCCGCTTCACGACGGACGAGGGGGAGGAACTGTCTCTGGAGGAGGTCCGGAAGCTGAACCTCCTCACTGACCGGATCACGGACGAGGATCATGCCGATCTCCACTGCAGGTTCACGGTGAGCATGGGCCTGCAGCACTTCAGCGGGACCGGCGTGCGTTTTGAACTTTCGGCCTCGACCTCCTGGAAATACGACTTTGAGGCGTTCGGAGAAGGCACAAAGGACATGGGCCTCAACGTCGACATCCTGATCCAGCTGGAGCAGGAGGTCTCGCTCGGCTGTGACCTGAGCTTCGGCATCGACTGGGGCAAGGCCTGGTTCATCAAGTATCCGAAGGACGTGAAGGGTGCCTTTGCCCTCACGGCCGGAACCTTCACGGCCATCGGATTTCAGATTACCGTCGGCACCAGGAAGCGGACCGGGGGAGAAAAGAAAAACGTCTCCCAATCCATCAGAGAGCAGGAGGCGGAGAAACACGAGACCAGGAATCTCGATCCCCACGTGCGCCATGTCTGGTACAGCAACCTGACGGACGCCGCCGGTGAGCTCGACGACATCGTTTACAATCTCGATTACCTGACGATGGGCAGCGGCTGGGATTCGCAGGAGCAGGATCCCAATACCCACAATTACCGCGGCACTCACATGAAGCAGCACGATTCACTGGGCGGCAGTGTGGAGGAAAAGTACGCCATCTTCGTCAAGAAAAAATCGGAGTACGTGCCCTTCTGGAAATACGATATCCTGGACAAGGACCTCGCGCCGGATCCGCTGCACCTGTGCGCCATCGGCTTCAAGATCTCCGTGCAGGCGTCTTTCCGGCTGAGTGTTGTGTTCGGTGCGTCCCTCTCCTACGGCAACTGCAAGCGCTGGACGATCAACTTCAAGGTCCTCGAGGGGACGATGGAGACCAGCACGGCGGAGACGGAGCAGCCCAATATGAACGTCGGCGTCTATCTCTTCGGCCTGATCGGCGCCCGGTTCGGCTTTGTCGTGGAATTCCGCCTCGGCCTGATCTCGACCAAGCTCGCCTCCGTGGGCGCCGTGCTGGACTTCGGCCTGTACGCGGAGTTTTACGGCTTCTTCTACTTCGGTTACCGATGGGAGTCGGAAAAGGGCGGAAACATGCAGATGCTGGGCTCCATGCTCTTTGATATCGGCTTCTATCTGAGCGTGAAGCTGAAAGCACAGGCCGGCAACGACCGGAAGAAAGCGGAGACAGAGGTCTTCTCCATGCGCGTCCCGTTCATCTCGCTCGGCGATCAGTTGGTCATGCTGGACTTCAACATAGAGCAGACCGACAAGAAGCTCGATGTGAAGCTGGACGGCAACAGCATCAAGATGCCGGATGAACTCTACGAGCTGAAGACCATGGGCATGGCCAACGGCGCCGTCGACAAGAAGAGCATGGACGGCAGCGACAGGATCCCAAGCAACAAGCCGGATGTCATCTCCTTCGGCAAGCCGTATCCCACCTGGAACGAAGACTTCTTTGAAGTCGAGTGTGTGGACACGGACGAAAACGGCCAGTCTCTGGGCACTTCCTCCTGGACTTACGACCCCGAGACCAACACCGTCACGGCCCGCCCGAAGGACGACACGGTGGAGGAGATGTGGGGCGAGGTTACATTCACCTTCCGCAACCTCGACGCAAAGACATTCAAGAACTACGTGCGCGACAAGCGATTCGGCTCCTACTGCTCCTACGGCGTCGGCATCGGCATCAACAGCAGGACCATCGCCCGCACGGTGAAGGTCCACTGGATCCGTCAGGACACGACGCTGACCGTGGAGAACTTCTACCAGATCTGTCCCGATGCAAAGATCGGCAGTATAGACGACTTCAACACGCCAGGCCGCAACGAACACCTGCGCGAGTGGTACGAGCGGGGCGATAAAGTGAATCTCACCGTGCCGGCCGGCGTGGAGCACGGCGTGAGCCTGACCGACCCGCGCCTCAAGCACAAGGCCGACTTTGTGCCGGCGGTGATCTATTCAAACGCCGAGATCGTGGTGGGCAGCGGCACGGACGCGCGGGACCGGCTGCGGAAGGCGCTCGCCGGTATCCCCGAGATCGTGCTCGGCAGCGGGGACTTCGGATGGATAGCCGGCGGGACGGACTGGTACGTCTGGGTCAGCAATCCGAAAGGCGAGATGTGGCAGGTCGTGCCCCCGGAAGGCCGCACCATCCGTATTTACTACAACTATACCGGCAGCAGCCTGCCGCACAGACCCGCCGATCCCGTGCAGGAGAACGTGGTGGAGGCCACCTGCACCCAGGAGGGCAGCTATGACGAGGTGGTCCGCTGCAAGATCTGCGAAAAGGCCATGTCGGTCACCCACAAGACGACGGAGAAGCTGCCCCACACGCCGCAGGACCCCGTGCAGGAGAACGTGAAAGAGGCTACCTGCACCGAAGAGGGCAGTTACGATGAGGTCGTGTACTGCTCCGTTTGCCACGGCGAGCTGAGCCGGACGCCGAAGACCGTCGAAAAGAAGCCGCACACCCCGGCCGATCCCGTGCAGGAAAACTATGTGGACTCCACCTGCGCAAAGGAAGGCAGCTACGACGAGGTCGTGTACTGCTCCGTGTGCCACGGCGAGCTGAGCCGGACGCCGAAGACCGTCGAAAAGAAGCCGCACACCCCGGACAAACCCGTGCAGGAAAACTATGTGGATTCCACCTGCGCGAAGGAAGGCAGCTACGACGAGGTCGTCTATTGCTCCGCGTGCCATGAGGAACTGAGCCGGACGCCGAAGACCGTCGAGAAAAAGCCGCATACCCCGGACAAACCCGTGCGGGAGAATTTCGTGGACTCCACCTGCGCGAAGGAGGGCAGCTACGACGAGGTCGTGTACTGCTCCGCGTGCCATGAGGAACTGAGCCGGACACCGAAGACCGTCGAAAAGAAGCCGCACACCCCGGACAAACCCGTGCGGGAGAATTTCGTGGACTCCACCTGCGCGAAGGAGGGCAGTTACGACGAGGTCGTGTACTGCTCCGTTTGCCACGAGGAGCTGAGCCGGACGCCGAAGACCGTCGAGAAAAAGCCGCACACCCCGGACAAACCCGTGCGGGAGAATTTTGTGGACTCCACCTGCGCGAAGGAGGGCAGCTACGACGAGGTCGTCTATTGCTCCGTGTGCCACGAGGAACTGAGCCGGACGCCGAAGACCGTCGAAAAGAAGCCGCACACCCCGGGCGACCCCGTGCGGGAGAACGTTGTGGATGCGACCTGCACGAAGGACGGCAGCTACGACGAGGTCGTGTACTGCTCCGCTTGCCATGAGGAACTGAGCCGGACGCCGAAGACCATTCCCATGACCGGCCACGACATGCACACGACGGAGACACCGGCACAGCCGATCATGGAAGACGGCCGCTGCGTCGGCTGGAAGCCCGGCGAGACCGTGACCGCCTGCAGCCGCTGTGACGAGAAGACCGTCGAGATCCACCCGGTGGAGACGCAGCCCGCCGTGGACGCCGTCACCTGGTCGTACCGCGACGGGACACTCTCCGTCAGCATGCAGCTGACGGACGTCTGGGAGACCGCCACGGTGGCCGACTACCTGGCGAAGGCCGGCTTCTACGGCTATGCCGGCGCGCTGGACGATGACACCTGCTTTGCGGTGGACGGCGCCTTTACCGCGGACAAGGGCGGCGACACGGTCCTGGCGGATCACCCGGACGAGACGCTCTCCGTCCCCGTGACCTTTACCCCCGACAATGCGGAAACCTATGCGGGATGCAGCTTTACCCTGGCACTGACCGTGGTCACGGCGGGCTGCCCCTATGTGGACGAGAACGGCACGCCGGAGACAGCCTTCCCGTACAGTCGGATCCGTGAGATGCCGACGGACGGGACCGCTTCCGGCTGGTACGCCGTGGACGAGGACTTTGTCATCTCCGACCGGCTCATCATCAACGGCGAAGTGAACCTGATCCTCTGCGACGACAAGACTCTTGAGTGCGCGAGCGGCATCCAGCTCAGCGGCGGCAGCCTGACCGTATGGGGCCAGGCGGGCAACAGCGGCCTCCTCGAATGCACGGGCCAGAACGGGGACGCCGGCATCGGCGGCGGAGCGGCCGGTCCGATGGGTGGCAGCCTGACCGTACACTCCGGCGAGGTCCGCAGCCGGAGCATGTCCGACGCGTCGGGCATCGGCGGCGGACAGGGGCAGAACGGCGGGACCGTGACGATCCTCGGCGGATGGGTAGTGAGCGGCGCCATGGGCAGCGACTGTCCGGCGATCGGCGCGGGCGTCGGCGGGACCGACAACGGCAAGCTGACCCTGGGCGACGAACTCATGGCAAAGACTGGGAACTTTACCGTTTTCACCGACATTGCGCACCGGGATGAACGCGTGGCTGCCTGCCAGCGGGACTGGGGCGCCATCATCAGCTCCTGCGATCATTCCGGGACCGAGTACGTGCCGGTGGACAGGAAGACGCACCTGAAGCAATGCGCGTACTGCATGCACGTCTACGGCGAGGAGGAGCACACATTCGATGAGACCGGAAGCGAGTGCACCCTCTGCGGCTGCAGGCACACGCTGCTGGTTCACGTGAAATGGCATATCTCCGAGGACAAGGCGGAACTCCTGACGTATGAAGTGAACATGGGGGAACCCTTCGGCCTGAATTACCCGGTATCCGGCTTCGGAAACTATGAGTTCAGGGGCTGGAATCTCTATGAGAACAAGTCCCCGGACGATGTGGTCAGCTTCCTGCCCGCGGAGGGCATGGAGATCCTGCCCAGCGGGTATTCGCAGCCTGTGGCCTGTGATCTCGTGGCCATGGCGGTCTTCGGAACACCCTGCACCGTCACCTTCAGCCCGGGGCGCGGAAGCGGTACGATGGCCCCCAGAGATTGGTACACCGAGGATCCGTACCCCCTGCCCGCCTGCGGCTATGACGCTCCCGACGGCGCGGCGTTTGTCGGATGGCTGCTGAACGGCAGCGGTGACCCGGTGCCCGCCGGGAAGACCGTGACCCTCACCGGCGACACGGTGCTGACCGCGGCCTGGGAGTACGACTTCGGCACGCCCGACATGACCCTGCCCGGCGGCGTCCGCGAGGTGGAGGCCTCCGCCTTCGAAGGCATGCCCGTGAAGGCCGTGTGGATCGGGGACGGGTGCGCGTCCGTGGGCGACTTTGCCTTCCGCGGCTGCACGGGCCTGACGAGGATCCGTCTGCCGAAGGACTGCCGGATGGGCGAGGACGTGCTGGCAGGCTGCGGCGCTGTGGTCATCTTCGCGCCGGCCGGCGGCACGGCCGAGGCCTGGGCCCTGTCCTGGATCGCGGCTCACCCGGACTGCGCCTTTCAGGCGGAGTGACCCGGCGGCATCCGGTTTTCCGGCGAAAAGCTTGCGTGCGGGCCTGAACCGTGATAAAATACCCGCGTCATCGCCGTTTCGGCGAATGACCGGCAACGGCGCTTACGGAGGGGCTGCTGCGGCGGCCCCTTTTTCCGGGATCTGCCCCGGCAGGCACCGTGAGCCGGAAAGGGAGGGATTGTGTGCGATTCCTGGGAAAATACCGGATCACGACCTTTCAGATTATTGCCGTCGGGTTTGTTACGCTGATCCTGGCGGGCACGCTGCTGCTGATGCTGCCCTTTGCGAGCCGGACGCCGGGAACGGCCGGATTCCAGGACTGCCTGTTCACCGCCACCTCGGCCGTGTGCGTCACGGGCCTGGTGGTCCGGGATACGGCGACCTCCTGGACGCCCTTCGGGCAGGCAGTGATCCTCCTGCTGATCCAGGTCGGCGGCATGGGCGTGGTGACGGCCGCCGTCTCGATCTCCTTCCTCTCCGGGCGTCGGATCGGCCTGATGCAGCGCAGCGTGATGCAGGAGTCGATCGCCGCGCCGCAGGTGGGCGGCATCGTGCGGCTGACGCGGTTCATCGTGAGCGCGTCCTTCGCGATCGAGGGGATCGGCGCCCTGCTGCTCCTTCCGTCCCTGGTGCCGGTCTTCGGCTGGGGGAAGGGCATCTGGTACTCGGTCTTCCACTCGGTCTCGGCCTTCTGCAACGCGGGCTTTGACCTGATGGGCACGCCGGGGCAGGAGTTCGCCTCGCTGACGGGCTTCTCGCAGCATATCGGCGTCAACGTCGTGCTGATCCTGCTGATCACGGTGGGCGGCATCGGCTTCCTGGTGTGGAACGACATCCGGGAGCACGGCCTGCGCTGGAAGCTCTACCGCCTCCAGACCAAGGTGGCGCTCGTGACCTCCGGCATCCTCGTGCTGCTGCCGGCCCTGTGGTTCTTCCTCGCGGAGTTGACCGACCTGCCCGCGGGGCAGCGGATCCTGCCGGCCCTGTTCCAGTCGGTCACCCTGCGCACGGCGGGCTTCAACACCGTCGACCTGAGCCGGATGAGCGGAACGGGCCAGACGGTGATGGTCGGCTGGATGCTGGTGGGCGGCTCGCCCGGCTCCACGGCCGGCGGCATGAAGACCACGACCGTGGCGGTCCTGCTGATGACGGCCTGGTCGGTCTTCCGCAGGCGGGACAACGTCAGCTTCCTCGGCCGCCGGATCGCGGAGGACACGGTCCGCAACGCCGTGGCCATCCTGATGATGTACGTGCTGCTCTTCTATCTCAGCGGCGCCGCGATCAGCCTGATCGAGGGCCTGCCGCTGCTGACCTGCCTGTTTGAGACGGGCTCGGCCCTCGGCACGGTCGGCCTCACGCTGGGGATCACAAGCGGGCTGTCCCTGCCCTCGCGGCTGATCCTGATTGTGCTGATGTTCCTCGGCCGCGTCGGCGGCCTGACCCTGATCTACGCCGCCCAGTCCGTGCGGAAGGCGCAGAACAGCACCCTCCCGCTGGAGAAGATCACGGTGGGATGACTGAAGGAGGATAATCCGATGAAAACGATTCTTCTGATTGGCCTGGGCCGCTTCGGCAAGCATCTGGCGCAGAAGCTGAACGAGCTGAACCACCAGGTGATGGCGGTGGACAAGAACGAGCAGCGGGTCAACGAGGTGCTGCCCATCGTCACCGACGCCCAGATCGGCGACGCGGCGAACAAGGCCTTCCTGCGCTCCCTCGGCGTGGACAACTATGACGTGTGCTATGTGACGATCGGCGACGATTTCCAGAGTTCCCTCGTGGTCACCTCCTATCTCAAGGAGCTGGGTGCGAAGAAGGTGATCGCCCGCGCGTCCATGGAGGTACAGCGCCAGTTCCTGCTGCGCAACGGGGCGGATGATGTGGTCTACCCCGAAAAGCAGCTCGCGAGCTGGATCGCCATCCGCTACACCACCGACCATGTGCTGGACTACATCGCCCTTGACGAGGAATACGCGATCTACGATCTCACGGTCCCGGATGATTGGGACGGAAAGACCGTCGGCGCTCTCGACATCCGCAAGCGCTTCAACCTGAACCTGCTCGCCGTGCGGGAGACGGGCCGTCCGAGCCTGGTCGTCAACAGCGAGACCCAGATGCGCAAGGGCCAGACGATCCTCGTCCTCGGCAAGTGGAAGGACATCCAGAAGTGCTTCAGGATCTGAGAAACGGGTTCTTCACGGGAAATTCGGGAAAACCATATGGGAGGGATCCGCGCTCTGCGGAGCGCGCCAGGGGCTTTCCGATCGCCCCTGGACCCTTCGGGATCGACTCTTTCGTGTTTGGGCATTTTGCAAAGCAATGTTGATCAAAGAACCTTACATTGCCAAAGCCTATCTTAACGGGATGGACCCGAAGGAGTCCAGAGGGCGATCGGAAAGCCCTCTGGTGCGCCAGCAGGCGCATTCCCTCATCAACGGAGTTTCCCTGGCAAAACATGAACAAAACCGAAAAACGCCCGCCTGTGAACCGCTGATTCAGTGACAAAGCCGCCCTCCGCCGGTAGAATGCAAACCGAGCGGAGGGCTTTTGCGTACGGAAAAGGAGGTATCCATGAAAACAGCGGAAATCTTTGCTGCGGAACCGGGTACGGTGATCCTGCTGGTCGGTGAGGAGGAAGACCTCCATGAGACGGCACTCGGGATCGCGGAGGCGCTCCCCGCGTCTTGCCGGGAGCGCGCGGCCCTGAACCGGAGCCCGATGGTATCCCTCGAGATGATCGGAGAGCGGGACCCGAACAGCTTCCATGACCTGGCCATGCTCTGTTCCCGTCTGATCACGGCCGCCGGACGGAGGAGCCACTTCGAGGGCCTGCTGCTCCTGCGCATCTCCGACCTCACGGAGGGCGGCGGGGACTCGGACAGGCTGCGGGCGCTGGGGGAAGTCCTTGCCGCGGAGGACGGCCCGGCGTCCCAGTGCGTAACCGTCCTCTGGGGCCCGACGGAGGAGGCGGAGGTGCTGCGGGCCGCGGACAGCCTCGACTTTGACGGACGGCTGCGCATCGAGCGCTGTGAGCCGTCCGGCCGCGGCGAGCTGCTGGAGGACCTGCTCGCCGGGGCGCGCCTGACCTGTGCGTCGGAGGCGGCGGAGGACCTCCTCCGAAGGACGCTGGACGGGATGCGCGGCGAGCGGCGATTCGACCCGCGGCGCTTCCTGCGTTCCTGCGCCGCGGCGGGCCTGATCACGGAGGAGAGCATCCGCGCTGCCCTGGACGCGCCGCTTTCCTACATCAACCGGCTGAAGAAGGGGGAGACGGCCGGGGAACGCACGGCCCGGTCCGCGCCGCGGCGGATCGGCTTCGGCAGCAGGGACTGACGGGAAAGGAGAGAGTGCCATGTACTACGAGAGATACCTGACGGCCCTGATCGGCTCCTCCGGGTGGGCTTCCGACGCGGACATCGCCGCGTCGGCCGGCTGCCTGGAGGGGCGCTGGGACAGCCCCCACGCGGAGGGCGGGGTCGTGCTCGCCTGCCACGGCGGACGCGTGCTGGCCGACGGCGGCGATGAGTGCCGCCACGTCCTGGTGATCGGCGCGACCGGCACCGGCAAGTCCCGCCTGATCATCATGCCCTCCATCCTCTACTCCCTGACGGCGGAAAAGAAACGCTCCCTCGTCGTCTTCGACGTGAAGGGGGAGCTCATGCGGGCCACGAGGCAGCTTGCCATGAGCTCCGGGTACCGCATCCGGCGGGTCAACTTCCGCAACCCGCTGAAGGGGGACGCCTGGAACCCCTTCGCGAAGATCAACCGCCTCTGGAAGGAGGGCGGCAAGAGCCGGAACAAGGCGTGGAAGCTCCTTGAGGACATCATCGCCAGCGTGTTCAACGACGGGCAGAGCACGAAAACGGACCCCTTCTGGCGCACGATCAGCGCGAGTCTCTTCCGCGGCATCTGCTCCTGCATCTGGGAGTCGGGCGGTGACCTGACCCTCACGAAGATCCGGGCCATGGCCAACTCCATCCCGCCGGACAAGGACGACGACGGGGACAGCCTGCTGTTCTCCACGGTCGACAGCCTGCCGGAGGATTCCGCGGCGCGGCGGAACATCGTGGGCTTCCGCAACGGCTCCAACACGACGCGGGGCAACGTGATCGCCACCTTCACCACCTACCTGTCCGCCCTCATGGCCCGTGACGACGTCATCGAGAGCATGTCGGCCCCGGAATCGCTGGACTTCCAGGAGATCGGCAGCGTGCCGACCGTCCTCTACGTCACCGTGCCGGACGACTCCGTCGCCCTCGGCTCGCTGCAGTCCATGCTGATCACGCAGCTGATCCAGGACCTGAACGAGTGCGCGATGCGCAACGGCGGCACCCTTCCGGTCCGCACGGACATCTACCTGGACGAGATCTGCAACATCCACCCCGCCGTACCGGGCCTCGAGACCTCGCTGACGATCGCGCGCTCGCGGGGCATCCGCTACATCCTCGCGATCCAGAGCTACAGCCAGCTCAGCGGCGTATACGGCCTGGCCGCGGATACGATCGCCGCGAACTGCTCCACCTGGATCGCCCTCAACATCGCCAAGGACGAGACCTTCCGCGCCAAGCTCAGCAGCCTGTGCGGGGACAACCCCCTGGGCGATCCCCTGATCACCCCCGCCCAGCTCGCCCTGCTCCGCTACGAGGAGGGCATCGTGATCCGGGAGCGGATAGCCCCGTACTTCGCCCGCTACGAGGACCTGGACAAGGTGCGGGAGCGCCTCCGGCCTGACAGCCGGGAGCCCGGGCGCGGGTGAACCGGCGGTTCATTGCATCCGCCGGCGGGGCGGTGTATCATGCGGGTGTCGGACGGGCACCCGGTGCACCGCCCCGGAATTTCCCGGAGAAAGGGTTGACAGAAGCCGGTGACTGTGTTATAGTCAGGCTCCTCCCGCGGGAGGAGAGAGTTCTTTGAAGAGTGGACGGACACAGGTGAACTGTGCCCATCCGCTCCTCAAAGAGCTCTCTTTTTCGCACCTTGACAACTGAATCCCCTTCCCCCCGCGACGCCGCGGACAGTGCGCATCCCGCGCACCACGGCTGAAACGGCGCACAGCGCCGGCGGGCGGGGCGAAGGATCCACCCCGGAAACCATTTGCGGGACAGAACGATGCATACAGCAATGCCTGAACGCATATGAAAGATGCGCTGCGAGGCAGCGCGCCGCGCATGCGGGACGGCCGAAGACGGCCGCGAGCCCGAGACTGCGGCACGAAGCGACAGCGGGACCTGTATAAGCAGAGCCTGTGAAAGCTGTGCGGAAAGAGAGCAAAACGCATCGTGGTCCCCATGACAACGAGACAGAGAAGGAGGCGCCCGGTATGAGCTGGCATTCCGACCCCACCGCCGACCGCGCGATCGACAACCTCACGCGGGAATGGAAAAAGATGACCGCCCTCGCGGTCAGGATCCGCGAGAATCCCAACACCGACTGGGCCGAAAGACAGAGCCGTCTCTTTGTGGGCATCTACAGCCGCCTGCTGACCGATCCGATCGAGTCCCTGAAGGGCCGGAGCGGCGAGTAAAGGAAACAAAGAAAAGGAGGGACAGCCGTGCTGACGGAACTGGAGAGAGAATCGAACCTGACCCTGACCGAGAACGGGGCGCCGGCCAACCGGTCGTCCGGCAGCCGCTGCCTCGACTTCTTCGCCGCCTGCGGGGCGCTGCGCGGCGCCGACCCGGACGTCCCGCGCCGCCTCTTCTTCCGGGCCTGGACCGAGGACGCCGACACGGCGATGCGCGCCCTCTTCTATGCCCGGGACATCCGCGGGGGACTCGGCGAGCGGGAACTCTTCCGCGGCGTCCTTTCCTGGATGGCGCGGATCCGGCCGGAGGCGGTCCGCCGGAACATCCGCCTGATCCCGGAGTACGGCCGCTGGGACGACCTGCTCCCCCTGCTCGACACGCCCTGCGCGGAGGAGACCGTCCGCGTGATCCGCGAGCGGCTGGAGGCGGACCGCGCCGCGCTCGCGGCGGGCGGGCAGGTTTCCCTGCTGGCGAAATGGCTGCCCTCCGTCCACACCGCCTCCGACACGCAGCGCGCCCGGGCGCGGCTGCTGTGCAGGCTCCTCGGCATGACGGAGAAGGAATACCGGAAGACCCTGGCCGCCCTGCGCACACGCATCGATGTACTGGAAAAGAGACTGTGCGCGGCGGACTACGCCTTCGACTACGAAAAGCTGCCCTCCGGCGCGATGCACAAGTATCGGGAAGCCTTCCTCCGGCACGACCGGGAGCGCTATGTGCGCTTCCTCGACCGGGTCCTGAGCGGGGAGGCGGCGATGCACGCCGGCACCCTCTACCCCTACGAGATCGTGCGGGCGTGCATCCCGGACAGGTCGCTGTGGGGAGAGGAGGAGCGGACACTGACCCCGGAGACGATCCGCTCCCTCGACGCGGCCTGGAAGAGCCTGCCGGACTGGGGTGACGCCCGGAACGCCCTCGCCGTGATCGACGGCTCCGGCTCCATGTACAGCGGCGGATCGCCCACACCGGCGGAGGTCGCGATGTCTCTGGGCATCTGGTTCGCGGAGCACAACACGGGCCTCTTCAGGGACTGCTTCATCACCTTCTCCCGCACGCCGCAGCTGGTGAGACTGCAGGGCGGCAATATCGCGGACCGGGTGCGATACTGCATGAGCTTCAACGAGATCGCGAACACCGACCTGCGCGCGGTCTTCGAGCTGCTCCTCGGAACGGCGCTTACCCACCACCTGCCGCAGGAGGAGATGCCCGAAACGCTCTACATCATCTCGGACATGGAGTTCGACGAGGGCGTGGACTGCGGCGTGACCCTGTTTGAGGAGATCAGGGCCCTGTACGAAGCGAACGGCTACCGCCTGCCCGCCCTCGTGTACTGGAACGTCGACCGCCGGCACGAGCAGGTGCCCGTCCGCCGCGACGAACAAGGCACGGTGCTGGTGAGCGGCTGCAGCCCGTCCGTCTTCCGGGCGGTGATCGGGCAGGACGCGACCCCGGAGCGCTTCATGGCCTCCGTCCTGAACGGCGAGCGCTACTGGCCGATTCGCGGGTGAGCGGTCCTGTTCACAGAGAATTTACAGATTTCCGGCGATTTGGCCCTTGCATTCCGTCGGGAAACGTGGTATCTATAGGGAGCGCATTTTTGACAGAGAGTGAGGGAAACGAAAAAGGAGGCGTTCTGATGCAGCAGCATTCCTATCCGGCGATCGACATGAAGGCCACCGGCCGGAACATCCGTAGCCTCCGCGAAGAGCGCGGGCTCTCCGTGGAAGACCTCCAGGACTACTTCGACTTCAACGAACCCCGGTCGATCTACAAATGGCAGGCCGGGAAGTGCCTCCCCTCCATCGACAACCTCTACGCCCTGAGCGCCCTGCTCGACGTGCCCATGGACAGCATCATCGTCGGGGCCGGCCGCAGGGACCATGAGCCGCAGGATGAAACCTGCGGTGTTTTTTTGCGCGCGGGTTTGTGTTTCTGTTGTACTGCCTGAGGCGGGCGGGCTCCTCCGGCTTGAAACTCCTCCCGATTTGTGCTATCATCGGGGCAGTCAACGTCATCAAACGACAGGAGGAATCCCTTATGCAGATTTCAAAGGTTCAGCTGGAACAGGTGGACCGCCAGATCAAGCGCCTGATCGCGGCTGACAATTTCTACGGCAAGAAACTCCGCGACGCCGGCATCGACGGCGTGAGCACGGTGGAGGAGTTCGAAGCCCTGCCCTTCTCCCAGAAGCAGGACCTGCGCGACGCTTATCCCCTGGGCCTGATGGCCGTTCCGGAGGAGGAGATCGTCCGCATCCACTCCTCCTCGGGCACCACGGGCGTGCCGGTCATCATCCCCTACACCCGCAAGGACGTGGAAGACTGGGCCATCATGTTCGCGCGCTGCTATGAGGTGGCGGGGATCACGAACAGGGACCGCATCCACATCACCCCCGGCTACGGCCTGTGGACGGCGGGCATCGGCTTCCAGGCCGGCTGCGAGCGCCTCGGCGCCATGGCGGTCCCGATGGGCCCCGGCAACACCGAGAAGCAGCTGCAGATGATGATGGATCTGAAGAGCACGGTGCTGTGCGCCACCTCCTCCTACGCCCTGCTGCTGGCGGAGGAGATCGCCAAGCGCGGCATCCGCGACAAAATCCACCTGACCAAGGGCGTCATCGGCTCCGAGCGCTGGAGCGAGAAGATGCGCAACCGCATCCGCACCGAGCTGGGCATCGAGCTGTACGATATCTACGGCCTGACCGAGATCTACGGCCCCGGCATCGGCATCAACTGCAAGTACGACACCGGCATGCACATCTGGGAGGATTATCTCTATGTGGAGATCATCGACCCGGAGACCGGGAAGAACGTCCCTGACGGCGAGTGGGGCGAGATCGTGCTGACGACCCTGGTCAAGGAGGGCGCGCCGCTGATCCGCTACCGCACCCACGACCTGAGCCGCATCATCCCCGGCGAGTGCCCCTGCGGCATGCATCATCCGCGCATCGACGTGATCCAGGGCCGCAGCGACGACATGATGAAGATCAAGGGCGTCAATGTCTTCCCGAAGCAGATCGAGGAGATCCTCGCGTCCTTCCCGGAGCTGTCCAGCGAGTATCAGATCCGCATCTCCCACCTCGAGGGCCGCGACACCATGCGTATCTACGTCGAGACCGACGGTACGGTGAACTTTGCGGACATCGCCCGCCGCGTCGCGGAGCGCGTGAAGTCCAAGATCGGCTTCTCGCCCTTGGTCAAGGTGGTCGAACTCGGCGTCCTCCCGCGCAGCGAAAAGAAATCGAAGCGCGTCATCGACGAACGCTTCGAGTGATCGGAGACACGCATCGGAACAAAAACGGCGGGGCCGCCGCAGCGATCAGTGCTGCGGCGGCCCCGCTTCGTATGGTTTCGATCGTTATTCCGCGTACAGCGGGAATCCCTTCATCAGGGCTTCGACCTCGGCTTTGACCGCCGGGACGCAGGCTTCGCCCTCGCGCACGACGCGGGCGATCCAGGCCGCGATGAGGGCCATGTGCTCTTCCTTCAGGCCGCGCGTGGTGATCGCGGGCGTGCCGACGCGCACGCCGCTGGTGACGAAGGGGGAGCGCTTCTCGCCGGGGACGGTGTTCTTGTTCACCGTGATGTTGGCCTCCTCCAGCAGGCCTTCGAGCTGCTTGCCCGTGACCTCGCTGTCGGAGAAGTCGAGGAGGATCAGGTGGTTGTCCGTGCCGCCGGAGACCATCTGCAGGCCCTCGGCGCGGAAGGCGTTCTCCAGCGCCTTGGCGTTGGCCACGATCTGGTGCTGGTAGGCCTTGAACTCAGGCGTCAGCGCCTCGCCGAAGCAGACGGCCTTGGCGGCGATGATGTGCTCCAGCGGGCCGCCCTGGGTGCCCGGGAAGATGGCCTTGTCGATGGCCTTGGCGTACTGCTCGCGGCAGAGGATCAGGCCGCCGCGGGGGCCGCGCAGGGTCTTGTGGGTGGTGGAGGTCACCACGTCGGCGTAGGGGACGGGGTTCGGATGCTCCCCGGCAGCGACCAGACCCGCGATGTGGGCCATGTCCACCATCAGCATGGCGCCGACCTCGTCCGCGATGGCGCGCAGGCGGGCGAAATCGATGACGCGCGGATAGGCGGAGGCGCCCGCGACGATCAGCTTCGGGCTGCACTCCTTCGCGAGGCGCAGGACGTCGTCATAGTCGATGCGGCCGTCGCGCTCGGACACGCCGTAGGGGACGAAGCGGTAGAACTTGCCGCTCATGTTGACCGGGCTGCCGTGGGTCAGGTGGCCGCCGTTGTCCAGGGCCATGCCCATGACCGTATCACCGGGCTGCAGCAGGGCGAAGTAGACCGCCAGGTTGGCCTGCGCGCCGGAGTGGGGCTGCACGTTGGCGTGTTCGGCGCCGAACAGCCGGCAGACGCGGTCGCGGGCCAGGTTCTCCACCACGTCCACGCACTCGCAGCCGCCGTAATAGCGGTGAGCCGGGTATCCCTCGGCGTACTTGTTGGTCAGGCAGGTGCCCATAGCCGCCATCACGGCGGGGGACACGAAGTTCTCCGAGGCGATCAGCTCGATATGGGTGCGCTGACGCTCCAGCTCAGCGGCGATGGCGTCGGCCACGGCGGGGTCCGTACTGCGGATCAGTTCCAGCTCCATCTTTCGGGAAGACCTCCTTGTGTTGGATTCGCCCCATTATACTAACAGGAAGTGCGGATTGCAACGCCGGAAAGGCCTCCGGATTGTTTTTTTGCGTTTTTCTTTTCCGGCGAAGCGGCGCAGAGAGGGCAAACGAAAAGCAGGGGACCCGGTGCCTGTGCGGCGGGGATCCCCTGCCCGGAGATGCGGTCAGGCGGCTCTGACGCCCTCGAGCAGGCGGCGGACGATCTCGCGGATCACCTGGCGGCCGCCGTGCTGATGCTCCTCGATGTAATGGGCCTCGCGGGGGAAGTAGCGCGTCGCCATGCCGAAGATCACGTTCTCCAGCACGGAGGCGAAGAGGGCGGCGTCGGGGACGTTGACGATGCTGCCGTCCGCCAGGCCGTCGAGCACCATTTCGACGGAGTGGCTGTGCAGGCGCTGCATGGTGGCCACGTAATCTCGCGCCTCGGGGATGTCGGGGTAGGGGCCGGAATAGATCGCGTCGAATTCCGCCATCAGGCGCAGATCGGCGGTCCGGCCCTCCAGCTCGGTGATCATGCTCTCGCAGAAGTATTCCAGACGCTCCCAGCCCGTGGCGAGCTGTGTCCCGGAGCGCCGGTGCGCGGCCTCCACCATGAGGCGGATCCGCTGCTCTCCCACGAGGAAGGCCAGCTGATTTTTGCTGATCGTATAACGGTACAGCGTGGAGCGGCTGAGCCCGGCGCTGGCGGCGACGGCCTTCATCTCCGTGGCCATGATGCCGTCCCGGAGAAAGGCTTCGGTGGCGGCCTTCAGCAGGGCCTCCCGGATCTCGGCTTCGGTGATCGAAGTGCGCGGCATAAAAGCATCCCTCCCGGTCAAGGATGTGTGAAACAGGTGTCTTTATCTGAAGGCATTCTACCACAGCCGCGAGCGCGTGTCAAAGGAAGACGGGCCCCGGCATAAAAGAAAACCGGACACGTTCTGTGTCCGGCGATGGAGCGGTAGACGAGGCTCGGACTCGCGACCTCCACCTTGGCAAGGTGGCGCTCTACCAACTGAGCTACTACCGCATGCGGGGAATGGTGCCTTGGGGCGGAATCGAACCACCGACACGCAGATTTTCAGTCTGCTGCTCTACCGACTGAGCTACCAAGGCAGGAAGTGCGACCCGGAAGGGGCTCGAACCCTCGACCTCCAACGTGACAGGCTGGCGCTCTAACCAACTGAGCTACCGGGCCAGATTGAATCTGGTGGGAACAACAGGGCTCGAACCTGTGACCCCTTGCTTGTAAGGCAAGTGCTCTCCCAGCTGAGCTATGCTCCCGATTGCCGCAGCGTCGTTTCATGACGCTTGCATATATTAGCGCAGATTGCGGCGTTTGTCAAGAGTTTTTTTCAGCACCCGGCAAATTGCCGGATTCACCGGGCGGCGGTTTCCTCCGGCGTCCACAGGCCGGCCTCGTACCGGCTCTGGGCAAAGTCGAGGAGCGTCCGGGCCCAGACCGCGTTGCCTTTGGCATTGAGGTGGTACTCCTTGTCGCTGGAAATCTCGTTGGGGAGCATGCCGTCCTCGCCCTTCAGGGGGGAGGCGATGTCGATGCAGACCGCGCCGACCTCCGCGCACTTTTGTGCCAGCCAGGCGTTGTACTCATCGTGGAGCTTCTGCCGCTTGGCACCGACCTTTTTTCCCACCGGGGTCAGGGTAAAGAAGCAGATCTCCGTCTCCGGGGCAAACTTGTCCCGCAGGGCCATGATCCGGTTGACATAGTCGTCCGCGCGGTCGATGAAGGCGTGGATCCTGTCATTCAGCCCGGCGAAGATGAACACACGGCGCGGCTGCTCCTTCTCCATGATGTGGGCGAGGGTCGTGTCGCGGCCCTTGTACTTCAGCTGCGTGCCGACGCCGTTGACGTTCTCCACGGCCGCCGCGCGCAGCTGGTAGCTCGCCACCCCGAAGAAGGTGATCCCGGCGAAGAAGGCGGGATCCTGCTGCTGCTCGCTCCGCACATAGCCGCGGAAACCCAGGACCAGGGAATCGCCCGCGAAGATCGAACGGTCGTAGTAGGTCATCAGGACCTCGTCGGGCAGCCGTTCCGTCCGGGGCGCGTCCTCCGCGCACACGGCGGAGAGGGCCAGACAAACGCACATCACCGTCAGGAGCA
This sequence comes from Clostridia bacterium, assembly GCA_017429265.1. Taxonomy (GTDB): domain Bacteria; phylum Bacillota; class Clostridia; order Christensenellales; family Aristaeellaceae; genus RUG11272. The sequence continues at coordinate 36,725 of JAFRPG010000014.1, read as the reverse complement.
GTCTCTTCATCGCCTTGCGCCTCCCTGCAGTCAGTCTGTCAACGGCCCGATTATACATCATCCGGCCCGATCTTTCAAGCCGGCGGGCGGAGCTTGGACGAGAGCCTTCCCGCGCCGAAAAAAATTTCACAGATAAGAAGGATTTTTGCAGGGGAGGGCGAAATGTTGTAGTTGAGTCATTCCCGCAATCCGGAGAAAGAGGTGTGCCATGCCGCTGGAGATCGCGCCCCACGCGGGGTTCTGCATGGGGGTGCGGCGGGCCGTGGAGGCCGCGGAACGCATCGCGGACGAGGGCACACCGGCCTGCACCCTGGGGGAGCTGATTCACAACCCGCAGGTGGTGGAGAGCCTTCGCAGCCGCGGGGTCCCGCCGATCGCCTCTCCCTCGGAAGCACAGGGCCGAAAGGTCCTGATCCGCTCCCACGGCGTCGGGCCGCAGACCCTGGCCGCACTGGAGGCAGCCGGATGCGAGGTCGTCGACCTGACCTGCCCCTTCGTCAGCCGCCTGCACCGCATCGCGCGGGAGGCCTCGGAGCAGGGCCGCACGGTGATCGTCGTCGGCGAAGCCAGGCACCCAGAGGTGCAGGGCACGGTAGGTTGGATCACGGGCGAGGCCGCCGTCGTGGCGACGGAGGAGGAGGCCGCGGCCCTTCCCCCGATCGAGAGCGCGACGGTCTGCGCACAGACCACCTTTCCCCCCAGCCGCTGGGACGGCATCGTCGCCGTCCTCCGCGCGAAGATCCCCGACCTGGACGAGCGGTGCACCATCTGCCCGGCCACGGAGGAGCGCCAGCGCGAAGCCTGCGAGCTGGCGACCCGGAGCGATGCGATGATCGTGATTGGCGGACGGCACAGCGCCAACACGCGGAAGCTCTACGAGTCCTGTCTCGCCCTGTGCCCGCGCACCATTCTGGCAGAGCGTGCGGCGGAGATCCCGCCAGCCTTTGCAAATATACATTCCGATCGAATCGGAATCACCGCCGGTGCATCAACGCCCGACGGATCACTGAAGGAGGTTGTCACAACAATGACCGACAATGAGAACATGGTCCAGGCTACGAATGAGGAAGCCGCCAACAACGACTTCATGGCGCAGATCGAAGAGACGTTCGTGCGTTACCGCAAGGGCCAGACGGTCACCGGCAAGGTGATCGAGGAACGCGAGGACGAGATCATCGTCAACATCGGCGGCAAGTCCGATGGCCTGATCAAGCGCAGCGACCTGTCCGACAAGGACGTCAAGGTCGGCGACGAGATCGAGGTGGAGGTCGTCAACGTCAACGACGGCGAAGGCAATGTGGTGCTGTCCCAGCGCAACATCGTCGACCGCAAGGCCTGGGCAGCGCTGATGGCCAAGTACGAAGCCGGCGAGTATGTCGAGGGCGTCGGTAAGGAAGCCGTCAAGGGCGGTCTCATTGCCGATGTCGGCGGTGTGCGCGCCTTTGTGCCCGCGTCCCAGCTCGCCCCCCGCTACGTCGACAAGATCGGCGATTTCGTGGGCAAGGATATGAAGCTCAAGATCATCGAGGTGGATGACAAGAAGAAGCGCATCGTCGCCAGCCGCAAGGCCGCCATCCTCGAGGAGAGCGCCGCCAAGAAGGAAGAGGCCTGGAGCCGCCTGGAAGAGGGCATCGTGATCCACGGCATCGTCCGCCGTCTGACCAGCTTCGGCGCCTTCGTCGACGTGGGCGGCGTGGACGGCCTGGTCCACATCACCGACCTGAGCTGGGGCCACATCAAGGATCCTTCCGACGTCGTGAAGCCCAACCAGGAGATCGACGTGAAGGTCCTCAGCCTCGACCGCGAGCGCGAGCGCATCCAGTTGGGCTACAAGCAGCTGCAGCCCAAGCCCTGGGACAACGCCGCCGAGAAGTATCCGGAGGGCGCCATCGTGGAGGGCAAGGCCGTCCGCATCGTGACCTTCGGCGCCTTCGTGGAGCTTGAGCCCGGCCTGGACGGCCTGGTGCACATCTCCCAGTGCGCGCCCACCAAGATCGCCAAGGTCGAGGACGCCGTGAACGTCGGCGACATCGTCCGCGCGAAGGTCCTGAGCGTCGACACCGAGCGCAAGCGCATCTCCCTGTCCATCCGTCAGGCCCTTGAGGACGAGGCCATGGACGATGAGCAGCTGGACGTGCCCGCCGAGGCCGAAGAGGCTGTCGAGGCCGTCGAAGAGGCCGTTGAGCCCGCCGCCGAGGCTGTCGAAGATGTGGCCGAGGCCGCCGAGGAAGCCGCTCCCGAAGCCTGATCCCGCATTCTCTGAGCTCTGCCCGGTGCAGAGCTCTTTTCGCGCGTCTGCCGGTCCGCGGGAGGTTTCCATGCACACCTGCATCATCATCGCTGCGCTCTGGGCGGGAGAGGAGCAAGCTTTCCTCACGCCTGGGGAGGGCGGCTTCCTGATCTGCGCCGACCGCGGGTATGAGGCGGCGAAGCGCTTCGGCCTCAGGCCGGACCTGATCGTCGGGGATTTCGACTCCATGCCGGCCGGCTTTCTCACGGAGGAGGACCGCGGCCGCACCCTCTTCCTCCCGCGCCTCAAGGATGACACCGATACGGCGGTCTGTGTGGCGGAGGGAAGGAAGCGCGGGTACCGGGACTTCCGCGTCGGCGGAGGACTGGGCGGACGGCTCGACCACACGGCGGCCAACCTGCAGCTGGCGGCGGACTGCGCCCTGCGCGGGGAATCCCTGTGGCTGTGCGACGCGCAGAACCGGGCGACGGTCCTTGCACCGGGGAGCTACGTTTTTCCGAGGATCCCGGGGCGGTATCTCTCCCTGCTGGCCTTCACGGAGGCGGCACACGGAGTGCGGCTCACCGGCACGCGGTGGCCGCTGGAAGGCGCCGTGCTCACGCAGCGACGTCCCCTCGGGGTCAGCAATGAGTGGACGGCGGAGGAGGCCCGCCTCTCCTTTGAAGACGGTCTTTTGGCTGTATTTTTCAGCACCGACGCCTGATTCTCTATTGAATTTGTTACAATTGTGTGTTATACTCCCGGTGAACCCGAGAGGGAAAAGGAGGAATTGTATATGAAGAAGTTCCTGAAGGAATTCAAAGAGTTCGCCATGAAGGGCAACGTTCTTGACATGGCTGTCGGCATCATCATCGGTGGTGCTTTCAAGGCCATCGTCGATTCGCTGATTGCCAATTTTATCCAGCCTCTGCTGGACAAGGTTGTGCCGCTGGGCGAGAATGGTGAGCAGGCTCCGGGTGTTGTGGACAACATCATGCGCTTTGCTGGGTCAATCATCAATTTTGTGGTGATCGCGCTGGTGCTGTTTGTAATCATCAAGGTTGCGAATAAGTCCAGGAATCTCCGCAAGAAGGAAGAGGAAGCTCCTGCCGCTCCCACCACCAAGGAGTGCCCCTTCTGCTTCTCCGAGGTCCCGATCAAGGCGACCCGCTGCCCGCACTGCACCTCCGAACTGCAGTATGTGCCGGAGAAGAAGTAATCTCCTTCCCCTGATCCAAACGACCGGCTGTCCGACGGCAGCCGGTTTTTGCGTGGAAGAGGGATTCCGCATCGCTTTGCCGCGGAACGGAACGCGCCGCGCAAAAAAGGCTCTTCACGTTTAGTTAGGAAACTCCGTTGAAGAGGGGATGCGCCTGCGGGCGCACCAGAGGGCTTTCCGATCGCCCTCTGGACTCCTTCGGGGCCGTCCCGTTAATGGTAGGCTTTGGTATCGTAAGGTTCGTATATCAGCATTACTTTACCCAATGCCAAACAAGAAAGAGGTGATCCCGAAGGGTCCAGGGGCGATCGGAAAGCCCCTGGCGCGCTCCGCAGAGCGCGACCCTCCTCCCATATGCTTTCCCGAACTTTCCGTGAAGAGGCAAAAAAAGGAGCCGAAGCTCCTTTTGCAGCCGCAAGGGTGATCATGTTCCCGTATCATCCACGGAGAGGGAAGTCCGGACCATGCGCCGGTAAAGGGGCGCCGGGAGGATGGCGCGGTACAGCGTCTCATAGACGGTGCGGGCTTCCTGCGGGGTGTGCGCCGCGGGGACGGGGATCTCCAGGATGCGGAAGCGCACGCCGAAGACCAGGCTCCGGGCGCCGGTGTCGCGAAGGCCGTTCTTGAGATAGAAGTGGAGACGCCTCAGCCGCACCTCCCGCTCCGCCTCATCCGGGGCGGCATCCGGGTCATCGACCTCCAGCAGCAGGCAGTCCGTGTGTTCTGCGGCCGAGGCACCCAGCGCGCCCAGAAAGCGGCTGCCGATGCCCTGCCCGCGCAGATCGCCGCGCACGGCCAGGTAGTCGATGAGGCAGATGCGCTTCAGGGTCACCAGAAAGGCGTAGGCCTGGATGTCCGTGCCTTCCTTCAGGCCGAAGCAGCGGTATTCGTTCCGGGCAAGGGCCGCCTCGATGATGCCCAGGGTCTTGCGCTCGCTGCGCGGGAAGTCGTGCACCAGATATGTCCGGTAGACGCTGCGGACCTCCTCCGGCGTCAGCTCCGAGATCTCTGCCATGCCGTCAGCGCACCGCGTCGGCGTAGAAGGCGTTCATGGCCTCCTCCGTGGGGAAGCAGCCGATGAACATCCGGTTGCCCATCGCGCCGGAGAGGGCGTCCGGGATGCGGCCGACCATCTTCAGCTGAGAGGCATAGCGCCAGGAGAGTTCCTCGTCGGAGACCTGGAAGTCCTTGCCGTCGCGCCGGCCGACGAAGCCGCAGAAGCTGCGCTCGCCCAGGGGCTTGGTGGAGGTGTCGAAGGCGATCATGTCCGCCCAGATCTTGTACACGTCGGTGGAATTGGCGTAGTTCATCATGTCGGGCGAGAAGCCGCCGCAGGGGCGCATGTTGACCTCGAGGGCCACCACGTCGCCCTTGCTGCCCATGGGCTGGTCGCAGGTCAGGCGGAAGAACTCGAAGTGGACGAAGCGGCTGTGCACGCCGAAGGCCTTCACCGCGGCCCGGCCCGCCGCGCGCACGTCGTCAGCGAGATCCTTGACGATGTAGTAGATGGAGTTGTCGTTGTCGTTGACGATGTCCATGATCGAGATCGGGGAGACGTTGCCGGTCTCGAAGATCGGTTCGCCCTCGCTGTTGATGATGGCGTCGTAGCTGTTGACCTCGGCGGTGACGAACTCCTCCATGATGTAGCGGACGTCCGGGTCCTTCTCGGCGAGGAAGCCGCCCAGGTCGTCCTCATTCTTCAGCTTGTAGGTGTGGGAGGCGCCCACGCCGTTGTCGGGCTTGACGATGACCGGGAAGCCGACCTCGGAGATGAAGGCCATGCAGCCGTCATAGTCGTCCACGATATGATAGCGCGCCGTGCGGATGCCGACGGACTGGTAGTAGGGCTTCATGCCGCTCTTGAACTTGACGCGGGCCATGTCCTCCGGCCGGAAGCCTGAGGTGATGTGGAAGTCCTGGCGCAGCTGGGCGTCGCGCTCGAGCCAGTATTCGTTGTTGCTCTCGAGCCAGTCGATGCGGCCGTAGCGGTGGATGAACCACGCGACGCCGCGGTAGACCTCGTCATAGTTCTCCAGGGAGGAGACCTTGTAATACTCGTCGAGGCTCTCGCGGAGTTCCTGACGCAGGTTCTCGTACGGGCAGTCGCCGATGCCCAGCACGCGCAGCCCGTTGTTCTTCAGCTCACGGCAGAACATCCAGTAGTTTTCGGGAAAGTTGGGGGAGAGGAAGACAAAATTCTGCATGACCGGTGCTCCTTTCCGTCAGTCGATCAGGTGCGGGATGTGGTAGGCCGCCTGCCTGTACCACCAGTCCCAGTCGTGGCGGACGTCGTGGCCCCATACGTCGACCCAGACGTGGATGCCTTTTTCGTTGAAGATGTCCCGCAGGCGCAGGGTGGTGTCCGGGACCTCCCAGGGCCCCTGGCCGCAGACGATGATCCCGCGGTGGCGGTTGTAGGCCTCGATGTAGGGGTGATCCGCGGGCATGTTCGCCATGCAGTCCACGAGGGAGTTGCGGTAGACGGCCTCGTTTGTGAACGTGCCGAAGCCGTAGCTCGCGGTGTAGATGCCGCTGAGGGCGAGCAGGCCGTCGAAGAGGTCCGGGAAGCGGAAGTAGAGGTTTGCCGCGTGGGTCGCGCCGAGGGAGCAGCCGGTGACGATGATGCCGGGATACCCCGTCCAGCCGTTGCGGGCGTTGACCATGTCCCGCATGAAGGGGACCAGTTCCCCGGTGATAAAGCTGATCCACTGCTCATAGCGCGCGATGCGCCACTCCGCGTTGCCCCAGGGATCGGACCAGGTCTCGGGGTCGACGGTATCGATAGAGAAGACCATGACCTTCCCGGCGTCGATCCAGGGCGCCCAGATGTCGCTCATATGGAAGCTCTCGAAGTCGAAGAAGCGGCCGTTCTGGCAGGGGATATAGAGCACCGGACGCCCGGCGTGACCCCAGACCTTGACCTCCATGTTGTGCCCCAGGGCGGGGGAATACTCGTTGAAATACTGGGTTTCCATCCTGTCGCTTTTCCTTCCGTCTCTGTCTCGGCGTACAAAAAAGACGCCAAATCTGTTTGTACCCTGAAACGCGCTGTTTGTCAACGCATTTGCCGTACTTTTGGCGTCTTTTTGGGTTTCCCGCCGGGAAAACGGATCAGAAGCGGATCTTTTCCTCGAGCCAGGTGCGGAGTTCGGCCACGGGGACGCGCTCCTGCTGCATGGTGTCGCGGTCGCGGATGGTGACCGTGCCGGTGGGCTCGGTGTCGAAGTCCACGCAGATAGCGTAGGGCGTGCCGATCTCGTCCTGGCGGCGGTAGCGCTTGCCGATGGAGCCGGTCTCGTCGTACTCCACGGGGAAGTACTTGCACAGATCCTCGTAGATCTGGGTCGCGAGGGCGCCGAGCTTGTTCTTCTGCAGGGGCAGGACGGCCGCCTTGTAGGGCGCGAGGGCCGGGTGCAGGTGGAGCACGTTGCGCACGTCGCCGCCCTCGAGCTCTTCCTCCTCATAGGCGTTGCACAGGAAAGCCAGCACGGCGCGGTCCACGCCGAGGGAGGGCTCGATGCAGTAGGGGATGAAGCGCTCGCCGGTCATCGGGTCGAGGTACTCCATGGACTTGCCGGAGTGGTTCTGGTGCTGGGTCAGGTCGTAGTCGGTGCGGTCCGCCACGCCCCACAGCTCGCCCCAGCCGAAGGGGAAGAGGAACTCGAAGTCCGTGGTCGCCTTGCTGTAGAAGGCCAGCTTCTCCGGCTCGTGGTCGCGCAGGCGGAGTCTCTCCTCCTTGATGCCCAGGCTCAGCAGCCAGTCGCGGCAGAAGGAACGCCAGTAGTTGAACCACTCCAGGTCCTCGCCGGGCTTGCAGAAGAACTCCAGCTCCATCTGCTCAAACTCGCGGACACGGAAGATGAAGTTGCCAGGGGTGATCTCGTTGCGGAAGCTCTTGCCGATCTGGGCGATGCCCGCGGGCAGCTTCTTGCGCGTGGTGCGCATCACGTTCTGGAAGTTGACGAAGATGCCCTGGGCGGTCTCGGGGCGCAGATAGATCTCGTTGGTCGCGTCCTCGGTTACGCCGGCATAGGTCTTGAACATCAGGTTGAACTGGCGGATGCCGGTGAAGTCCTTTTTGCCGCAGACCGGGCACTTGATGTCGTGGGAGGCGATGTAGCTCTCGAGCTCATCGTTGGTCCAGCCGTCGCCGGTCTCCTCGCCGCCGGTGAAGTCCTCGATCAGCTTGTCCGCGCGGAAGCGGGCCTTGCAGGCGCGGCAGTCCATCAGCGGATCGTTGAAGCCGCCCACATGGCCGGAAGCCACCCAGACCTCGCGGTTCATCAGGATCGCGCAGTCCAGGCCCGTGTTGTACTTGCTCTCCTGGACGAACTTCTGCCACCAGGCCTTTTTCACGTTGTTCTTGAACGCCACGCCGAGGGGACCGTAATCCCAGGTGTTGGCCAGGCCGCCGTAGATCTCGCTGCCCGCAAAGATAAAGCCCCTGTTCTGGCACAGGGCCTTGAGCTTGTCCATCGTCAGTTCCGCCATGTTGATTCCTCCGATCTGCTGAATGGCTTTTCCGGATACGTTTTCTATGATAAACGCGTTCCGGGGGTTTGTCAAGCGCGTCAAAACGTGCTATAATCCTAAGGAATTGTTTTTTCGCGGCACGGCCGTATTTTCTCCCCCGAGGAGGTGTCACACGGATGAAGAACAAACACCGGCAGCACGTGAACGGGATGATCGCCCTGGTCGCGGCCGCCGTGCTGATCGTCGCCGGACTGATCGTCTGGGACCGGCTCGAGCGGCAGCAGGACGAGGAGAACGAGGCGAAGGCAAACGCCGCCCACAGCGTGGAGATGAACGCCGACTTCTACCGCGACGGCGTGGGCTACCGCCTCCGCCGCGACGTGGACACCATCCTCCTGATCGGCCATGACAAGAACCCGGAGGAGAACATCGCGAACTTCAGGGACGGCGGCCAGGCCGACTTCCTCCTCCTGCTCGTGGTGGACAACCAGAACGAGACCGTCAGCATGCTCCAGATCGACCGCGACACGATGACCCGCGTGCACACCGTCGGCGACACGGGCCGCGACGCGGGCGGCAAGGAGATGCAGATCTGCCTTGCCCACGCCTACGGCAGCAACCTGGTCAAGAACGACATGAACACCGTGCGCGCCGTGTCCGAGTTCCTCGGCGGCGAGCGGGGCATCCGGATCGATCACTCCGTGTCCATGTACATGGACGGCATCTCCCGGATCAACCACCTGCTCGGCGGCGTCGAGGTCACGATCCCCGAGGATATGACGAACCTGGACGCGGATTTTGTCGCCGGGGCCACGATCACGCTGACCGACGAGCAGGCCTTCGACTTCTGCCACGCCCGCAAGAGCGTCGGCGACGGCAAGAACTACTCCCGCATGCAGCGCCAGAAGATCTTCATGGAGTCCGCGGCCAAGACCGTGCAGAAGCGGGTCCGTGCCTCCGGTACATTCGCGAACACGCTGGTGGACAGCATGATGGAGCTGACCAACATGATGGATACCAGCGGCCGCGAGGCCAACAAGGGTTGGTTCATCAATCAGCTCAAGAAGGCCGCGACGTACAACGTCCGTCAGCCCGATATCCTGGACGGCGTGCGCACGACCAACCCCCTCACCGAATATGTGGAGTGCCGCGTGGACCCCGCCGACGTCCTCGACTGGGTGATCGGGCATCTCTGCTACTGAACTCCATAAAGGACCGCTGCCGAATCATCAGGCAGCGGTCCTTTTCAAATCCCCGGCGGGGGAAGCTGTGTCACACGAGATGTCCCTTGGCGCGGATCACGTCGATGACGCCGTCGACATACTTCTCGCAGATCTCGTTGCTCTCGGCCTCGACCATCACGCGGATCACGGGCTCGGTGCCGCTCTCGCGCACCAGGATGCGGCCGGTGTCGCCGAGCTCTTTGGTCACCTTGTCCACGGCGGCCTGGACATCGGGATCGTTCCGGGCCTCGGGCTTGGACTTCACGCGGACGTTCTTGAGCACCTGCGGATAGAAGACGACAGGAGCCGCCAGCTCGCTCATCGGCTTCTCCTTGGCCAGCATGACCTCCATCAGCTTGAGGGCGGTCACGATGCCGTCGCCGGTGGTCTCATACTTGGAGAAGATGATGTGGCCGGACTGCTCGCCGCCGATGCGGTTGCCGGTCTGGACCATGTTCTCGTAGACGTACTTGTCGCCGACCTTGGTCTTGTCGTACTCGATGCCCACCTTGTCCAGCGCCTTGTACAGGCCGAAGTTGGACATGACGGTGGTGACCACCTTGTTGTTCAGGAGCTTTCCGCGCTCCTTCATGTACAGGCCATAGATGTACAGGACATGGTCGCCGGTGACCACGTTGCCCTTCTCGTCCACGCAGATGCAGCGGTCCGCGTCGCCGTCGAAGGCAAAGCCGATGTCCAGCTGGTTGCCGACGACGAACTTCTGCAGGTACTCGATGTGCGTGGAGCCGCAGTTGGTGTTGATGTTGAGGCCGTCCGGGCTGTCGTTGATGACATAGGTCTTGGCGCCCAGAGCGTCGAAGACCGCGCGGGCGATCTGCCAGGACGCGCCGTTGGCCACGTCGAGGCCGACCTTGACGCCCTTGAAGGAGTACTTCGACAGGGAGATCAGGTGGCCGATGTAGCGGTTGCGGCCCGCCACGTAGTCCACAGTCTTGCCGATCTTGTCGCGCTCGGCCATGGGGACCTCGCCGATGCCGTCGATGTAGTCCTCGATCTTCTCCAGGACCTCTTCCTCCATCTTCTCGCCGTTGCCGTTGAGCACCTTGATGCCGTTGTCGTAGAAGGGGTTGTGGGAGGCGGAGATCATGATGCCGCAGTCGAAGTCATCCACCCGGGCGATGTAGCTGACCGAGGGGGTGGTGGTGACGTGCATGATGTAGGCGTCCGCGCCGGAAGCCACGAGGCCCGTGCACAGCGCATACTCGAACATATAGGAGGAGCGCCGGGTGTCCTTGCCGATGACCACCTTGGCCTTGCGGTTCAGCCGGGCGCCGTAGTACCAGCCGAGGTAGCGGCCGATCTTGATCGCGTGCTCAAAGGTCAGATCCTTGTTGGCCTCGCCGCGGAAGCCGTCGGTGCCGAAATACTTGCCCATCGCTTATTCTCCTCTCTTTTCCACGATCACGCCGTTGTTCTTCCAGATGCTGTTCTCCGGCACCACGCCGCGGACGCAGGAGGTGGGATACACATTGCTGTGACGGCCGATCACGGTGCCGGGGTTCAGGACGCTGTTGCAGCCGACTTCCACATAGTCGCCGATCATCGCGCCGAACTTCTTCAGGCCGGTCTCGATCTGCTCGGTGCCGTTGTGGACGACCACCAGCTTCTTGTCGCTCTTCACGTTGGAGGTGATGGAGCCTGCGCCGGTGTGGCTGTAGTAGCCGAGGATCGAGTCGCCGATGTAGTTGTAGTGGGGGGTCTGCACGTGGTCGAAGAGGATCACGTTCTTCAGCTCGCAGCTGTTGCCCACCACGCAGTCCGCGCCGACCAGCGCGCTGCCGCGGATGAAGGCGCAGTGCCGCACCTCGGTGTTCGGGCCGATGATGCAGGGCGCGCCGAGGTACGCGGAGGGGAAGACCTTCGCGGTCTTGTGCACCCAGACGTGCTCGGAGACCTCCTCATACTCCTCGCCGAGGGTCGGACCCAGGGCCAGAATGAAGTCCTTGATGCCCTTCAGGGCTTCCCAGGGCCAGGTGAACTGTGCGAGGTAATCCTTCGCGAGGGTGTGGTCGAGATCGTACAGGTCGTTGATCGTATACATTACAGCCGCTCCTTCTTCTCGATGTCGAGGAAGTACTTGTAGGTGTCCACGGTCAGCTCGCCGCAGGCGGCCTCATCGCAGGCGATGATGGCGCCGTTGTGCATCTGGAGCGCGGAGCAGGTCCACTTCTGGCTCACGCCGCCCTCGACCGTCGCGGCCAGGGCGCGGGCCTTGTTGTGGCCGTTGATGAGGATCAGGACTTCCTTCGAGTCGGTGACGGTGCCCACGCCCACGGACAGGGCCTGAGCGGGGACCTTCTCGGGATCGTTGCCGAAGAAGCGGCTGTTGACGATGCGGGTGTCGGTGGTCAGGTTGCGGATGCCCGTGCGGGAGGCCAGGGAGGTGTAGGGCTCGTTGAAGGCGATGTGGCCGTCCACGCCGATGCCGCCCATGAACAGGTCGATGCCGCCGTAGGAAGCGATCTTCTCCTCATAGCGCGCACACTCGCCCTCGGGGTCGTCGGTCATGCCGTTGAGGATGTTGATGTTCTCGGGCTTCATGTCCACGAGGTGGTTGAAGAAGTTGTCGTGCATGAAGTACCAGTAGCTCTGGTCATGCTCATGGGGCAGGCCGAGATACTCATCCATGTTGAAGGTCACGACATTGGCGAAGGAGAGCTCGCCGGCCTGGTTCATCCGGGCCAGTTCCTTGTACACGCCGATGGGGCTGGAACCGGTGGGCAGGCCCAGCACAAAGGGACGGTCTTCCTTGTGGCTGCGGATCTTGTTCGCGATATAGTCAGCCGCCCACTTGCACATCTTGGCATAATTCTCCTGAATGACAACGCGCATGGGAAATACACCTCTTCTTTCTCTGTTTTGATGGATTTTCGCAGATGGGCGCCGGGAGAGCCTCTGTTACGGTGTTGATTCCGCTTTTTGCTCTCTCCCTCTCGGCCCGCCCTGAGCCGTGGCTGAATCCGCCGAGTCTTTCGATGACAGCCATTCCTCGTCAACCGTTTCCGGTCCGGGCGCTGACAACGGTCCGAGCCTCCATGGGGCCGCTGTTTTATCACGGACAGCCCCCGGTCTGCGGCCGGCCCGGCTGTCCGTGGCAAAGTATACCACATGGCGCGTGAGAAAGCAAGCCGGACCCTTTATCTTGAAGCAAGGCTCAGAAAAACGCCGCGGCTGCCGTTCGGTGCAGCCACGGCGCGGAGTCAGTGAGAGGAAGAGGAAGCGGCGGCGCAGGCCGCGACGCAGCAGGCCGTCTGGGCGGCCAGGACGGCGGCCAGGGTCGCCTGGGCGGAAGCTGCCGCTCCTGCTGCCGCGCTGAAAGCGGCCGTTTCCGCTCCGGCGGCGGGCAGATACAGGTCCGTGACCAGCATCGCGGCGTGCATGGCGCGGGTACGGCGGTCGAAGCCCAGCAGGCCGCGCCAGCCCTTCTGCTCCGCCAGATACGCACCGGCCTCCGCCATCTCCGCCGCCAGGGTCCGGATCTCCGCGTCCGCCAGGGACAGGGCCGCCAAGGCGCCCAGCTCCCTGCCGCGGCCGTACTTGCAGCCGGCGAGGGTCAGCGCGTCGTACAGGTCGGTGAGGCGGGCCGCCTTCTCCTTGGGCGTGCGGCTGTCGAGGGCCAGCACATGGGAGACCGACTGCACGCTGTCCCCGTCGCGGAAGGTCTGCCGCAGGAGGGTGTAGCTCTCCTCCATGTCGGCGATCAGGGCGTCGTCGTCCCGCGGGGAGCAGGCCAGGATGGCGGCGAAGAGGCTGTCCTCCTCCCCGGTGAGGAAGCGATGCTCTGCCTTCATCCGCCGGTAGAGCCGCCACGCGCGCTCCTCCGCGGCCTCCCGCCCGCCCTCCTGATCCGACAGGGACAGGGCGGCGAAGGCCAGGTAATCCGACGCATGGAAGTGTCCCTTCAGCGCGCTGTAGAGATCCTGAATGCGGCGCAGGCGCTCCGCGGGATCCTCGTCCATGGAGAGGGTGCAGATCAGCGGAAGGCGCACATGGCCCCGAAGATTGGAAAACAGACCGGTCTCCGCGTTCAGCAGGCTGCGGGCCGCCGCCAGGCGCTCCGGGTCCGGGGTGACGCCGCGGACACAGAACAGGTTGGCGCACACCGGATAGAACTGGTCGCTTTCCCAGCGGAACACGCCGCGGAGCACATCGCGGTTTTCGATCATCCGGTCACACAGGGCTTGCAGGCGGGTATTCATGGGTCGGACCTCCTTCAGTCATCGGGTGGGATCGTTCGTACTCCTTCAGGATAGCGGGATCCGGGCCTTTGCGCAAGGGCCCGGCGCCGAAAACCGCCCCCGCGGCGTCTGAAAAGTCGCAGGAGCGGTGTGTAGGCACATGGGGGATCAGTAGGCCTTGGCGAAGTACATGACCTTTTCGGCCTTTTTGCCGCAGCACACGCAGGTGTCGCCGAAGCGGTGAGCCGCCTGGTCGAAGGGCATGTTGCGGCTGGTGGCGTTGAAGCGCTCCTTGATCGTGTCCTCGCAGGCGCGGTCACCGCACCACATGGCCTTGGCGAAGCCCTTGTTCACGGCCTCCTCCAGCTCGTCCATGTTATGCACGGTGTAGGTGTGCTCGTCGCGGAAGGCCTTCGCCTGGTCGTAGAGGCCCTGCTGGATCTCGTCGAGGAGGGCCTTCACGGCGTCGGCGATGCCCATCAGGGGCAGGGTGGTCTTTTCGCAGGTATCGCGGCGGAAGACCGTCACGACGCCGTTCTCCAGATCGCGGGGGCCGACCTCGAGGCGGGCGGGGACGCCCTTCAGCTCCCAGTCGTTGAACTTGAAGCCGGCGCTGACCGTGTCGCGGTCGTCGAGCTTCACGCGGATGCCGGCGGTCTTCAGCTCGGCGAAGAGCTTCTCACAGGCCTCGGTGACGCCGGGCTTGTGGGCCGCGATGGGCAGGATGACGGCCTGGATCGGCGCGATGCGGGGCGGCAGGCGCAGGCCGCGCTCGTCGCCGTGGGTCATCACGATGGCGCCGATCAGACGGGTGGAGACGCCCCAGCTGGTCTCCTCGGCGTACTGCAGCTTGCCCTCTTTGTTCTGGAACTGGATGTTGTAGGCCTCGGCAAAGTTGGTGCCGAAGTTGTGGCTGGTGCCGGCCTGCAGGCTCTTGCCGTCCTGCATCATGGCCTCCATGGAATAGGTGGCGCGGGCGCCGGCAAACTTCTCCTTGTCGGACTTCTGGCCGACGTACACGGGCAGGGCCATCACGTCCTCGGCGCACTCACGGTAGACCTCGAGCATCTCAAGCGTCTTGGCCTGGGCCTCCTCGGCGGAGGCGTGCATGGTGTGGCCCTCCTGCCAGAGGAACTCGCTCGTGCGGAGGAAGGGACGGGTGGCCTTCTCCCAGCGCATGACGGAGCACCACTGGTTGTAGACCATGGGCAGGTCGCGCCAGGTCTGCACCCACTTGGCGAACATCGTGCAGAAGATCGTCTCGGAGGTCGGGCGGATGGCCAGACGCTCGGTCAGGGGCTCGGTGCCGCCCTGGGTGACCCAGGCGACCTCGGGCGCGAAGCCCTCCACATGCTCGGCTTCCTTCAGCAGCAGGCTCTCCGGGATCAGCATGGGGAAGTAAACGTTCTCCACGCCCTTGTCCTTGAAGCGCCTGTCCATCTCCGCCTGGATGCGCTCCCAGATCGCGTAGCCGTAGGGCCGCACGATCATGCAGCCGCGCACGGGCGCGTAGTCGCACAGCTGGGTCTGGGTGATGACGTCGGTGTACCACTGCGAGAAGTCCTCGCTGCGGGGCGTGATGAACGTGACAAAGTCCTGTTTGTTCTCTTTCTTGGCCATGGTTCCATCCTCCTGATTCTTCGGGTCCTTTCGGCAAAGGGTACAGAAAAGCCTTCGCCTCTGTTGTCTGCAGGGACGAAGGCAGTATTTCATGGATGACTGCGATCGCGGTACCACCCGGCTTGTCTTCCCCGGAGCTTCCTGCCCCCGGAAAGGCCTCTCGTTGCATCCGTTCACGGGGATGAGGCGGCGGGGATTGGCCGCGGCTCCGGGCTGGGAAGGTCATCCGCTCCGCCGCGCGCCTCACACCGCCGCACGCTCGCTTGGGGCATCCCGGATCACCAGGCCCTTCATTGCCTGTAGGCGTATCATAGCATGTTTCCGGGGGAATTGCAAGGGTTATGTACCGCATCCATGCGGTGAACGCCGGCGATTCATATGGTTCTTTGCGTTTAGATAGGGAACTACGATGATGAAGGGAATACGCCTGCGGGCGCACCAGAGGGCTTTCCGATCGGTCCGGGGCTGCCGCCCATTCTCCGCTGAAAACTGTCCCCCGGACAGTTTTCCGGGCGCTCCGAATCCTCCGGACTCCTTCGGGGCCGTCCCGTTGATGATAGGATCTGGTATTGTAGGGTTCTTCTGCCTACATTGACTTTGGCCCAACATCAAACATGGAAGATGCGATCCCGAAGGGTCCAGGGGCGATCGGAAAGCCCCTGGCGCGCTCCGCAGAGCGCGTACCCTCTCTCTTATACTTTTTCCAGAGCTTTCCGTGAAGAGCCTTTCATTTGACCCGCAGGCCGTCCGCGGGGAGGAAACCGCGCGCCCTGAAGATACCGTCAGACGTCTCGAGGTCGAACTCGCAGTACACCCAGTACCGTCCCCAGTCGAGGAAGGCGAGCATCACGACGTCCGCCTCGTAGCCGTAGCTGCTCCCGATGAACTCGCGGCTGACGTCCGGATCGTCCGTCGCGTCCTGGAAGTTGTTCGTCTTGCCCTCGATCCGCGCGAACTCCACCGGGCGGATCCGGCGCTGGTTCTCCGCGGAGAGGATCTCCGGCGTCGTCCACGCGTAGCGGTAGCCCTTGTTGGTGCCGCTCGGGTAGCGGATCATGATCCAGCCGTTCTCCTCGCCGTAGACGCGCAGGTTGGTGTCGAGGGTGCCCGTGTAGGCGTAGTCCTTGCCGGTCCAGCGCCGCCAGTACCAGGAGCCGGGGCCGCTGTAGACGTAGGTGTGCCGGCGGATGCAGGGCACACCGTCGAAGTACGACATGACTGGCAGGGAGCCCACCAGCTGCGCGTAGGCCTCGCTGTGTCCGGCGTAGCTGACGGTGTTGCCGTAGAAGTCGATGCAGAGCTTGCGGTCCCAGTCGACGATGTTGGAGCCCCAATCCGCTCCGGCCGCCGGCGCGATGACGGCGGCGCACAGGATGAGCGTCAGAAGCAGTGCCAGTCTGGTTTTCATATCTCCACCTGCTTTCGTTTGTTCCGGGGCCGCTGCGGGCACCCGACTGAGTGTATGATACAACAGGGGGACCGTCCGGCCGTACTTTCGGTTTTGTCCCCGGCGGCGCGGGTTTCGTTTGCCTTTGGCGCCTTCCCATGCTATAATGAAAGGCGACCCTGACAAAGGAGGGCTTATCCGTGAGAGAAAGAAGCGTTTTCCGGCCCGTGCGGCTGCTGCTGATGATCACTGTCCTGTGCCTGGGACTCCCGCTCTGCGCCTCCGCCGTGGAGACGGGCACCTGCGGCGAGCACCTGACCTGGACCCTGGCGGACAACGGCGTCCTGACCATCGCCGGTTTCGGCGAGATGGACGACTGGACCGCCGCGCCCTGGCCCGACCCGGCGGCCGTGACCCGCGTGGCCTTCATGGGCGAGCCCGGGCAGGTGACGACGATGACGGACCTCGGCGAGGAGACCGTGGTCGAATCGTACGACGGCATTACCTCCATCGGCGACCACGCCTTCGACGGATGTCTGGCGCTGACGGCCGTGGAGATCCCGGACACGGTGACGCGCATCGGCGCATCGGCCTTCGCGGGCTGTTCATCGCTGGCCGCCGCCGTGATCCCGGACAGCGTGACGGAGCTCGGCAGCGGCTGCTTCAGCGGCTGCGGCGCCCTCGCGTCGGCGCACATCCCGGGCGGGATCACGGTTCTGCCCTCCGCCCTCTTCATGGGCTGCGCGTCCCTGACGGGCGTGGACTTCCCGGCTTCGCTGCAGACGATCGGCGGCAACGCCTTCGCGGACTGCGTCGGTCTGACGTCCGTGACCCTGCCGTCCGGGACGCTGAGCATCGGCAAGTCCGCCTTCATGTACTGCACCGGCCTGACCCATGTCTCGTTCGGCGGGAGCCTGACCGACATCGGCGAGATGGCGTTCTACGGCTGCTCTTCGCTGAAGACCGTCGCCCTGCCCGCGACCCTCGGAACGATCGGGTACGGCGCGTTCAGGAACTGCGGCGTCACGGACATCTTCTTCGACGGCACCGCGGAGGAGTTGCAGGCGGTCACGGGGAAGGAGAACCTGCAGGGCGCGACGGTGCACTGCAACCTCGGCAATGCCCTGATCCTCCCGGACCAGACGGAGGTCATCGGCGCCCAGGCGTTCCGGAACCTGCCCGAGGTTCCCGCGATCCACATCCCCGCCGGCGTGACCTCGATCGCCGCGGACGCCTTCGACCCGGACGTGATCCTCTTCTTCCCGGCCGGCAGCGGGTGGCTGCAGTGGGCTGCGGACAACGGGTATACGGCGTTCGGGGAGTAACGGACCGGACAATACAAACAGCACGGGAATGGCGTTCCGGATGACGGGACGCCGTTTTTGCGTGCGGTTCAGACCGGGTCCTCGCCCCATTCCTCGTCGCGCAGAGGCATCGTGAGGCTCAGCAGCTCCCGTTCGGCGGGGAGGTCGATGGCCTCGTAGTGCTCGGGATGGGCATCGAGGAGGGTGTCCCACACGCCGACCGGGTCGGGCAGGGCGCCGGTCTCGCGGATGCTCTTCTCGCACAGGAGCGAAAAATCGTCGCAGAGCATGGGGACCAGGGCCTCGGGGACCGAGAACATGGTCGGGTCCGCGCGGCCGGCCACCCGGGCGATGTGGATCCGGTCGATGCACACTGTCTGCCAGTCGAGGGCGGTCTTTTCGTAGACCGGGTAGCGCAGGATGTCGAAGTCCAGCCAGAGATAGTGCGTGCGGGAGCGGTCGGCGTCCCTCGCCGCGGCGAGCAGGAAGGGGGCGGACAGCACGGCCCAGGCCGCCGCGTTCTCCTCCGAGACACGGATGCGGACCGGCAGACCCAGGCGCGGCGAGAACTCCCGCACGGCGGGCAGGACGCGTGAGGCCGCGGTCAGGGAGGCGCGGTCGGCCCAGCAGACCAGCGGGAGGTTCTTCAGCCCGCACAGGCGGCGGAAGCGCGCCAGCTGCAGCTCGGCCTCCGCATCGCTCCCGGGGAGGGTGAGCCAGGCGGTGACCGCCAGCGGATTGAGGCGGCTCGTGATGGCGTCGAGGCCACGGAGCCGCTCGTGCACGCGCGTCCGCAGGGGTACCTTTGCCGGGACGTCGAGGCTCGCCCGCCAGATGCCCTCCCGCGCCTGGGCGCTGAGGGTGCGCGCCGGAAAGGAGATCCCGAAGTGGGTCGCGAAGCGGCGCAGGAGCTCCGGCTCGTCCGGGGCTGCGATCACGGGCATCGCGGCGGGATCCGTTCGGGTGACCCAGGGCGCGTGCAGGGTGTAGACGGCCCAGCGGCGGCGGAAGGCGACCCAGCAGGGGTCCTCCGCGCTCAGCGCCGCGTCCGCGAAAAAGGCGGCACGGGCAAAGCAGAAATCGGGGTGGATCAGGGCGGCGGGCTCGCTCTCGAAAGCGTAGCGCAGGGGGAGACCCGGCTCCGTGACGAGCAGGCCGTCCTCCGTGAAGCCGGCCGCCGCCACGGGGCGGACCGCCGCGATGGTGTCCGCGGGGGAGGGCAGGCAGCCGCTGAGCACGGCGCCCATGGCCGACTGCCCCTGCCGGATCCCGGCCTCGCGGGCGAGCCTGCGGTCCCAGCCTTTGCGGAAGCGCAGCTCCGGGCAGCCGACGAGGACCCAGGTTTCCCCCTGCCAGAGCGTCTGCACGGCCTGCCAGGCGGAGCAGGTTTCCCGCAGGAGGCGTACCGGGGCGCGGCCTTCCTCCGGGACGGGGACCTCACCCTCCGGTGACGCGAGGCCCAGGGAGAGCAGCTCCGGCTCGTCGGCGTGGACGGCGGCGGAGCGGAGGGCCTCGGCGGCGTCCTCCGCACGGGCGGCGGCCAGGACCAGAAGAATGCGCGGCATGAGCGTCAACCTCCCTGCTCGGGCGCCGCCTGCTCCGGCTGCATCGCGCGGAGGAGCTTGCGCCCGTGGTTCTGGTAGGCGGCGGCGAGGATCGCGCAGCCCATGGCATCGAGGTCATCGCTGGCGGGGAGACGCTCCTCCAGGCCCGTCCAATCCCTGCGGAAGCGGGTGTAGAGGGCCTCGGCGTCCGCGCCCTCGATCAGGGTGCGCAGGCTGTCCAGCGGCGTCGCCTGCTTCAGGCAGCAGACCATCAGCAGCCGGGCCAGGGCGGCGCGGCTGTATTTCTTGCCCTGCGGCCGGTCGACGAGGCCGGTCTTCACATAGCTGTTGATCATCCCGGCCGTGACCTCGCCGGGGAAGCAGCGCTCGGTGAAGGTCAGCAGCTGATCCATGTACAGGCCGAAATCCGGCAGGCTCTCCCATGCGGGCAGTGCTTCCGACACGGCGGATCCCCCCTCTTTCAATCGCTGAGGACAGCGTATCACAAATTCGACTTCAGATCAAGCGGAAAAACACTTGACATTCCGTTGGATTTCGTGTAATCTAAAATCGAAATCTATATTATCAAAGAATGGAGTTGACGTCAGTGAAAAGAAAAATCTATCTGTGGGGCGATTCGATCGGCAAGGGCGTCATCTACCAGCCGGAACGGAAGCGCTACAGCCTGGCGCAGGCGCGCTGCGAGAAACTCCTGCGGGAGCGCGGGATCGACCTGGAATGCCACGCGCGGATGGGCGCGACCGTGGGGGAGGGATACGCCGACTTTGTGGAGACGCCGACGGAGGACGGCGGACTCGCGGTGATCGAGTTCGGCGGCAACGACTGCGACCTCGACTGGCAGGCGGTCTCCGAGGAGCCGGAGGTCTTCCACGACGGACGTACCCCGCTGGCGGAGTTCTCCGAGATGCTGCGCCTCTTTGCCCGCTCGGCCCGGCTGCGCGGCCTGGAGCCGGTGATGGTGCTGCCGCCGCCCCTGCAGAGCCAGCGCTACTTCGACTGGGTATGCCGGGGCCGGGACCGGGAGGCCGTGCGCGCATACCTCGGGGATGTGGAGCACATCGGCCGCTGGCACGGCTGCTATGTGGAGGCGATCCGCCAGGCGGCCCGGGAGACCGGGAGCGTCCTGCTGGACCTTCATCTGCCCTTCATGCGGGCGATGAATTTTCGCGAACTGATCTGCGAGGACGGGATCCATCCCACGGAGCAGGGCCAGCGCCTGATGGCCAGAGTGGCCCTCGACGCCCTCGGCCCGGCGGGATGAGCGCGCTCCGGGCAAACGAAAAAGGCGGGATGGTCCCGTCTTTTCCTTTGGCAATGTTATTCCGCGGGAGCTGGATCGGCCGCCGCGCGGCGGTAGGAGACGCTGATCCCGTTGGAGTCCGTCAGGGTCAGCGTATCGCTTTCCAGGGTGAAGGTGTAATCGGTGAACGCGCCGTCCGCGGTGATCAGCGTGATGACCCCGTCCGAGCCGGACCAGCGGCCGGCCTCCCCGACGGGCTCCGCGTTGAAGATGTCATGGAAGGTGAAGCGGGCGGTGTTGTCGCCGTGGAGGCTCATGGTGACTAGACCCCGCGCGTCCTCCTTCGTCTGCGTCCAGTCCCCCACGAGTGTCTGCATGACGGCGATCGGGTTCCGCGTGGGGGCGGGGGTCGGTTCGGTGTCCTTCGGGCGGTTGCTCATGATCACACCGAAGACGGCCAGGACCGCGATGACCGCGAGGACGAGGACTGCGGTCAGGATGACCGTTTTGTTCTGACGGGGTGGGGTGGGCTGCTGATCCTGCATGGGAATTCCCTCCGCTCTCATTTCTTCTTTTTCTTGCCCTTTTTGTCTTTCTTCTTCTTGTCCTTTTTGCCCTTCTTCTCCCTGCGGGCCGGTTCGCCGGCGGGGAGAGCGGGAAGGGCGCGCTCCGGCTGCCATGCGGGCAGTGCGGGGGCCGGCACGGGGTCGGGCCGGGGATCCGGGGCGGGGAGCGGATCACGGTACTTCCGCTTCCACAGAGGAAGGATCGCGAGGACGATCCACGCGCAGGCGGCCAGCATGATCAGGTGGCAGACATCCGCGGGGACGGTCTCGAGGAAGGAGATCTTCTTCTCAAAGGCCGCGAACTCCATCGCCACCACGATGCCCATCGCCGCAATGACCTGCGCGAGGGCCGCGAGGGCCTTCCAGGTCTTCACGCCCGATCCGTGCAGGCAGACCGCCCAGACGGCGACGATCGCGACGCCGCAGAGGATCTGGTTTGCCCGGACGAAGTTCAGCCAGGGCAGGTGGAGGACCTCACCGCGCAGCAGCGCCTCGAGGACGACTTGACCGGCGGCGTAGAGGAGGAGGAAGAGGGTCGTGCGTCCGCCCGGACGGGGCTCCTTCATCCGCCAGAGGATGAGGGCGATGCCCGCGGCCCACAGGGCTTCGGGGACGAAGACCGCCCAGCTCCACTCGTCGTAGTAGTTTTTGACCGCGAAGGGGAAGCGCTCGAAGAAGCTGTAGTTCTCCGGCGCGAAGAGGCTGTAGCGCAGGGCGGGATCGGTCTCCTCCGGCGCGAACCAGCTCTCCAGGTCCAGACCGATGCCCGTGTCCTTGAAGAGGAACCCACAGGCGACGCGGCCGACGATGATCAGGAGCAGGGCCGGGATGACCGCACTGTCGGCGATGCCGCCGCTCTTCTGCCCGGTGATCCTGCCGGTGAGCCAGGCGGCGAGCAGCCCGCCCGCGAGGGCGCCCCAGAGCAGGAAGCCGCCGTCGGTGACCCGCAGAAGCATGCCCCAGTCGTCAATGAGCAGGTCCAGCTGCATCAGGCAGTAGCCGAGGCGGGACAGCAGGAAGGCGAGCGGCACGCACAGGAGGGCGAACCAGCCGGCGGTCCCGGCTTTCAGACAGCGCCTGTTCATCCCGTACGCGGTCAGCACCAGGCAGGGGACGGCGCACAGGGCCAGCAGGGCGCCGAGGGGATAGATCGTCAGGGTGAGGCGGAACGGTTCCATCGCTTACTCCTCCGCGGAAGCAAAGTAAATGATGTCGGTGATCTCCCGGATGCCGGGCGTCTTGCAGACGCGCTTGCCGTTCACGATCAGGTTGGTGGAGCCGCCGCCGTCGAGGTTGTAGGCCACGATGGCTTCCGGGCACTGCTCGAGGACGAACTCGGCGAACTGCTGCAGGGTCATGCCGGCGGAGGAGTCGGTCTTGCCGTAGACCTCCACGATGGCGTATTCGAGGTGACCGGTCTGCACGAGGCAGATGCGCTGCTGGGGATACTTCCACTGGTACATGCCCTCGCGGGCGGCTTCGGTATCTGCCATGTCCTGCACCTCGCCCTCGAGCACCAGGGCCGGGCCGAGGTTGAAGGTGTCGAGCACGGTCAGGCCGAAGGGGGTCAGCTCGTCGGCGATGAAGGCTTCGATGCTCTTCGTCGTGGCGGAGGGGATCACGTGGAAGTCGCCGGCGCTGTCGATGAGCAGCATGTCGAAGAGGCGCTTGCGGCGGTTGCCCGTGGCGTCGCGGATCAGCTCGCCCTGCCGCACGACGTAGCCGACGTCGTTCTCATACTTGAAGAAGTCGCCGTTCATGGCCACGACGGCGTTCTTGCTGGAAGCGATGCTCTCGGCCTTGGCCTGGCCGCGGCCGGTGTAGGTATCCTTGCTCACGGCCGTGCGCAGCTGGCTGACATCGGCGATCCTGATCCGCACGACAAAAGTCTCATGCTTGACCTGCTTGCCCTTGACCTTAAGAGTCACGCTACCCTGCTCCACGGTCATCTCGATCGTGGAATCGCTGTAGGCGACGGGGTTTTTGCCCTCGTAGGTCCAGTTGGCCTCCTTGGTCTTCGTGCCGCCCTGCGTAAAGTCGAGGGGCAGCGCGGGGGTGCTCTCCTCCGCCATGGCGGGGGCGGCCACCGTCAGCGCGAGGCACAGTAGCATCAGGACGGCGAGCGTCCAGCGCAGGATGGAAGCTTTCATACGGTCATTCCTCCTCGTCGGTATTCAGCGGGATCAGCGTGAAGGGGTCTTCCATCGTCCCGGAACCGCCCGCGACGGCATAGCGGTCAAGGGCGAGGTACAGGGCCGGGCGGACGCCTTCGTTCTCGCGGCCTACCTCGATGTGGCCCAGCTGGCCGCCGTCCTTGGTGCAGCGGGCGTGGCGGCCGTCGGTCGTGGACTGGTTCCGCACCCAGTAGGGGCTGTGGCTGCCGTATTTCTTCTGGAACACGTAGAGCCGCTGCTTTTCCTTCTCGACCCCGTTGTTGTGGATCGCCCAGTCCGTGCCCCAGGCGCGCAGGCCGGGGCCTTCCCGCTTCATGTTCGTCTCCTTGCCCATGCCGATGGCCTTGTTCGTCAGGTCGGAGGCGTCGAGCAGGAAGACCTTGCCGAAGTTCTCGCAGGGGAGAAGCATGTCCGTCTCCTCCTGCGTGAAGGCGGTTTCGGCGAAGACGGTGTTCAGGTAATGGCACAGCTCGGTCTGGGCGAAGTCGCCCTTCAGCTTGTCGCGGTACTCCTTCAGGTCCGGGTGCATCGGGCGGGCGAAGAGCACATACTCGCTGCAGAGGTAAGCCTTCTCCTCATCGACGGTGAGCACGCGCCAGAGGATCGGCAGCACCTCGCCCTCCCTCGTCTGCGGATACCGGCCGAGGGTGACGTAGATATAGCCGCTGTTCTTGTCATAGCCGCGGAGGACGGACTCCTCCGCAAAGGCCGACCCGCACAGCAGGCAGGCCAGCAGCAGGCATGCGATCAGCCTTGTTCTCATCGCGGAAACGACTCCTTTCATACCCCCAGAAGATAGCACACCCGGTGACCCGTGTCAACTTGACGGATCGTTTTCGGGCCGCGCGTCCAGCAGGTCCGGGTAGAGGCCGAGGTCCAGCAGCTTTTCCCGCAGGGCCTGCAGATCCTCCCAGGCCTCGCGCTTGTGCTCCGGGGCGCGCAGCAGATAGCTCGGGTGATAGGTGGGGAGGATCCAGACGCCCTTGCGCTCCACCCAGACGCCGCGGTCCCGGGTGATGCGGAAGCCGTCGCCGAGGGCGGCCCGTCCGGCGGTCGCGCCGAGGAGGAGGATCACCCGCGGGCGGAGCAGCCACAGCTGCATCGCGAGGTGCACATGGCAGGCGGCGATCTCCTCCGGCAGGGGCGTGCGGTTCTGCGGCGGACGGCATTTGACGCAGTTACAGATGTAGACGCGCTCCCGGGGCAGACCGATGGCGGCCAGCATTTTCGTCAGCAGCTGACCCGCCGGTCCGACGAAGGCGAGCCCCTGCTCGTCCTCCTGGCGGCCCGGCCCCTCGCCGAGGAGCATCAGCGGCGACGACGTGTCGCCCTGGCCGGGCACCTTGTTCGTGATCCCGCCGCACAGGCCGCAGCGGCGGCAGGCGGCGATCTGGCTGTGCAGGGTGTCCCAGGTGACCTCAGACATGGAAATCACCGCCCCGCGGAAGGCTGCCGAGATGCTGCAGCAGGGTGAAGCGCTCGGGCAGGTCGGACTGGACATAGCGGACCAGCGCCACGATCAGCCAGATCAGGATGAGGATCGCGCCGGTGAGCAGGAAGACCAGCACCACGTCGCTGACGCCGGAAAGGGTGCGGAAGAAGTCGCGCCGGGCGAGGAGCTCCTCGCGCTCCTCCGGGTCTTCCACGTCGCGCCAGTCGGTCTCCGCGGACTCCTTCTCCAGCTCCTTCTTTGTGAAGACGTAGCCGTCCTCCTCGTAGTATTCCTCCCCGTCGTCCGTGAAGCCGTCCGCTTCGGGCTCCGCGCCGGCGCCGTCGCCGGTGAACAGATGCTCGTAGGGCTCGTCACTCTCCGGCGGGGTGAACTGCTGGGCGTAGGGCGCCGTGCCGGCGAGGGTCGGGGCGTCGGGGCCGAAGGCGCGGCCGGGCTCGGGCGCGAAGCCTGCGTCTCCTTCCGCGGGCGTTTCGGGGCCGAACTGCGGCACGTAGCCGGTCGTCTCGTCCTGCGGGGGGACGTCCTCCGGCGCGTCCGCAGCGGGTCGCCCGAACAGCGGCACATAGCGTTCCTCCTCCACTTGCCCTCACCTCCTTGTCATGTCAGCAGTCATTATAGCAGAGATGGGCGTGTTTGTCATGCGCTTTCGCGCGAAACGCTTGTAAAAGCGTGCGGAAAGATCCGGACGCCGGCCGGGATGCTTTTCTTTTGCGCCGATCCATGCTACAATGGCGGCGGGATCCATATGAACATAAACAGAGGGGGGAGCGATATGCGTCTGCTGCTGGTGCGGCACGCGGAGCCCGATTACGCCCATGATTCCCTGACCCCGCGCGGCCGGTGCGAGGCGGAGCTGCTTTCGAGAAGACTCTCCCGGCTGAAGAACGTGGAGGGCTGGTTCGTCTCGCCCCTCGGACGGGCGCGGGACACGGCAAAGCCCACGATGGAGCGGGTCGGCGCGGAGGCGGAGATCCTGCCGTGGCTGCAGGAGTTCCGCGGCCGCGCGGTCGATCCCGATACCGGGGCCGTCCGCATCCCCTGGGACTTTCCGCCGCGGCAGGTGGAGCGGTACCCGGAGATGACCCGGGCTGACCGCTGGTTGGAGGCCCCCGCCTACGCCGGGACGGACGTGCCCGCGGTGTGGGAGGAGACACGGCAGGGGCTCGCGGCCCTGCTCGGCCGCTTCGGCTACACGCGGGACGGCGCGGTGTGGCGCTGCGACGACAACCGGCGCGGCGTGATCGTCTGCTTCTGCCACTTCGGGATCGCGATGGCGATGACGGCGGACCTGCTGGGCCTCTCCCCGGCGGCCTTGTGGCAGGGGATGTGCATGACGCCATCCTCCGTGACCTCTTTCGTGACTGAGGAGCGGGTGAAGGGGGAGGTCTGGTGGCGCTGCGAGATGCTGGGCGACGTCTCCCACCTGCTGGCGGACGACGAGCGCCCCTCCACGGCGGCGCAGTTCCCCGAGATCTACACCGGCCGGGACACCACCGAGCCGATCGACTGGGACTGAAGGGGGAAGGGGAACCATGCTGCAGTTCGGGATGCCGACGCTGGTGGAATTCCGTTCCCTCGCCGAAAACGCGGACCTGTGCGCACGGCTCGGGCTGAAGTTCATCGAACTGAACATGAACTTCCCCGAGTATCAGGCGGAGGAGCTCGGGCGGACCGGGGCGCTGACGGAGATCGCTGAGAAGGCCGGGATCTACTATACGGTCCATCTGGACGAAAACCTGAACATCGCGGATTACAATCCGCTGGTGTCCGGTGCATGGCTGGAGACTGTCCGCCGGACCGTCGGCGCGGCGAAACGCCTGCTCCCGCTGCGGGACCGCTTCGGGGATCCGTCGCAGCCGCTGACGCTGAACATGCACCTGTGCCACGGCGTGCACATCACCCTCCCGGACCGGAAGGTGCAGCTGTACGATCGGGACATCGACCGCTACCTCGGGGCCTTTGCGGACTTCCGCGCCAGGTGCGGCGAATGGATCGGGGATGACCCGCTGATGATCGTGCTGGAGAACACGGACGGCTTCCGCGGCTACGAGCGGCAGGCGATCGACCTGCTGCTGGAGAGCCCGCACTTCGGTCTGACCTGGGACATCGGTCACTCGAAGGCCGTGGGGGAGACGGACGTTCCCTTCATGGAGGAGAGGGCCGGCCGGCTCAGGCACTTCCACATCCATGACGGGACGGAGAAGCCGCCGCGCAACCACCTCGCCCTGGGCGACGGGGAGATCGACCTCATCGCCCGCCTGCGCACGGCGGAGGATCACGCCTGCCGCTGCGTCCTCGAGACCAAGACAGCCCGGGCCCTGGAGCGCTCCGCCGCCTGGCTCCGGGAACGGGGATACCTCTGAAAGCCGGAAGCACTCGAAAACCCGCCGCTTGTGACAGCGGCGGGCGTTTTGATCAGGGGGAAGGATCACTCCGCGAGCACGGCCGTTTTTTCGGCGGCGGCGAAGACCATCCAGGAGGTGAACAGGGCTTCCGCCAGGGCCATGCCCATGACGCACGCGCAGAAGCCGTCGGGGCCGAGGCGCCAGCTGAAGATGCCGACGACGACGCACAGGGCGACGCAGACCACCCAGACCACCATGCCGATGACCTGATTGAAGTTCTTCTTGATGGCCTCCATCTCGTTGGTCCATTTGAAGTGCGGGTGCGTGGCGTCGATCCAGAGGGAGCCGGCGGCCGCGGCCCAGTCCACCAGCATGGCCAGGGCCAGCGCGGCGGCCACCTGCTGAACGGGGATCCCCATGATGACGGCGCTGACAATGCCGATGAGGAGGGAGCAGAGCAGGTTGATCTCCGAGCCCACCAGGAGCTTGGCCATGAAGCGGTCAGCCTGGCGGACCGGCAGGGCCAGGGCGAAGGGCCAGCTGCCGCCCTCGCGGGACACGGCGGTGGAGACCACGGGGTTGACCATGCTGCCGAAGCCGAGAAGGGCTGCCCCGAAGACGATGATGTAGGCCGGATGCACGCCCGCAAGCTGTGCACGGATGTAATCGAGTCCTTCCGGGGACCGGGAAAGGCCGGAGAAGATGCCGAAGCCCATCACGATCGGGAAGATGAGGACACCGGCCAGGCCGTTGAAGAGCCAGGAGGGGGTGCGCAGGAGCATCTTCCACTCCAGGCTGTGCAGGGTGCGCAGCACGGAATGCGAGGCCATCCGACCGGCATTGCGGGAGCCGTGGGCCACGACGGTCCGCTCGGTGGTGGACAGGGCCTGATCAAGGTATCCGGGACCGATCAGGAAGATCACCAGCAGCGTTGCGGCCGCGCTGACGCCGAACAGGAGCAGGAGTTGCGGAATGTCGCCCATCAGGCCGCGCAGCGCCCACTGGGCCGGAGGGAAGGCGCGGAGCACGCTGTTCACCAGGCCGTTGGGTTCCATGATGCTCTGAAGCATGGCGGAGGACTGATTCCCATCCGAGCTGCCGTTGAACACGGAGATGCCGATGCTGTAGGCCATGGCGAGAGCCAGGCTCAGGATCATCGTGATGGACTCGCGGTGCTTGGAGATCACGCTGACCCGCATGAGCAGGGCGCTGAGCAGGGCGACCGCGGCGAGCGGGATCAGCGGCACCAGCAGGAACACGGGGATGGCGGTGAGCGCCACGGGCAGGACGCTGCCGGACTTGATCGCGTAGAGGATGAAGGCCGGGCCCATCAGCAACAGGTTCACCAGGAGCTCGGAGACATACAGGGAGGTGAACCGGGCGCCGTAGATCTGGCGGGAGGAGAGGGGCAGTACGGCCAGGAACGGCGCGTCTTTGCCCTGGTACAGCTCGCTCAGCCCCTGGAAGAGGCCCATGACGAGCGTGATCAGCATGCAGGCCATGATGGCCAGGCCGGGGATCAGCTTCATCGGGTCGTCGAACTGGGCCTGCATGCCGGCGGCTTTGAATCCGGCGTTCAGCTGCTCGCCCATGCTGCCGGCAAAGTTGAAGAGCTGGATCTCGAGATAGATCACCGATCCGATGCCGAACAGGGCCAGCGCGGCGATGCCCAGCATCCGGAAAATGGCTTTCTGCTTCTTCTGGCCGTCCTCGTAGATCCCCGTGAAGGGATTCATCGAGGCAGCCATGTTCTTCAGCATCAGGCGGGTAAGGATCCAATAGTTTTTCATGTCGGACGCCCCTTTACTGCTCGCTGTCCGCTTCGGTCATCTCGAGGAAGACCTGCTCCAGGGAGCTGTCGCCGGTCTCGCGCAGGAGCTCCTCCGGGGTGCCCTCCGCGATGAGACGGCCCTTGCTGATGATGCCAACGCGGTCGCACAGCTTCTCTGCGACCTCCAGCACGTGGGTGGAGAAGAAGACCGTGGCGCCCTGGGCGGCCTGCGCCTTCATCTCCTCCTTGAGCAGGAAGGCGGCGCGGGGATCGAGGCCGACCATGGGCTCGTCGAGTACCCACACCGACGGAGCGTGGATCAGCGCGCCGATGACGGCGATCTTCTGCTTCATGCCGCGGGAGTAGCTCTGGATGCGGTTGGAGGCCGCGGAGGTCATCTCAAGGATCTCGAGGTAGTGATCCGCGCGCTCCTTGCGCACCTTCTGCTCGACGCCGAAGATGTCGGCCATGAAGTTCAGGTATTCCCAGCCGGTCAGCTTGTCGTACATGTCCTGGCTGTCCGGGACGAAGCCCACCTGGCGCTTGGAAGCCATGGGGTTGCGGACGACATCGATGCCGCCGATGGTGATCAGACCCTCCGTCGGGCGGAGCGCGCCGGTCATCATGCGGATCGTGGTGGTCTTGCCTGCGCCGTTGGGGCCGAGAAAACCGTATACACAGCCCTCGGGCACCGTCAGGTTGAGGTGATCCACCGAGGGATTGGCACTCTTGCCGTAGACTTTGGTGACGTTCCGGAACTCAATCATGATGTCAACCTCCATTAGTGTGCGTCCCTGTTTCAGAATGCGTGTTCATCTTACCCGAGAAAGCGGTTCCTGTAAAGGAGTTTGTGATTATCTTGTCAATTTTCATGCTCCAATTGTCAAAACTGACCGGTTTCAGTGCAAAATTTGACAGAAGACGCTCTTTCCTTGACAAACGGCGGAAAGTTTCCTACAATGACCGTGACAGCGGCCGATCGCCGCGTCTGGAGGTGGAGGACGATGTCGGAGGCCCTGATCAGCGTGGTGATACCCGCGCACAACGCGGAGAAGACTGTCACCGCCTGCCTGGAGAGCATCCTCCGGCAGGACTGGAAAGCGCTGCAGATCGTCGTGGTGGACGACGGCAGCACGGACAGGACGGCGGAGCTGGTGGCGGCGATGGCGCAGCGCGATCCGCGCATCGAGTTGATCCGGCAGAAAAACGGCGGTGTCTCCTCCGCGCGCAACGCGGGGCTCAGGCAGTGCCGCGGCGAGTATATCCGCTTTACCGACAGCGACGACGTGATGGCGGAGAATTCCCTCCGCACCCTGGTCGACACGATGGAGCGCACCGACAGCGATCTGGTGATCGGGGCCTACACCGAGGTGCTCGGCCGGTACCGTACCCGCCGCAGCCTGGTGAAGGAACCGCGGACCCTGGAGATGGACGCGGTGCTCCGCGACCTCGACCGGTACGCGATCACCTTCTACTACAGCGTGCTGTGGAACAAGCTGTTCCGCCGCGAGAGCCTGGAGCGGCAGGGGATCTCCTTCAACGAGGCGCTCGACTGGGGCGAGGACTTCTGCTTTGTGATGAACTACCTTCGGGAAGCCCGGCGCGTCAGCTATGTGACGGACCTGGTCTACGAGTACAACCGCCGCGCGGACGGACTGATCATGAAGCAGTTCTGGAGCAGCGTCTGCCACCCCTGGGCGAATATCAAAAAGAAGCTGACCATGTACGACAACCTCAAGCAGCTCTTCATCCATCGGGGCGTCTACCCGGAATACCGCAGGCGCCTGTGGATGTTCCTTTTCCGCTTCTCCTTCGGCAAGTGAATCTTTCCCGGACACGAAAACGGATGGACCGTGGCATCGGATCCATCCTTTTTTGATGCCTTGAAGCTCATTCGTCCGTCCATGCGAAGACCCACAGGCGGTTCGCGGCGTCAATGACCGCGACGGCGGGGACGCCTTCGCCGGGGCGGAGCAGGGCCATGGGGGTCAGCGCGGGATGGCGCTGACTGCGCAGGAACACGTCCTGGGCGAGGAAGACCCCGTCGCGGATCCGCCCGGCGGCCCAGGCCGTCACCGCGTCGAGCGGGCCGCCCGCGGGGAAGTCCGGATCCTCCGCGTCATAGGCGGACAGGAGGAGCAGTCCGCTGCCCTCCAGCGTGCCGTCGAGCCTTCCGGCCGGGCCGGACGGCGCTTCGGCCGGGAGGTCGAGCGTCAGGTCCTTCAGATCCAGGCGCAGGGCCGACATCACGCAGGCCGCCGGGTTCAGGTCCACCGCGAGGCAATGCGCCCCCAGCCGGACCGCCGCGGCCGCCGTCGTGCCGGAGCCGGCGCACAGGTCCGCCGCCAACTCCCCGGGATGCAGGGCGCAGCTGAGGAGGCGCAGGAGGAGCTTTAGCGGCTTCTGCGTCGGCCAGCCCGTGCGCTCCGGGTCCCGCTGCTGCAGGTGGCTGATATCGGTCCACACGTCGCCGGGCGTGACCGGATCGTCGTCGTAATAGCGGTATTCCTTTCCGCCGGAGACCATGATCGAGTAGGGGCGCCCGTCCGCGTCCACGGCGCGGCGCATGTGCGAGCGGCGGCGGCTCGAGCGCGGGACGGCGGCCTTCTCCGGCTCGAGACGCCAGTCGGGCGTGCGGCCGTAGATCAGGACGGTGTCGTGCTTGCGGCTGAAGGTCCGGCGCGCTCTCCCGCCGCTCTCATAGGCCCAGATCACTTCGTTGACGAAGCAGCGCTCGCCGAAGATCCCATCGCAGAGGAGCCGGGCATGGGCGGAGGCGTGCCAGTCCGTGTGCAGCATGAACAGGCCGGTGGCGGTGAGGAGGGCTTTCGCCTGCTCCGCCAGGCCGCGCAGGAGGGCGAGATGGTCGTCCCGCGACTCGAACCGGTCGGAGAAGCCGGGCAGGGCGACGGTGGGCTTGCCGTCCCGCCAGCCGCGCTCGCCGAAGGGCCGCCGGCCGTCGAGCCGGTCACCGGTCATGAAGGGCGGGTCGGCATAGACGGTCTGCACCCGGCCCCGGTACGCCTCAAGCGCGGGATCGGACACGGCATCGGCGCAGAGCAGCCGGCTCTCCCCGCTGCCGAAGACCAGACGCTCAACCGGGTACGGTCGGAACATGTCAGCCACCTCCAAAGCGTTTTTGCGTTTCGCGGAGCTCATCGTGCCACGCCGTGAGGCGCAGCAGGGTGTCGGACAGGGCCGGGTCGCCGCGGAGCAGGACGCCGCAGGCGCGGACGGCTTCGGTGAAGTCCGTCCGCAGGCCGCGGACCCCGCTGGACGCCAGCGGACAGACCGCGCGGGCCCGGGCGTCCACCGCGACGCGGATCTCCTCCCCGCGAGCGAGCGGCAGCAGGGGGAACATCCGGCAGGCGAGGGGGCGTTCGGATCGCTTACAGCGCCCCGGACAGATCAGCAGCGCGCCGCCCTCCGCCGGGACGGTCTTCCAGCCGGGCCTGTCCGCATAAAAGGCTTCCTCGCCGGGGAAGAGCAGCATGCCGGTCTCCTCCCCGGGCAGGGAGCGGCAGCAGGCGGCCCCGCAAACTTCGCCGCAGTCCCCGGGCAGGGGCGTCACGTCCGCGAGCAGAGCGCGGCAGCGGGCGAGCGTTTCCCGGGCCGCGCTCATATCGTCTTCTCCGAGTCCATCAGGATCGTGCAGGGGCCGTCGTTGACAAGGGAGACCAGCATCTCGGTGCGGAAACGGCCGGTCTCGACGGTCAGGCCCTTCGCCCGCCAGGCCTCCAAGAGGGATGTGTAGAGGGCCTCAGCCTGCTCCGGGCGAGCGGCGCGGGTGAAGCCGGGCCTGCGCTGGCCCCGGGTGTCGCCGTAGAGCGTGAACTGGCTCACCGCGAGGATGGCTCCGCCGGCGTCGGTCAGGGAGCGGTTCATCCGGCCCTCCTCATCCTCGAAGATGCGCAGGTTCGGCACCTTCTCGGCCATGTAGCGCACGTCCGCCTCCCCGTCCTCCGTGCTCACGCCGATCAGGACGAGAAAACCCTTGCCGATGGCTCCGACGGTCTCGCCGCCGACGCTCACCGACGCCCGGGTCACCTTCTGGATCACACAGCGCATGGCAAAACTCCTTTCCGGCTCAGGCGGCTCCGGCGATCTTCGCGAAGATCATCCGGCCAGCGCTGGTCTGCAGCACGCTGGACACCTCGGCGCTGACAGTCTCGCCCACGCGGGCGTGCGCGCCCTCGACGACGACCATCGTGCCGTCGGGAAGGTAACCAACGCCCTGGCCGCGCTCCTTGCCCTCGCGGGCGATGAGCAGCGAGACCGTCTCCCCGGCCACGAGGGCAGGCCGGAGGGCGGAGGCGAGGGCGTCGATGGACAGGACCTTCAGGTCGCTGACCTGGGCTGCCCGGTTGAGGCTGTAGTCGCCGGCGATGACCGCCGCGCCGAGATCCCGGGCCAGGCGGAGGAGCTTCACGTCCACATCCTGCGTGTCGGGGTAGTCGGTGGTGACGGAGCGGTAGCCCTCGCCGCGGGACTGCTTCAGCCGCTCGAGGATCTCCATGCCGCGCCGTCCCTTTGCGGCGCGGACCGGGTCGGGGGACTCGGCGATCCGGCTGAGTTCATCCACGACAAAGCCGGGCACCACGAGGGTCCCCTCGAGGAAGCCGGCGGCGCTGACGTCGGCCACGCGGCCGTCGATCAGGGCGGAGGTGTCGATCACCTTGAGTCCGCCCTGCTGCGCGGCCCGCGCCTTGCGCCGGGTGCGGAGCTTTTTGCCGCTGCTCATGCGGACGGTGCGGCGGACATAGCTGTTGAGCTCCTCGGAGCGCCGGTAGCCGATCGTGTAGCCGAGGACGCCGAGGCCGAGATAGAGGATCGCCGTCAGGGCGGTGATGAAGATGCCGTCCCCGAGGCGCGTGAAGATCACCGAGAGCAGGGCCGCCACGATGAGGCCGACCAGCATGCCGGACATGGAAGGCAGCAGGCGCCGGACCGGGATCGTGTCCACGTGGCGCACGATGCCGGTGCCAAGGCTCACGAACCACTCGATGATCCGCTCCGAAAACAGGAAGAGCAGACCGCCGAAAACCAGGCAGGTCACGATGCAGATCAGCAGCAGACCGCCGGGGGCGAGATCGAGGGGTGTCTCGGTCAGATCCATGATGTAGACGAACAGGGCCACCAGCGCCGCGCCGATCCCCGCGCCGAGCAGGGTGACCAGGGCGCGCATCAGGTTGTGAAAGGTTTTGGACTTCATAAATCAATCTCCCAGATGAATGCGATGAATGCTTTTTCATGATACCACGTTCTGCCCCGGCGCGCAAGCGGGGCGCGCTTGACAAACACCGGAGAAACACGTACAATGGCGGCAGTCACGAAACGATATCCACGGCAAGACGGGAGGGATTTTGCATGCAGCCCGGATTCAAACGGAAATGGAAAGCGAGCCTGGTTCTGCTGTGCATCGCGCTGGGGCTGACGCTGATCTTCGGGGTGGTCTTCGGGACCGACTTTTTCCGGTCCCTCTCTTTCCGGATCAGCGGATACGGCCTGCTGATGCTCGGCCTGGGGTTCCTTGTGCTGGCGGTGCTGTGTGCCTGCCTGCTGATCGCGCAGCGCTGTTCGTTTGTCGGCAGGCGCTGGGCGGGGGTGGCCTTCGCGTCGCCCTTCTGCGCCTTCCTGCTGGCCGGGGCGGTGATGGGCTTCAAGTCCCTCCTGGACATCGCCGGCTTTTCCGGGGACAGCATCTGGGCGGTCATCGGCCTGGTCGGCTGCCTTGCCGCGGCCCTGCTCGCGGTGGACCTGTATGTCTTCTCCCACATCGCCCCGCGGTATAACGGAGGCGCCTGCGGGATCATCGCCACGGTGCTGACGCTGACCGTGGCCGCCGCGTCCGTCACGATGCTGACCTGGCGGGTGATCGAGCTGATCCGGGCCCATGCGACGTCGGGATCCTTCGCCGACAACCCGCTCGTGCGGACCCTGTTCCTGCTGCTGCCCGTCGCGGCGCTGATCCTGATCTGCTTCGCGGTCACGGTCGGCATGACCCGCGCCCGCCGCGCGCGCCGCGCCCCGCATCCGTCCGAGAAACCGATGTTCCCCCTCCTGGAATCCTACCGCGCGGCCCTGAGAAAGGAGCGTGCCTGAGCCATGTACCGCAACCTCGGACACAAACTCAAGACGATCGCGAAGATCGAATTCTGGGTCATCCTCGCGGCGAGCGCGGGCGCGGGCGCCTGGCTGCTGTTCTTTGCCGAAATGGGACTCGAGTTCGCCGGCGCGCTGCTGATGGTGCTCTCGCCGCTGCTCGGATGGCTTTGCTCCCTCCTGCTCTATGTGCTCGGCCATCTCGTGGAGAACAGCGACATGCGCACCGACATGGCCTTGCGCCGCTTCCAGCAGATGAGCAACAGCCAGCGCACGCCGCAGCAGCCCCCGGCTTACCCCCAGGAGCAGCCCGCCTACGCCGGCGCACAGCCTGCCCAGCCTTATGCGCCGGAGCAGGGCGCACAGGAGGCACCGGCTCAGCCCTCTCCCTACTACGGCGGTTCGCCCTACGCCCAGCCGGGCGCTTCGCCCTACTACGACCGCTGACATGAAAGAAGGAATGTGACATGGCAAGGAAAAAGAAGCATAAATCGCTGGGCCGGCGGCTCATCGACCTGATCTTCCGGCTGATCGGCATCCTGATCGGCATCGCCGTGCTGGCGCTTGCGGTCTTCACGGTCACGGAATACCGTCCGGCGGACGTGGAGACCGTCTCCCCGGGCGGTGAGGCTACGGCGGAGCTCCGCGCGGGCGAGTCCCTGAACGTGATCGGCTGGAACATCGGCTACGGCGCCCTCGGCGACAACGCCGACTTCTTCATGGACGGCGGCACCTCGGTCTACACCGCGGACAAGGCCCGTGTGGAGCAGAACATGCGCGGCATCACGAACGCGCTGCGGGAGGTGGCGGCGGACATCATCCTCCTGCAGGAGGTGGACGCCAACAGCGCCCGCAGCCATGGGATCGACGAGCGGAAGACCGTCAGCGACGCCCTGCCCGGCTATCGCACGGCCTTTGCCTACAACTTCTCCAGCCTCTTCGTGCCCTATCCGCTGCCGCCGATCGGCCATGTGGAGAGCGGACTGTACACGATGAGCCGCTTCGGCATCGGCGAGGCCCGGCGCATCAGCCTGCCCTGCCCCTTCTCCTGGCCCATCCGCACGGTCAACCTCAAGCGATGCCTGCTGGTGACCCGGATCCCCGTGGCGGGCAGCGAACACGAGCTGGTGCTGGTTAACCTCCACCTCGAGGCCTACGACGACGGCGCGGGCAAGGCGGCACAGACGAAGCAGCTGGCGTCTTTCCTCCACGAGGAGACCCTGAAGGGCAACTGGGTGATCGCCGGCGGCGACTTCAACCAGGTCTTCTCGAATGTGAACAACCCGTACCCGGTGAAGGAGGGCCTGTGGAAGCCCGGCGCGATCGACGCGGCGGAGTTTGACCCGAACCGCCTGACCCTTCTGATGGACAGCAGCGTCCCCACCTGCCGCAGCCTGGACCGCGCCTATGATCCGAACGACGCGGGGTTCCAGTTCTACCCGATCGACGGCTTCATCGTCTCGACCAATGTGCTGGTGGAGGAACTGGAGACCGTGGACCTCGGCTTTGTCTGCTCGGACCACAATCCGGTGCGCCTCCGTGTGACGCTGCAGCCCGAAGCCGGCGAGGCCGACCCGGGTGCGGGGGAGATCCTGTGAACAAGTAACGATTCGGACCAAAAGAAGCCCGTCCCGAGCCGGGAGGGCTTCTTTTGTGGTTCACGTTTAGTTTCAGGGAAACTTCGTTGACGAGGAATGCGCCTGCGGGCGCACTAGAGGGCTTTCCGATCGGTCCGGGGCTGCCGCCCATTCTCCGCTGAAAACTGTCCCCCGGACAGTTTTCCGGGCGCTCCGAATCCTCTGGACTCCTTCGGCGCCGTCCCGGAAAAGATAGTTCTTGGGAATTGTCAGGTTT